>NZ_AP024169.1:5052500-5089009 GCF_016591975.1 Anaeromicropila herbilytica | reverse complement strand
CATAATCCCCCTAATTATAAATTTTCATATACTATATCTTATAACAAATTTGTTGCATTTTCAATGGTTATTATTCTTGGTTGTGGAATATGGCCATATTTTTGTGTATTATTAATTAAATTAATAAGCGAATTATAATATTTTTGTGGATAAACTAAAGTGTATAGTGTGAATTCCTCTGAAGTTAAACAAGTAATCCACATATTAAAATAGTTTATTCACATAATTGTTAATAAACAGTCAAAAATATAAACAGCTTACTGAAATTACATAATCCTTAACTAAAAACTGTATCATGATATAATATTAACACATATTTTGATAGTTATCCACATGTTATCAACAATTTGTGGATAACTATCAAAATTAACAATTGTGAACAAAAAAATGTTGGTAACTTATTCTCTTCAGAAATATTATTGAAAGATTCTAATAAAAAGTGATAAAAGAAGTACTTGACGAAGCAAGAGATAGCGCATATAATTAACATGATATTTTCAATTACATTAGAATAGAATCAATACGCTTACTATATATAGTTAGGTATTATCAAAGGAGGTGTCTTAATATGAAAATGACATATCAACCAAAAAAGAGATCAAGAGCTAAGGTTCATGGATTCAGAGCAAGAATGAGTACTGCTAATGGTAGAAAAGTACTTTCTAGCAGAAGAGCAAAAGGAAGAAATAAATTATCAGCATAGGTCGCATTATTGTGACCTTTTCTTCTATTATTAATGAAATTATTAGAATGAAAAGTGGAAATTAGGAGATTTTGATGTTGTCAGAATCATTAAAGAAAAATCGTGACTTTAAAAATGTTTATGATAAAGGAAAGTCGTATGCAAATAAATATTTAGTCATGTATATTTTAAAAAATGAATTGAATAGGAATAGAATTGGAATATCTGTTAGTAAAAAAGTTGGTAACAGTGTAGTTAGACACCGAGTACAGAGGTTAATTCGAGAAAGCTATCGATTGAATGAAACAATGTTTCAGAATGGTTTAGATATAGTGGTAATTGCTAGAGTAGGTATTAAAGACAAGAATTATAATGAAGTAAGTAGTGCGGTTCTTCATTTAGGCAAAATTCATAAAATAGTAAGATAGAAAATGAGATGAAATAGTTGTGAATATGAAACGAATTTTGGTGTTTTTAATAAGATTGTATCGGAAATATATTTCTCCATTAAAAGGTAGGCCATCATGTATCTATACGCCAACCTGCTCTATGTATGCAATTGAAGCGCTAGAAAAATACGGTGCTATAAAAGGGACATATCTTGCAATAAAAAGGATACTGCGATGCCATCCGTTTGCTAAAGGGGGATATGATCCAGTCCCATAATAGAACAAAGCTCCAAGGAGGAAAAATAATTGTTTAGTGTATTTCTTACCCAATATCAGGGTATTTTTATTGGACCAGTTGCGAAATTATTAGGGTTAATATTAAATGCGTTGTACGAATTTTTATCATTATTCAATGTAACTAATGCAGCTTTATGTATTGTTTTGTTTACATTTATCGTTAAGTCGTTAATGATACCTTTAACAATTAAACAACAAAAGTTTAGTAAAGTTTCTTCTGCAATGAGTCCTGAGCTAATGAAAATTCAGCAAAAATATAAAGGTAAAAAAGATGAAGCTTCAATGAAAAAGCAACAGTTGGAAACTCAAGCTGTTTATCAAAAATACGGTTCTAATCCAACAGCAGGTTGTTTACCGTTATTAATCACGCTTCCAATAATATTCGCACTATATCGTGTAGTATATAATATACCAGCTTATGTTAATGATGTACATGCATTATATGCATCAGTAGCAAATGGTATACAAGATACAAATGGATATGCTAGCATAATGAAGGATTTTGCTAGCCAAGTTCATGTTAAAATTTCTGGTAATTTACAGACGAACAATATCATAGATATATTATCAAAGTTTAATGCAAATGAATGGGATAAGTTAGTTGATAAATTTCCACAATTAGCGGATGTTATTCATACAAATTCAAATCACATCATTCACATTAATAAGTTTTTATTTGGATTAAATATTGCTGATGTTCCTGGATTTACATTCCCTGGTATTATTATACCTATATTAGCTGCAGCATTCCAATTTTTACAAACAAAATTTATGCCTGCTACTGCAAATATGGATGAGAATAGTACAGCAGCATCAACAATGAAGACAATGAATACAGTAATGCCAATTATGTCAGGGGTTATGTGTTTAGCAATGCCAGTAGGTATTGGTGTCTACTGGATTACAGGTAGTGTATTCCAAATAATACAACAAATTGCTATTAATAGATACCTAGATAAAATTGACGTAAATGATTTAATTAAAATTAATGTTGAAAAGTCTAAGAAGAGAAATGAAAAGTTAGGAATTGATCCTAATAAACAATTAGAAGAATTGGCTAAGAAACAGACAAAATCGATTCATACAAGTGTAAATCAAAAAAGTACTAGTACAAGTAATAAATCAAATGAACCATCAAATTATCAAAAGAGTGATGTTTCCTATAAATCTGGAAGTATCGCTGCAAACGCCAATCTTCTGAAAAATAGGAATAATTCTGATAAGGGGGATAAATAATCGTGATGGATTGGACCTATATTACTGCTAAAACAGTTTCTGATGCGATAACAGAGGCAACCATTAAATTAGGAACAAGCAGTGATAATCTTGAATATGAAGTAATCGAGAAAGCAAGTAGTGGTTTTTTAGGTTTATTTAATAATAAACCAGCAAAGATAAAAGCAAGATGTAAGTTTAGCATAGAAGGTGTAACAAGACATTTTCTTGAAAGATTATTTCTTGCAATGAACATTCAAGCTTCTATTGATTTAAAATATGATGAAGTTCAAGGTACGGTTGATATTAATATAAGTGGAAATGAAATGGGTGTTCTCATTGGTAAACGAGGACAAACATTAGACTCATTACAGTACTTAACAAGTTTAGTTGTAAACAAGGAAAGTAGTAGTTATTTAAAAGTTAAGATTGATACAGAAAACTATAGAGAAAGAAGAAGAGAGACTCTTCAGAATCTTGCAAAAAACATTGCGTATAAAGTAAAAAGAACGAAAAAATCTGTTTCTCTTGAACCTATGAATCCTTATGAAAGAAGAGTTATTCATTCTACTCTTCAGAATGATAAATTTGTTGAAACGCACAGTGAAGGCGAAGAACCTTATAGAAGAGTAGTTGTTTCACTGAAAAGATATAATAAAGAATATAAAAAAGATTATAGTAAAAAAGAGTATAATAAGGAAAGTAGTATATAAACAACTTGGTAATAAAAATATTATATCAGTAGGTAGTAGTTAGATGTAATATTCAATGTGAAATAGCCGATAGAATATTATTCTATCGGCTATTGTAAATGGAGAAAAAATATGAATACAGATACCATAGCTGCAATTGCAACAGCGGTTAGCAATGCAGGAATAAGTATTATAAGAATAAGTGGAGAAGATGCTTTATCCATAATAGATAGGATATATTTATCGAAGGGTGGAAAGAAAAAAATATCTGAAGTAAATAGCCACACTGTTCATTATGGATATATTATAGAGAACAGTCAGGTGGTAGATGAGGCATTGGTTTTAATAATGAAAGGTCCAAATAGTTATACAGCGGAAGATGTCGTAGAAATACAATGTCATGGTGGTGTTGTTGTTACGAAGCGTATATTGGACATCGTCATAAAACAAGGTGCTAGACCAGCAGAACCTGGTGAATTTACCAAAAGAGCATTTTTAAATGGCAGAATTGATTTATCTCAGGCTGAAGCCGTTATGGATGTAATTAATGCAAAAAATGATTATGCCTTAAAGAGTTCAATCAAGCAATTACAAGGTAATTTATTAAGTAAAATAAACGAGATACGAAAAAATATTATACGAGACATTGCATTTATAGAAGCTGCATTAGATGATCCAGAACACATATCATTAGATAATTTTTCTGAAGAATTGCTTACGCATGTTTCAGAAAGCAAAATAATATTAGAAAAGTTACTTTCATCTTCAGATGAAGGAAGGATATTAAAAGAAGGAATAAATACTGCAATCATTGGAAAACCGAATGCAGGAAAATCATCCTTGCTGAATGTATTATTGGGTGAAGAAAGAGCAATTGTTACAGATATTGCAGGAACTACAAGGGATACATTAGAAGAATCAATTAATATTGCAGGAATTGGTTTAAATATAATTGATACTGCAGGTATACGTAAAACTTCAGATATAGTTGAACAAATAGGAGTTAGTAAAGCTAAAAAATGGATTGAAGAAGCTGATTTAGTAATCTATGTTGTGGATGCATCTTCAGAACTTGATGTTAATGATAGAGATATCATTTCATTAATAGAAAATAAAAAAGCAATTATTCTGTTAAATAAGATTGATTTAAATATCAAAGTTAAAGAAGAGGAAATTAGAAATATTACAGGTAAAGATGTTATAAGTATATCTGCAAAAGAAAAACTTGGGATCGATCAGTTTAAAGATACAATCATGCATATGTTTTTTACAGGAAATATTGACTTTAATGATGAAATATATATTACAAATGCAAGACATAAGCAAGCAATTCAGGAATCATTGGATAGTCTTGAGCAAGTAGTCCGTAGTATAAAAGATCAAATGCCAGAAGACTTCTATTCAATCGACTTAATGAGTGCTTATGAAAGATTGGGAACTATTATTGGAGAGTCAATTGAAGATGATTTGGTAAATACCATATTTAGCGAGTTCTGTATGGGAAAATAGTTGAAGATATAAAATGGATTGTATGAGTTGAAAGGCATGGGAATCAGAATGGCATATATATATGAGAGTTATGATGTAGTTGTTGTAGGGGCTGGGCACGCAGGATGTGAAGCAGCACTAGCAAGTGCAAGATTAGGATTAAATACAATTGTATTTACAATAAGCATGGATAGTGTTGCACTTATGCCATGTAATCCCAATGTAGGGGGAAGCTCAAAAGGACACTTAGTTAGAGAAATTGATGCGCTTGGTGGAGAAATGGGCAAGAATATTGATAAAACCTATATTCAATCAAAGATGTTAAATGAATCAAAAGGTCCAGCAGTACATTCTCTAAGAGCACAAGCTGATAAGATGGAATATAGTAGAACTATGAGAGGTGTCCTAGAAAGTACAGATAACCTTACGTTAAAACAAGGTGAAGTTGTTGAAATATTATCTGAAGATGGAAAAGTGACAGGAGTTAAAACGTATTCTGGAGCAATATATCCTTGTAAAGCAGTTGTATTATGTACAGGAACCTATTTAAAAGCAAGATGTATTTACGGTGACGTAAGTAATTATACTGGACCAAATGGATTATCAGCTGCAAATTATCTAACAGAATCACTGAAAAATTTAGGAATCGAAATGTTCCGTTTTAAGACAGGTACACCTGCAAGAATTGATAAAAGAAGTATTGATTTCAGCAAAATGATTGAACAAAAAGGTGATGACAAAATAGTACCATTTTCATTTACAAATACAGCAGAGGATATACAAAAAGAGCAGATTTCTTGCTGGTTAACTTACACGAATGAACAAACTCATGAAATAATACGTGAAAATCTTGACCGATCACCAATTTATTCAGGAGCAATTGAAGGAACGGGACCTAGATATTGTCCATCAATTGAAGATAAAGTTGTTCGTTTTGCTGACAAAGAAAGGCATCAAGTATTTATTGAACCTGAAGGTAATTACACAAATGAGATGTATATTGGAGGAATGTCAAGTTCCTTACCAGAAGATGTTCAATATAAGATGTATCGTTCGGTAGCAGGACTTGAAAATGCTAAAATAGTGAGAAACGCCTATGCAATAGAATATGATTGTATAAATCCAATGCAATTAAAATCTACGCTTGAGTTTAAGAATGTTAAAGGTTTATTTAGTGGTGGTCAGTTTAATGGTAGTTCTGGATATGAAGAAGCGGCAGCCCAAGGTTTAATTGCTGGTATTAATGCTGCTCTTAAGGTACTAAATAGAGAGCAAGTTGTAATAGATAGATCAAGCGCCTACATTGGTGTGTTAATTGACGATTTGGTGACTAAAGGTACACGTGAGCCATACCGTATGATGACGTCAAGAGCAGAATATAGACTGATTTTAAGGCAAGATAATGCCGATTCAAGACTGACTAAGATTGGATACTCAATTGGTCTAATTAGTGAGGAACGTTATCAGAATTTACTTAATAAAGAAAAAATGATACAAGATGAAATACTACGATTAGAAAATACTAATATTGGAGCAACAAAGGATGTTCAAGAAATACTAGATAAAAATAATAGTACATTATTAAAAAGTGGTACAACTTTAGCGGAATTAGTAAGAAGACCAGAATTGTCCTATGAAATTGTTAAAGGCATTGATAAAAAAAGAGTCGATCTTCCTGATGATGTTAAAGAACAAGTAAACATAAATATTAAGTACGACGGATATATAAAAAGACAGTTGAAACAGGTAGAACAATTCAAAAAATTAGAGAATAAGCTAATTCCTTCAGATATTGATTACAATAATATAAATAGTTTGAGAAATGAAGCAAAACAAAAGCTTGTAAGTGTTAAGCCATTATCAGTAGGCCAAGCATCTAGAATCTCAGGGGTATCACCTGCTGATATATCTGTATTATTAGTATATTTAGAACAGTTAAGAAGGAGTTAATATAGAATATGAGAGATACAAAAACTCTAATAAATGGTTTGAAGGAGATTAATATTACGTTAACTGACAAACAAATTAGTCAGTTAATTGAATATTATGAGATATTAGTTGAAAGAAATAAGGTTATGAATCTAACTGCGATTACCGACTATGAGGAAGTTGTTACAAAACATTTTATCGATAGTTTGTCGTTAGTTAATGCGTACGATATTACTAAAGAAATGAAAGTAATAGATTTGGGTACAGGAGCAGGTTTTCCTGGTATACCATTAAAAATTGCTTTTCCTAACTTGGAAATTGTATTAGTTGATTCCCTGAATAAGAGAATTAATTTTCTAAATGAAGTTATTGAAAAACTTGGATTAGTAAATATAACTGCAATTCATGCTCGAGCAGAAGAATTGGGAAGAAACAAAGAACATAGAGAAAAGTATGATATATGTGTTTCTAGAGCAGTAGCAAATTTAGCTACTCTATCAGAATATTGTATTCCATTTGTAAAAATAAATGGAGCATTTATTTCATATAAATCAGGAAAGATGGAAGAAGAATTAGAGTCATCCAAAAATGCTGTTCAAAGATTAGGTGGAGAAGTTGATAGAGTGTATAATTTTACACTTCCAGAAACTGATATGGAGCGATCATTAATAGTTATAAAAAAGGTCAAAAGTACATTAAATACTTATCCTAGAACAGCTGGGAAACCATCCAAGGAACCAATCCGATAACAGAAAATAATTTGTATATAAACAGAGAGAGAAAAGTATAGGTTATAGATACTTTTCTCTCTCTGTTTTTAATTTTTTAACTAAAGAAAATATCACAGATAGTTAAAACTTCATATTTATCCTCTAATTGAGGTAAATATTTAGTATTAGGAATTAGCAATGTCTCTATTGAAGAGTTGTAGTTCACATATTCATCAAAAATAGATTCTATATGATCCATATCCATACCACCAATCATATATATACTATTATTAATCTCCTTTAATGCATGTACAATATTAATATTAGTATAATGACAACTAATACTAGTATATAAGTACCTGGAAGAAGGTCCACCATAGTGTGCTGCTTCGTGATAAGCTGATATATATTTATTCTTAATTTTTTTAGTATTTGAAAAATACTCTGAATAAAAAGTTTGTCTTATTTTAATTTTAGAGAATAGGTAATTGTAAATAGAAGTACCTATAAGAGGAAAATCTATTAAATACTTCAAAAGGCGATTTTTAGCCTTTGGCAACTTATTACTTAATGAAATATCTTCAGGATTTATAAATAATAAGTTATTAAAAAGTTGACTATCACTATAACAAGCCATAATAATTGGGGAAACAGACTTTCCAGTTGCAATAATATTAGTTTTCTGCTTGATTACATTTTTAATAAAATCAGATATCAGTTGTACGTATAAATAGTTTGTATATATCATTTTAGGTTTTTCTGAACGTCCACATCCGATTAAGTCAATTGTATATACACTATGCGTTTTGCTTAATTCACCTATAATTTCCTTCCATTCATAATCGGAGCTTGTACAGTTCAAATCATGAATTAGTAATATTGGAGTGCCTATTCCTTTTTTTGTATAGAACACTTTACCAAATCGCCAATTATAATAATTACTATTATCTGAATATAAAGTTTCTTTTAGGGTTGAAAGCAAAAAAATCATTTTGTTTATAAAATAAGTAATCATTACTGATAGGCATGAAATCAATAGGATTAGCGAGAATTTTTTCTTTTTATTCATTATTACGCTCCCTTCTATATACTATATATTATAAATTAAATTATCATATCTTACAAATACTTTTTATGTTAAGTACGCCATTTGTATAGTAATTAATCTAATACATTATAATATTAAAATATTAAATTAAACATAGGTTTTTTCTATAATGTAATAGATTATAGCTTTTACTAAATAACAAAGCAGAAATGATATAATAAGTATATAAATATAAAGACGAAAATGGGAATATTAATACCATTTATATAAAAAAATTATATATTTACTTTAAAAATTCTTGGTTTTGTTATATGATAGATATAATTAATATAAATTTAAAATATCTATCATAGATTTATTTTTATTCACAAGATAAGTGAGGTTATATATGAAAACGAGTTTAAAGGAATTTGAAAAAGAAAATAGCACAGATAAGATATTAACATATTTGTCCCAAATACAAAAAGACTATGAAGAACTAAAGGGTGAGTTAGCAAATAAAAAGAAAGAAACTCTTGTAAGTATTGATATACTTAAAAAAAAGGAAGAATCACTTACTAATAGTATTGATCCAGAACTTAAATTATTTTCACCTAATGCAAGTAAATTATTTGATGACCAGGTGGAAGTGCATCAAAATGTTATATGTTTAGAAAATGAAATGAATATCTTTGAGGAAAAAGAAAATAACATTGATGAACGCTTGTTACATATAAATGAAGTGATAAATTGGTGTAAAATTAAAGGGGGATGTAATAGTGATTATTTATTTGATTCCCTAGGTTTTACAGAGTCTGTGGATTATGAGAATTTTAGATTAAAGTTGTTACAGACTCAAGAGGTAGAGAGAAATAGAATAGCTAGAGATCTTCATGATACAACAGTTCAAAATTTGACGAATATTGTTCATAAGACTGAATTATGCTCAAAGCTAGTAGATATTGATACAATTAGAACAAAATTAGAGTTGCAAACGATGATTTCGACAATCAGAACGACAATTAAAGATATGAGATCTATTATATATAATTTGATGCCTATGTCTTTAGAGGACTTGGGTTTACAAATATCAATTGATCAACTTGCAGGTCAAATTATGCAAAATAATAATATAAAAGTAAAATTAAATGTACAGGATGCAAATATTAAGATTCCATCAATTGTAAATCTAACATTATTTAGAATTATTCAAGAATCCTGCAATAACATAATAAAACATGCAAGAGCAAACGAAATATCAATTCAATTAAATTATAATAATAATAATATTAATTTGCAGGTTCAGGATGATGGAGTAGGATTTGAGTTGAAAAATAGTGTTTTATCTGGTAATAGTATAACTTCAAATTTTGGTCTTTCTATTATGAGGGAAAGAGTATATCTGTTATCTGGACATATTAATATTGAATCAAAAAGAAATTGCGGTACAACAATTACTGTAAAAGTACCTATAAATAACTATATGGAGGAGTAATATGACACCAATTAAAATTATAATAACTGATGATCATTCTATGGTAAGAGAAGGGCTAAAACAATTACTTGAATTAGAAGGGGATATTCAAGTAATAGGTGAGGCTAATGATGGATTTGAATGCTTAAAGCTGATAAATGAATTAAAACCAGACGTTGTTTTATTAGACATTAATATGCCAAATTGCAATGGGTTAGAAGTCTTAGAAATATTAAAAAAAGAAAACAGAAAAGAAAAAATACTTATTTTAACAATACATAATGAAGTTGAATATTTATTAAAAGCGGTTGAAATTGGAATCAGCGGATATGTATTAAAAGATAGTGAATCCGCAGTATTGAAAAAAGCGATTTTCTCTGTTAATAATGGTGAAACTTTTATTCAACCTAGTTTAACACCACTACTAAATCAAAAACTTTATCAAAATAATTTAAGTATTGATGATGAAACAGATTTATTAACAAAGAGAGAATTAGAAGTATTAAAATTATTAGCAGAAGGATTGTTTAATAAAGAAATTGCGTATAAATTATCAATCAGTGAAAAGACTGTAAAAAATCATGTATCTAATATATTTAAAAAAATTAGTGTATCAGATCGTACACAAGCAGCAGTATATGCAATTAAAAATAATATCGTTGAATTATCTTAATAATAGATTAGTAGATTAAATTAATTATTAAATATTATATTAAAAGGGAATGTTTCACGTGAAACATTCCCTTATTTATGTTCGCCCAGCATGGGCGAACTCTTACGAGTGAAAATCTCGAGTGTGCCATTGTAGTAGGAAACATATAGCTAAAAATAGGATGTCCACTGTGAGGTGGAAATAAGAAGGAAGTGGGAGGCAAACCTTTGGTCTGACGAACAGAAATCACATACAAGGCAGTTCATAATGGATAAGGTTGCATATCAATAGTCCTATACTACTGAAATGATTATGAATTGTAAATGTGGAAGATAGATGGAGGGAAAGGGTTCGTTCTTAACTGGAGAGTTCTCACGCTTTATTCCAAATACTTGTAGTGATACAAGAGTGAGATGTGAGAAGTCAGAAAAAGCCATAGTAGTGGTGACGTCTAGGGAGACTTAGAAAGAGCGAAGGGCTGAACAATCTTATCAGTTACTAAAATTGTGATTGCGTATCAATGCAGACATCAGGTGCAATTACACTCTATGCGAAAGCATATGGCGGTAGCAAAGATACCACGAAAAGAATGGAGGTAGCGAATGTGAAAACTAAAAGTTTATTAGAACAGATACTGAGTTAGAAAATCTATATTAAGCGTTTCTGCAAGTCAAACGCAATAATGGTGCAGAGGGAATTGACAGAATGAGATCAATGAACTCAGTGAACATCTAAAAGCAAAAGGTGAGAGGATCAAGGAAGAAATAAGAAATAGAAAGTATAAACCTCAACCTGTAAGAAGTGTAGAAATACCAAAACCAGACGGCGGAGTTAGAAACTTAGGAGTTCCAACAGTAACAGACCAATTTACTCAACAAGTAATAACACAAGTACTAACACCTATTTATGAAGAATAATTTCATATCAATAGCTATGGTTTTAAACCAGGTAGATGTGCGAAGATGGCAATTATAAAATGCTTAGAAATGATGAATATTCGTGGATAGTAGATAATGACTTAGAAAGTTCTTTGACACAGTAATACACGACAAGCTTATAAACATCATATCCAGAACGATTTGGCAAACACTCGAAAAGGATGTGCTAGAGTTACAAGGTCATTTATATTATGTAGAGCGATTACAAATGAAAGACTAAAGAAATTTGGCCTAGTATTGCTACTAGACCAATATCAGTCAGTTCATATTTAGTTATAAGATTGAACCGCTATGTACCGAACGGTATGCACGGTGGTATGAGAGGACAGATAATCAAGTAATGATTGTCTTTACTACTCGATTTATATAAAATAAAATAAAATAAGTATAAATTATCAGTTTAACTAAATATATATGAAAGATTATTTTATTAAAATATATTTATTATATATATATTAATTGAGATTAATGTTCTTTTAAACAAGTAACAATTTTCTTGTTTATTTGATTTTTAATATATAAGAAAGTGATAAGACAAATTAACCATTAAGTCATTATATACTTTAATATACTAAATGAGAAATCTATTTGAGATAATCGATAACTATTATAATATATAAATATATATCTATTAGTTAAAATGTTTCACGTGAAACATTTTATAAATGCCAAAATTACGTTGAATGTGTAAAATAAACTAATGATTGATAAAATAATATAATATGTCTCTAGATGTATAAGTTTGAGAAAGACAAAAAAAGTAAAAATGGAATCTTAAATTGTAATTGACTGATAATCATCTACACAAACATATAAAATATAGTAATTTACTATAGATATAAAAAATATTAAATGATATAATATTTATTAGTGTAACAATGTAATATATAGTAATATCAATATGACAATTTGGTTTAAATGAATTTTTCAAAAAGGAGGGGATTTTATGGGCCGTATAATAGCAGTCGCAAATCAAAAGGGTGGTGTCGGTAAGACAACTACAGCTATCAATTTATCATCTTGTCTAGCTGAAAAAGGTAAAAAAGTATTAACTATAGATATTGATCCCCAGGGTAATACTTCAAGTGGTCTTGGAGTAGACAAGAATAATATTGAGAATACAGTATATGAACTGATGATAGGTAATGCATCAATACAAGAATGTATAATTACAAATATATTTGAAAATTTATCTATAATCGCATCAAATGTAAATTTGGCTGGTGCTGAAATAGAGCTAATAGGTATTGAAGAAAAAGAATACATACTAAAAAAGAAAGTTAATGAAATTGTAATGGATTATGATTATATTATAATAGACTGTCCTCCATCTTTAAATACATTAACTGTGAATGCTATGACAACAGCAAATACTGTTTTAGTGCCAATTCAATGTGAATATTACGCATTAGAAGGATTAAGTCAATTAATTCACACAATAAATTTAGTTAGAAATAGGTTGAACCCTAACTTGGAAATAGAAGGTGTTGTGTTCACTATGTACGATGCAAGAACAAATCTATCATTACAGGTAGTTGAAAATGTTAAAGAAAACCTGGAACAGCGTATATATAAGTCAATCATACCAAGAAATGTTCGTTTAGCAGAAGCTCCTAGTCACGGACTACCTATTAATATTTATGATCCTAAATCTACTGGAGCAGATGGATATCGTGATTTGGCTGATGAAGTAATTGGAAGAGAAGAGGAATAATATATGGTAGCAAAAAAAGGTTTGGGTAAAGGTTTAGATTCTATGATACCTGAAAAAGTTAACAAAGTTAAAAATGAGGATAATTTGGATAATGTTTCACGTGAAACATTAATTGACATAAGTGAAATTGAACCAAATATGTCTCAACCACGTAAAAACTTTGACGACGATGCTTTATTAGAATTATCAGATTCAATAAAAGAATTTGGTATTATCCAACCATTGGTTATACAAAAAAAAGAAAAAAATTATGAAATTATAGCTGGTGAAAGAAGATGGAGAGCTGCAAAGTTGGCAGGGCTTAAGCAAGTACCATGTATTGTAAAAAATTATACGTCTCAGCAAATAGTAGAGATATCATTAATAGAAAATATACAAAGAGAAGATTTAAATGCAATAGAAGAAGCACTTGCGTATCAAAGACTAATTAACGAATTTAATCTAAAACAAGATGAGGTCGCTGAGAGAGTATCTAAAAGTAGAGCTGCTGTTACGAATTCAATTCGATTATTAAAGTTAGATGCAAGGATACAGCAGATGCTAATTGATGATATGATATCAACAGGGCATGCAAGAACTATAATTCCAATTGAAGACAAAGAAGTTCAGTATAGTATTGCTATGAAGATTTTTGATGAAAATCTTAGTGTACGTGAGACTGAAAAATTAATAAAAAAAATAATGGAAGCTCCTGATGACAAAATAAAAAAAGAGAATGAAATAGATGATAGCCTTGTCTATAAAGATATAGAAGAAAAAATAAAAGGTATCTTTGGTACTAAGGTTTCTATAAATAAGAAAAATAGAAATAAAGGAAAAATAGAGATCGAATATTATTCGAATGATGAATTAGAAAGAATAATTGAGTTATTTGAAACTATACAAGCATAGCACATACATATTCCTAGCATAAGAGTTACAAGATAGACTAGGGGTAGTATAATTGAAGAAGTATAAAACAATATAAATTCGGATAAAATGTAAATTAAGGAGAATAAAAATGGATTTATTTAATAACTTAGGAATTGACATAGGATACGTCTTGATTGGACTATCTGGACTCACATTTATTGTATTATTATTATTGATTATAACAATGATAAAACAATCCAAATTAAAGAAAAAGTATAATTTATTTATGTCTGGTGCAGATGGAAAAACAATTGAAAAGCAAATATTAGATAAATTTGAAGAAGTTGATCAAGTAAAAGAAGATATATCATCTATTAAATCTAAGTTAGATATAATTGATACAACACTGTTAGTAACATACCAAAAAGTAGGGATTGTTAAATATGATGCATTTAAAGAGATGGGCGGAAAGCTTAGCTTTGCGTTAACACTATTAAATAAAGAGAATGATGGTTTTATAATTAATTCAATGCATAGTAGTAGAGAAGGTTGCTACACGTATGTAAAAGAAATTATAAAAGGTGAATCTTTTGTTGTTCTATCAGACGAAGAAAAAAAATCATTAGAAGATGCAATAGCAAGTAAGAAATATATAGAATAAGTAAAAGAAAAAAGAGAACTATGATAACTATACATATTATTGTTCTCTTTTTTTGTACCTAAATATATATAATTACAAAGTTGTTTAAAAAAGTAATTACAAAGTACAGTGACTTATATATTATAACTGATATATAAAATGTATAATATAATTTACATTTTGTTTAGTATAAAGATAAAGAATATATATATTAGAAGCATTATAATAATTAAAAAGTCTATTTTTGTAGAAAAATAAATACTAATACATAAAAAAAGAACTTTAAGATATAATAATAGATATAACATAAAAAAATTATTATATGGCAAGGTTCTACTATATATAAAAAAAAATTATAGATATATAGAAATATAGTTAAATAAAAAGATTGATAATAAAATAACAATATTATTAAAGAAAGGATGTCATAAAAACGGATATTATAGTATAAAGTATACAATATACAAATAGATATATGTTAAAAAAATATCAAATAAAATATTAATAGAAATAAAGTTGAATTATAATAATTTTAAAAAACAGACAAATTCAGATAAGAAAATACCTTATTTTAAGTTAAATTAGATATATGTAAGAGCAAAATATTCTTTGAATTATAGAATTACTACTAAATATACCATTAAATTGATAGAACAATTATTATAAAATGCATAACTTAAGAATAGAAATTACTATAAGATTTTATAATAAAGTTAATATTGACAAATTATTAACAAACTAATATAATCAAAGTAGTTAATAAATAATTGATTGACAAATCATATTGTTAATTTTTTGACACAATTAACATAACAATAGTATTTCAAATTAGGAGGATAATCCATCATGGCAAAAAAAGATCAAGTACAAGAAGAAATCAAAGTACAGGCTACAACAGGATTAGTAGATAGTGTTGATGCGCTAGTTGCTAAAATGAATGAGATTAGAGAAGCTCAAAGAATATTTGCTACTTATACTCAAGAACAAGTTGATAAAATCTTCTTAGCTGCAGCTACAGCAGCTAATAAACAAAGAATACCTTTAGCTAAAATGGCAGTTGAAGAAACTGGAATGGGTATTGTTGAAGATAAAGTAATTAAAAATCACTATGCAGCTGAGTATATTTACAATGCATATAAAGATACAAAAACATGTGGTGTTCTTGAAGAAGATACATCATTTGGTATTAAGAAAATCGCTGAACCAATCGGTCTAGTAGCAGCAGTTATTCCTACTACTAATCCAACATCAACAGCAATCTTCAAAACATTAATTTGTCTTAAAACTAGAAATGCTATTATTATTAGTCCACATCCACGTGCTAAAAATTCAACAATTGCAGCAGCTAAAGTTGTTCTAGATGCAGCAGTAGCAGCAGGAGCTCCAGCTGGAATTATTGGATGGATTGACGTTCCTTCACTTGAACTTACTAACGAAGTAATGAAGAGTGCAGACACTATCTTAGCTACAGGTGGTCCTGGTATGGTTAAAGCTGCTTATTCATCAGGTAAACCAGCACTAGGTGTTGGTGCAGGTAATACTCCAGTAATCATGGATGAATCTTGTGATGTTAGATTAGCTGTTAACTCATTAATTCACTCAAAAACATTTGATAATGGTATGATTTGTGCGTCAGAACAATCAGTTATCGTAAGCGATAAAATCTATGATCAAGTAAGAAAAGAATTCTTAGATCGTGGATGTTATATTTGTAATAAAGAAGAAACTCAAAAAGTTAGAGAAACTATTCTTATCAATGGTGCTCTTAACGCTAAGATCGTTGGTCAAAGTGCTCATACAATTGCTAAATTAGCTGGATTTGATATTCCTGAATCAGCTAAAGTTCTTATTGGTGAAGTTGAATCAGTTGAATTAGAAGAACAATTTGCACATGAAAAACTTTCTCCAGTATTAGCTATGTACAAAGCATCATCATTTGATGAAGCTGTTGCAAAAGCTGAAAGACTTGTAGCTGACGGTGGATATGGCCATACTTCTTCATTATATATTAATGTAGGTACTGGTAAAGAAAAAATGGATAAATTCCAAGCTGCAATGAAGACTTGTAGAATTCTTATCAATACTCCAGCAGCACAAGGTGGTATTGGAGATATCTATAACTTCGGTTTAGCACCATCTTTAACTCTTGGTTGTGGATCATGGGGTGGAAACTCTGTATCAGAAAACGTTGGAGTAAAACACCTTATCAATATTAAGACAGTTGCTGAGAGGAGAGAAAATATGCTTTGGTTTAGAGCACCTGAAAAAGTTTACTTTAAGAAAGGATGTTTACCTGTAGCTCTTGATGAATTAAAGAACGTAATGGGTAAGAAAAAAGCATTTATCGTAACTGACTCCTTCTTATATAAAAATGGATATACTAAATGTGTTACAGATCAATTAGATGCAATGGGTATTCAACATACTACTTTCTATGAAGTAGCTCCAGATCCAACTTTAGCTTGTGCTAAAGAAGGTGCTAAAGCTATGAGATCATTCGAACCAGATTGTATCATTGCTATCGGTGGTGGTTCTGCAATGGATGCTGGTAAGATTATGTGGGTAATGTACGAACATCCAGAAGCTGACTTCATGGATATGGCTATGAGATTCATGGATATTAGAAAACGTGTCTACACATTCCCTAAAATGGGTGAAAAAGCTTACTTTATAGCTGTTCCAACATCATCAGGTACTGGTTCAGAAGTAACACCATTCGCAGTTATCACTGACGAAAAAACTGGACACAAATATCCATTAGCTGATTATGAATTACTTCCTAAGATGGCTATTATTGATGCTGATATGATGATGAGCCAACCAAAAGGATTAACAAGTGCTTCTGGTATCGATGCTCTTACACATGCATTAGAAGCATATGCTTCAATTATGGCTACTGACTATACAGATGGTTTAGCATTAAAAGCTATGAAGAATATCTTTGCTTATTTACCAGATGCATATGAAAAAGGTTCAGAAGATCCAATCGCAAGAGAAAAGATGGCAGATGCATCTACTTTAGCTGGTATGGCATTCGCTAACTCATTCCTTGGATTATGTCACTCAATGGCTCATAAATTAGGTGCTTTCCACCACTTACCACATGGTGTTGCTAATGCATTATTAATAACAGAAATTATGAAATTTAATGCTGTTGCAATTCCAACAAAAATGGGAACATTCTCACAATATCAATATCCACATACATTAGAAAGATATGTAGAATGTGCTAACTTCGTAGGAATTCAAGGTAAAAATGATCAAGAAAAATTTGATAACTTCTTAAAAGCTATTGATGAATTAAAAGCTAAAGTTGGAATCAAAAAATCAATTGCTGAATACGGAATTGATGAAAAGGCATTCCTTGATACTCTTGATTCAATGGTTGAGCAAGCATTTGATGATCAATGTACAGGTGCTAACCCAAGATACCCATTAATGAAAGAAATGAAAGAAATGTATTTAAAAGTTTACTATGGTAAATAATTATATATAAAATATTTAGAAAGCCATCTCATATAGAGATGGCTTTTTTAAAATGGTTTTGTTGAATTATATCTAAAAATAAAATATACAAAAATGCAAGTACTAAAATATAGGAAATGTGTAATATATGAAATAAACACAATTTAGTATATAATGGTATAGATATGGTTTGTAAATTATATTAAAGCAAATAATAATAGTATTAATACTTTAATATAATTTTTTATCAAAATACATAATTGGGTATATTTGAAGAATCATTTATTTAGTAGTAGAGATTTAATTAATTATGTAGTATTATTGTATATAAATAGGAATAATGTATAAGAATTTGCATGCAATTTAATGAGATGGTGATAATATGAGAAAAGTATCAATTAATACGCTTAAAGGAAATGAAAAGTTAGCTAGGAATGTGTGGAGTGATACGGGAATAGTTTTAATGTCAGAAGGAACTTATTTAAAGAAAGAATATATTCCTCGTCTAAAAGAGTTAAATATTGGTTATATTTATATTGATGATGATTTAGGAAAAGGCATCAAAGTAGATGAAATTATAGAAGAACAGATCAAAGAACAATGTCAAAATGTAGTAAAAGATACTATTCAAAAGTATTTCTATAATGGAAATAATAAATTGGAGAAGTTAAAAATAGTAGCAGAAGATATTATATTAGATATGTTGGAACAATCTGAGGTTATGTATAACATTTCAGGTGTTAGAGAAAAGAGTGAAAGCCTTTACTCACACAGTGTAAATGTTTGTACGTTGTCAGTTCTAATTGCATTAAGATTAAAACTATCAAAAAAAAGAGTACAGGAAATTGCTATAGGGAGTCTACTACATGATATAGGGTATAATTATATAACATTTAATTATCAAGATAAGAGCATTGATCAATTTTCTGAGTTAGAACGCAGGGAAATTAAAAAACACGTTATTTATGGTTATTCTGCTATTGAAAAAGAAGATTGGTTAAGTCCTATTTCAAAAGATATAATTTTATCACATCATGAAAATATAAATGGTGAAGGTTATCCTTTTCATTTAAAAGGAGATAGAATTAAGCTTGAAAGTAAAATTGTTGCTGTATGTGATGAGTTTGATCGTCTTGTATATGGAACTTTTACAAAACCAATGAAAGTACATGAAACGATAGAATATATTCTTAGCCAGTCAGGAATTCGGTTTGATCAGAATGTAGTAAATGTTTTTAATAAATCTGTTGCTGTTTTTCCTAATAGTTCTACTGTAATTACTAATGAGGGAGAAATAGGAATTGTATTAAGGCAAAATTCGGGTTTTCCTGCAAGACCGGTAATTAGAATTGTAAAAGATAAAGATGGTAATAATACAGAGAATTGGATGGAGAAGGATTTAACAAAGATACTTAATATTTTTATTGTAGATACAATAGAAATTTAATATGAATTTTATTTCATTGAAAAAGATTATCTAAATAGCTATAAATTTATAGCTATTTTGTTTTGAATAAAAATAATCAAAGTTATTCATAGTTATATAATTGTCAATATAATTTTACTTGAAGCATATGTTTATAATTGATATAATAGTACGTAACCTATTTAGTGATAAAACAAAATTTAAATGTATGATTATAAATAATATTTATAGAAGGCGGTGATAAGTATGCATAGCTATTTAAGAGCAATTGGATTTAGTAATGTTAGAAGTAGAAGTGATTTAGATAAAATTATTGGAACTATTATGAACGAACCAACAAATAAGACAACTACAAAAGTTAATGATAAGGTAATCTTAACCGAGATTACAAAGAATTTTTCTGAAAGAATGGGAATTACTATTCGTGGTGAATATGATGAATTTGGCTTCTTCCATTTGGAGCATTATTTTCCTCATTTTTGTGGCCAGATGGTGACTGCGAAGGAGGATGTTGTAGTAAATAAGAAAGTAGATACGGATTCATATACTGGTATGTGTGATGATATACGTTTGGGAGTATCTTTAATATTTTATCTTCAAAATGTGATCGATTATATAGAGAAAAAGAAGGTAAAGGATTTCCCTAGTATCATTGTTCCAGTGACATTATCTGGTCTTTCTATAGAAGGTAAAATATTATTACCTCTTGATAAAACAGAAAAACAGATACGTAATAATAAAGCTGATACTAAGTATAGAAATAACCTTATAGCAGAAGCTAAAAAAGGTAATCAAGATGCAATTGATAGTTTAACGATTGACGATATTGATTTATATGCATTAATCTCGAAGCGGGCAAAACATGAAGATATTTATTCGATTGTAGATACTTCATTTGTACCATATGGTGCTGAATCTGATAATTACTCTATATTGGGAACTATTCTTGATTCAAAATTGATAAACAATGAATTTACCAAGGAAAGTATATATGATTTATTAATTGAGTGTAATGACTTAATATTAAATATATGTATTAATAAAGAAGATTTATTAGGAGAGCCATCTGTTGGAAGACGTTTTAAGGGAAACATTTGGATGCAAGGATTTATTGATTTTTCAGAAGTGTAGGTTGTATCTTAATAGTAAAAATGAAGTTTTGGTTCAATAAAGCACATAATTGTGATTAAATTTATTATAATATTAATATTGACTTAAATATAATTTAAAGATAAAATAGATATGTTGCTAAAATATACAAATGAAAATAGTATATTAGTGTAAGACATGATTTTACAATTATAAATATGTCTGCATGCCCTCATAGTTAAATGGATATAACAAGCCCCTCCTAAGGGCTAGTTACAAGTTCGATTCTTGTTGGGGGTGTTTATTTTGAATGCTGTAGGCCCTAGAATTGGACTTACAGCATTTTTTATAATATATGATTAGTTATTTTATATATTATAAAATCTTACAATACAAATGATTGTAATAATATACAAAATATATTATGATTATCATATAGTAGTCACAATAGTATGAGAATAAACAATAAAATACAAATAATGAGGATAATAGTGTGGAGAAATTTATTTCACTACCTCGATTTGAAAGCGATTAGAATTTGCTAATAGAATCTAGTGTGAAATTAATTCACACCCCTGATTTGTATATCGCCAATGGCGACGGAGGGGAGCTAACATGAAGCATAAGTTTAGTTTTATAGGTTTTAGTTTATTTTTTTTATTAAGTATAATGATGGAAGCTTATTGCTTACTAGAAACAAGAAATGATTTAATTAGTATTATAGGAATGGGAGTGGTCGTACTTATTTCTGCATATTTAGTTTTAGATGTAGGAATTACGCAACTTGATGGATTACGAAAAAATGAAGCAAATGATAGTTGTAACTATGAAAGTCTTAACAAAAAATTAGAAGAGATGGAAAATATACAAAAGGCTATTTATGTTTCAACCAAAAAAAGCTATAATTTGATAGATGATAAATTATTTGTCATAACTAAGCTATTAGAGGAACAAAAAACGCTAAATGATACTATAATAATGTATGGTAGTAAATATAACGAAATATTAGAAAATATACAAAGTTCTGTATTAAAAAATAATGAAGTAAGTAAAAGAGAATCAGGAAATGACAATATAAAAGAAAATAATGAAAATCAATCAGTTGATGAAAAATTAGCTGCTCTTGATATAGATATGTCAGATCCTAACAAGAAGCTTAGCCCAGATGAAATTGCACTACTATTTAATCAATTAAGTTAATGTAAATTAAGAATATATACACTCATGTTTTGCTGGCATTAATGGAGCAGATGGGAGCTGTATGATATCATCGTATATAGAAATGGGAGTAAAACCATAAGAGTAAAGTTGGTGAAAAAATGAACTACATCATATTGGATCTAGAATGGAATCAAAGTCCAACAGGGAAGGGCACTGAAAATAAAGAGATACCTTTCGAAATAATAGAGATAGGTGCTGTTAAATTAGATGAAGACAGGAACAAGATTTCTGAATTTAGTGAATTAATTAAACCCCAAATATATCATGAGATACATTATAAAACTGAAGAAATTATTCATATAAAAATGGAAGATTTAAAGAACAAAGAAACTTTTCCAAAAGTTATAAAACATTTTTTTGATTGGTGTGGGGATGACTATATCTTTTGTACTTGGGGAGCGATGGATTTAACAGAAATGCAACGAAATATGAAGTATTTCCAAGTTAAAGAATTAAGAGATAGGCCTATAAAGTATTATGATATACAGAAAATATTTGCATTGATATACGATAATGCAGAAATTACAAGGACATTAGAATATGCCATTGATTATATTAATATAAGTAAAAAGGAATCCTTTCATAGGGCGTTAAATGACGCAAATTATGCAGCATTAATATTTAAACAAATGGATATAGATATTGCTCAGAAAAACTATTCCTTGGATTATTTCTATAATCCTAAAAGAAAAGAAGATGAAATCAAATTAGTCTATGAGAATTATTCAAAAGAAATATCAACAGAATTTAATTCAAAAGAGTTAGCATTACAGGATAAGGATGTTAGATCTACAGTATGCTATAAATGTGGTAAAAGAGCCACCAAAAAAATTCGTTGGTTTTCATCAAGTGCTAAGGTATATTATTGCTTAGCATATTGTAAAGAACATGGCTACATCGTGGGTAAAATACGTATTAAAAAAACGATAGATGGAAAGAGTTTTGCAGTAAAAACCCTTAAAATTGTAAGCGAAGAAGAAGCAAACTTAATTAAATTCAAGCAAGAAGAACTAAGAGTTAAAAGAAGAAAGAAAAGAAATAATAAACGATTACAAGAAATAAAAAAAAGAAATAATGCATAGTGCAGTATTTCTTTTTTTATTTCTTGTAATGTTAATAAGTAACTTATTTTTGGTCAATTAATAATATCGATTGCTTGTCCTGGATTTTCTAAAGTATGCAGAATTTCTTCTTCTCGCACGAACAACCAAAATATAATAAGCAATAAAGCTGAGGCAAACAATGGAAGATATACATATAATTATAAATAATTTCAGATGTTTATTAGCATCAAGAGTATCATATTTATTTGTGGTTTTATTTTGATTTTGATCAATAAGTAAAGTTTTTGTTTTAGTACTATCATATGTTATATCAGAAGTACCTACTGTTTTACCTTTGTAAGTATATGTGATAGAACCAATTACAGTGTTATCCTTTGAATCCCCGGTTTTATTACTATAATTAATTGATTTCGTTACATCTTTTATATTTGCGGAATTAGGTAATACAACAATACCTTTTGTAGAAGTTTGTAGTGGTGTATTTTGCTTGTCAAACAAGGTATTATATCTAGTGAAAAATGGTGTATTGTCACTTAAGGCAGTACCAGTTTGTTCTGAAAGGTTATATGCTGTGTAATTATTAAAGCCAAAGTCTAAAAGCTCAGCGGTATCGGTGTACTGATGGACTGGATCTGAATGCATAACTACACATATGAGCTCCAGATCGCCCTTTTTAGCGAATGTAACAAGTGTATTCTTAGATATGGTCGTATAGCCAGTTTTACCGCCTATACAGCCATCATAATGATAACAAGTACTACGTAACATTTTATGATGGTTTGTTAAATACCTAGACTCCTTTTGAATATTTGTTGGTGGTATTACATAAGATACTGTTGAAGTTACCTTACGAAATGTACTATTGCTTATTGCAGCTTTCGATATGAGTGCCATGTCATATGCGCTTGTATAATGTTTATCATTATGTAAACCATTTGAGTTAACAAAATGAGAATCTTTACAGCCAAGTTCTTTTGCTTTTTGATTCATTAAATCAGCAAAAGACTTCATGTTGCCAGCAACATGTTCTGCAATTCCATAGGCTACTTCATTTGCAGATTCTAGCATAATACCATATAAACACTGTTCAACAGTTAGTTTTTCACCAACGTCAATACCTATATGGCTGCTATCACGTTCAATACCAAATATAGCAGTTCTAGAGAAAGTAACAATTTCGTTCAGTGAACAATTTTCTATTGCTAATAATGTTGTTAATATTTTTGTTATACTTGCAGGATAAAAGCGTTTGTGAATATTCTTTTCATATAAAATAAGGCCTGTATTGGCATCCATTATAATTGCAGCATCTGATGTAACAGAAGGACCTTTTGGCCATACTGTATTACTAGGGTTATCCTTCCTTGCTTTAGCAGCATATACTGTATGTGAATCAGAAAATACTAATAAACTTATTAGAAGTATTGTTACTATTCTTTTCATTAAAAATTAACTCCTATCTTAGTGCTTTCGCTTGTTTTTGATTGGTGTGGATATATAATTAAATTTATCGCTATATATTACAAATACAGCGATTATAAACAATATATGAGTGGAATTTTTAGCAAAACCACATAAACATTATAGTTTATTTCTATAAGTCTGGCAATAATAAAAAATCATTTAGTTATTAAAATAGTACCAATATTTTGCGAAATAAGATATAAAAAATGGGTAATCTAGATGTTCTAGATTACCCATTTGATTATTTTATTTCTTTTTAGACTGTGTACGTTTAATTACCTTAAGTCTTGTGAATTCCTCACGCTCTTTTTCTTCTAGAGCATTTTGAATCTCTATTGTCAAACTAGTGTATTGAGGAATCGTAATATTTTTAAGGGCATTTGCACGTTTTTGGGTCTTTTTAATATTAGTAGCTAATCGGTACGCTGAATTTTCAATCATGGAAAGATGAATGGTAAGCTCTTTTACTTTTGAAAAGTGATTACATGCTTCATCTAAAGATACCTTTGTACCATAAAATGAATAAGAAGGTTTCTGCTCAATATCATTGTATTCTACAAGAGGAATTTCGGTACCCATAATACTTCTGTACTTTATTCGAATAGAATCTTCTGCAGGAACAGAACTGCTGACATCAGATACATTACGAATACCCATTTCAATATTCGCTTTTTGAAGTGCAGCATAAGCTTCTGTAAAGGTACTATCAATCTCAGATTGAATGTGTTTTGCAGTACTGATTAGTTCCATAAGTTCTCGAATAAGAATATTACGCTTTTTATCCATTAGCTCATAGCCTTGTTTTGCAAGAGCAAGAGAGTTTTTCGCCAATATTAAATTACCCTTTGTAGGAAAAGTATTTGGATTCATTCACTCACCTCTTAAGCTTTATTCTTCATTCTCAACACTTTCATTATTAGTAGGTGCTTTATAATATTTTTCAAGAATCTTAGTATCGATACGGTCAAGTTCTTCTCTTGGTAAGATCGTAAGTAGTTCCCAACCTAGATCTAAGGTATACTCAATTGATCTATCTTCTGTAGTAGTTTGAGTAATAAACTGACTTTCAAATGCAGCACCAAATTTAAGATACTTCTTATCAAGTGGTGATAACTCATCTTCACCAATAACGCTTGCTAGGGCACGAGCTTCACCCACTCTTGCATAAGAAGAGAATAATTGGTTTGCTAGGTCATTGTGATCTTCTCTCGTATATCCTTTACCGATACCATCCTTCATAAGACGTGATAGTGAAGGTAATACGTTAATTGGTGGATATACAGCTTTTTGATATAAAGAACGTTCAAGAACGATCTGTCCCTCAGTAATATATCCTGTTAAGTCAGGAATTGGGTGAGTAATATCATCATTAGGCATTGTTAAGATAGGAATCTGAGTAACAGAACCTTTCGCGCCTTTAACGATACCAGCACGCTCATATAAAGTAGCTAATTCACTATATAAGTATCCTGGGTAACCTTTTCTACTTGGAATTTCACCTTTAGAAGATGAAACCTCACGCATTGCTTCTGCGAAGGAAGTCATATCTGTTGTAATAACAAGGATGTGTTTTCCTTTTTCATAAGCTAAATATTCAGCAGCAGTAAGTGCAACCTTAGGAGTGATAAGACGTTCAACTACTGGGTCATTTGCTAAGTTAAGGAACATAACAACGTGTGAACTAACGCCACTTTCTTCGAATGTTTTACGGAAGAATTCGGCAACGTCATGTTTAACACCCATTGCAGCGAATACAATCGCAAATTCTTCATCAGAATCACTACCAAGTGATGCTTGACGTACGATCTGTGCAGCTAATTGATCGTGAGGAAGACCATTACCTGAGAAGATAGGTAATTTTTGACCACGAATTAAAGTAGTCAAACAGTCAATTGTAGAGATACCAGTTTTAATAAAGTTTCTTGGGTATTCTCTTGATACTGGGTTTAATGGAAGACCATTTACGTTTCTCTTATCATCAGAGATAATAGGACCTAGTCCATCGATTGGTTGACCAATACCGTTGAATACACGACCAAGGATATCCTCTGATAGAGCAACTTCCATTGGGTGGCCTGTTAATCTTGTATGAGTATTGTTAAGGGACATTTCATCTGTTCCTTCAAATACTTGGATTACGGCTTTATCTTCGTATACTTCTACGATACGTCCTAATTTCTTTTCAGTGCCATCTACTGTAAGTTCAACAACTTCTTCGTAGAAAGCGCCTTCTACACCTTCTATCGCAATTAGAGGGCCGTTAATTGAATTTAAACCTAAATATTCTATTGACATATTCTTTCCCTCCTTATGCGTTAGATTTCATTAAGTTATTATAGAATTCGTCAATTGCAAGCTTATAATCATTGAATTTATCTAATTCATCATTTGCAACATCATATTTAATTGAAATAAGACGGTCAAAGATTGGACTTTCTTTTAATAATGCCATTGGCATATTCATTCCAATAAGTTTTTTCGCTTTTTCATATAAATAAAGAATTACTTCCATCATTTTCATCTGTTTATCTAATGGTACATAAGTATCAGATGGGTGGAATGCATTTTGTTGAACAAATCCAAGACGAAGAACTCTTGCGATTTCAAGTACAAGTTTTTGATCATCAGGAAGTACATCACTACCAATCAACTTAACAATTTCATTAAGTTCACTTTCTTTTGTTAGGATACCTAATACTTGATTACGGTAATCCATGAATTCAGTACCAACATTTTGAGTAAACCAAGGTGCTAAATCGGTAGTGTAATCGCTATAACTAGTTAACCAGTTAATTGCTGGGAAGTGTCTTGCATAAGCAAGTGATTTATCAAGTGCCCAGAAACAACGAATGAAACGTTTTGTATTTTGAGTAACTGGTTCTGAGAAGTCACCACCTTGAGGTGATACGGCACCGATGATAGATACACTACCTTCTGTTTTGTTAAGATTTTGCATGAAACCAGCACGTTCATAGAATGCAGATAATCTAGATGCTAAGTATGCAGGGAAACCTTCCTCTGCAGGCATTTCTTCTAGACGACCAGATAATTCACGAAGTGCTTCGGCCCATCTTGATGTTGAATCAGCCATGATAGCTACATGGTAACCCATATCTCTATAGTATTCTGCTAATGTGATACCAGTATAGATACTTGCTTCACGAGCAGCAACTGGCATGTTTGAAGTATTTGCAATAAGTGTTGTACGATCAAGTAAAGGATTACCTGATTTAGGGTCAACTAATTTTGAGAAGTCTTCAAGAACTTCTGTCATTTCGTTTCCACGTTCTCCACAACCAATGTAGACAATAAGATCAGCATCACACCATTTTGCTATTTGATGTTGATTCATTGTTTTACCAGTACCGAAACCACCTGGGATCGCAGCAGTACCACCTTTTGCGAGAGGAAATAATGTATCCATGATACGTTGTCCTGTAACAAGTGGTCTATCTGCAGGGTAACGTTTTGCAGATGGTCTTGGAATACGAATTGGCCACTTTTGAGTAAGTGTTAATTCCTTTTCATTACCATCAGCATCAACGATAGTGATGATTGGATCACTAATCGTATATTGACCATCGGATACTACTTTTGTAACTGTACCTGATACGTTTGGAGGAACCATTGATTTATGAACAATAGCTCTAGTTTCAGGTACTTCTGCAATAATAGTACCACCACTTAATTTATCGCCTACTTTTACTGTGATGTGAACATCCCATAATTTTTTTGTATCAAGGGATTCAACGTTAACACCTCTTGAAATATATGCTCCAGATTCTTTTGCTATCTCAGTTAATGGTCTTTCAATACCATCAAAGATACTGCTAATAATACCTGGTGCTAAGGTTACTGATATTGCGCTTCCTGTACCAACTACTTCTTCGCCTGGTCTAAGACCAGTTGTTTCTTCGAATACCTGAATAGTAGTAGTATCCACAGTTAAGGAAATAACTTCACCTACTAATTTTTCTTCACCAACTAATACCATTTCGGCCATCTTAAATCCTAGATTACCTTTTAGGTATATGATTGGTCCGTTTATACCAAAAATCTTACCTTTTCTTTCCATATTGGAGATACCCCCATTTATAATGTATGATAACGAAACGTTACTTTAGTTATTCAAGTTAAATTGTAAATGTATCTTTTTGTTCTGCAAGTTTTGTTGCAAAAGAGTTATCGATAAGTACATTCTTAGCTGGAATCTCAATTCGAGTTCCACCAAGGAATGATAAGTTACTTAATTCAATTTTACTTGATGTTTTAAGTTCTATGTCTGATAAGATTTCCCTATCATCTGAGTCTAAAAATATTTTAATGTCAGAAGTATTAGAGTATTCTTTTGCTTCTAAGATCTGTTTTACTAAAAGATCTTTGTATGCACTAGTTTTACGATACTCATTTACTTTTTTCGCAACATCAACAAATAGTTGTTCTGTTAACTCAGAACTTTTATCACTTAAAACTTTTCTTAATTCGCTAGTTTCGTTCGATAACACTTTATTTTTTTCACGAATTAAGTTTTGAGATTCAAAACCAAAACTAATATCAGCTTTTTTCACTAAGCTAGCTTTTGTTTCTTCAAAAATCTTTTCTAAAGATTCTTTATATTCTTGAATCATAGAATTGCTTTTCTCTGTTGCTTCGTCAATTGCTGACTTATAAAAATAATCTA
This sequence comes from Anaeromicropila herbilytica, assembly GCF_016591975.1. Taxonomy (GTDB): domain Bacteria; phylum Bacillota; class Clostridia; order Lachnospirales; family Lachnospiraceae; genus Anaeromicropila; species Anaeromicropila herbilytica. The sequence continues at coordinate 5,059,900 of NZ_AP024169.1, read as the reverse complement.
ACTTTTCATCTACATTCATTCTTCTCACCTACTTTTAAAGTTTTAGTCCAATAGCTTCATTAACATAGGAAGTAATAAAGTCAGGTTTTCGTCCTGTACCATGCCTATCAGGTATTTCTACTATAAGTGGTTGGCGACGATTTAATTTTACATCATCAATAATCTCAGGAAACTCCCTACTAAACTTTTCTGTGATTAGAACTATTCCAATGTCTTTATTCGCAATAACTTTATCTAATTGTTCTTTTAGGTGTTTTTTTGAATGGATTACAACTCCATCTACACCCGCAAGACGCATCCCTGTGTACGTATCAACGTTATCGCTGATTAGATACATTTGCATAATTTACACCTACTTTGCTAAGATAAGGAATGTAATTAATAGACCGTAAAGAGCAATACCTTCTGCAAGAGCAACGAATACTAATGATTTACCCATGATAGATGCATCTTCACTAACAGCACCAATAGCAGCTGAAGCAGCACCAGAAACGGCAATACCAGCACCTAAAGCAGCTAAACCAGTTGAAAGAGCAGCTGCGATATATTGAAGACCAGCTGAACCATTGCTTGCTACTGTACTAGCTTCTGCAGCTGATACTTTACCACTGAATAATAATACGTTTGCAATTACAAGAGTACCAAAGAAAAAGAAAACGTTAAATCCTAAAGCAGCTTTTAAGTTGCCTTTCTTTTTTTCACCTAGTAAAAATGCTCCAAATGGAACGATAACGCTTAAAAGAAATGCAGCAATAAAAATAATTTGTGTCATAATAAAATCCTCCTTAAAGTTAAAAAAAATTATTATATTAATATATTGTGTAATAACAAAACTAAACATTTTATTTGTTATAGTATTGTAAAAAGTATTTATTGTAGAAATTAGAATGAATCAAATTTTCTACCAGTTCCTCTGTAAAAACGACTAAACATTTCGTAATACTCAAGTCTTAATACTTGGATACCTACAATTAGTCCTTCAAAGCCAGCAACAAAGATATTTCCTAATATAATAATAACAAAATTAGGATGTGATTCAGTTGCTTTACCAAGCATAAGTACAACTTCCATCATACCAGCATGACTTAGGGCGAAAGCACCAACACGGACAAAGGATACCGTATTAGTAATATAACTTAATATAATTTCGAATAATTCAAAGAAAGCTTCTACAAAGAACATACCTTTATTTTCAGGTAATATTTCTTTTTTTCTTTCTACTAAATGAGTAATAGGTTCTTTTAAGAATATAATAATTAGTGGTAAACCAATAAATAATATCAATAAAATAATAGCTGGTGCACTGCCTGTTGTAAATGCAGTGAAAGCAGATAATAATACTGCAACATAGAAGATAAGACCAGCAATACCATTTTGATCAAAGAAGATCTTTTCGATATCTTTTGCTCTAATCGAATTAATAATATTCATAATCATTGCAACTAAGATAAGGAATATACCAAATCCAATTGCAACACCTAATACAGTCATGGAATCTTCAATAGGCTTTGTCCATAAGGTTGGAATTAAATCTTCATATCCAAAAATACTACCATATAAGAAACCGAAAATTGTAGAAGATAGACCAGCCATTGAGATAATTGCAGCTAAGTCGATTTTCTTTAATTTATAAAGTATAAATCCACCAATTAATAAACATAAACCTTGACCAGCATCTCCGAACATAGCACCAAACATAATTGTATAGGTAATTGCTAAGAAGATAGTTGGATCAATTTCATTATAAGCAGGTAAACCATACATATGAATAAATGCTTCAAATGGTCTAACTAGACTTGGGTTTTTTAATTTAGTAGGTGGTTTTTTTGTTTCATTGAAGTCAATATCTTCAATGAAGCAGTAGACTGTTTTATCGTCTTCAATATCTTTTGCAAAGTTTTTTGCATCTTTGTCACTCATCCATCCACATAATACAAAGAATGAGAATGGAGAAGAGTCTTCATCACTTAATGATTTAGTACATGCTGCTAGCTTACGTACTTCATGATTTTTAGTGATTCGTTTTAAAGTTTCATTTGCTTTTATGATGTCATCAGCAATTACAGATAATTTATCGTGTAATTCTTGTTTAACACTTTCAATTTTAGCAGAAACTTCAGTAAGTTGATTTTGAAGTGATTGATAAGCTTCCTCAGGTTTTCCCTGGTACTCATCTGGGAGATCAATGTTTTCAAAACGTAATGCTAAATACTCTTCATTTACGTCAGCTGCTATAGTGCAAGGAACAAAGTATACAGCCCATACATAATCAAGGTCAGCATCGCATTCAACAAGAATTGTGTTTTGATGTTCATTTACATAATTCTTAAAGTCTTCATAATGCTCTCTTGAAATTCTTCCAAATTGATATTGAACAAACTTAAATTTCATAATTTTATCAATATCATAATCTAAAACGCGGAATGGTTCGATTTGTTTCATCAAATCGTTATAATGGGTTCTTTTATCTCTTAGGCCTTTTAGAATATCATTATAATCTTCAAGCGTAGAGTGGGCACTATTGACAATATCAGCAGCTTGCTTAGAAGTCATCTTATAATTAGAAGAAGCAGGTTTCATATCAATAACCTTTATCAGTTCTTCTGATTTTGTAAGAATATCTCTAAATGGGTTACCTTCAATATAAGGTTTTAAATCTTCTACAGTAGTTAACTCAGATAAAGTATTCTCAAGATGGATTTCGTATTTTGACAAATAAGTATCTGCTACACGATCAATCTCTTTCCTAGGACCTGTTATGCTTATAAATTTCATCTTTTCAATCAAGGTATGCACCTCCAGGTTAAGTTATTGTAACACGTATTTCAAGGTTTCATTAGGCTCAAGATTATAGCGAACACATTCTAGTGCAGTTGTGAGTCTGTCAATCTGTTGAGATTTTAAGAATAAATAGTAAACAATCGGTGCAATTGACGAAGGATTCTTTACTTTGCTAGTCTTGTAAGCTTTTTGTAAAATCTTATAGTAGAGATCTTCAATTGACATTTCTTCTAGCTTATTTGTTTTATAATAATAAGTAGATTCAAATGCTTTTAAGAAATCATCTAATGAATTTGTTTCAATTAATTTAGTGAGATCACTTTTTGAGAGTTTATAGTGGATTGGTATCATACATGAATTAATATCTGTAGAATTTACTTTATAATACTTTTTAAATCTGTAAACCCACAAGATATTAAGTAAATCAATTTCTTTACCAATAAGACTAGATAAAACATTAGAATTAGTTCCTCTAAGTTTTCTCTTAGCGATACCCCAAATCTTTTGAAAATAATAGATATCTAACTGTATCTGATAATCAAATAGTGATTTACTACTTGAATTCTGTAATTTTAAAAATAATGAATGATATTCAGTGTTTCTAAGATTAGAAATAAATTCATCCATTGTTTTTGAATCAGTTAGAGCTTCTACATTAAGATTGAAATGACTGCTTATATGCGGTTTAAAACGTGGTGGCTCCGATATACGTTCCTTATGGAAAATATATTGTAAACATTCTTTTAATACTTTAATTTCAAAATAAGACAAATAAATATCTAAAATTTTTCTTTGCTCTAAAGAAGCAAAACGATATATTTTAGCATAATCAAAAAATATGGTATCACTTAAGATACGTTCTATTTCACCTCTGTGTAGACGCTGCTCATCAAAGCTAGCAAAGAATGAAGCATATCCAGGGTGTTTTTTTAAGTACGCAATAAATTCTGTCGTTGTTTCCATATTAGATAATTTTTTGAAATCATCGCTAGTTAAAAGATGACTTTGCATTGCTCTAACTTTAGTAGTTATAGCACTATATTTAATTAAATTTCCTGACATTTTATCACGCCCCAACTATTTTTTGAAATAATTTGTTAACTAAAGAATCATGATTGGAACTAAAATAGTTAGCTAGCTCCTCTAATTCTTTTTTGGAGTTAGATCTTAAGGTTTCAATTTCATTTTCCAAGTCACTATTTATTTCTTTTTGAAGTGCTTCAAGTTTCTTTTTGTTTTCTTCAGAAATGCTCATTTCTAAATTAGAAATTCTTTGATCAAGTTCTTGATGTAATACAACTTTTTCATCTTCAGCACGTTCTATAATTTCATTTGCTTTTTCTTCAACTTCATTTAAATAAGTTAATACTTTTTCCATTCAAAACAACCTCCCATCTACTGTTTGTAAAGTATTAGTACCACATTAGCGACTTCATTCAACCTATATCATAATACTACTTTTTAGAAAAAAAGCCATAGCAAATTTAGACAAAAAAATCAGTTTTAGGATTAAATATTATACTGATTTGTCATGAGTTACGTTACTATTGTTGATTTATCAAGGCTTTTTGAATTTATTTATTAAGAAAGAGTAAAAAAACTTCGCAAATTATTGGTACTTTTTTAGGACTTTAGTATCAGTTTACATAGGTGAAAAATAAAAAAATTGACTATTATATCATTAAATTTTATAATTTAGTGAGAAAATAATCAGCTTAAAACATATAGCAAGATTAAAAAAATAGTAATAATACTAACAAAATATAGGTTTGCTTAAGTACGGTTATATTATGCAATACAATTTATTTTAGAAAATGGAAATTATATCAAACAAGAGAATAAGGAGAGTAAAGATGCGACTTAGAAATGTAAAAGGTGCAAGAGAGAAAATTGAATCAAATCAATATGTAATAGAAAATCCATCAGAATATAAAGGAAAATGGGATGAGTTGTTTAAAAACAATAATCCAATACACATAGAGATAGGAATGGGCAAAGGAAAATTTATTAAAGAGCTCGCAGATAGCAATAGAGATATTAATTATATTGGAATAGAGAAATTCTCTAGTGTTCTAATCAGAGCATTGGAAAAAAGAGAAGAGTTAATATCAGATAATTTATATTATATAAGAATGGATGCGGAAAGTATTATGGATATTTTTGATAAAGATGAAGTAAAGAGAATTTATTTGAATTTTTCTGATCCTTGGCCAAAAGATCGCCATGCGAAAAGAAGACTTACATCAAAAGAATTTTTTGCTCGTTATAATAATGTTTTAGATAAAGAAGGAGAAGTTATATTTAAGACTGATAATAAAGATTTATTTGATTTCTCCTTAGAGCAAGTAGAATTAGCAAAATGGAACTTGGTAAATTACACATATGATCTTCATAATAGTGAATATGTAGAAGGTAATGTAATGACTGAATATGAAGCTAAATTTGTCACAGAAGGGAAAAAGATTAATCGATTAGTAGCTAGCAGATAAATGAGAACTCCCTTTTTAGTTAAGTTTTAATATTATAATGAAGATTATAATATTAAGTAAGAATAATTCAATAAATTCCACTTATAATATATATGTAGATTTATAATGAAATAACTTGATATTTCTGCTATAATATAATTGTTAAATTATTACCTATTTGATAATCAGTTGTTCGATTCCTGAATATAATATTATGATTATTATGTTAGGTGATATTGTGAAATAAAAAGCTATTTCACACCCTGATTTGTACGTCGCCAAAGGTGACAGATGGGAGCTGAAATGAAAAATCCGGTGAAAAAAAAGTTGTTACAGTCATTTAATTCTAATATAGAACTAAATAAAAAAGCAAACAATCTAAAAAAATCATGGGATGAGGTTGAAGGGTTATTGAAATCAGTTAATAAACCTAAAAAATAGAGGATAAAAGGAGATGTTAATGATGTCACTTAAATTTACAGATGAAAATTTCGAACAAGAGGTAATCAAAGCTGATACACTAGTATTAGTTGATTTTTACGCAGATTGGTGTGGTCCATGTAAGATGATGGCTCCAGTTATAGACGAACTATCTAGTGATTTTGAAGGTACTATTAAGGTAGGAAAATTAAATGTTGATAATTCACCTGCAACTAGTAGTAAATATAAAGTAATGACAATACCGACTTTATTATTTATTAAGAATGGAGAAGTAGTGGATACAATTATTGGCGTTGTACCTAAGGCAACTTTAGTTGAGAAAATAAATAGCTTCAAATAATTTATAAGACAAAATATAAATGCAGGTATTAAAAAGGAACAAGTTTAGGCATGATTTGTTATTTTATTACCTGCATTTATATTTGAAAAATATAATATATTGTAAATTTTTTAAATAATATAAAAAAATACAAAAAAATTAAAAATAGTACTTGCATTTTACTTAATTATAATATATAATTTATCTTGCGTTAAAGATAACGAATGCGCTAATAGCTCAGTTGGTAGAGCACCTGACTCTTAATCAGGGTGTCCAGGGTTCGAGCCCCTGTTGGCGCAGTGAAGGTCCTAGTTTGGCGGAACATACGAGTCCGTTGGGTTGGGGCTTTTTTAGTGCGTAAAATTACATGACAACAAAAATAAAACCTAAAACGATTATTATTTGATTATTGTCGTAATTAAAATAAGTAAGTTTATTTTTATTAGGTATTAACTGTTAAGAATAATCGTGTGAAAATGTTTACAAATAAATAATCAAATGTTATAATAATTTCTAGAATAAACAACATTATGAAAATATAGTCCTAGTTTAGCGGTACAAATACGTCCGCTGGGTTAGGATTTTTTTATTCTAAATTAAGAGAGTATTATTGTATACGACAATTCATTTATGAATACATATAATAGGAAGAAACTAGTTCAATTTACTTGGAATATATTATTTTACTTTTAATTTGAGAGAAAAGCTAAAGAGTAGTATATATGAAAATTTATTAAGTTGATCCAAATTCTAGATTATAAAAGGGAATTTCTTTACATTATACTTTAATATGGTATAATTACATCTTAGTAAAGTGTGAATATTTATATGTCGTAAATATATAATATGAGAAAAAAGAAACTAAAGATTGCAGGAGGATTTATTATGAAGTTGAATTTAAGCTTAAAAAGCCCACTTAGATTAAAGAGCAAAGAGAAGAAATTAAAACTAAGTAGAAAAGATGAGGGGAAAAAAGTACTGACGAATGTAAAAGTTAATGTTATATCCAATATAACTAATTTAAAAAATAAAAAGATAGGGACCAAAGTACTCATTGCGGTTCTAAGTGTAGCACTTGTATCTGTATTATCAAATGTATTAAGTTCTTACTTTATCAGTAAAACTAGTAATGCTGCAAAGTTAGTAAGTAATCAGTATATCAATAGTATAATTTCCTTAGATTCTATACAAACTGATGTAATCTTAATTGACGCACATAGTTCAAAGCACTTCGCTACAGATTTAGGAAGTGATAGAAATAATTTAAGTCGACAAATTGATCAGTTGAAGAGTGAAATAAAGTTAACAATACCAAAATTACAAAAAAATTTAGATAACAATATGAAAAAGGATCTTAGCTCTTTTAAAGAAAGCTACGCTAGCTATACAAG
>NZ_AP024169.1:4475000-5047500 GCF_016591975.1 Anaeromicropila herbilytica | reverse complement strand
GTTAAGAACATAAAGTTCGGAGCCGAAGGGAAACCAAGTCTTAATAGGGCAATTAAGTCAGTAAGTGTAGACCCGAAACCGGGTGATCTACCCATGTCCAGGTTGAAGCTGCCGTAAAAGGTGGTGGAGGACCGAACACACATCCGTTGAAAAGGGTGGTGATGAGATGTGGGTAGCGGAGAAATTCCAATCGAACCCGGAGATAGCTGGTTCTCCTCGAAATAGCTTTAGGGCTAGCCTTGTTTATAGTCTAATGGAGGTAGAGCACTGAATATCCTAGGGGGCGTCAAAGCTTACCGAAGATTATCAAACTCCGAATGCCATATAGATGTTTAACAGGAGTCAGACTGCACGAGATAAGTTGGGTAGTCAAAAGGGAAAGAGCCCAGACCACCAGCTAAGGTCCCAAAGTGCGTGTTAAGTGGAAAAGGATGTGAGATTTCGAAGACAACTAGGATGTTGGCTCAGAAGCAGCCACACATTAAAAGAGTGCGTAATAGCTCACTAGTCGAGAGGTCTTGCGCCGAAAATGTCCGGGGCTAAAACACGACACCGAAGCTGTGGAATTGTACTAAGTACAATTGGTAGAGGAGCATTCTTAGCGAGACGAAGCAGTACCGTAAGGAGCTGTGGATTGTTAAGAAGAGAGAATGCCGGAATGAGTAGCGAGATGAAAGTGAGAATCTTTCAGGCCGAATATCTAAGGTTTCCAGAGTAAAGCTGATCTGCTCTGGGTAAGTCGGGGCCTAAGGCGAGGTCGAAAGACGTAGTCGATGGATAACAGGTTGAAATTCCTGTACTACAATAAATCAGAACTGTGGGGACGCAGGAAGGAAGTCAGAGCTGGGAATGGAAAAACCAGTGCAAGCGAGGTACCAGTCTGGTAGGCAAATCCGCCAGGCAATGGGAAGACGTGATGCGGACCGAAATATAAGTAGGGAAGCTGATGGACTTACTGCCAAGAAAAGCCGCTATTGTTTTTATTGTACCCGTACCGTAAACCGACACAGGTGGATGAGGAGAGAATCCTAAGGCCGACGGGAGAAGCATTGTTAAGGAACTCGGCAAAATGACCCCGTAACTTCGGGAGAAGGGGTGCCTACGAAAGTAGGCCGCAGAGAATTGGCCCAAGCAACTGTTTAGCAAAAACACAGGTCTATGCAAAACCGCAAGGTGAAGTATATGGGCTGACGCCTGCCCGGTGCTGGAAGGTTAAGGGGAGAGCTTAGGAGTAATCCGAAGGTTTGAACTTAAGCCCCAGTAAACGGCGGCCGTAACTATAACGGTCCTAAGGTAGCGAAATTCCTTGTCGGGTAAGTTCCGACCCGCACGAAAGGCGTAATGATTTGGGCACTGTCTCGACAATGCACCCGGTGAAATTGAAATACCAGTGAAGATGCTGGTTACCTGCGCCAGGACGGAAAGACCCCATGGAGCTTTACTCTAGCTTGATACTGGGATTCGGTACTATCTGTACAGGATAGGTGGGAGACTAAGAAGTGATGACGCCAGTTGTCACGGAGTCGCTGTTGGGATACCACCCTTGTAGTATTGGATTTCTAACTTGTACCCGTGATCCGGGTAGAGGACAATGTCAGGTGGGGAGTTTGACTGGGGCGGTCGCCTCCGAAAGAGTATCGGAGGCGCTCAAAGGTCTTCTCAGAATGGTTGGAAACCATTCGAAGAGTGCAAAGGCAGAAGAAGGCTTGACTGTGACACCGACGGGTGGAGCAGGTACGAAAGTAGGACTTAGTGATCCGGTGGTATAAAGTGGGATTGCCATCGCTCAACGGATAAAAGCTACCCTGGGGATAACAGGCTTATCACTCCCAAGAGTTCACATCGACGGAGTGGTTTGGCACCTCGATGTCGGCTCATCGCATCCTGGGGCTGTAGTAGGTCCCAAGGGTTGGGCTGTTCGCCCATTAAAGCGGTACGCGAGCTGGGTTCAGAACGTCGTGAGACAGTTCGGTCCCTATCCGGCGTAGGCGGAGGATATTTGAGAGGAGCTGACCTTAGTACGAGAGGACCGGGTTGGACGAACCTCTGGTGTATCGGTTGTCATACCAATGGCATGGCCGAGTAGCCAAGTTTGGAAGGGATAAACGCTGAAGGCATCTAAGCGTGAAGCCCCCCTTAAGATAAGATATCCCATTCTTTTAGAAGTAAGACCCCTTGAAGACGACGAGGTAGATAGGTTAAAGGTGGAAGTGTGGTAACACATGTAGCTGATTAATACTAATAGGTCGAGGGCTTGACCAAAACATAATGTAATTTAATTACTTATTATGTATAGGTCATAGAGATAATTTGGATGATAATATTTTAGTGTGTAGTTTTTAAGGTATATGCCTTATGGCTCCATGGTCAAGCGGTTAAGACACCGCCCTTTCACGGCGGTAACAGGGGTTCAAATCCCCTTGGAGTCATTGTTAAACATACTTTATGTATTTTATATGCCGACGTGGCTCAATTGGCAGAGCAGCTGACTTGTAATCAGCAGGTTATCGGTTCAAGTCCGATCGTCGGCTTTAATATAAATAATAATTTATATTTGGCCTAGTGGCTCAGTTGGTTAGAGCGCCGCCCTGTCACGGCGGAGGTCGAGGGTTCGAGTCCCTTCTGGGTCGTATCTTTAGAAGATAGAGATAAGACAATTTAATACATATTTATTATGTAATAATCATGGGATCATAGCTCAGCTGGGAGAGCACCTGCCTTACAAGCAGGGGGTCACAGGTTCGAGCCCTGTTGGTCCCATAGATGCCGGCGTGGCGGAACTGGCAGACGCACAGGACTTAAAATCCTGCGGGCCTAATCGCCCGTACCGGTTCGATTCCGGTCGCCGGCATTATTTAAAATAGCATAACGGGGTGTGGCTCAGCTTGGCTAGAGCGCCTGGTTTGGGACCAGGAGGTCGCAGGTTCGAATCCTGTCACCCCGAGTTATGCGGGTGTAGTTCAATGGTAGAACACTAGCCTTCCAAGCTAGATACGTGGGTTCGATTCCCATCACCCGCTTTATGCGCGAGTGGCTCAGTGGTGGAGTATCGCCTTGCCAAGGCGAGGGTCGCGGGTTCGAATCCCGTCTCGCGCTTGTATATGAATAATATACTGTGTGTTTGTAGCTCAGCTGGATAGAGCAACGCCCTTCTAAGGCGTGGGTCGGGGGTTCGAATCCCTTCAAGCACATTTCATAATTTAATTATGGAATTGATGTTCACGCAAAACTATTATCAAATAGAAGCCCTGCGTAAATATGGTGGGTATAGCGCAGTTGGTTAGCGCGCCAGATTGTGGCTCTGGAGGCCTCGGGTTCGAATCCCGATATCCACCTTAGCAAATTTTATTGGGCTATCGCCAAGCGGTAAGGCACAGGACTTTGACTCCTGCAGTCGCTGGTTCGAATCCAGCTAGCCCAGTTTACAAGAAATTGTAAGAATTAAATAGTAATTAATTAAATGTGGGATATTAGCTCAGTTGGTAGAGCACTAGACTTTTAATCTAGGTGTCCCGGGTTCGAGCCCCGGATGTCTCAGTAAAACGAATAAAAGTTTTATTTGTTTTAATATATGCGGATGTGGCGGAATTGGCAGACGCGCTAGACTTAGGATCTAGTGGGAGACCGTGGGGGTTCAAGTCCCTTTATCCGCAAAGTTAAGCTCAAATACTTAGGTATTTGAGCTTTTTTGTGTGTATATGTTATTATTCATTTTAATTTAGGCTCTTTGTCAAGTGTTGGGGTGTGAGGTGCGTTGCACCCGCACTAACACTGACAATAGAGCTATTTTTATGACTAGGTTCTATAATAGATGTTTTTTTGCATGACAAATAAGCCTCTTGAAAACCGACCATTTTTTTACATAGAACTGTGAATGATACGTGTACGAAATCTTTCAAAATTACGTACACCATAAGAACTTCTTTTTAGTACTTTGATTTTATTATTGAATCCTTCCGTAGGTCCATTTGTATATCCATACTTAAAGACATTAAGTATATACTCAGACCAGCGTCTAGCACATGCTTCAAATTCGTGTAATCCAGAGCTTTCAGCACTTTTTACCCACTCCCAAAATTCAGTTCTTTGATATGTATAGCTATTACTCTGACATATTTCATAGAACCATTCTTTTAACCTGTGAGCTAGTCGTAAATCATCACTGTATTGTAGCATTAAATCACAGGCTTTTTTGTTGTCATCTTTTAATTTAGAATATCGAGTCAGTATAAGTTTTCTACTTCGCTTATAGTACTTTCTAAGAGTTGGTGTCATGGATGCTTGTAAACGTTTACGAACACTTTCAATTGCCCAGGAAACCTGACGAATGTAGTGATATTTATCTACGATGATTGTGGCATTAGGAAAGAATGTTTTGGCAAGATCTATATAAGGTTGCCACATATCAGAAATAAAAAATTTAACACGATACCTTTCATCACGACTGCAAGATTTAAAATACTCAATAAGATGGGACTGAGTACGATCCGGTAAAATATCAAGAATACATTTTTTCTTTGCATCCACCAGAATACATTGATATTTGGAATCACCAGCATTCCCTTTAAATTCATCAATTGAAATGCATTGAGGAATATGTGGTTTATCATACGAGAGTGTATCAAGAATACGTATTACTGTATTCATTGAGACATTAGTTTGGGAAGCAACATATTTAATACTGTTGGTTGAACGAAGCAATTCAACAATTTTGAAGGATAGTCGTGTTGTACGTTGCTGATATTTAGCTATAAAACTATATTTCTCGTAAAAACGTTTACCACAAGAACATACATATCTTCGTTTTCTTAACAATAAATAGGCATTGGACAACTGAAAAGGTAAGTCTTTAATTTTCTGCCAACGATAATCGTGTATTTTAGATGTTCCAGCTCCACAACAAGGACAAATTTGAGATTTGGGATTGGTTTCAATCTTGATGATAATTCCATCTAAAGTGTGTTGCACACTTTTTAATTTTACACCTTCTAAATTTAAAAGATTTTTGTTACAATTAGATTGCATCTATATAAAATACCTCCTTTAAAATGTTAGCTTTGGTCGGTTGGCATGTGAAGAGGCTTTATATAGATGTATTTTAATATAAAAACAAAAATGTTGGAAGTGTGTTTTTAACACACCCCAACATTTATTATAGAACCTTAATTTAACAGATTATATAAATATAGTGTAATTAAAAATATTTATTACAGTGCTCATATTATACATTTTTGTACTCTTAGATGAAGTATTACTACTTGGTTATACTAAATAGAAAAAAATTTATGTTTTTTCTACTAGATAACCACTCATTACTAACATTGTATTAACATTGAATAGATCACATTGTTAATAATCTGAATTATATAATGATCATAACTATTCAAATATAAATGATAACTAAATATTTGAATACAGTTAAAATAACAATAAAAGTAGATTGTATTGAATAAAATTAACAAATAAAATATTAATAAATATATAAAAATGTACTAAATAGAGAGAAAATAAGAAAATGTGTAATAAGTAATTGGTTAAATAAACAAATAAATATTAAAATGTATATACAAACTTGTTAAAAAGTGGTAAAATAGTAATCACAATATATATCAACTTAATTCATATAACTAAATAATACCTAAGTTACTAAATTGGCTTTTTGGAAAGGAGAGATTGCAATGAAAATTGAAGAATTAGTTGCATCAGATGATGAGGTAGAAAGTTATAAAGATGATAAATTGGAAGTAAAGGTATATGGGTTAAACTATCCTAAATCAAGTATATTGTTTGAGGCATTAATAAATGCGAGAATTGAAGAGACTGGACTTAATATACCAAAAGTTATTGAAGTATCTAAAATTAATGGTAGATGGGCAATTACGAGTGAATATATTGAAGGTGAGTCATTATATACTAAAATGTTGAATGAACCAAATAATATAGAAATGTATATTAATGATATGGTGGAATTACAATTAGAAGTTCAAAAAAAGAGATCACCTTTTTTGTATAAGTTAAAAGATAAATTAATGAATCAGATAAATAATCTCGATTGTATTGATAGTGCTAGAAAATATGAACTACTTATGCAATTAGATAGTATGCCAAAGCATGTAAAGCTTTGTCATGGGGATTTTAATCCTACAAATATTGTTATCCATAATAATAATATGTACATAAAAAATTGGTCTAATGCTTCTCAGGGTAATGCTAGTGCTGATGTAGCAAATAGTTACTTGTTTTTTGCGTTACATATGCCTGAGTATGCAAAACTCTATATTGATACTTTTTGTAAGAAGAGTAATACTGAACTAAAATATGTTCAACAATGGTTGGCTATTGTATCAGCAGCTAGATTAAGTGAGCAAATGGAAGATGAAAATGATTTACTAATGAACTGGATTGATGTTGTAGATTATCAATAGAATTGAAAATTTTAATTGACTTTAGTATAAACATATAATAATTAGAGTAAAATAATATTAAATATAATAAAAAATCATCTATTTACTTTAATAGATGATTTTTTATTATGTAAATTTTTAATCTTCTTAATATGCCTAGTACTATTAAAAAAATATCTAATTGTACTAGACATATAATTAATAATAGTATACAATATCATTAAATAAATAATAATAACTATTACTAATAAAAACATATAAGGAGGATATATTTATGAGTAATCAAAAACAAATAGATAATTTAGTAACTATGTTAGATGGGTACATTGAAAAAGGAGGGCACCATCTCAACGTTAATGTATTTACGAGAGATACATTGTTGGATGCACAAAAGCATCCAGAGAATTATCCTCAATTGACAGTACGCGTTTCAGGATATGCTGTTAATTTTAATAATTTAACAAAAGAACAACAAGATGATGTTATTTCTCGTACTTTCCATGGTAATCTTTAATTACTATATTTAATTAGAAAGGCTTTTAACCTAAGTTATGATTATATAGGTTAAAAGCTTTTTTTGTCAATAATGTTTGGTAGAAAGACATTTTTTGGTATTTGTTATTTATTATACCAGCTATTATGTATTATTAATTGATTTATTAATTTACTTTTTCATTTAACATTATTAATTAAAATTAATATACTGTTATTAATAAAATATATTGCACATATTAGCAAATATAAAATTTGGATGAATTTGTAGTAGGAGTATAGCGGGTAATATGATATAATCGTAAGAGGATTAATGCAAGAAAAAAATGGATATAGTATATTGTTTTATAAATATATTATTTAAATATATGAATGTACTGTATGAAAAGGGGAATTTATTATGCAAAAATATGTAATTACCACAGATACAACAGCTGATTTACCCAAAGAGTATATAGAAAAATATAGTATTAATATTATACCACTGTATTATAGTTTAGATGATACTATTTATGGGGATGAGAAGACTCTTGATCCGCTAGTGTTTTTCTCAAGAATGAGAAAAGGTGAGATGCCAACGACGATGGCTAGTAATCCAGAAGTTGTTCGTAAAATTTTTAGTAGCTTATTAGAACAAGGTTATGATATTATACACATAAGCTTTTCTTCTGCTTTGAGTGGAAGCTACAATAATTCTGTCGTAGTATCTAGGGACTTAGCTGATGAATATAAAGAGAGAAGAATTGTAGTAGTAGACTCGCTTTGCGCATCATTAGGTGAAGGATTGCTTGTATATAAAGCAATACAGATGAAAGAAATAGGTTTTAACTTTGAGGAAGTTTATCAGTGGGTTGAGACTAATAAAATGAATATATGCCATCAATTTACTGTTGATGATCTATTTCATCTTCATAGAGGTGGAAGAGTCTCTAAGGCTGCCGCTATTATTGGATCAATGATAAATGTAAAACCTATCTTACATGTTGATATAGAGGGAAGATTAATACCATTACTTAATGTTAGAGGTAGGAAGAAATCTTTAACTACCTTAGTTGAAAATATGCAAAAAAGAATCGAGGGATATGAAGAAGAGAAAGATGTTTTTATTAGTTATGGCGATTGTTTAGAAGATGCAGAATTTGTTAAAAATCTAATTGTAGATAGATATCCAAACAAAAATGTTGTTATAAGCCATATATCACCTACAGTTGGTTCACATTCTGGACCAGGTACTGTAGCATTATTTTTTATGGGGAATGAGAGATAGATAAACGGGAGTGCAAATGAGGAAAATCTTAATAAAAATTCTTCTCAATGACGAGAAGCAAGGAGTTAGAGAATGAACAATGAAAAGAAAAATTCTTATTGGGATGTCCTTAAGAGTGAGAAAACGTTAATTTTAATATTGAGTTTATTTTATGTTTTAAATGTTCTTAAAGTTACTGTTTTTAACTTAATTATGGTGAATGGCGTAAATATATTCACAAGCCTTTCCAAATTTGTTGTTACAGCGCTTATATTAAGTATTGTATTTTTAATACTTTTTATTATAAATCGAAAATTAATTTGGTGTATTTTCTATATCATACAAGTGATTTATGTTGGTGGATTTTTATGTTATCATGATTACTTTAATAGCATTTTCCATCTGTTTCAGATCGCAACACTCTTTCCAGAAGGAACCGCTGTAGTAGAACATTTCAGCGTGCCATTTCAGTTAAATATGTTGATATCAATTATTGACTTACCTTTTTTTATTTATTATATGGTTCATTATAAAAAGGTAAATTGGAGAAAATGTGCGTTTGAATTCAGTAGAAAAATATTGTTATTCAGTATTACATTTCTAATTATTATTGAATTACTCCATGTTATTACGAAAAGCTCATATGTTAATTATGTCAGTGATTATCCAAAAGGAGAAAATGAAGTTGTTCTACAGTATGGAACATTAATTAATAGTATTTATGATTATATATTCAATGCGGATGGCAAAGGATTGCTAAAACAATATGAATATGGAAAGAAAATAACAAAAGAGGCAACGAAGACGGATCCAACCAATGTACTTATGATTCAAGTTGAATCATTGGATGCTAATATCATTTATAAGAAATATGATGGTAAGTATATAGCACCTTTTCTAAGCTCAGTAGCAGATAAATATATATATCATCGAAGAATGATGTCATATCATTTGGCAGGTGGTTCTTCTGATGCTGATTATTCCATTATGAATAGTTTAGAGCCCTTCACATCTTTTCCTTCTATGAAGTTAATTGCAGATAAATATCCTAATTCTATGCCAGATATATTTAGAAAGGCAGGATACCAGGTAAATGCCTTCCACGGTAATATAGGAAGTTTTTATAACAGGACAAAAGCTTATAAACAAATGGGATATCAAAATTTTTATGATGTTGATAAAATGAAATTGACAATTGCTAAATGGGGTGCGTCAGATAAAGATGTATTTGATTATGCTTATAATTTTATGAAAACTGAAAAGGAACCATTTTTTAATTATATTATAACGATGACTAGCCATACGCCATTTCGCTATGTAGATGATTATGAAACAATTAGTGATTACGATGATGTTAAGCCAGAGGGTACGAAACAGTATTATAAATCGATACACTATGTAGATGAGCAAATAGAGCAATTAGTTACAAAGGTATTGAAAATGTACCCTAATACATGTGTCTATATTTATGGAGACCATACTCCTGGAGATCTAAATGATTACGAGAAATCATCTTATCATACAGAAAAAGATTATCTTGAATTTGTACCATTACTTATTATAACTCCAGAAAAAATACATTACACTAATACAAAATATGCAGCTTCATTCTTAGATGTAGCACCAACAGTATTAGACTTTAGCGGAATTAGTTATAGTATTAGAAGTAAAGGTGGAAGTCTATCATCAGGTAACGAGCCTAATAGTCTAATTCCTTTTAAAGGAAGACAGTATGATCGAAGAGAATTAATAACAAATGAAGAAAAGTACAAAGAATCAGATGATTAGGGCGGACATGTTATAAAGGGTTATTCCATAATTAGTAAGCATTATTAAATATGAAGTAAATTTATAAGTAATGGTCGATAATACTAACGTTTGATACTAACGGTTGAAAGTAACTTATAAAAGTAAATAGTTATAACATTAATTACCTAAGTATTCATATTTTAAGTTATATTAAGCTCATGATAAGATTGGAGCAGATAATTTGAAAAGAATAGCTTAGGTAATGTTTTTTGATTGAACAAAAGAGAAAAGTGCAAAAAGAGAAACTATATTGGCATAAGAACAAATGTTTACATGAATCTTGGTTCGTGCTATAATAAGTTATATTTCAGGACAGATTAGGAGAATCCCCTTGAATAAAGAAAAACTATCAAAATTAATAAATGAATTTCATAATAATATAGAATTTTATAAAAGCAGTAACTATAACGAAAGTGAGTGCCGCTTAAATTTTATAGATAAATTACTAAAGATATTTGGTTGGGATGTAGATAATGAGAAAATGGTAGCTCCGCAATACCGTGAAGTGGTTGTTGAATCGTATGATTCTAATACTGGAAGACCTGATTATTCCATGACGTTAAATGGAGTGACAAAGTTTTTCGTAGAAGCCAAAAAGCCATCCGTACCTATTGAAGAGAAAGGTACATCAGCTTTTCAAGCAAGGAGCTATGGGTGGACTGCTAAACATCCCATTGCAGTGTTAACCAATTTTGAATACTTAGTAATCTATGATACATCCGTGATGCCATCCGTTGAAGAAGGTCCTATGACTGCATTAATAGGTAAGTATCATTATACCGAGTATCTAGACAAGTTTGAAGAGATTGATCAATTAATATCAAGAGAAAGTGTGTATTGTGGTAACTTTGATAAACAGTATCAGTTTGTTGATAAATATAAGACGTTAGTAGACGACATGTTTCTAAAGCAAATTAATGATTGGCGTTTGGAATTAGGAAAATATCTTCATAATAAACAAATACCAATTGAAATCATTAATGATGAAACACAAGGTTTTATTAATCAAATTATATTCTTAAGAATCTGTGAAGACCGAAAGCTTCCAACATATCGTACTCTTTATGAGACAATTCATGATGAAGATATGGTAGAAGAGAAGATGAGTGAGTTACTAAGGGATGCAGAAGCCAAGTATAATACGGGAATTCTTAAAGGAAATCATCTTCGTGTCGATATGAATGAAAAGGTGATTCATGATATGATAGAGATGTTATATTATCCAAAGAGTCCTTACGCCTTTAATATTATTAAGGCTGACCTACTTGGTAGAATTTACGAGATGTTCTTGGTAGAGCACCTAGCAGTGAATGAGTATAATCAACTTATTTTAAAACAGAAAAATGAAGCTCTAAACCGTGATGTTGTTAGTACACCAGTTCCAATGGTTAAATACATGGTTAAGAAAAGTTTAGCTGAACTTGTAGATAATAAAAGCCCAGAAGAGATTAAAAGGATTCATATTGCTGATATATCATGTGGATCAGGTGTATTCTTACTAGAGGCATATGAATACTTATTGAATGCATGTACGGAATGGTATATTAACAATGATAAGGCCCATTTAGTTGAATTACAGAAAGGGGTATATAAGCTTCCAATCGCAGAGAAAAAAGAGATACTATTAAAATGTATCTATGGAGTTGATATTGATTATCATGCTTGTGAGGTTGCAAAATTTACTTTGTTATTAAAGTTGTTAGAGCAGGAGACAGAAGCTTCCATTCTATCAGAGGTTCCAGTACTTCCAGATTTATCATTGAATATTCAAATGGGTAATGCTCTTGTTGATAGTGATATGATTGAAAAGTACCAAGGGTGGGATGACATTGAAGATATAAATCCATTTGATTGGAGTCTAATAAATGATGGGAAAAAGTTTACGATTATATTGGGCAATCCACCTTATGTAAAGACATCGGATATGATTAAGTTCTCTAGCGCAAAAGAAATAGAAATATATAAAAAAGTATATGAATCCGCTTATAAACAGTTTGATCGATACTTTTTATTCGTGGAAAGAGCGTGCAACTTATTGGAGGAAAGAGGAAGCCTTTGTTACTTTATTCCGAATAAATTTGCTAAGATAGAAGCAGGTAAAAAATTAAGAGAATTACTTACAAAGGCTAGATATGTTAAAGAATATACTGATTTCGGTTCGGTACAATTTTTCAAAGAAAAAGATAAGACAATATATAGTTCTATATTATACTTACAAAAGGAACCACAGGATTCTTTTATTTTCCGTGAAGTAACAGATGGAGAAGAGTGGATGCTAAATAACGAGAAAACAACCAAGTATGTCCAGTTAGATTGTAGTATTATAAATCAAGAACCATGGATTCTAACGACGGATACAAAGTTATTATCCGATATGGAGCATCTTTATAAGAAATCCGTTTTAGTTGAGGATGAATATGATGTATTTAATGGAATTCAGACAAGTGCAGAGCAGCCAATTCCAGTATATTGGTTTTCAGATAAAGAAATTGTAGAAGAAGAAGAGAATTACTATAAAATATATAAATTTGATCAGTATTATAGAATAGAGAAAGCAATTTTAAGGCCTTATTTTAAACCAAACAATCAAAAAGAGAGACAAATTTCTACTTATGATGCTTATGAAACAAATAAGTGGATTATCTTTCCTTATGATAATGAAGGTAAGTTAATCCAGGCGAAACGCATGATGGAGGAATATCCGTATACGCTGGCATATCTTAAAGACAGGTACTCTATCATTGTTCCAAGGCAAATCTCTGGTAGAAAGACAGACAGAGATGTCCCATATGCAGAAGGCCATCCAGATGATTGGTATCAATATGGAAGAAATCAAGGATTAACAAGGTTCAATGGTACCGAGAAATTAATTATTGGCGTTATGTGGAGAGATTATCCAAAGTATTTATATGATAAAAAGAATTATATCATAGCTAGTGGAGAAACTGCTGGATTCTGCGGAATTGCTCAAAAACAAGAAAGTAGGTATACGCTTGAATTTCTACAAGCATATCTTATGCATCCACTAATTGCCCGTATTATTGTTAATAGAGGAAGTAATTTTGACAAAGGGTATGTAACAAATGGAACAGGAATATTAAGAAATCTTCCATTAATTAAAATAGACTTTACAAATGAGCAAATTAGTAATAAATACGAGTCTATTAATCAAGACGCGAGAAAAATATATGAAATTAATGATCGCCTACTACAGCCATTAGGTAATAAGGAAATTACAATACTAACAAGACAAAAACAAGTGTTAGTGAAAAAAATAGCAAAAAATATGGACGAAATGATACATGAGTCATAGGGATTACATGTTAGGTCTGACGTTTGTTGGAATGTAATGGGACTGAAATATAGAGTGAAATCTGTTAGAAATTATGAGTAAAATATAACGGTAATTTACATGTATAATCTGGCTTTAAATAATTTTCAAAGTATAGGAGTCTTAATTTTACGAATTAGAAATAATTTGCCTATAGGGCAGGCAGATGGGAGTTAGCATGCAACTTAAAGAACATACTACAGCGCAAAAGCTGCGAGGTGGATATTATACAGATCCAGTGTTAGCTGAATATATCGTAAATCAAATGAAAATAAAAGATAAAGTAAGTATTCTTGAGCCTAGCTGTGGTGATGGAGTCTTTCTTCGTAGTATTAAAAAGTTAATACCTGATGAAAAAATAGAAGCTGTGGAAGCCATTGAAATATTAAAAGAAGAAGTTAATTTAATTAATGAAAAGGTATGGCCAGATCAGTACCATATTCAGTGTAGTGATTTTTTAAAATATTATCATAAAAATAAAAAAAGAAAATTTGATTTGATTCTTGGAAATCCACCCTATATTCGTTATCAATACCTAACGAAGGCACAGAGGACAATTCAATCTGAAATTCTAGAGAATAATGGAATGACACCTAATAAGCTGATTAATAGTTGGGTATGCTTTTTAGTTGCTTGTGTTGAGCGATTAAAAGATGGCGGTCGTATAGGATTTGTTATACCTGCTGAGTTATTACAGATTGTTTATGCAGAGCAACTTAGGCAATATTTAATTGATGAATTAAGTGAGATTCTCTTGATTACATTTAAAGAACTTGTATTTGAGGGAATTGAGCAAGAAGTTGTGGTTCTTCTTGGTACTAAAAAATACGAGAAGAAAGAAAAATCATTGAGCAATGTGAATGCAGATAGTACTGATGCAGATACCAAAATTGGAGTTATAGAATTTAAGAATTTAAGTGACCTGAGACCTTTAGATCAAGTTTCTATTGATTACAAACCAATTAAGCATTCGAAGGAAAAGTGGACGAAATATTTTCTGACTACAGAAGAGAACAGCGCTATTCAAAATGTAAAAGTTAGAAATGACTTTTACTCTTTTGATGACATCTCAATTGTAAATGTTGGAATTACAACAGGGAATAATAAGTATTTCTCTGTTGGACAGGATATTGTTGATGAATATGAGCTAAAAGATGTTGTGCTTCCGCTAATTGGAAGAAGCTCACATGCTCATGGAATATACTTTACAAAAGAAGATTGGAATCAGAATATTTCAGATGGGACCCGTGCTTACCTTATTAATTTTCCTACTGATATTCCTTTTGAGGAATATCATAACCTACATAAAAAATATATTTTAGAAGGTGAGAATAGTGGAGAAAATAAGGGGTATAAATGCGGAATACGTGAGAGATGGTATGTAGTACCATCAGTATGGGTTCCGGATGCTTTTTTCTTAAGAAGAAATAATACATTCCCTAAGTTTGTCTTAAATAATATTGCAGCAGTAAGTACGGATACGATGCATCGGATTAAATTTAAGGAGGGCATTAATCCTAAGAAAGTACTTTTGTCTTATTATAATAGTATTACTTTTGCATTTACTGAAATAGCAGGAAGAAGTTATGGTGGTGGTGTATTAGAAATATTACCGAGGGAAGTAGGCGTGATTCCTTTACCAGACTTGCAGGACTTTGATGATGAGCGAACAGAAGAATTGGTAGCAATCATTGATGACTATGTGCGTAATAAAAGGAACATCGAGGAGATGTTAGATATCATCGATAAAGAAATATTGACTGGATATTTAGGAATAGAGACCGGGGAAACTAAAATCTACCGAGGAATCTGGAAGAAACTTATGAATCGACGACTTGAGAGAAAGTAATAAGAGAGCATATAATTACGAATTAAAATAATGGATCATTAAGGACCTTCATGCTTTACAATTGAGTATAGTAAGAAGGTCCGTTAACGTGGAAAGCAAAATATTAGTTTTTTGTGTAAATTAATTGAATTATAGATGATACTGTTTATCATATTGAAATAAAATATTAAAATGTAATATATTAGACTAGGTTTAATTATTCATAAAATAATATATAAAAATATAAATAAATAAATTGCCTTATCAAGATAAGTTTATTTTTTTTATAGAATCACATGGAAATATTATAAAATATATATTTTTATAGGAAAAGAAATAAAAATAATAATAATCCTTGCAAAATACTATGTAATATAGTATATTCGAATTATATTATAAAAAAATACCAATAAATGCACTATTTAGTTTAGTTAATAAACTTATGTAGAAATTTATATTAATATAAACTATTTTAGAATAGTACATATGGATTTAAGGAGGAGACAAATAATGAAATTTTTTATTGATACTGCGAACGTAGAAGACATTAAAAAAGCAAACGATATGGGAGTAATCTGTGGAGTAACTACTAATCCATCTCTTATTGCAAAAGAAGGAAGAGATTTTGTAGAAGTAATTAAAGAAATTACTCAGATTGTTGACGGACCAATAAGTGGTGAAGTAAAAGCTACAACTGTTGATGCGGAAACTATGATTAAAGAGGGTAGAGAAATTGCAAAAATTCACCCAAATATGGTTGTTAAAATTCCAATGACAGTAGAAGGATTAAAAGCAACAAAAGTGTTATCTAGTGAAGGCATTAAGACAAATGTTACTTTAATCTTTACTGCAAACCAAGCTTTATTAGCTGCAAGAGCTGGTGCTACATATGTTTCACCATTTCTAGGTAGATTAGATGATATATCTTCACCAGGTATTGATTTGATTAGAACTATTTCTGAAATCTTTGATATCTATGGTATTGAATCAGAAATTATAGCTGCAAGTGTTCGTAATCCAGTTCACGTAACTGATTGTGCTCTTGCAGGTGCTGATATTGCAACGGTTCCTTATAGTGTAATCGAGCAATGTACAAAACATCCATTAACAGATCAAGGAATTGCAAAGTTCCAGGCTGATTACAAAGCGGTATTTGGTGAATAATTTAAAAATTATTTCTGGCAAATAATTCGGTTTTATTAATAAAGAAACTTAAATTTAAATAAGATTAGAGTGTCAATTTTTATAATTAAAATTTGGCACTCTAATTCTAAATATGGGGATTAAAAGATAATCATATGAAGTATTTCATATGATTATTTAAAATTAAATAGCATTATTGTGAAAAATCATGTATAATGGTAGCGATTAAATATTGACAGTCACTACAAATCGGAGTTTACCCTTTTCTAATTGATAAGCAAGTACAAATAGAAAAGAGGCAATAGGAGGAATGAAATTAATGAATAACATTGATACTATGTCAGTAAATGCAATCCGTGTATTGGCAGCAGATGCTGTACAAAAAGCGAATTCAGGACATCCAGGACTTCCACTTGGTTCAGCAGCGATGGCATATGAATTATGGGCAAAACACATGAACCACAATCCAGCTAATCCTAAATGGGCAAATAGAGACCGTTTCATCTTATCTGGTGGACATGGCTCAACTCTTTTATATTCTCTTCTTCACCTATTTGGTTATGGAGATTTATCAATCGAAGATTTAGCACAATTTAGACAATTAGACTCTAAGACTCCAGGACACCCAGAGTATGGACATACTGTTGGTGTTGAAGCAACAACTGGTCCATTAGGAGCAGGTATGGGTATGGCTGTCGGTATGGCAATGTCAGAAGCTCATTTAGCAGCAAAATTTAACAAAGATAATTATAAAGTAGTAGATCATTATACTTTTGTATTAGGTGGAGACGGATGTATGATGGAAGGTATTTCATCAGAAGCTTTTTCTCTTGCTGGTACATTAGGATTAGATAAATTAATCGTTCTTTACGATTCAAATAAAATCTCAATTGAAGGTGATACAGATATTGCCTTTACCGAAGATGTTAAGAAAAGATTTGAAGCATTTGGTTTCCAAACACTAGTTGTAGAAGATGGAAACAATTTGGAAGAGATCGGAAAAGCCATTGAAGCAGCAAAAGCAGATAAGACAAGACCTTCTATGATTACTGTGAAGACAAAGATTGGTTTTGGATGTCCAGCCAAAGAAGGAAAAGCAAGTGCTCATGGTGAACCTTTAGGAGCAGATAATGTAACAGCTCTAAAAGAAAACTTAGGATGGCCAAAACAGGATGCTTTCTATGTTCCAGAGGAAGTATACGATAATTATAAAACAATTGCAAAAAGCAATGCAAAAGTAGAAGAAGAATGGAATGCAATGTTCGCAGAATATGCAAAAGCATATCCAGAAATGAAAGAGTTATGGGATACATATTACGATGAAAATGCAGCAAAGAAATTAATAGATGATGAAGAATTCTGGGCATTTGCAGATAAACCAGAAGCTACAAGAAATCTTTCTCATATGGTAATTAACCGTATTAAAGATATCTTACCTAACTTTATTGGTGGATCCGCTGACTTAGCACCATCTACAAAGACTTACATGAATGGGGAAGGAGATTTCTCTAAGAATGATTATTCAGGACGTAACCTACACTTTGGTGTAAGAGAATTAGCAATGGCTGCAATCGGTAATGGTATGGCATTACACGGTGGACTTAGAGCTTATGTATCTACTTTCTTTGTATTCAGTGATTATGTAAAACCAATGGCTAGATTATCATCACTTATGGGAGTACCTTTAACTTATGTACTAACTCATGATAGTATTGGTGTTGGTGAAGATGGACCTACACATGAACCAATTGAACAATTGGCTATGCTTCGTTCTATGCCTAACATAAACGTATTCCGTCCAGCTGATGCAACAGAAACGATTGCTGCTTGGTATCATGCAATTACTTCAACAACTGCACCAACTGCATTAGTATTAACAAGACAGAACTTACCACAATTACCTGGTTCAAGTAAAGAAGCACTAAAAGGTGGATATGTAATTGATGATTCTAAGAAAGCTGTTCCAGATGCAATTATTCTAGCAAGTGGATCAGAAGTTGAACTTGGAGTTAATGCAAAAGCAGAACTTGCAAAAGAAGGAATTGATGTACGTGTAGTTAGTATTCCTTGTATGGATCTATTCGAACAACAATCTGCAGAATACAAAGAAGCAGTTCTTCCAAAAGCAGTACGTGCTCGTGTAGCAGTAGAAGCAGCAACAGACTTCGGATGGGGCAAATATGTAGGACTTGATGGGGCTTATGTAACAATGAAAGGTTTTGGAGCATCTGCACCAGCGAACCTATTATTTGAAAAATTCGGTTTCACAACTGAAAATGTAGTTGCTACTGTTAAAGGTATCTTATAGGATAATTAATTGAAGTAATTGTATTTGGAGAGATTATTATTATAGGATAATGTATTTTAAAATAATAAATATTAATACAATAAATTAAGACAACTGAGATTAAGTATAAAAAACCGGGCTCTATAGAAATTCTATAGGGTCCGGTTTTTTTTAACTGATAGAAGTTCAATATATACTTATAATGTTTTGTATAATACATTATATATAGAGTAAGAGATATAATTTATAAATTACCCATGATTTAACTTTAACCAAATTCTAATAAAGCTATATTGAAAAAAGCTTATACAATGAATAAAATATAGTTATGATACAATGAGATAATTAAAAGTAAGTTATTGTTTTCACTTCCATATTCTACAATATGGAAGTGAAAAACGATTATTCATCTGAGAAAAATATAGATATAATGTAAGGAAGGCCGTAAGAGAAGTAGTAAACAAAGTAGATACAAATGTATAATAAATAAAGAATAAATATGAAAGTAGCAGTAACACATTCCTAGGAAGAGGTGTTACTAGGTGGGGATTAATATGGCTAAAATATTAGTAGTTGAAGATGAGAATAAGATAGCTCGATTTGTTGAACTTGAGTTAAAGTATGAAGGATATGAGGTTGATATAGCAGGGGATGGAAGACAAGGATTAGAAAAGGCATTAAAAGGAGAGGTTGATCTAGTATTACTAGATGTAATGCTTCCAGGTTTAAATGGATTTGAGGTATGCCGGAGAATACGATTAGAATCACAAGTACCTATTATCATGCTAACCGCGAAAGATGATGTAATGGATAAAGTAGCAGGTCTTGATACGGGTGCGGATGATTATATGACGAAACCATTTGCAATTGAAGAACTATTGGCGAGAATCCGAGTTGCACTTAATCGTAAAAATATCGAAAATAAGATTAAGACTGATATAATTAAATTTGGTAAGTTAACATTAAATCTAACAAGCCATAGTGCGTTCTATGGTGAAGATGAACTTACGTTAACAAAAAAGGAATATGAATTATTAGAATACTTACTTCGTAATAAAAATATTGCTCTTACTAGAGAGCAATTACTGAATAATGTCTGGGAGTATGAATATATGGGAGATACAAATGTAGTGGATGTCTATATAAGGTATTTAAGACAGAAAATTGATGATAAATATGACGTGAAGATAATTAGTACAGTACGAGGGGTAGGGTATATTATAAAGGATGACAAATAAAATCAGAGAAAAGATGATTGAAGGAATTCGAAAAATCTTGATAAAAACGGTATTGCCCATTCGTAGAAAGAAAGAGAAGTTTTTAAGCCAGTTTCGTTTTTCAATTGTATTTCGAATTGCTCTTAACTATATGAAGTTATTAGTGATTAACTGTTCCATTATCTTAGCTATTTTTGTCCTATTCTTTTTATATATTGAAGAGAGAGACTACGATAAAAGGGCAGAGTCTATTCGCAGTTCTTTAGAGAAAGGAACCATAACAGTAAGTGAGTATGCACCTGATAAGCATAATAAGTCGCCTAAAGAGGCGTTAGATAGTCTCTTTGATTTTGTGAGGAAACAAGAAAAAGTGAATCCTTATCTTATTGATGGTTTATCATTAAGGATAACCAAAATAGAGAAGAATCAAAGAGTGGTTATATATACTGACATTGATTATGATGTATCAAAGAATCAGAAGTTTTTTGATAAAATATATTATAACGGAAATAGCAAGAAGAATCGGTTAATTATTCACGAAACTAAGGAATTCAATAAGGATAACACAAAATATATGATTTATTATCAATATAATCTTAGTAACAGTTATGATAAAATGATAGAATTATTAATTGGACTAGCTATCTTTATGTCCTTTATGGTGCTTGTTACATTGGAAAGTGCGAAAAAAGGAAATCAGAAACTTCTAGAACCTCTCAACAATATGTCGAATATTGCAAATAGACTAACGATGAATAACCTACATAGTGAAAGAATTAATGTGGAAGGTACTAAGAACGAATTGAAAGATCTTGCAGCAGTAATCAATAAAATGCTAGATCGAATGGAAATATCCTATGAGAGCCAAAAGCAATTTGTCTCCGACGCATCCCACGAATTACGAACTCCAATAGCAGTTATTCAAGGCTATATCAATATGTTAGACCGTTGGGGCAAAAAAGACGAAGAGGTATTAGACGAGTCTATTGATGCAATAAAGAATGAGGCAAAATCCATGCAGGAACTTGTAGAAAAATTATTATTTCTATCAAGACATGATAAGAAGACATTAAAGCTAGTAAAGGCAAGGTTTAATATGAAGCCTATCGTCGAAGAGATGGTTAAGGAAACTAGACTTGTAATTACCAATCGAGTGATAAAGAATGATTTCTTAGAGGATGCCATTGTATATGGAGATAGACAAGCTTTAAAACAAGCCATTCGTGTATTTATCGATAATGCGGTTAAATATACAAAAGAAAATGACGAAATAACAATTTCATGCCAGAATGTTAATGAAGATTGCGTAATTACGGTTGCGGATACTGGAATTGGTATGACAAGAAAAGATGTGGATCATATCTTTGAAAGATTCTATCGTGCGGATGAAGTTCGTAATGGAAGTATTAATGGACATGGGTTGGGATTATCAATTGCAAAGTTAATTATTCTAGGTCATACTGGCCGAATCAAAGTAAGGTCACAATATACAGTTGGAACCAGTTTTATAATTACACTTCCCAATATTCGATATGATTAAGAAATGGGATTAGTATAAATATATACTTAGAAATTCAAGTGTTTATTATGCAAGAATTGATTCATTTACGAGTGATAATGTTAAAAGGTTAATCATTACAATAATAACTAAAAAAGGAAGAGGAGAATGGATTACATTCGTTTCTTCCTTTTGGGGTTGCATTTTAGTTTGAATAGAAATACATAGTGCATGAATTATGTATGAACATTATATAAACTATTATGTATTACTATTTTTTATAGTCACTTTCAAGCATTGCCATTGTAATTACATTGTAGTATTTACCTTCGTAGAAAAGGCCATCTCTTTTGACTCCCTCCATGACAAATCCTACTTTTTCATAACAATGTTTGGCACGCTGGTTGTATTCAAAAACCTCTAATTCCACACGATGAAGTTTTAAGGTTTCAAATGCAAATTTGATAATTAAATGTAGAGCTTTTGAGCCATAACCTTTTCCAAAAAACTCTTTTCGGAATAAGCAAATACGAAGGTTTGCCCTTTTACTTTCTTCATCTATATCATTTAAGACAACCTCTCCGACCATTCTTTTTGAGTCATTTAGTATTAAATAGTCATATCTAGTATCATCTGGAATAATTCGATCAATATACTTATCAATCTGATCTTTTGTAAAATGTTCACTGGTTCCTGTGTAGAATCTTACATCTTCATCCTCGAATGCAAAACACTCTTCGTAGTAAGTTTCTTTATCAATTAATTCAATTAATCGTAATTGAATATCGTCTTGTGTCATTGTATAATTCATTAGTTTCATTAGTTTCATTAGTTTTCATGCCTCTCGAATTCGTAATTATTATTGATTTATTAAGTTCAAGGTTTGAGTTAATGATTAGGAAATCAAAAGTCATTCTCAATACACTAAAATCAGACTTTTAACACCCTAATCATTTAGTAAATTAATATCTTAGGGTTCTTATTCTTTGATAGGTGTTCTATAATTCGAATCACATTGGAGGAAGAAGTAGCAATACAACCAGAGGTTGCTTTGCTTCCGCAATGCAAAAAGATTGCAGAGCCTTTCCCTTTAACAATAGGATTAGTATTGTAGCCAATAGAAAGTGCATAAGCATAGGAAGATGGCATTTCTGATAGATGCTCTGCGCTCTTCCAATCCTTATATTTTGTCCCTTCTATCCATTGGTTATAGAATCTTGATGAGCTATCATCGACCCAATAGCTTTTATTCGTTACTTTCTTATATGGAAAGGAAGTATCGTTTATAAATTTATTTCCGAAGGCAAATTGGATATTGTAAAGGCCCAAAGGTGTCTTATCATCACCTTCTTTTTTGGATTTACTAATACCTTTTCTACCTACATATCCATTACACTTATTCATTACTAATATCCAGTTACCATTTTTATTTACTTCATATAAATAAAGTGAAGCCTTTGAAGACTGTGTTTTTACAATAAGTAGCTGTTTGCTGTTAAGATTCTTTTTTTCATAACCAGCTTGCGTTAGAAATTGATGGAACTTCGAATCGGATTCTGATTTCGATATTATTGGAGAGGTGCTTATGGAAGATTCACTTTGAGCAAACGTGGTGGAGGTAGAAGTGATTGAAAGGAAACAAAAAAGTATTAGTAATACTAGAGATTTAATAGTGTCAGAATAATTAGGTTTCATTATGTACTTTCCTTTCTGTTACATCATATTGATTTAAAGTAAATCATAAAATAAAATCTTAATAGAATGCTCCATTTGGAATGGAGAGTCTACTTAAAGAGTAGGTTCAATTCCAAAATGGATGCTAATCATGTAATAATATTGATTAGCATTAAAGCAATATTCCATTAAGATTATTTTACTAAAGTTTTAGCAATTTGAACATGGAAAACCTATCATATTCTATATAAATTGTAAACTATAGATTATATATATTTATATTATGCAATATTCTTGAACTGAGCCATATAAAGATCATAATATAGACCTTTCTTAGCTAGTAATTCACTAGGACTACCAGATTCTTGAATCTTACCATGATTCACAACAAAGATGCGGTCTGCATTTTGTATCGTGGATAATCTATGAGCAATAACAAAGGAAGTTCTTCCTTTTAATAAGCTTTCAATTCCCTTTTGAACAAGTAGCTCAGTATGGGTATCGATACTTGAAGTTGCTTCATCAAGAATTAAGATCTTTGGCATGGATACCATCGTTCTGGCAAATGCTAAGAGTTGTCTTTGACCTATTGATAATCCATTTCCGCGTTCTTTTAATTCGGTATCGTATCCTTTTTCTAGTTTCATAATAAAGTCATGAGCATTTACTGCCTTAGCAGCAGCTATAATTTCTTCATCCGTTGCATCTAGCTTACCATAACGAATGTTATCCTTAATTGTTCCCGAGAATAAGAAGTTATCTTGTGTCATAATTCCCATTTGCTGTCTTAGACTTTCGATGGATACTTCTTTTACATCATGACCATCAATTAATACATTTCCAGATTGGATGTCATAAAATCTTGAGATTAGATTAACAATTGTTGTCTTTCCAGCACCTGTTGGACCAACAAGTGCAATGGTTTCACCAGGAGCTACTTTAAAGCTAACATCATCTAAGACAGGAGAGTCTTCATCATATGCAAAGGATACATGATCAAAGGTAACTTCACCTTGAATATCAGGAAGTTCGGCAACATTCTCGTCATCTTCAATTTGTGGCTTTGTATCCATTATTTCGAAGATTCGCTCTGCACCGGAGATGTTGGTAATCATCTGATTGTAAAAGTTACTAAGGTTCATAACAGGACTCCAGAACATAGAGATATACGTTCCAAAAGCAATTAAAGTACCAATACTAATTGTATTTACACCAAGTACTTTGATACCAACGTAATACATAGATACTGTACCAATTCCCCAACAGATGTCAATAACAGGACCAAAGGCATCACTTAAAGTAATTGCGCGAACAAATGCGTTACGATGTTCATGAAGTAATTGATCAAATGTTGCATTTGTTTCACGTTCTGCAGAGAAACTCTGAATAATTCTCATACCAGATAGATCTTCGTGTACGAAAGCATTTACATTGGAACTTTTCTTTCTATGAATTTGCCATCTTACATGGGAGTAAGTCTGGATAAGCCATAGTCCAATAATTAATAGAGGTAAACTTATTAAGGCAGCAAGAGCTAACTTAAAGTTCTTAACCATCATAATAACAACTACGGAGCAGATTGTTATAAAATCTGGAATAAGGGTTGTTACGCTATTCGAGAGAACATCCTTTAGGGAGTTAACATCTCCAATAATTCTTGCAAGAACTTTACCAGTTGGCCTACTGTCAAAAAACTGAAAGCTCAGTTTCTGTATATGAGTATAGAGTTCTTGACGAATTGTTAATAGTACATTGTTCGAAATGGTAGCCATAAGATACATTCTTAGCTTAATTAATAATACTAAAATGATATTAATCGTAATACCAAAGGCTCCAAGACGCATTAACCCAGGAATATCTCCTTTGCTAATATAATCATCAATAGCAGATTCCATAATAAGTGGGTTGATTAGTGTTATAGCAACGCAGATACTCATAATGAGTAACACGCATAAGATTCTATATTTGTATTGTAAAAGGTATCGGAACAATCGAAGAAGTGTTGTTTTTTTACTCACACTTACTTGATTCTCGTCATCCTTATAAGAGTTAACTGACATATTCTTCACCAGCCTTTCTAAAATAATGTGAGGATATTTATGATAGTTGCGGTTTTAATAATTATAGATTCACAGCCGCTAAACTATCATCAAAATCGTCCCCTTGATTCTTTGTATTATTAGGTGAATCCGAATGATTTGCATTATTTATTTTCGAATTCTTGGAATGATTTTTGCTTTTTAATGGATTAACATTTTGGGATTGGTCTGTAGTATCATGACTTACCTCTTGATTAGGTTGAGGTAGGATACCATTTAGATAATCACCATATTGTGCAACATAAGTTTGATGGTAAAGACCATTTAGGTTAAGTAATTCGTCATGTGTTCCACGTTCAGCAATCTTTCCATCTTGTAAAATTATGATTTCATCAGCATTTCTTACTGCAGAAATTCTATGAGCAATAATAATCTTTGTTGTTGTATCTAGCTTTGATAAAGATTTTTGAATCATGTGCTCGGTTTCCATATCTAGAGCAGAAGTTGAATCATCTAATACTAGGATTGGAGTTTCTTTGGCTAAGGCTCTTGCAATGCTAATACGTTGTTTCTGACCACCAGATAATCCAACACCACGTTCTCCAATAATGGTTTCATATTGGTTTTCTAAAGTCTCAATGAAGTCATTTGCTTTTGCATCATTGGCAGCAGCATATACTTTTTGCTCTTCTAAGATCTCTTTTTTTCCTAGTTTGATATTTTCAATAATGCTATCTGAGAATAAGAATACATCTTGCATAACAATTGAGATGTTACTTCTAAGATCATTTAAACTGAGATCCTTTACATTAACACCATCAATTTGAACACTACCATCTTTTGTATCATAAAATCTTTGGATTAAGTTAATAATGGAACTCTTACCTGCACCAGTAGCACCCATGATACCAAGTGTTTTCCCAGCTTTAAGATTAAAGTTAATATCATGTAAAATTTCTTTTTCTCCTAAGGATAGAGATACATGATCAAATGTAATAGAACCTTTCATATCTTCTAAGATAACAGGGTTTTCCTTCTCAACTATAGTTGAAGTCTCATTAAATATTTTCTTGATTTTCTTTCCAGAAGCGATGGCAGAAGCAAAGTCATTCGTAAGCCATCCAAGCATCTCCATTGGCCAAACAATATTTGTAGAATAGGTTGCAAAGGCACCTAGCTCACCGACAGTAAGCTCCTTTTTAATAACAAGGAAGCCACCAAAAATGATTACTACAATTGGAAGAAGCTTTGTTATAAATTGGAAGTATGGATAATATTTTACAAACACTTTAGATTGCTTCATATTAAGTTCGTAATACTTTTTATTGTGTGATAAAAACTTTTGAATCTCATGTTTCTCGCGTGCAAAAGCTTTTACTGTTCTAACACCAGCAAGGTTTTCTTCTGCAACTGTATTTAGAGTAGCGTTTTCTTCACTAATTGCTTCGTAAACAGATCCTAATTTTTTCTCCATAACAATAGCAATAATAGCGACAACAGGCATTGCGATACAAGGGATAAGAGCTAATTTTACACTAATGTGGAACATGCAGTACAATACAATGGTTGTGTGTATAGCTACTTCAATTATTAACATACCTACGAATCCTAAAGCATTCCAGATACGGTCTATATCATCTTTGACACGAGCCATCAACTCTCCGGTATTGTTTTTATCAAAAAAGTCAATAGAGAGCTTTTGAATGTGTGCAAATAAATTCTTACGAAGTTCTAAGGCAATCTTGGAACTTACGCAGTCAAAAATAAATTCTTTTAAGTATTGGAAAATACAACGTCCAACACCAATTAGGATAATAAAAATTAATAATTTGTCTAACAATTTGATATTGTCACCTAAGATAACATCATCAATAATTCTTTGGGTAATCATTGGTGATACCATATCAAGTACGATACTTGTAATCATACACAAGATGGCAAATAGGTAAGCATACCAATATTTTAAAATATAACTAGATATTTTCTTCATAATGATTCCTTTCTTTCATAGTTGTTGCATACTTCTAGATTCAAATAACTTTTATAATTCTTTATATAATGTGTCTGATAAACGCAGTTTCACACAGTATGAGTAAGTACGTAAGAAATATTCAGGCATGGGTTAAGGGATAAAAAGAATAAAAATTTATGTTAGAAGTACTTTAGAATTACTTATTTTGGTAGATTCCTCAATAAAAAGACAAAAATAAGCCGTGGTAAGTTACCACGGCTTAAAAATGCTACAAATATAATAATACATATACATGCTACCTAGTTGTGCATATACTCTTATATTAGAACAGTTCTATTTTCGTTTCCGTTATTGAGGTAATCTCACATAAATAATTCAATGTTAAGTTGTTAAGTGATAATCTAAATTTAATATTCATGGTTTTACCTCGCTTTCTTTTATAATCTTTTCTCATTATAATCATGGTATTTATTTTTGTCAACAATAATTTGGAATTTTATGAAAATTTTTTCTAGGACAAAATAGTAAATATTCTATTAATTCTTTATTAAGAATTAAAAAGTAAAGATAATCTGAACAAATATATGTTATAATAAATAAGGTTGTACAAGAAAAGAGCCTATCATGATAGTCTCTATACATAAGGGGTGTGAATATATGGAGCTACCAATTTTTTATGATGAGGCAGAGCTTTGGAATAATACACTGTTATTATACGATTCTGCATTAAGAGAGATTAATACAAAACTTGAAATTCTAAATAATGAGTTTAAGTTAGCACATCAGTATAATCCAATAGAGCATATTACTTCAAGGATAAAATCGTCCGAGAGTATTGCTAAGAAAATTAGACATAATAACAGAGAATTGAAAGTAGAGAATATTATCAAATATGTCAATGACGTAGCAGGAATACGTATTATATGTTCCTTTACATCTGATATTTATCGAATTGCTGATCTAATTGCAAAACAAAGCGATGTGAAGGTATTAAAAGTAAAAGATTACATCATGTGTCCAAAGGAAAATGGTTATTCGAGCTATCATATGATAGTTTCTGTGCCAATTTATCTATCAAATCAAGTCATTGACACAAAAGTGGAGATTCAGATTAGAACGATAGCCATGGATTTTTGGGCAAGCTTGGAGCATAAAATTTATTACAAATTCGAAGGAAATGCACCAGAGCACATCCGCGCAGAACTTAAGGAATGTGCGGAGATTGTTGGGTATCTAGATAAGAAAATGTTATCCTTAAATGAAGAGATTAAAAATTATTCACATTGCGAAGTACAAGAATATAAAGAGATTGTGAATGAGCAATACATGCAGATGATTCGACAAAGCTATGGAGCAGTCATTGAAGATGAGAGTGTTTAGCTGATATTTAAGGCATATGAAGTAAGAATTCTATGTAAATAGAGTGATTCATAATTGGATATATCAATATCTATTTGTGATTAAGAATTATAGTGTTAATATATAAAGATTATCAATTATCAGGTAATGAAGAACTCGATAATTGATAATCTTTTTTAGTATTTATGTGCTTAATTCAATTTTATAATTTGATATTAGCAAGTAAACTAGCTAATCCAGTTGCAGCATCGCCATCGGAGGAATATTCCATTGGAGCTTCTTCAACATCATCAAGAACATCTTCTTTGTCTTCCACAGCTTTTATACTAAGACTTACTTTACCATCCTTAATATCAATAATCTTAACGGTAACTTCTTCACCTTCTTTTAGTACTTCACTTGGTGATTTTATTCGTTTTCCGCAGATCTGGGAGATATGAACAAGACCAGATAGACCATCACCAATTGTTACAAAAGCGCCATATGGAGCAATTTTTTCAACAACTCCAGTGGTAACTAGTCCTAATTGAAGCTTCGAGATTTTGCTGTTTTTATCATCGATTGCTTTTTCTTTTTCTACTTCTTTTGCTGATAGTACTAATTTCTTAGCAGACTCATCTACTGTGATAATAACAACTTCTAATGTTTTACCAACAAAGGATTCTAGATCTTCTACGTAAGATAGAGATAATTGAGAAGCAGGAATAAATGCACGTATACCATTAAGGTAAGTTACAACCCCGCCATTAACTGCTTGTGCTACTTTAACTTTTCTATGATCTTTTGCTTCCATAACAGCCTTAAGGGAATCCCAAGCTAGAATATCATCTGCTTTTTTTCTTGATAATAGAATATTTCCTTCACCATCATCGGTACGAAGAACAAGAGCTGAGATTTCTTCTCCTAAGGTAACATCCCCTTTGATTGAGAAATGAGGATCATTACTTAGTTCAGCAATAGGAATGATTCCTTCAGCATAATAAGATAGATCAATGGTTACTTCTGCATCGGAGATTCCAATAACTTTTCCCTTTACAATATCTCCTTCATCAATTTTCTTAAAAGAACGATTGAGTTCGTCTTTAAAGTCATCCATGGAAGGAACAACTTCTTGATTCTCTTCTGGTAGAGATGATACTTCGGTTACATCCTCATTTAGAATATCATTCGTAGTATTTGATTCATTTGTCATAATTCTAACCATTACATAACACATTTAATTAGAACTTGATGTGTTACTGCCACGTTTCAGATTAATACTTTTCACAGGCTGAAAGAATTGTTATGTGGCATTCCTTTCTTTGTATTTTTCCTTTCAACCAGATTTCCATAACTATTAGTTGTTGGACTAAGAAATAAATATTCCAAGTAATGGATTGTGAAACTTGTTAGTTCAGAATAGTTCATTATAATTCATTTATTGTTAAAAACATATACTAACTTAGTATACGAATTCTTATAGAGAATATTATAGCACGATTGAAAACGAATGCAAAATAGGATTTTATGAGGATAAGTTGAATGAGTTATTTACCTAAAGATGAAGATTATAGTATTTTATAATAGTCTTATATAAAGTATAATAGATATAGGGTATCATTTACTATATGTTTGAAATCCAGGCCGTGGTAAAATAGGTCTTATTTGGTAGATAAACACATTAGAAAGAAATGAGTAAATACAGAAAGAGGGAAAACGAATGCCAGCATTTTTAAAAAATTATGAAACATTTTATGGAGATCATTCTAAAAATCCAAAAGGACAAGATTTGGATAGTTTTTTGGAGGAATATGATACAACGAAATATGAGAACCCAAGTGTAACAGCGGATATCTTAGTGTTTCAACATAAGAAAGATCTTCAAAGCGTAACTACAGGGCTTAAGTTACTAATGGTAAAGAGAAAGGATCATCCATGTATTGGATATTGGGCACTACCAGGTGGATTTGTAAATATTAGAGAAGATGTATCAATGGCTGCAAAAAGGGAATTAGAAGAAGAAACAAATCTAAAGAATATTCCGATTGAACAAGTATATGCATGGGGAGAATATGATAGAGACCCTAGAGCTAGAATTGTTACCGTTTCTTATTTGGCATTAGTGGATGAGGACTTGCAAGCAAAAGCTGGAGACGATGCCAGTGATGTCACATGGGCAGATGTAAGTCTTAATTACCTTGGAAATGATGAAATCGAAGAGAATGGCAAGGCTAGATTACAACATACGTATGAGCTTAAACTTATAAGTGAAGAAAAAGAACTACAGTTAAATGCTACGGTAACTATGACTGAGAACAAATGCGGTCTATTAAAAGAGAAGGACTATCAAGTAGTAAAGACGGATGGAATTGCATTTGATCATCCAAGATTTATTGTCCAAGCGCTATTATATATTGAAGAAGCACTAAAAAATAACAGATAAAGTGGTAATTAATGTACTGCTCTTCATAATTTATAAGTATAGTATAATGAAAAGTCTAGATAAATAGAAAAACAAATGCCTTTATAGAATCCTATCTTCTATAAAGGCATTTTGACTATCGATTTACGTTATATTTTAATGCGCGAAGAGAATTAAAGATTGCTATTAAAGCAACTCCTCCATCAGCAAAAACAGCTAGCCACATGGAGCCATATCCTATGGCAAGTAAAAGCATAACAAGAAGTTTTAACCCCAAAGCTAAGAAAATATTTTGAGTAACTATTTTCTTCGTAAACTTTGCAATCTGGATTCCTTTTGCAATCTTAGAGGGTTCATCTGTCATAATAACAATATCAGAAGCCTCAATTGCTGCATCTGAGCCAACGCCACCCATTGCAATACCAATATCAGCTCTTGCAAGCACGGGAGCATCATTCATACCATCACCAACAAATATAACATTTTTACCTTGTTCACTCTGTTCTAACAATTCTTCTACTTTAGCTACCTTATCTCCTGGTAATAATTCTGAATACACAGTATCAATACCTAAGTCTTTTGCGACTAATTTGGCAGTAGAAGTAAGATCTCCTGTTAACATAACAGTCTTTACTCCCATTTCTTTCAATGCCCTTATTGCCTTCTTAGAATCATCTTTGATGTCATCGGATATAACAATATTGCCTACGTATTTGTCTCCTATAGCAATATAACAGATAGTTCCTAATTTTTCTTCTACAGTTGGTGGATAAGGAATCTGGAATTTGTCTAATAATTTTGTGTTACCAATGTACACGCTTTCTGCGGTGTTATTTGGAGACATATTATTTATGATTGCCTTAACACCATGACCAGAAATCTCTTCATAATCTGATACCAAGGAGGTATTGAGTGCAGCAGGATATGCATTAGTAATTGATTTTGCGATTGGGTGATTTGAGTAACTTTCAACTAAAGCAGCTATTTCAAGTAATTTGTCTTTGTCAAATCCAT
This sequence comes from Anaeromicropila herbilytica, assembly GCF_016591975.1. Lineage (GTDB taxonomy): Bacteria > Bacillota > Clostridia > Lachnospirales > Lachnospiraceae > Anaeromicropila > Anaeromicropila herbilytica. The sequence continues at coordinate 5,015,786 of NZ_AP024169.1, read as the reverse complement.
CTACGGTATTAATCTCACTTACCGAGAATATTCCTTTAGTTAAAGTTCCTGTTTTATCAAATACAGCAACTCCAACAGAGTGGAGTGCCTCTAAGTAATTGCTACCCTTTACAAGAATACCATTTTTGGAAGCATTACCGATTCCACCAAAGAAACCGAGTGGGATTGAGATTACAAGGGCGCAAGGACAGGATACAACTAGGAAACCACAAGCTCGATATATCCAAGTACTAAAATCATAACTTCCAGTAATAATTGGTGGAAGTACTGCTAAAAGAGCTGCAAATAGTACAACAATTGGAGTGTAGATTCTAGCGAATTTGGTAATAAAGTTTTCTGTTTTTGATTTTTTATTACTAGCATTTTCCACCAGATCAAGTACTTTTGCAACAGTTGAATTAGAATAAGTTTCAGTAACTTTGATGAATAATGTTCCATTACCATTTATGCATCCACTTAGGATATCCTCACCAGTGGATACTTTTCGAGGAACACTTTCACCAGTTAAGGAAGAGGTATCTACAAAGGAGGAACCCTCTATAACAACTCCATCTAATGGTACTTTTTCACTTGGTTTTACAATAATAATATCTCCAATAGATACTTTTTCTGGAGCTATCGTTTGTATTCCATCTTCTGTTTGAATATTGGCATACTCAGGTTTTATACTCAATACAGATTCTAACTGCTTTCTTGACTTATCAACTGCTAGGTCTTGAAGAAATTCACCAATCTGGAATAAGAACATAACGGAGATACCTTCTGCATAATCTCCAATGAAGAATGCACCAACGGCTGCAATTAGCATAAGAAAATTTTCATCAAAGAGTTCTTTATTTCTGAGGCCATGAAAAGATTCCAAGAGAACATCATAACCTAAGATAAGAAAACCGAGTAAAATAATTATAATTCCAACGGGGTTAGGAATAGAAAGAGTGATTGATCCAATAGCGATACCAAAACCTAGAATTAATCGAAATAGATGAAGTAGGGCGGACTTTTTGTCATCGGAATCACCACCTTTATGTGAATGATCGTGAGAATGACTAAGGGAATGATCATGTGAATGATTATGAATCGAACCATCGCAACAAGAATCTTTACATTCACTTGATTCAGTCAAGGTATACTCTGTCTTAGTGTTAGAAACTGTATTCGAAGCATCCAAAGGTCGTAGAATGACATTACTCTCAATGGAGGTAACTGCTTTTTTTAGTTTCTCATATAATTCTGTACTTACATTGTTCTGTGTAGGGTCTTTTAACTCAAGAATTAACTGCTTTTTTACAAAATTAATAGTAGCGAGCTCAATCTCGTCAAAGTTATTAATCTTTGTCTCCATTTTAGAGGCACAATTTGCACATCCAAGATTCTCAAGTATGTAGATCTTCTGACTATTATTTGCCATAATTTCGCTTCCTTTCAAAGATATATTTTTATTCTTGTATATGAGCTAAACCTTGGTCAAAGATATGCTTGATATGATTATCATCAAGTGAATAGTAAACTACTTTGCCGTCTTTACGTGACTTTACAAGTTTTGCTGACTTTAATACTCTTAGTTGATGGGAGATTGCAGATTGCGTCATAGACAGTAAAGTTGCTATATCGCATACACACATCTCAGACTCAAACAAAGCACAGAGAATCTTAGTTCTTGTAGTATCTCCAAATACTTTAAATAGTTCCGCCAAATCATATAGCACTTCTTCTGGTGGCATCAATTCACGCACCTTTGAAATGGTATCATCATGAATACAATTTATTTCACAGATATCAATTGAATCTGTTTTTAATTTTTCTTTATCCATTCTAGTAACCTCCTACTTATATTCTTAAGTATATTTTGATATTTTGATATTATTGATTAAATAACATATGAACATATGAATTGTTGTTCATATGTTCATAATATGTCAATTTTATTTATTTGTCAACTAAATATGAAAAATAAATTTAAGTTATAGTTAAATTAGAATACTAAACTGCAACAAATATCAATTATTATGAATAAATTGACAGATATCAAATGGGATGATACGATGGTATCAATTAGTAACAATAGGCGTTTACAAAGTATTTACTTTATTGATTTGAGTACGAAAATAAGTGGATAAGTAAATTGTTTTGTGGATATTTTCTTATTATTTGCTATGAAATGTGGATAGGATACGAATTAAGTAATTATGACGCTAGAAAGGAATCAATTATGAAATTAATGTTTGCATCAGATATTCATGGTTCAGCCTTTTATTGTAAGCAGATGATTGAATGTTACAGGATAGAGAAGGCAGAGAAGTTAATTCTTCTAGGAGATTTGCTATACCATGGTCCAAGAAATGATCTACCAAAAGAATATAATCCGAAAGCTGTTATTGGGATGTTGAATGAGATAAAGGAAGAACTATTATGTGTCAGGGGTAACTGCGATGCAGAAGTTGATCAAATGGTGTTAGAATTTCCAATCATGGCTGATTACATGACAATGTTTCTAGATAACAGAATGCTATTTATTACGCATGGGCATCTATTTCATGAAGGTCAATTACCACCTCTTAAGAAAAAGGATATCTTAATTCATGGGCATACCCATGTACAGGCAATGGTTGATAGAGAGAATTATACTTATATTAATCCGGGATCTGTATCCTTACCAAAAGAGGAGAATGTAAATAGTTATATGATCTATGAGAATGGGGTGTTCCAAGTAAAAGATTTGAATCAAAATGTTATAAAAGAATATATTGTAAAATAGTATATTAGCTCGCAAAAGCGAGTGTGAATAAAAGGGAGGAAGTGTTATATGAATTTTGAACAAGGAAAAAAGGTGTTAGATGAGCTGCGATTAGATTGCGCTATAAAGCAGAAGAAAGGCTTACATTTTATTTTGGCTTCTGTAGTATTATGGAGTGCTGTATTTGGTGTACATGTAAGTAATCTAGATGCACTAACCAAGAATTTTTATACGTTTTGTATTACAGCTATCTTAGTACCAATAGCATTTTTAATTTCAAAGATAATAAAGGTTGATTTTCAAAATAAGGAGAATCCGTTAACCAATTTAGGAATTTTATTTTCTGTGAATCAATTTTTGTATCTGATTATCGCAATGTGGGTATATCAGGCAGTTCCAGATAAGATGTTAATGGTAATTGCAATGATATTTGGTGCACATTTAATGCCATTTGGGTGGTTATATCAGTCCAAATCTTATATGGTACTGTCTGGTATTGTTACAGTAATAGCCTTATTTATTGGATGTAGCTATGATTCTTATATCTTAGCAGCAGTGATGATCGTAATAGAAATTATCTTTTGTATATCCTTAGTAATTGAAAATAAGAAATTAAGCGCGAACCATATATAAAGGAACAAAAAAGCAGAACTCTTTAAACATAAGAGAAACGAGCAAGATTAAAAAGTAGGGAGTAAATAAAAATGGAAAGTGAAACCGTAGCAAAATATCAGTGTTTAGTGGTGGATGATGAAATTGATCTTGCATCCGCTACTTGCGAATATTTTGAGATGTTTGGTATCCATTCTGCGTATGTCACCAATTCGGAAGAATGTTTATCCTTTTTAAAAGATAATGAAGTTCAAATATTGTTGCTTGATATTAATCTTAAGGAGGAAAGTGGATTCATTCTATGTAAAAAGATTAGAGAGGAATCCAATCTTCCAATCCTTTTTATAAGTGCAAGGCAAAGTGATGATGATATTTTAATTGCCCTAAATATCGGTGGCGATGATTACATAAAAAAGCCATATTCGCTTAGCATTTTACTTGCGAAAGTGAAAGTTATGTTAAAACGTCTAGAGGAAAGAGATAATAATGCCACGAAGCAGGCAAATAATCAGTTAAAGACAATTAAGGATATTGCAATAGACGAAGATGCTAGGAAAATCTACGTAAAGGAAAGAGAAGTACAACTAAAAAATAAAGAATTCAACTTATTTTTGTATCTCTTCCACCATAGAAATAGAGTCGTAACGAAGGAAGAATTATTCTCAAATGTATGGGGAGATAAATTCTTTAGCGACGGAACATTGAATGTTCATATTCGAAAGATTCGTGAAAAAATTGAAGAGGATCCAAATGAGCCTAAATATATAAAAACAATCTGGGGCATTGGATATATATTAGAATTATGAAGTTAAAAACTATAATTTTGATTACAAGTCTAAGCTTATTACTAACGTTCTTATTTCTGATAAAATATATTGATTCATTAGAATATCATGCTAGTGATATTATTAAAGTGAATGATATCCAGAAGAGAATTGAAGAAGATATGAGTAAAAATTCAATTTCTTATAAAAGTTTAGAAAAAAAATATTCCTGTAGATTCATATTAAAAAGTGAATCTGAATACAGGAATGAATTGAGTCATGCAATTCAAAAGGGAAATGTTGTACTTGATTATGAAAAAGGAAATCAGTTGATTGGTAAAATAATAATTCCAGCCAACTCAGATTCTTTTGTACAGTTAAAACAAAATCTGAAAATCATAATTGGAGGAATGATTCTCTTTGTCCTCATTATCATCTATATTATTACCTCTTATCTGTATGTAAGAATGCTAAGACCATTTAGGAAATTAAGAAATTTTGCAATGAATATATCCCAGGGTAATCTGGATATTCCACTTAAGATGGAAAAAGAGAATTATTTTGGAGCATTCACTGAGAGTTTTGACAGGATGAGAGAGGAACTAAAGAAATCAAGAAAGGCAGAATTCGAGGCAAATAAAAGCAAAAAAGAATTAGTAGCATCACTTTCTCATGATATTAAAACACCCGTTGCTACAATAAAGGCTTTGTGTGAGATTCTTGAGATAAAATTGAAAGAAGAAGATGCACTCACCAAGATTGGTACCATTAATCAAAAAGCAGAAGTAATCGAAAAATTAATAAATAACCTATTCCATGCTACCTTAGAAGAACTCGAGGCACTGAAAATAGAACCAAAGGAAGAACTTAGTACTATTATTAAACCGATGTTCATGGATATTAACCATTATGGAAAGATTTATTTTAAGAATGAAGTGCCAGGATGCCTGATATATTGTGATAGACTTAGAATGAATCAAGTAATTGATAATATTATTAATAATTCCTATAAATATGCTGGAACAGATATTGATGTAAGTTTTGAAGAGATTGAAGATGCGATTGTTATAAAAGTTGAGGATTATGGTAATCGGGCAGTGGAAGAAGAAATACCGCTTGTCTTTCATAAATACTATCGTGGAAAAAATGTTGATGGTAGTTCGGGGGCTGGGTTAGGTCTCTACCTTGCAAAGCAGTTCATAGAGGGAATGGGCGGTAGCATTGAGTGTTATGTAGAAAATGGATTTGTAGTTATACTCCATGTGAAAAAGGTATGATTAACCTTAACTCAATTTAACAAAATCACCCTAAACAATTCCTTAATTAAGAATTAGATAAGAATTATATAAAGATTAGAAAAAGACAGTTTAAGAAATGAAAGCTATAATAAGACTATAACGTTGATGGAAAACGTATAGTCTTATTTTTATTTAAGCTATTTGTCATGAATCGAACATCATAAATGGAAGGGTAATAGGTATTAAAATGGAATCAATATTAGAAGTTAAGAATTTATGCAAATCTTATTCAAATGGAAGTGTGTTACAACATGTACTGAAAAATATGAATATTCAAATATACAAAGGCGATTTTACTGTAATCATGGGAAGTTCAGGATCTGGTAAATCAACTCTTTTGTATGCATTGTCAGGAATGGATAAACCAACCGTTGGAAGTATATATTTTAAGGACGAAGAAATCAGTGGATATAATAATGATCGATTAGCAATCTTTCGAAGAAAGCACTGTGGATTTGTATTCCAACAAATGTATCTGAATGATACGATGAATGTCCTTGATAATATTTTAATGGGTGGGCTATTAGTGAGTAAAGATCGTAAACAGATTACAAGTAAGGCAAAGGAATTATTACAATCGGTAGGACTTGATGAGACTAGTTATGATAAATTCCCATCACAATTGTCAGGTGGAGAAGCACAAAGAGTCGCAATTGTAAGAGCAATTATCAATTCACCAGAAATAGTTTTTGCCGATGAACCAACAGGAGCACTGAATTCAACGAATGCAGTAAATGTATTAGAAGTGCTAACAAAGATTAATAGAGAAGGTCAGAGCATTGTTATGGTAACACATGATATAAAGACAGCAAGGAGAGCAAATCGTATTCTATATCTAAAAGATGGTGTCATCATAGATGAATGTAATCTAGGTCAATATGAAAAAGGTGATGAGGAGCGTCATAAGAAATTAAGAAGGTTCCTTGAAGAAATGGGTTGGTAAAGGTAGGTATAAAAATGAAGATATTGATGATTGCAAAAAGCAATATAAGAAAAAACAAGGGAATATCTGTAATGCTAATGATCCTCATTTTAATTGCTACAATATTATTATATACTGCGGTTAGCATTTTACTTGATATTAACACGTTTGTGGATGATAAGAATAAGGAATTAAATGGTGCAGATTATGTAGTTGGCCTTCCTAGTGAATATAAAGATGCTGCAGTAAATACATTAAAAGAGTTAAAAGGGTATCAATACTCAGAATTAGAAGATGTAGTACTAACAAGTTCTGGTGATATAAGAAATGTTACAAATGATGAAAAAAAACAGAGTACAGGATATGCCATATTAAATGCTGATAAGAAAGAAAATCTATCAAAGTTAAAAATTATAGATAAAGGCAATAAAAAATTAGAGAATTCGATTATTGTACCTTATTTTTTAAAAGTCGCAAATGGGTATCATACTGGTGATACAATAGAAATCGGTATTGGAAACAAAACAAAAAACTATGTTATCTATGGATTTGCAGAAGATATTATCTTTGCTACACCAACGAATATCACTTTTTATAAATGTTATGTATTTGATAAGGAATTTAACTCTTTGATGAGTGAGCAAAAACAAAAGATAACTTTTATTAAGGCAAAATTAGAGCGTGGAACGAAGACGGATCAATTCGATACTACTTTTATTAAACATTTTAATGCACAACAGAGTAATAAGAAGGCAGATCTTCTTACACTTGATTATGCTACTATGAAAATAGGGCTGTGCTTATTTTTATCTATTATAATGGCGATTCTTATTGTATTTTCCATTATTATAATAGTTATTGTATTGACGGTTATGCGATTTACTATAGTCAGTCATATTGAAAGTAATATAAAGAATATTGGGTCAATGCAAGCAATGGGTTATCGACCATATCAATTAATTATGGCAATAGTGTTGCAATTTAGTATTATTAGTATATTTGGATATTTAATTGGAATGATAATGGCGTCATTTTCTTCAGGAATTGTAAAAAATATTGTCTCTTCCTCTATAGGGTTAGAATGGAAAAGTAGCATGAATCTACTAGCGGCGTTGGTTAGCTTGGTACTCATATTAGCATTGGTATCATCGGTATCTTACTTCACATCAAGAAAAATAAAAATGATTACACCAATTATTGCTCTTAGAAATGGAATTGAATCTCACAACTTTAAGAAAAGCTATTTTCCACTAGATAGAACTCCAGTAAATTATAATATATTGTTAGGGTTAAAATCATTTTTCTATCACACAAAACAAAATATCACAATTATTATAGTAGTATTGTTAATGAGTTTTGTTTGCATCTTCTCATTTGCTGCAAACTATAATTTTAATATTGATACGACGGCATTCTTGCAGTTGGTTGGTATGGAAAAAGCACAGTTATCAGTAGTGGTAGAGGATAAGGACGCTTCTAATATATTTGCTGATATTAAACAGATGAAGCATGTTAAGAAAACAGTACAATTATACGAAAAAAATATGACTGTAGTTGCTAAAAAGAAAGAGATTACCACTTTATTCAAGGTATGTAATGATTATAATAAGCTTTCTATTAATACCGTCATTAAAGGAAGATATCCAAAACATGATAATGAGATTGCAGCTACGAACTTAATTCTTAAACGTCTACATGCAAAGATTGGAGATGTTATTCATGTAAAGAATGGAGAAAAAGCAGTAGAATTTCTAGTGGTTGGTGTAACGCAACAGATTAGTTATCTTGGTAAATGTGCAATGATTACTGAGGAAGGTATGAGGAGACTTGATACATCTTATAAACCTAGTCAAATATATGTTTACCTAGATAGTAGTAAGTATACAAAGGCAGTATCAAAAGAGATTAAGAATCATTATAAAGACAAAAATATATCCATAGATAACGTTGAGAAAATAATTGATACAACGCTAGCGCCTATGCAAAAGGCATTGGCAATTCTGTGCTTAGTCTGTACCATTATTACATTAAGTATTATTGCACTCATCTTGTATCTATTTATAAAAATTCGATTATTAAAAGAGAGAGTACGTTTGGGTGCTGCTAAAGCCATTGGCTATACAACAAGACAGTTGATAGCACAAGTAGTAGTGAGCTTTTGTCCGACCTGCTTCATAGGTGCACTAATAGGAGCAGTTATGGCTAGATTTCTAATTAATCCATTGGTTGCGTTAATGCTTTCTACCTCTGGAATTGTAAAGTGTCATATGATTATTAATCCGTTATTATTATTTGGGACATTTTTTGGAATATCAGTATTCTCTATTGTTATTACAGCTTTGGTTGCAGTAAGAATTCGAAAAATAACACCTTGCGAATTATTCTAGAGAGTTGAGTTATTTTGTAATAATTTATTAAAGAAACCCATTTTAGTAATTACTTCCAAAATGGGTTTTCCTTGAGTAAAGTATATCCTATAGTATGATAGAGTATTACTTAGTAGTTAAACCATAATTTGAATCGGAAAAGTTATAGCTCAATGCCAAGTCTTGCAGGTATTCCTTCATCAAATGGATGCTTTACCTTGGTAATATCAGATACGTAATCCGCTAAGTCTAATAATTCTGGGGAGGGATTTCTACCAGTCATGATAACTTCAAGAGACTCTGGCTTATTTTTTAAGAAAGTGACAAAGTCATCTCTATCAATGAAATTATATTGATAAGTAGCCATTAGCTCATCCAGTACTAGCATATCATAATGCTCAGTCTCTACTTTATGAAGAGCTGATTTAAGGTAATTCGAATAAAAATCTTTTGCAGACTCTTTTTCTTCTTCTGTTAAGTTCCAGATAAATCCGAATGTTTCTTCACAAGGGAAGAGATCAATATTCGCTATCTGTGATAGAATATTTAATTCACTTGAACTTTGGTCTTTTAAAAATTGTACGAATAGTACTTTCATGCCACTTCCAGCGGCACGAATACTAAGACCAATTGCTGTGGTTGTTTTCCCTTTTCCATCTCCACAGTAGATGTGTATAAGTCTTTTCATATTAGCTCCCATCTGTCGCCTTTGGCGACGTACAAATTAAGGGTGTGAAACGCTTTATTTTTAATTTCTATTGCCTTTCAAGTTTTACTAATTTGATACGATAATTCTAATTGATAGAACATTCTATAGTCCCATAATTTCATATATTTTTTGTAAGTCAATACTATTTCTAAGAGTATCAGCCAATAAATCATATTGGCTTTCTTTGTACTCTTGCAAATCAAACGTTTTAAGCTCTAGGGTATCGATTCCCTTTTGTTTTGCAAGAGACTTTACGATGGTATGCAGAACATTACCATCATCAAAGAGTCCATGGACATAAGTTCCATAAACATTATTTTGATAGGCCCCATCTATCTTGCATTTAGGATTACTGCTATCCAGTTTTTCTAAAGGAAGATCAGGATCACTGTGAAGCGTAGTAAGAATTTTACCACCTTCGATTAAAGTACTAATTCCCATATGAATCTCATAGCCCTCAAAGGATAGATTAGAAAGATCTTTAAGCGGTCCCTCTAGTGTAGAAAAGCATCCAGACACTCTAGTTCTTGTTTTATTTTTCTCAAAAACAGTATCAATTGGTAATAGGCCGATACCTCGAATGGTTCCTCCGTGTTCTATTTCATATGGATCACTAAGGCTTTGCCCTAGCATCTGATAACCACCACATACACCAAAGAGGGTCGTGCCGTTTGAAGAAGCTTTAATAATTGCAGTTTCTAATCCAGATTCACGTAGCCATAGAAGATCTTCCATTGTATTCTTCGTTCCAGGAAGTATAATCATGTCGGGATTCTTAAGTTCGGATACACTCTTAACATAACGAAGTGACACTTCTTCCATGCATTCAAATGGATGGAAATCTGTAAAGTTAGAGATTCTTGGTAACTGAATAACTGCAATATCTACAAGGCAAGTCGTAGTATTTTTCGTAAAACGCTCTGTTAAGCTGTCTTCATCATCAATATCAAGATGCATGTAAGGAACAACACCTAGGGTTGGTATGTGTATTCGATCTGTAAGCATATCTAGGCCTGGTTCTAAGATACTCCTGTCACCACGAAACTTATTAATTAGAATTCCTTTGATTCGATTTTGTTCTTCTTCCTCCAAGAGAAGAATGGTACCAACAATTTGTGCAAATACACCGCCTCGGTCAATATCACCAACGAGAAGAACAGGCGCGTCTACCATTTTAGCCATTCCCATATTTACAATATCATCGTTCTTAAGATTGATCTCTGCGGGGCTTCCAGCACCCTCGATGACAATAATATCATAATCACGATCGAGCCTTGAGTAGGCTTTCTTAATATCAGGAATGAGTTCCTTTTTATATTTATAGTAATCAATTGCTTTTACATTACCTCTTACTTCGCCGTTTACAATGACTTGAGTTCCTGTATCACTATTTGGTTTTAATAAAATGGGGTTCATTAATACGCTTGGCTTGATACCACAAGCTTCTGCCTGCATAACCTGAGCCCTACCCATTTCAAGGCCTTCTTCAGTGATAAAAGAATTTAGAGCCATATTTTGTGATTTAAAGGGAGCAACCAGATAGCCATCTTGTGTAAAGATACGACATAATCCGGCAACAAGAAGGCTTTTTCCTGCGTTTGACATGGTGCCTTGTATCATTATTGATTTCGCCATAGTTTTCTCACTTTCTCTAGTAGTTGTACATTTTCAGGATGAGATTTGACAGCAATGCGGTAATAACCTTTGCTTAAGCCAGGATAGTTACTACAATCACGAATGAGGTATCCTTCTGATAACATATTTTCATAGAAGTTTGAAGGACCTTTAAAGAAGATATAGTTTGCTTTCGATTCAAATAAAGAGAGACCATACTGAGGAAGTTCACGAGTCAGATACTCTCGCTCTTCTCTTATGAGTGCTCTCGTTCGAGTTACGTACTCGTCTTCTTTTAACGCTGCAACACCTGCAGCTAGTGCTGGAATAGATACACTCCAAGGTTGGGATACTTGATGCATTCTGTCCAGGAGCTTAGTATTGCTGCAATAACCATATCCTAATCTTAAACCTGGGATAGCGTAGAGCTTTGTAAAAGCTTTTAATACAAAAAGATGGGAGTGCTTGCTAACACAGTCCTTTATGGTATACACTGATGGGTTATCTAAGAAGTCGTTAAAACATTCGTCTATCACAAGGAAAATGTTCTTTTTCTCACATAAGGACAGAATTTCATTCAAAAATGGTACTTTTATTACATGACCTGTTGGATTATTGGGGTTGCATAGAAATACAATATCTAAATCATTCGTTAAATTATCTAGAAAGTTAGTTTGTAGTTCAAATTGGTTCTCTTCTAATAATTTATAGTAGATTATGGAACAATCCACTGCATGAAGGGCTTGTTCATATTCGGAAAAGGTAGGAGCAAGAAGAAGAGCTTTCTTTGGTTTTAAGGCAAGGCATAGTGAAAAAATCAGATCAGCAGCGCCGTTACCACATATAATATTAGGAATGTCGATATTATCCTTCTCAGATAATGACTTTCTAAGTGATAGATGCCTTACGTCTGGATATTGGTTACAGATCGCTAATGAATCTATGACTGCATCCTTCACAGCCTTAGGAATTCCCAAGGGATTAATATTAGTCGAAAAATCGGTGATATTCTGGTATGAATAGATATCACCTCCATGCATGTTGTTCATATTGTGAATCTCCTTTTATTGAGAGGATGGTATATAACGTAATTTATAAAGCAATTGCATCAAACAATAAAATGATAAAAAGCCGTATTGCAAATAGGAATAGAAAACTAAGGAGAGCAGTTTTGTAAAGTAATTTGTTTGCATTCTTAATATCTTCATAAACTATCTCCCTTAAATTATCGCCTATGTAAGGTTTTTCGTATAATTTTCCGAAGTAATATGCATTTCCTGCAAGTTGTATTCTTAGAGCACCAGCGCATACAGACTCAGTATGTGCTGAATTCGGACTGGCATGGTTATAGCGGTCTCTTTTATAGATACGATAGGCATTTTTCACGTCATACCGTAAGAAAAAGGAAGCAAGAATCATAACATAAGCAGATATTCTTGCGGGAATATAATTTAGAATATCATCCAATTTGGCAGCAATTCTTCCAAAGTATAAGTACTTATCGTTCTTATAACCAATCATAGAATCCATAGTATTTACCGCTTTATAGAAAAAGCCTAGGGGAGCACCACCGATAAAAAGATAGATTAGAGGTGCAATACTACCATCAGATGTGTTCTCTGCAACAGTTTCAATAGCAGCTTTTGAGATTCCAATATCCGTTAGATTTTTGGTGTCTCTGCCTACAATCATAGATACATGGTATCTAGCTTCTTCTAGATTATGATTTTTTAATGATGTATACACTTTCATACTTTCTACTTTTAATGACTTCGTTGCAAGTAGTTGATAACAAAATATTGCTTCTATACCTACTCGTAAAAAAGGATGAACCCCATTAGCTACTATTAGTAGAATGAGTGGAAGACCGGTAGAGATTAAGAGTACAAGAATAACGAGTATCCCACCAGCAATATACTCTGTATGATTTGTTTTAGCATGCTTCCTTAGTAAGATTTCAAGTCTTGTTATCATAGAACCAATCAATCGTATGGGATGTGGAAAAAAGTGTGGGTCACCTAGGATTAAATCAAGAACAAAACCTATGCATATAGATAGTAACGTTAATTTCATGATAGTTAGCCTTTCGTTATAGTATCTAAAACCTGTAGTTGCAGGACTCCGTTGTGATAAGAAGATTCTAAAAGTTTGGTGACAAAGCCCTCTCCATTTTTCACACTCCAATCGTAGTAATCTTTGGGGATTGTGGCATAGGACCAGAGCACTGACATTATAGTACCACCATGAACTACAAGTGATATGGTCTTATAGTGGTGCCTGATTGCATCATTTATCACTTCACCGAATCCCAATAGTGTTCTTTTTGTAAAAATCTCTTTTGATTCTCCATTAGGAAATGGAAGGACAGCATTACTAAGAACCCAGTCGCTATAATCTTTATTATCCTTTAATTCTTCGTAATTTTTATTTTCAAAGTCTCCAAAGTCACATTCTCTCAAATCTTCAACAATCATAGGAATAAGAAGAGGATAGATGAGTGCAGCAGTTTGTCTACAGCGAAGCATAGGACTAATATATAAAGCTTCGCATGGTGGATAGGGATTATTCTTTAACTGAGAAATGCCTTCTTCACAAAGAGGCTCGTCGGTACTTCCAATGTAACGGTATAGCGTATTTCCATAAGTTTTACCGTGTCGTATAAGATGAATGGTAAGCATAGCAGTCCTCCTTTAATCTTCCTTAATTATTGTACCAATTCCTAGTATTACGCGGTGAACTCTCTTTGACTCTTTTGCCAGTTCACACAATATTCTGCCAAGTGTTTCGCGATAGTATCGATCAGAAGGGAGCATAGGAACAATGCCATTACCAATTTCATTACAAATTATAAATAGTTCTTTACCTTCGCTTTGTTGATGGATTAATTGATCTAGTAGAGGGTAAGGGTCTAAGTCTTGTTCTAATAACCTTTTGATTAGTAAATGAAACTGATAAAGAATTGGTCTGTCAGCAAGTTCTTTCAGTAATAGATTTGCATCTATAGGAAGTTCAATATTAGAAACATCAAGAACCTTATCTTTTGAATAGCCAGTTAGACTTAATAGATAATCTAATTTCCCTTGATATGCTCCGCCTATAATTAATTCCATTAGTGCACCACCTTTTCATAAAATACAATAGTTAATAACATGGATAACTCAAAAATCTGTAAGAAGAAACCAGCAAGATCTCCGGTTGTTCCGCCAAACTCATTGAAGGACATTCTTTTATAATATAAAAAAACAAGGAGCCCAATTAAGAGACAAAAGAATCCAAGGATAAGATGGAGGTATAAGAGAAGGAAGGAGCATAAAAATAAGTAAACATACATTGTATTACGAACTCGTGTTTTTTGCGATTGATCGGAAAAGGTTTTAAGTAATCCGCTATTCTTAGCAGTTTTAAAGGTAACCACAGATAGACCGCTAAATGCACGGGACATAATATAACATATCATTACAAGACACATATATTTGGTGTGATATAGTTCACTAAAAAGGCCAAAGGTAAGAAGAATATATCCAATGCCTCCAATGATAGCAAAAGCTCCCGTATGTGGGTCCTTTAAGATCTCTAATTTTTTCTCCTTCGATTGAAAAGAATTCTTAGCATCAATTGTATCCAGGTATCCATCAAAGTGAATACCACCACTAATGATTAGTGGAAGTAATGTCATAATTGCTGCAAAAAGGGAAGTGGTAAGGTGAAGGCAAAGGGATATATTCCAGAAGAGATACAAGCACGCTCCAATTACAATACCAATAAGTGGAAAAAAGCACATGGCATAGCGCATATTTTCTTTCGTCCAATCTGTTTTAGGCATTGGGATCTTAGAGTACATAGAAAATGCAATTTTAAAACCGTTAGGTAGCATAGAAACTAACTCCTTTATTCTATAAGTCAATTTAGGAGGAGAGGGTTAAATCTCTCCATAGTGTGTTTAGTGTGAAATAAAAAATGAGCTTTTATGAAAAATAGGTATGGTGTATACAATTTCAATTACTTCATCAGCAAGCTTGGCTAAAGCACAGTTAACTTCACCAAGGTCATGCAAATATTGAATGGTTTCCCCGTCATATTCGATACCATCGGAGAATACCTCATTTGTAACAATTACTAGATGCGTAGTATTCTTTCGTATTGTTTTAACTCCTTGTATAATTTCTTCCACTAATTGATTTTTTGATCCATTTTCCTGGTAACGTTCATTGGCTACAAGGTTAGAGAGGCAATCTAGCAATACAGTACTATTTGAAGGAAGAATAAGATTTCTAAGACCGGTATAGCATTCAATGGTATGGAAATTCTTTGCTTCTCTCATTTTTTTATGACGAAGTATCTTCTGATTACATTCTTCATCAAAAGGAAACATGGTAGCAATATAGATTCTATTTTCCGTTTGGTAGGAGGTAGCAACCATTTCGGCATATTCCGATTTGCCACTACCACTTCCACCTGTGATTAAGGTAAACATAAATATTGATCCTCCAAGTTTGTTTATATTCTGACTCTACAAAGGTTTGTACTCCTCAAGCTCAATATCTTGAAAGGTGCTCATTTCATTATAAACAGACAAAGCCATATCAAGTAGAGGGAATAAGGCAACAGCTCCAGTCCCTTCACCTAGACACATTTCACAGCTTAAAAATGGTTTTACATCTAGAGCATTTAAAAGCATCTTCGCAGCAGGTTCCTTCGATACGTGGGAAGGAAGTAAATAATCTTTAACATCAGGAGAAAGGCGGACAGCGAGCAAGGCAGAGACAGAAGAGATTATACCATCCATTACAATTGGTATATGATAAATAGCGCCTCCAAGGAAAACACCTGTTAGCCCAGCAATATCGAAACCACCAATTTTTGATAAGATGTCAATTGGGTCATTGGAATTCGGTTTATGAAGAGCAATTGCTTGCTTAATCACAGTTTGTTTTCGGATAAGCCCATCATCCGATAATCCAGCACCTCTGCCTGTTACATTTTCAACGGGAACATCTAATAAAACAGAAGTGATTGCACTACTTGTCGTTGTATTACCAATCCCCATTTCACCAGTTGCAATAATCTCATATCCCATTTCTTTTAGTTCACGAACAATTTCAATTCCAGCTTTAATTGCTTGAATTGCTTCCTCTTTCGTCATAGCGGGGTACTTTGCCATGTTTTTGGTTCCATAGGCTATTTTTTTCCATTGGTTTAAAGGAGTATCCTTAGGATATACATCTGTTAACATTCCCATATCAATTGGGTAAATATCCGTATTGGATTGTTTGGCCATGATACAAGCACAAGAAGTTGATGTAAGAAAGTTAGCAGCAACAATGGCAGTAACTTCACTACCTGTTTGTGTCACCTTTTCTTCTACAACACCATTATCTGCGCACAATATGACAAGTGCTTTCTTATTTATTGATATTTTATGAGTCTTTTGTATTCCAGCTATTTGAATGAGTGCATCCTCTAACAAACCAAGACTATGTAAGGGTTTTGCAATACTGTCCAGTCGTTTCTTAGCAACTTCTTTTGAGGAGAGATCAGAAGGTTCTATTTTATTTAAAAATTCATTTTGTGGCATTATGCTCGCCTCTTTTCTTTTAAGCAACTTAATTAGTTCATAATATAGTAGTTTGATTATATTCGCTTAAAAAGTAGGTGTCAACTTTTTCATATATAGGGAAGTACCATATAACGATATAATAGAATGAGTTGCCCGACAAATGACCTGTTTGGGAGGTTGTCTAGGCAATTTGCACAAAACAGAAAAACTCATGCTTCATTGAATATGTATAAGAAGATCTAGTTCTCAGATCATAGTGTGAAAAAAGAAAATTTTCACACCCCTTGATTGTTACATCGCCATAGGCGATAGAGGGGAGCTTTCATGTAAAACATATGCTAGGACAGATAACTCGCCTTGCTCATACAGATCTGTCCTAGCTTTTTCTGTTTTGTGCAAATTGCTAGGCTAGATTTTGAAACAGGTTATTTGTCGGGCCACTCATAGAATAATATATGAAAAAGCAAAACGTTATAAAACTTTAATAATTTGTAAGAAAAAAGTAGATAATAAAAAATAAAAACTATTTATAATTAAAGTGTAATTTTAGAACTGATTTTATGTAAAGTACACACTCCTTATAACCACACAGTTATGAAAGAATTATTGAAATTATAATCTACAAATTATCTGAATAATTTTCTATCACATTGGTAATCCAATGCTTTATATCAAAATCAGTTCTGCTTGTAATAATTTATCCGATAAGTAGCTTGTTTTATACTATAAAACGACAAAAGGGAGATTTTATAATATGAAAAAATTATATATTATAATTTGCTTAGTAATTAGTATGGGTGCATTATTCCTTGGGTATAAAAATATCGAAGCCAAACAAAGCCTTTCATTTAATATAAAAGAATATCAAAATCAGAAGGGAACTGGTAAAACAGTAAAAGTAGATGGAATAAAAGATCAGAAAAAAGGTAAGAAAATCAACACTTTATTACTAGAAGATTCAAAGGCAGTACTATCTCCTTATGATCTAAACGATGAAAACGTTACAGTTATGATGGACGTTAACTATTCTTATGTTGAAGAAAGTAATCAATTAATTGTGATATATAAAGGAATCTATAATAATAAAACAGCAGCACATCCAACCGTTTTTTATGCGATAAGTAATATTGATTTATCAAAAGCAAAACGAATAGATGATTCAAATAATATTGATATAAAAAAATTAACGAAAGCAATTCAAGAAGGTAAATTTACGGTAATTGCAGAAAGTGATGAGTTAAAGCAAGCTCAAAAAGAATATCTTTTAAGCATATCAAGTAAAGATTATAATCAAATGTTTAGAAATATAAACTTTAAAGAAAAGAATGGGAAGATTATTCTACCGGAAGTTTTTCTTATTAAGAAAGAAAATAAGACTACAGTTATATTACCTACCTTTCATGCGCTTGGAGACTATGCTGAAATAGAGGTAAATACAAAGGATGTACAGTAAATATTCGTCGATGTCTATCTTTGTAGACTTGTGTGAAATAAAACGTTTCACACCCCTGATTTGTATGTCGCTAATCGCGACAGATGGGGGCTATTAAAAATGTAGTTAAATTAGTAAATTTAGAAGAAGTATATCATGAAACGATAAAGAAATTTTAATAATATAAAAATTTAAAAATAGAATCCAAAATAAATGGAAGAGTTACTTTTTCGTTTATTTTGGATTGTTTTATTTTGAAGATTAATAAGTTGTATATGAGAAATATAAATCAATTACGATAGACAAAAAATATAATATAAATTATAATGATATCAAAAAAATGTCAATATAAATAGAATGACATAAATATATGTAGAAAAAAGAGGGGGTATGTATTATGTTTGAAGCACTATATTTTAAATCTCTTGAGGAAAGCAAGAATTTTATTGCATCCAATCACAGTAAAGGAATATTACTGTTTGCATCGGATCAAATAGTAAGAGATTTAAGTCAATATGCTGGAGAGAATGTGGTTTTATGTTCTACAGCAGGGGAGTTCACCAAAGAAGGATATAAGGAAGAAGTAATCACTGGGTTCACTTATGATAGGGGTGTAGCTAGCATTGTTGAACTCGAGAATCCATCCATTCGTAATATTAATGAGTTAAGAAAAGCATATGATAAGGTAAAAGATAATAAGAATGCATTTATGTTATTGCTATGTAATGGTTTAGCAGCTCATGAAGAAAGCATTATATCAACATTCTTTTTTATAAAGGATGATTTTAAAATAGTAGGTGGTAGTTCAGGAGACTATTTGCAATTCAAAGAAACATTAATCTATATAGGTAAGAAAAAAGTGGATTCTGTAGCAATATTCTTCGATTGTAAGAGCCGAACACAATTAGTGAAGGAAAATATCTATAAAACCACAGAAAAGAAATTGTTAGTGACAGAGGCAGATCCTTTGAGTCGTACTGTATATAAATTTGACAACGTGCCAGCAGCAACAAAGTATGCCCAGTTAATTGGAATTAGAGAAGAAAAACTTGCAGATTCCTTCAGCAATCACCCACTTGGACGTGTGATTAAACAGAATACATATATTGCTTCTCCTATGAAAGTAAACCCAGATAAGTCTATTACATTTTATTCGCAGATTCTACCGAATACATTTGTTGACGTATTAGAGCCAGCAGACCTAGATAATTGCTTTCATAATACAATCAATATGCTCGAATTTAAACCGACTTTCATTTTCTCCGTGCACTGTATCTTAAGAAGTTTGAAGTTTAAAGAGGAACATTCATGGGGGAAATTAGACAGTAAGCTTTTACAAGTATGTAAGAATCAATCAGGATTCATTAGTTACGGGGAGCAGATATATAAGAAGCATTTAAACCAGACAATGGTGTTATTAGCAATAGAGTAGAGAGAGGGTATTATGTTGAAGAATATATTTAAGAAAAGAAATAGAAAATCAGAGGAGTTTAATGAGAATGTTCATTCTCAATCTGAGCTCAATCTAGAAAAACCAAAAGAGATGGATCGTTATGAATATGCGTATATTCTTGCAGTCGAGTTAGAGAAAAATATCAATAAGATATTAAAAGAAGAGGGTAAAATAACATATGGATTTAAACAGACCACAGAGGCTTTAAACCAGACGAACCATAAGATTCATGATATTGAGAAACATATTTATAATTTAAGTAATGATACTGAAACGATCATTCATGGTATTGAGAAAAGTATTGAGACATCTCAAAGTAGAATTAGTGATTCTAGAAGAATTGTAAATGAATCCGCAAATCAGATGAATGAAGTATTCTCTGTGTTTGATAATCTTGTAGATGTATTTAACTCTGTAGAAGAGAAATATAAAGAGATTAATCAATTTGCAAATGCTATTACAGATATTGCATCACAAACTAATTTACTATCCCTAAATGCTTCAATTGAAGCAGCCAGAGCTGGTGAGTCTGGAAAAGGTTTTGCGGTTGTCGCAGGTGAGATTAAATCATTATCTGATACAACTGAGAGAAGTGCAGCAGATATTATTCGTCTTCTAGGAGATATGAGCCAGATTCTTGATTCCGTAAGAAGCCATTCTAACCAAGGAAAAGAAATTGTACAAAATGCTGCGGATACAATGAATAAATCAACAAGTAGTTTTGATAGTATTACACAAGCAGAACAAGAAGTAAATCATCAAATAGAAAAAGTAAAAACTTCTCAATCAAAGAGTATAAATAGTATCGCAGAGAATATATCTAGTATAGTAGCACTTTCTAAAGAAGAAACAGAGAACCTAGAAGAACTAATCTATAATGTAGAGTCGAAATCAGAATCTTACCTTTATATACTAAATCATATCAATCAAATAAAAGAATTGAAGGATAAGAAATAATAGTAAAGTGAGAATTAGTGTTAATTCATGAGTGGTAAATTAGTGGAGGCGAACGAAAAGAAGTATGAATAAAATTGTTTTTGTTCTTATAACACTTACCTATGCGAGTATGACTATTATGTCAGTAATAACGAACATAAATAAGAGAAGAGAAACGATTTTTCAAAGTACTAATATTATAGAAATTGTAGGAAGTATTCTGATTGTTCTATCTAATTTAGAATGCTTCTATAGCAGAAATACGCATTTGATCTATTTACTATTAGGTCTATTATTGATATGGATTGCTACACTAATGAAGTCAAGCTATAAATTTGAAAAGGTGAATAACATTGGATTACTTATGAATGGAATATTATTCATTTTAGTCTTGTTTCTTTTCTTTCGAATAAAGAATTAAATCATTTCTTATGAGCAATGTTTAACTGGAACAGAATATACTATACTTGACTATTAATATAATTTAGATAGATAAAAGCATTTATGGGAATTGCATGGATAGCAATTACTATAAATGCTTTTTCTATAAATAGAGTTGCTTGATCAGGGATTATTAAGGATAAGTAGATAGTGAGCAAATTGTTCAGGATTGACAAATAATTACTGGAAAAGTAAAATGAATACATGTTTGAGAACGATATGATATGAAATGATTAATTTAACAATAGATAGATTGTATTTTAATCAATGGAGTAAATAGTATTGTAAACGCCTAGTTAGATTGTAGAAAGAAGGAATAGAGTATGAGTTATTGGTATGAAAAAGCAAACTTTTATCATATATATCCATTTGGTTTATGTGGTGTGATTCCTAAGAAAAATGAGGAAAGCACTAACAATCAATTCACCATATTAGAACAATGGATTCCACATATTAAGAATATTGGATGTAATGCTCTTTATATTGGGCCTCTTTTTGAATCCATTTTACATGGATATGACACTACAGATTATAAGTTAGTGGATGCAAGACTTGGAACGAACGAGAATTTTATGGATTACGTAAGGCATTGTCATGAGAATAATATAAAAGTAGTTGTTGATGGGGTATTCAATCACACAGGGCGAGAATTTTTTGCATTTTTAGATATTAAAGAGAGGAGAGAACAGTCTAAGTATCTAAACTGGTATAAAGGTATTAATTTAGGAGGGGATTCGCCCTACCACGATGGTTTTTCATATGAAGGATGGAGAGGACATTATGATCTAGTTCAGTTTAATCTACAGAATAAAGAAGTAAGAGACTATCTATTTGAAGTGGTTAAGTTTTGGATTGATGAGTTCGATATTGATGGAATTCGATTAGATTGTGCAGATGTCCTTGATTTTAACTTTATGAAAGAATTGAGAAGTGTATGCAATTCACTGAAAGAAGAGTTCTGGTTAATGGGTGAAGTAATTCATGGGGACTATAGTAGATGGGTAAATGATAACATGCTACATTCGGTAACTAATTATGAACTTCATAAAGGACTATATTCTGGGCATAATGATCATAACTACTTTGAGATTGCACACACAGTAAAAAGATTATTTGATCCAAAGGGCGGGTTGTGTAAGGAGCATTTACTATATACGTTTCTTGATAATCATGATGTTGAGAGAATTCATAATAAGTTAAAGCAAATTGAACATATTTATCCAATTATGATTCTAGTATATACACTACCAGGTATTCCTTCTGTTTATTATGGATCTGAATGGTTAATCGAGGGCAAGAAAGAAAAAGACTCCGACGATTCTCTTAGACCAGAAATAAAACTAGAGAATTATTGCTCAAGAGTGATGAATAGAGAATTAAATAAGGAGGAGATTATCTATCATCCAGAACATGAGAGATTAATTCACTGGATTCAGAAGTTGGCACAGATTCGATTGAATTATGATGAGTTAGCATATGGTATCTATATGGAAGTAGTACTGACCAACAGGCAATATGCATATGCGAGATTATTACAGCACAGTGCTATTATTGTAGCAGTGAATAATGACGATAACAATACAAAAATGACATTAAAACTTCCTATAAAGGCTAATAAAATTATTGATCTTATAGAACAGGAAGAAGTAATCGCTGAAAATAATATGGTTGAGCTCACATTAGAGAAAAATAGTGGAAGAATCCTATGGATAAGCGAAGAGCTTGAACAAAATGCATGAATTGATAGGAAATATGTAGAAAATTACAATATAGAAAAATATTAATAGTGAAACTGCTAAAAAAGTAAACAAAAAATTAAAAAACTCACCCTGATATATTGACAAAATACACAAATAGTGGTATCCTTTATTCAGGTCTTGAACGGAGAAGAGACTTGAGGAATTGTGAAACGTTGGGGAACGCGACAAGCAAAAAAGAAAAACTAACTGAAACGTGTACGAAGAGTGCATTATTGGTTAGTTTTTCTTTTTTATTTAAATATAAATTAATAAATCCTCTTAGCTAGGGTCTACTTAGTATAGTGCAATAAATAGGATAAGCAGTTACTATTTTAAAATAAACAAGGCTGTAGGAGAAAAGGTTCCAAGCATCAAAACTTGGAACCTTTTTGTAATATATGAGAGTAATACTTCAGAATACTCAAAAAAACAGATATAACAGGTAAAGCTTTTAACAAATTAAGCCGAAATACAAGATAACTGAAAAAATTAATAAAAAAGTGAGAGTGAAATCAATGAACATAACTAGTATTTATGCAAATAGCAAGGAAGATGTCTCCCTTTCAACACAAAAAGATACTTCATCAAGTTCTGATTTTCAAAAAGGTGATGTAGTCGAAGGCGTAATTACTAAGGTTTCAGATCAGATTTCCATCAGCTTTAGTGGAAGAGAGGTTAACGTCTCTAAATCAACAGTACTAAATGCCACGGAAGGCGAAATACGAAAGTTTAAGATCATGGATGTATCGAATCAGAGTATTGTACTAAAGGAAGTTGGAAACAATACATCGAATACAAGTGGAAAAGCAACTTGGACGAATGTTGAAACCTTCAAGAAGGCATTTGGTGAGTATCAAGCGGCATTAGAAAAAAATTGTGGAGTAGAAGATAAAGAAGAGCAGTTACTTGGTGCGGCTAATCGTATGACAAGTAAGGATTATGATGAGCTGATTAAAGAAGGTAAATATCTTAAAGCGTATAATCTAACACAATTAGATCGAGCTCTTGATCGAATTAAGGAACAAAGACAGGTAAAAGAAGAGAGTGTTAAGACTCAAGTCGAAGATACGAAAGAAGATAAAAAAGACGTTGAAAAAATAGGATATAAGAATAAAGCAGGTTCAGCGAGTAGTGATGATGTGGAACAAAAATTGGAGGACTCCAACCTACCAGTAACAGATGAGAATATCAAACGATTTACAAAAGCATTTGAACTGGGACAATCGGTATATTCCATGTCAGAAAAATCACAGGCATATCTTATTGAACACGAGCTAGAACCTACGATTCAGAATATATATAAAGCAGGATACAGTACTTCTTCTGTAAATCAAGCTACACCAAATGTAAATTTTGAATCAGTAAAAAAACAGGCAGAAGATATTATGAAGGAAGCAGGAATTGAAGTAAATGAAGAGAGCATGAAGAATGCAAAATGGCTCTTCGATAATAATCTTCCTTTGACTAAGGATTCCTTTGAAAGACTTGATAATCTAAATAATATCAAAGAAAATATGACAGATGAGAAATTAGCGAACTATATTGTGGATGCAATGTCAAAGGGAATTAATAGTACGGATGCATCTTTAGATAATACAAGTATTCAGTTGGTGAAGAACGTCATTGATAATATTGGAAAGATTAGCGATGCTGCCATTATCAAAGTTGCTAATTCAAGTCAAGACATTACCATTCAGAACTTAATGAATGCTACACAAGAACTGAATAATAGTACGGGACAAGATTCTGTTATTGATTCATCAAAAATAAATACTAACGCAGAGTATCAGACGGATATTGACATCAAAGCAGTAACAGCGAAAAGACAATTAGAAGAGATTCGATTAAAGCTTACAGTAGAAGCTGGACAAAAGCTTGCAAGTAAAGGTATCCAAATAGATACCGAGAACCTACAAAAGGTTGTGGATGGTTTAAAAGAAATAGAATCGAATTATTATAAATCACTTTTACAAGAGTCAAATACGTTAGACAGCACAGAGAATATAAACTTATTAAAAGATACTACAAGTAAGATAAGTGCTTTAAGAAACATGCCAAGTTATATTCTTGGTAGTACATTATCTAGTAGAGATAACATCACGTTAGACGGATTACATACAGAAGGAACTAACCTAAAATCTAAGCTTGATAAAGCAAATCAGACTTATGATACGCTTATGACAAGTCCTAGAAAAGATCTTGGTGATTCCATTCAAAAGGCATTTCGTAATGTAGATGATATATTAGAAGATCTAAAGATTCCTAAGACTGAGGCGAATCAAAGAGCAGTTAAGATCTTAGGATATAATAGCATGGATATTAATGAGGATAACATCTCGAAGGTAAAAGAATATGACCTTAAAGTAAATACTTTAATAGATAATCTGAAACCTGCAGTTACTGTAAATCTAATTAAAGATGGAATTAATCCACTTGATACTCCACTTGACACGCTAAATGCACTAACGGACCAAGTGAGCGAAGAACTCGGTGCAACCGAGGAAGAAAAATATAGTGAATATCTATGGAAGTTAGAAAAGAAACAAGGGATTACCGAAAGTGAAAGAAAGACATACATTGGCGTATATCGTTTGCTTAATAATATAGAAAAATCAGATGGAGCTGCCATTGGATCCGTGTTAAATGCAAATCAGGAAATGACACTCAATAATCTACTAACTGCAGTTCGAACTTTAAAATCGAACGGTGTGGATAAAAAAGTGGATGATTCCTTTGGAGCATTGGAATCTATAACATTCAGGTCAGATACAATTACATCTCAGTTAAGCAGTACATTCAATGATTCTTCGATATCAGCTGAAGAAAAATATCAGAGAAATCTAACAGAAAGTATATTAAATGAGCTGACACCATCAAAAATAGCGGATATATCGGAAAATAATGATCTCATGGATATATCCTTAGAAAACTTAAAAGAAAAACTACAAGTCTCGAAAGATGATGAAAAGGTAAATGAGGAGTATAATGCAGAACAAGCACAAATACTTCAAGCATTATCGAAGGATAGCAAAGATGCCATCTCCTTATTAAATGAATATCAGATTCCGACAACATTAGAATATATCTCAGCTTCCAAGGAATTTATTCAGGATAATACTTATTTCAAGAAGGTAATAGAAAAAGCAAATTCTTCAGAAGATGAAAGTAGTCAGGACCTTCTAGATGAGATGGAAGGATTAATAGATGCTCTTGATGATAGAGAAACTATGACTTCACAATATGATAAGATTGATCAGAATTTATCAAATATTATTAAAAAAGAGCTAGAGAATACAACAATTACCTCTAAGAATATAGCAGATCTAAAGGCATTAAGTAATAGTATGAGTTTTGTTAAAGAGTTAAGCAACAAAGAATACTATCAGATTCCAATAGAAGTAAATGGCGAAGTGACTAATATTAATCTTACTGTTGTAAAACAAAATGAGGAAGCAGGAAAGGTATCTGTAAAAGTAGACTCTAAAAATTTAGGATTAGTAGAAGCAACTTTCACAGTGAAGTCTGGTGAATTAAAGGGGTTAATCCTAAGCGATAATAAAGATACTCTGGATAATTTAAGCAATCTAAGAGAAAACTTTGCAGATCAAATATCACAGGCTGGTATAGAAGTAAAACAATTAGATTATGGAACTTCGAATCAAATAAGTTCAAGTTACATTAAAAATACAGATCAGAATAGAAATAGAACTGAGGAAATAGGTAATAGCGAAGAAGGCAAAGCAACCACGAGACAATTATATCAAGTAGCGAAAGCATTTGTTCTAGAAGTGAAAAATCTAGCAGAGTAATTGATAACTTAAGACGAGTAGAGAAAGGTGACGCAAATATGAGAATTAATCATAATATATCCGCTTTAAAAGCAAATACACAATTAGGAAAGACAGAAAAGCGATTAACAACAAGCATAGAACGATTATCATCAGGATATAAATTAAATCGTGCTGCAGACGATGCAGCAGGAATGGCAATATCAAGAAAGATGCAAGTTCAAATTAATGCATTAGATCAAGCTTCTAGAAACGCAGCAGATGGTATCTCTGTTGTTCAAACGGCGGAAGGTGCGCTTCAAGAAGTTCAATCAATGATGCAAAGAATGAGAGAATTATCAGTACAAGCGGCAAATGATACTAATACAACTAGTGATCGTTCTGCAATGCAAAAAGAGGTTGATCAATTAAATAAAGAGATTCAAAGAATCTCAGATACCACTGAATTTAATACAAAGAATATATTAAATGGTGATTTGGATAGAAGATCATTCTCTAATTCTAACACTTCTAAAATAGTATCCGTATCAGATGAAGTTGCGGCTAAGGATTATAAAATAAGTATCGCACTTGATGCAACAAAAGCAAGCAAACAGAGTGATACTACTTTAGCTACATCACCAAATTTAAATAATCCTATTGGAGTTTCAGGAAAGATCACTATTAATGGATTTGATGTGGAAGTAAATTCTACAGATACTTATGCTTCTGTATATGATCAAGTAAGAAATACTTGTGACATGTTAAATATTAATTTTACTGCTTTGGATACTTCTGGAGTTGAGACTACTTATGCTAATGCAAAACAATTTAAATTTGAAACAGATTTTTATGGTTCTGATCAAAAAATTGATGTCAATTTTGATAGTGCTACATTAGCTAGTAAACTTGGTTTCACAGCTTCTACACATGTAAGTGATACTGGTTCAGATGTAAAAGCAACTATGGTAGGAGGATTTGACACCACTGCCACATTAACTACAAGTGGTAATGTTATTAAGGTAACAGACCGAGAAGGATTTGAGATGGAAGTAGAAGCTTATAATGGTGCTGCAAATTCATCAGGTTCAACACCATCAACAATTACCTATACCGTTCTTGATATCGGTCAATTAACTCTTCAGGTAGGAGCAAATGAAGATCAAACCATGGATATTACAATTCCAGAAGTATCACCTAAGACATTAGGTATTGATGATATTAATCTGATGACAGGGGATAGTGCATCCAAGGCTTTATCAGATTTAGATGCAGCATTAGCAAAGGTATCGGATGTTCGTTCCAAGTTAGGTGCTTATCAGAACCGTCTTGATCATGCAATTACAAACTTAGATACAACAAGCGAAAACTTAACAGAAGCATTATCACGTATTGAAGATACAGATATGGCTGAAGAAATGGCAGAATATACACAAATGCAAGTATTATCTCAAGCTGGTACATCTGTTCTTACTCAGGCAAATCAAAGACCACAGACAATATTAACCCTATTACAAGGTTAATAGTTATTACAAGGTTAATAGTTGATTTATTGCGAATAAATATTATATATAGTAGTTAAATTTATACGATAATTAAAGCAAGAAGTCTGGTTTTACGTACGTGTGAATGCACGTGGATAGGAGTAAATGTGAATAAAGAATCTTTACAAATCTATACAGCAAGAGTAACACAGGGTTCACGAAGTGACCTTGTCTTAGTAATGTATGATGTTATTCTAGAGGACCTTGAAACTGCAGAAAAAGCATATAACGATGGGGATATAGATACGTTTGAACATGACCTAAAGCACGCACAAAAATTTTTAAATGAATTGATGGGAACATTAGATTACAAGTATGTAATGGCATTAGATTTGGTTCAATTATATATTTATGCCAATAAAAAAATTATTACAGCAATCATAAAAAGAGAGATAGAAACATTATCGACTGTAAAAAAAGTAATGAGTTCCTTAAGGGTTGGATTTGAAGGAGTTGCCAAAGAAGATACTTCTGGTCCAATTATGCAGAATTCACAAAAAATATATGCTGGATTAACATATGGAAAAGGAACTCTAAATGAGTCTTTCTTTGATATACAAGAAGGTTCTAGAGGGTTTAAAGCATAAAAAGAAGTCATAAAAATAAACTCCTTATAGGGTATAGATTATTATCCTATAAGGAGTTTTATTTATTCATTTCTATAATGTGTATGAACTAGTCCAACACATGGATGATAGATACTTTGTAGAATGTAATCTAATTTTTATTCTTACATTCTCCAGTAGATGCTCTTTGAATAAATTTCGCACGTAGTAACATTTTACTGATTGTAACGTCATGAACAAGACCGTCAAGTAGTAAGAATGCACTTTTACCTAGGTCGATTCGGTCCTGGCGAATCGTAGTAAGTGCTGGAGAAAGGTGACTAGCAATAGGAAGATCATCAAATCCAATTACGCTAACGTCTTCTGGAACACGTATACCATTTTTGGTTAATTCAGATATTACACCGGATGCAATTAAGTCACTGGCACAGATTATTGCAGTAGCTCCATTTTCTAGAAATGTAGGAACGTGATATTTTGCACAGTCTGGAACGTAATAGCCATATTCCATTAATTTTTCATTTGGTTCTAGACCACATATCTTCATACTTTGAATAAAGGCCTGTTGACGTTGTTGAGAAACAAGGGAGTTCTTAGAACCGTTCAACATCGCGATATTCTTATGACCCAAATCTACCAAGTGGCTCACTGCAAGTCCAATTCCTTCGAAACTGTCTGTTGCAACACTTCCAACATGATAGTTTGCTTCAATGTGATTATCTAATAATACAGTTGGTACGCTTGTCTTAGATAATTGCTTTACCCAGTCATCATGAAGAGCAAAACCAAGTAAGAAGGCACCACTAAATCCGTTCTTAAGCATATAGGTATCATATTTTTCCTCAGTTTGCATATTAAGATTGGTTGGAATTACAGAGACATCCCAATGTCTTCTGGCAGCGGATAGTTTGAATCCTACGATAATCTCGTAACCAAACTGATCAATATTTTCATAGTCCATATTTTCTATTAAAATACATACTTTTCTTGTACCTTTAGTTCTCATTTTCTTACTGGCATAACCCATCTCAACGGCAGTATCCAGTACAAGTTGTCTCATTTCATCACTGATATCGCTAGCGCCATTCAACCCTTTTGAAACTGTACTCACGGCAATGCCAAGCTTATTTGCAATGTCTTTTATCGTAGCCAAAATAGCCCTCCTATAATACTTTTCTAAGTATAAAGTATAAACCTCTTAAGAATCTTTTGCAAGATGAGAAAAGTTATATATGAAAATTTATACATATTTACAGCATCTATTTACAGTATTTTTAGACTTTAGAAATAGGTAATTGGGTAGTTTTTATAGGATCATTTTTGTTTCAATAATATTTAAGATACTATTTATTAGACGCTAATCATAAAGTAATGAAAGAAATAACATTCTATAACTCGTAATTGATATAAAAAAGAATAAGATAAAAATGCAGATAAACCGTGTATTATGTAAATTAAACAAAATGCAAACTATAAAAAATAAGATTCTATAAAAATTAACTAATTAGATGGAAAAACCTGTTGACAAATTACAAATAAAATGCTATTCTATCTATAACATTTCGAAAGTTCTCGAAAATATATAGAGAGGTGGCAAGTTATGAAAACTAAAAATCACTTGCAATTAAAAAGAGGTGCAGGAATTTTACTTCCAATTAGTAGTCTACCTTCTCCATATGGTATAGGTACACTGGGTAAGAAAGCGTACCAATTTGTTGATTTTCTTGAAAGAGCAGGACAAAAGTACTGGCAGGTATTGCCTGTTGGACCAACTAGTTTTGGAGATAGTCCATATCAGTCTTTTTCAGCATTTGCGGGAAATCCTTATTTTATCGATTTAGATATTTTAATTGAGGATAAGCTTTTAGAAAAAGAAGAAGTTAACAACTACGAATGGGGAACACATAAGCAATACATAGACTATGAAGCATTATTTAATAGTAGATTTGAAGTTCTTAAGATTGCTTTTAAGAGAAGCAAATATCAAATAGAAAATGAATATAGTGAGTTTTGTAATGAGAACTCCTATTGGTTAGAAGATTATTCTTTTTATATGGCGCTTAAATTTCACTTTGATAATAAAGAATGGCTTCAATGGGAAGAGGAAATTCGTTACCGAGAAGAAAGTGCAATTGTAGAATATCAGAGTTTATTGAAAGAGGAAATTGATTTTTTTAAATTCCTTCAATACCTATTTTATAAACAATGGTATCAATTAAAAAGGCTCTTTGTCAAGTGTTGGGGTGTGAGGTGCGTTGCACCCGCACTAACACTGACAATAGAGCTATTTTTATGACTAGGTTCTATAATAGATGTTTTTTTGCATGACAAATAAGCCTCTTGAAAACCGACCATTTTTTTACATAGAACTGTGAATGATACGTGTACGAAATCTTTCGAAATTACGTACACCATAAGAACTTCTTTTTAGTACTTTGATTTTATTATTGAATCCTTCCGTAGGTCCATTTGTATATCCATACTTAAAGGCATTAAGTATATACTCAGACCAGCGTCTATATGTTTTTGCACATGCTTCAAATTCGTGTAATCCAGAGCTTTCAGCACTTTTTACCCACTCCCAAAATTCAGTTCTTTGATATGTATAGCTATTACTCTGACATATTTCATAGAACCATTCTTTTAACCTGTGAGCTAGTCGTAAATCATCACTGTATTGTAGCATTAAATCACAGGCTTTTTTGTTGTCATCTTTTAATTTAGAATATCGAGTCAGTATAAGTTTTCTACTTCGCTTATAGTACTTTCTAAGAGTTGGTGTCATGGATGCTTGTAAACGTTTACGAACACTTTCAATTGCCCAGGAAACCTGACGAATGTAGTGATATTTATCTACGATGATTGTGGCATTAGGAAAGAATGTTTTGGCAAGATCTATATAAGGTTGCCACATATCAGAAATAAAAAATTTAACACGATATCTTTCATCACGACTGCAAGATTTAAAATACTCAATAAGATGGGACTGAGTACGATCCGGTAAAATATCAAGAATACATTTTTTCTTTGCATCCACCAGAATACATTGATATTTGGAATCACCAGCATTCCCTTTAAATTCATCAATTGAAATGCATTGAGGAATATGTGGTTTATCATACGAGAGTGTATCAAGAATACGTATTACTGTATTCATTGAGACATTAGTTTGGGAAGCAACATATTTAATACTGTTGGTTGAACGAAGCAATTCAACAATTTTGAAGGATAGTCGTGTTGTACGTTGCTGATATTTAGCTATAAAACTATATTTCTCGTAAAAACGTTTACCACAAGAACATACATATCTTCGTTTTCTTAACAATAAATAAGCATTGGACAACTGAAAAGGTAAGTCTTTAATTTTCTGCCAACGATAATCGTGTATTTTAGATGTTCCAGCTCCACAACAAGGACAAATTTGAGGTTTGGGATTGGTTTCAATCTTGATAATAATTCCATCTAAAGTGTGTTGCACACTTTTTAATTTTACACCTTCTAAATTTAAAAGATTTTTGTTACAATTAGATTGCATCTATATAAAATACCTCCTTTAAAATGTTAGCTTTGGTCGGTTGGCATGTGAAGAGGCTTTATATAGATGTATTTTAATATAAAAACAAAAATGTTGGAAGTGTGTTTTTAACACACCCCAACATTTATTATAGAACCATTAAAAAAATATGCTAATAGTAAGGAAATTCAAATTATAGGTGATATTCCACTCTATGTTTCACTTGATAGTTCAGATGTATGGGTGAATGGAGATTTATTCGAACTAGATGAGAGAAAGAATCCAATCAATGTTGCAGGAGTGCCACCAGATGCATTTTCAGACGATGGGCAACGTTGGGGGAATCCACTATATCACTGGGAACACATGGAGGACCATGATTTCCTATGGTGGAGAGAACGAATGAAGCATTCCGCCAAATTATATGATGTAATTCGAATTGATCATTTTATTGGTGTTGTAAGATATTATAGCATTCCTGTTGAGTGTCAGACAGCCATTGAAGGTAAATGGAGAATGGGACCAGGTAAGAAGCTAACAGATGTAATTGATGCCTCCATTGGTGATAAAAAAATTATTGCAGAAGATTTAGGAGTAGTAGTTCCAGAGGTTAGAAAAGTGCTTAATAGTGCTGGTTATCCTGGAATGAAGATTATAGAGTTTGCTTTTGATTCAGATCCTTTGAATGAACATTTACCACACAACTACACAAGTAATATGGTTGTGTATGGTGGAACACATGATAATGAAACATTAGTTGGTTTCTATCAGAATAAGAATAAGAAGGAAATGAAATATGCTTTAGAATATTTAGCAATTAAAAGCAAAAAAGAGCTAGTAGATGCAATCATCAAGACAGCATATGCAAGTGTTGCAGGAGTTGTAATCTTCCAAGCACAGGATATTCTTAAATTAGATAATAGTGCAAGAATGAATTTACCTTCCACAGTAGGACAGAATTGGAGATGGAGAGTTCTAGAAGGCCAATTAGAGAAAGAACATGAAGAATATCTAAAGAGACTGGCAATGATATATGGCCGTTAGATTTACTCATTAAAATACATATTGTTAGATTAGAAACTTGTAAACTAAGTTATATATAATTATATAAGCAGGACGCTAGAGCGAAGTTAAGTATTCGCTTAAGTACGAGATGTTCCAGCAGAATGGAGATGAATATGTCAAATTACAATAATAATTTTAAGAACAATGTATATACCATTCTAGAATTAGATTATGGTAAAACAATCAAAGAAGCATCTAAAATTGAGCTATATAATGCAGTATCAAAGGCTGCAAGAAAGACAATTAAACAAGACTGGAGCCTAGATGAAAAAGGTAAGAAAGTATGTTATTTATCAGCTGAATTCCTAATTGGTAGATTAGTATATAATAATTTACTTAACCTAGGATTATTTAATCAATTTTCAGAGCTAGCAAGTGAAAATGGATTAGATATTAGAATCTTTGAGGATATTGAGGATGCAGCTCTTGGTAATGGTGGATTAGGAAGATTAGCAGCTTGTTTCCTTGATTCAGCTGCAACAGTAAATGTTACATTGAATGGATATGGTATTCGTTACCGTTATGGACTATTTGAACAGTATTTTGAAAATGGATTCCAAATGGAAACAGCTGATGATTGGCAAAAAGCTGGAGATCCATGGTCTGTTCGTAAAGAAGAAGAAAGAGTAAGAATAGACTTTAAGAATCAATCTGTATATGCAGTTCCTTACGATACTCCAGTTATTGGTTACGGAGCAACAAAAATCAATACATTAAGACTTTGGCAGTCAGAACCTTTAGAAACTTTTAATTTTAAATTATTCAATGATCAAAAGTATGATAAAGCAGTAAAAGAAAAGAATGATGCAGAAGCAATAACAAATGTTCTTTATCCTAATGATGATACAGATGCAGGTAAGAAGTTAAGATTAAAGCAACAATATTTCTTCTCAAGTGCTTCGCTACAAGATATTGTTAAGAGATATAAGAAAACCTACGGAACTGATTTTAGCCATTTCTCATCTCAATATGCAATTCAATTAAATGATACGCATCCAGTAGTATCAATTCCAGAATTGATTCGTATCTTTATCGAAGAAGAAGGAATGTCCTTTGCGAAAGCTTTAAGGATTGCAAGAGAAACCTTTGCTTATACAAATCATACGGTTATGTCAGAAGCTCTTGAAAAATGGAATGTAAATCTATTCAAAGCAGTTATTCCTAACGTATATAAATATGTAGTCATGATCCAAAGACAATTAGTGAAAGAATTAACTGCACTTGGAATCGATAAAAAAGAAATGATTCAATACAATATTATTGATAATAACCTAATACATATGGCAAGATTAGCAATCTATGCAAGCCACTCAACAAATGGTGTTGCAAAGATTCATACAGAGATATTAAAAAATGATGCACTTCATGAATGGTATGAAATCTATCCAGAACGTTTTAATAATAAGACAAATGGTATTACTCAAAGAAGATGGCTTGCATTAGCAAATATGGAATTATCAGGTTTTATTACTGATATGATTGGTAATTCATGGATTACAAACCTTGATAAATTAAAAGAACTTCTTAAATATCAAGATGATAAAGAAGTGTTAAAACAATTTGATAGTATTAAGATCATTAAAAAGAAACAACTTGCTGATTATATAAAAGAAAAAGACGGTATTGATATTAATCCTGAATTTATCTTTGATATTCAAGTTAAGAGACTACATGAATATAAGAGACAACTTCTTAATGCATTCTCAATCTTAGATATTTACTTTGGTCTAAAAGAGGGAAGAATTAAAGAATTTAATAAGACAGCATTTATCTTTGGTGCGAAAGCAGCTCCTGGATATTTTAGAGCAAAGGGTATTATTAAATTCATTAATGAGATTGCTAAGATGATTGATAACGATGATGAAGTAAATGATAAGTTAAA
Source organism: Anaeromicropila herbilytica (assembly GCF_016591975.1). GTDB lineage: Bacteria > Bacillota > Clostridia > Lachnospirales > Lachnospiraceae > Anaeromicropila > Anaeromicropila herbilytica. The sequence continues at coordinate 4,980,871 of NZ_AP024169.1, read as the reverse complement.
AGTTGTATTTATATCTAATTATAATGTTTCTTATGCAGAAAAGATTATGCCTGCAGCAGATGTATCCGAACAGATATCAACGGCTGGAACAGAAGCATCTGGAACTGGTAACATGAAATTTATGTTAAATGGTGCAGTAACACTTGGAACTTTCGATGGAGCAAATGTTGAAATCGTAGAACAAGCAGGAGAAGAGAATAACTATATCTTTGGTGCAAGAGTTGAAGACATTGAAAAAATAAAAGAAACTTATAATCCAAAGAAAATATATGAAAGTAATGATAGAATCAAGAGAGTTGTTGATACATTAATTGATGGAACTTTTGATGATGAAGGAACAGGAATGTTCAAAGAACTTTACACTTCATTAATTGAAGGTGCAAGTTGGCATAAAGCTGATCATTACTATTTATTAGAAGATTTAATCCCATATATTGATGCAAAGCTTAGAGTAAATAAAGATTATTCAAATACTTATGAATTTAGAAGAAAATGTTTTATTAACATGGCAAATGCAGGTACATTCTCAAGTGATAGAACAATTAGAGAATACGCAGAGGATATCTGGAAGGTTAATTAAAGGAATATTTTATGTGTGACTAGCTGGAGTAGATGTAGGTGATGTAGGATTCAAAACATCGAAACAATTAGTTTAACATATTAAAATAGGGTTAGGTGCAAATCGGTATATTATTATGATGATATACTAAGGGGAAGAGATTTGCGTTATGCCTAATCAAAAAAATAAAAGAAAGAGGTAGAAGGATATGAAAAAAACTAAAAAATTGTTTGCTTTATTAATGGTAATGGTAATGGTATTCTCATTACTAACAGCATGTGGAAAAAGCAAAGATACGAAAGAAACAGGTTCTTCAAGTGACAAAAAGACAGAAGAAACTAAGACAGATAGCACAGAAGCAAAAGAAACTAAGGCTCCAGCATTAAAAGATGCATCACTTAAAGTTTGGGGACCACAAGAACAACAAGCTACATTAAAAGAATTATGTAATGAATTCCAAGCAAAACATCCAGAAGCAAAATTTACTTTTGAATTTGGAGTTGTAAGTGAAGCAGATGCTAAAGATAACGCATTAAGAGATTTATCAAAAGCAGCAGATGTATTTACTTTCTCATCTGACCAACTTGGTGCGTTAAAAGATGCAGGTGCTCTATATCGTGTAACATTAAATAAAGATGCTATTGTAGCTGCTAACTCAGAAAGCTCAATTAAAGCATGTACTGTAGATGGAGAAATGTATGCTTATCCATCATCAGCAGAAACTTATTTCTTAATGTATGATAAGAGTAAATATACTGAAGACGAAGTTAAGAGTATTGATACAATGGTTAATAAAGATTTAGGAGATGGAATTACAAACTTCTCATTTGATAGTGATAATGGTTGGTATTTATCATCATTCTTCTTTGCAGCAGGATGTCAATTATTTGGACCTGATGGAACAGATGCAACACAATGTGATTTTAACAATGCACAAGGATTAATGGTTGGTAAATATTTATTAAACTTAGTAAAAAACAAAAAAGTAGCAAATCATGATGATGGTAAATTACAAACAGCATTTAAAGAAAAGAAATTAGGAGCAACAATTACTGGTTCATGGAATGCAGATGCAGTTAAAAAAGCATTAGGAGAAAACTACGGTGTTGCTAAATTACCTACAATTAAATTAGAAGATGGTAATGAATACCCATTAAGTGGTATGGCTAACTTTAAATTATATGGTGTTAATGCACAAACAAAAGCTCCAGCAGAATCAATGGCTTTAGCTGAATTCTTAACAAGCAAAGATGCACAAAAAGTTCGTTTCGAAAAACATAATGCAGCTCCTACTAACATTGAATTAGCAAGTGATACTGCAACATTATCAGCAAATGCAACTGTTCAAGCAGTAACTGATGCTTCACAAGTAGCTACATTACAAACATCAATTCCTCAATCAGGTAACTTCTGGACACCAGCAGAAGCATTTGGTCAAGGTTTAGCTGATGGATCAATCACAGAAAGCAATATGCAAGAAAAACTTGATAAATTTGTTACTAATGTACTTGCTGCATTGAAATAATAAACAAAGTATTATAGGTAGTACGATTTAATTAGAAACTAGCACAATATAGTGGTTCGTAGGGTTACAAATAACATTACGTGTCAAAATATATTGTGCTAGTTCTAAAAAATGGAGGGCAATGATGTGAGCAAAGAGAAAAAGAAGAAGGGTTCCAATCCGTTAGCATTTTATGGCGAAACATTTGTAAAAGGTGATTTACTAACAAAATTATCGTTCATAATCATGGGTCTATCTAATTTATTAAGAGGTCAGATTGTAAAAGGTCTAATCTACTTAAGTATGGAATTTGGATTTATATTTTATATGGGTGTATTTGGTGCTTCTGCAGTAGCATCCTTAAGGACATTAGGTACCAAAAAGCAGGGAATGGCCTTCGATGCAACATTAGGTTATGATGTTATGCAAAAAGGTGATAATTCCATGCTTCTTCTGTTATATGGAGTTTTATCTGTTATAATTATTATTCTATTTATTATTATGTGGTGTAAGAATATTCACGCAGCTTATGAATCACAATTGCTCAAAGAAAAAGGTGAAAGATTACCTAATTTCATTGATGATATAAAAGAACATTTTGATGCAAAATTACATAAAACCATGTTATTTTTCCCAATGCTTGGTATATTGATCTTTACGATAGCGCCAATCATATTTATGATTTTAATGGCATTCACTAATTTTGATAAAGATCATCAGGTGCCAGGTAATTTATTTACTTGGGTTGGTTTTGAGAACTTTCGTACCATGCTTTTTTCAGGTGAAACAATAGCGAAAACGTTCTGGCCAGTATTAGGATGGACAATAATCTGGGCAATTTTCGCGACTGCGTTAAATTATATATTTGGTATGCTTTTAGCAATGTTAATTAATCGAAAAGGAGTACGTTGTAAGGGACTTTTCCGTACTATTTTTGTTATTTCAATAGCAGTACCTTCCTTTGTATCCTTACTTATTGTTCGTAATATGTTAAATGATGACGGACCAATTAATGTACTGTTAGCGAATTTGCATATAATTAAAGATGCACAACACGGCATACATTTTCTATCAGAGCCACTGCTAGCAAGAATTACAGTAATTGTCGTAAACTTATGGGTAGGTATTCCTTATACAATGCTGATTACAACGGGTATTTTAATGAATATACCTGAGGATTTATATGAGTCTGCAAAAATCGATGGAGCAAGACCTGCTACTATGTATTTTAAAATAACATTACCATACATGTTATTTGTTACTGGACCATATTTAATTACTCAATTCATTGGAAATATTAACAACTTTAATGTAATCTACTTCTTAACAAATGGTAACCCAGCAACTCTAGACTATTATCAAGCAGGTAAAACGGATTTACTTGTTACATGGTTATACAAGTTAACGGTAAATTGGAAGGATTATAGCTACGCATCTACAATCGGTGTGCTAGTATTTATCGTATCAGCGATATTTGCATTAATTTCTTACAATTTCACATCTGCAAATAGAAATGAGGGGGATTTCTCGTGAGTAAAACTAAATCAATGTCAAAAAGTAAAAAAATCGGGGATATTATCTCCCATGTTGTGTTAGTTATTTTATCTTTAATTTGGATTTTCCCAATTTTTTGGATCGTGTTAACTTCATTTCGTGTTGAGACAGGAACTTATATTGATCATTTCTGGCCACATGGATATACATTAAATAATTATATTAAATTGTTAACAGATACAAGCCAGTTTTTCTTTGTTCGATGGTTTTTAAATACACTATTAGTGGCTGTATTATCTTGTATTGTTTCTACTTGCTTTGTATTATTTACCGCTTATACAATGTCAAGAATGCAGTTTAAATTAAGAAAGCCTATGCTAAATATTGCACTTATTCTTGGTATGTTCCCTGGATTTATGTCAATGGCTGCTATATATTATATTTTAAAAAGTTTAGGTCTTAGCCAGTCTTTACTTTCTCTAGTGTTAGTGTACTCTGGTGGAGCTGGACTTGGATTCTATATTGCAAAAGGATTCTTTGATACGATTCCTAAAGCACTAGATGAAGCTGCCAGAATCGATGGAGCTACAAGATGGCAAGTATTTACGAAGTTAACGATTCCATTTTCAAAACCAATTATTATTTATACGATTCTTACATCTTTTATGGCGCCATGGGGAGATTATATTTTCGCAAGTTATATTATGGGTGATAAATATAGTAATTACACAGTCGCTGTAGGACTCTATAGAATGTTAGAACGTGAATTCATTACTACATGGTATACTAGATTCGCAGCAGGTGCGGTTCTTGTATCAATACCTATTTCAATCTTGTTCATTATCATGCAGAAATATTATGTTGGTGGTGTAACTGGCGGTTCCGTTAAAGGCTAAAATATATAGAAATGAAAAAAGCCTTTACACATCCCTAATTATAGAAACGACCAAAGGTCGCCTTAGGAGCTTGTATGAGACGTAAATTATATGTATGTTTCTGTAGCCTACTTTTAGTTATATTAGTAGCTACAGGGTGTTCGCATAATAATAGCAAAGGGAATAAAGCTTCAAAAGAAAAAAATAAGAGCGTTGATTATGTTTATCAACATAATTTAAATGTGATTGATGATAATTATCGCAATTATTATGAGATCTTTTTAGCCTCCTTTTGTGACAGTAATAATGACGGAATTGGTGACATCAATGGATTGATATCAAAGTTAGATTATTTAAATGATGGAGATGATAGTACGGATACGGATCTTGGAATTAACGGTATCTGGCTCATGCCTATTATGCCATCACCATCCTACCATAAATATGATGTAACCGATTACTATTCCATTGATCCTAAGTATGGAACATTGGATGACTTTAAAAAGCTAATTGCTGAATGTAATAAAAGAGGCATCAAAGTAATTATAGACTTAGTTCTTAATCATAGTTCTAGTGAGAATCCATGGTTTCAGTCTGCGATTAAAAGCCTAGCAATTAAGCCATGTGGACAGAAAACGTGTAAATATAAAGAATTATGTAGGGAGCACAATAAGTATTGTAAATATTATAACTTCGCAAAGAAAATGCCTACCAATAGTACATACTACCCCGCAGGAGATAGCGGTTGGTATTATGAAGGTGTCTTTGTTGATAATATGCCGGATTTTAATCTAGCAAGTAAAGAACTACGAAGTGAGATTGAGCATATCGTAGATTACTGGCTTGGAATGGGTGTAGGAGGATTTCGATTAGATGCTGCCAAAGAATATTACTCCAATGATTCTAAAAAGAATATTGATGTATTAAAATGGTTCTCTAATTATGTGAAATCTAAGAAAAAAGATAGTTATATTGTTGCAGAAGTATGGGATTCCTTTACGACATTTACTGAATACTATCAAAGCGGAATTGATAGTGCTTTTAACTTCTCTTTTGCAAAAGAGGATGGTAAAATTGCAACTACATTAATGCGTGATGGAGAGAGTAATTCCGGTAAATCGTTTGGAGAAGCCATGGCTTTAGTACAGAGTGAAATTCTAAAGAATAATAAAAATGGAATTGATGCACCTTTTATGACAAATCATGATACAGCTAGAATGGCTGGAATCCTAAATTATGATAAGAATAAAATAAAAGTTGCAGGTGCAATGAATTTATTTATGAGCGGAAGTACCTTTGTTTACTATGGAGAAGAACTTGGAATGAGTGGAAGTGGAAGGGACGAGAATAAAAGAGCTCCTTTTTACTGGTCTTCGAAGAATCAAAAAGGTATGACTGTGGGTCCACCAGCTATGGAAGCGGATTATGTTGTAAATAAATTTGGTAGTTTAGAGGAGCAACAAAAAGACGCTAATTCTATTTATAATTATTATAAGAGAGCACTTCGTCTAAAGAATGAAAATCCTGAAATTGCAAGAGGTATTGTCAAGGCTTTACCTGATATAGCAGATTCAGAAATCTGTGCTGTAAGTAAAGAATATAGCGGCAGTAAGTTATATATGCTTTATAATCTTTCAGATAGTAAAAAACAAGTAAAATTGAGTAAAGAGACTTATGGTTATAAAGGTATTCGTGGTTACCTTACTTTGAATGGTGAGGAAGTGACGTTAACTGGTAATACTGTAACATTACCTAAGTATAGTATTGTAATATTAAAGTAATAGAAATGAACGGTATATTAATATTCTCCTGATATGTATAACAATATGGTTCAAGTGTTAGGCGCTTATATTTTATGTAAGAATGAAGTAAAGGCGCTCAACACTTGAACCATATTTAATTGGGGGATAGAATGGTTTATAGCATGCATTCTATTATATATAACAGTAGTTTCAAAGCTATACTATGTTAGTGACATATCGGAGTCTTTCTCTTTTGCTAGTTTTAAAAGGAACTTATACCGTAGTTGAACCGCATTTACTTCATAGATATAGCTGTCAATTAAGTCTGGATCCACCACATTTTCAAATTTAGAATAAGCTGATTCAAGTGCCATTTGAGTTTTCATAATTTCATTTCTTAATTCTTCATCTTCTTTGCTTAACTTTTTCGAAAAGAACCTCAACGTTATCCCTACTTCCCTAATTAATCGAGTGGTTTAGGTAAATTGATGCTAAACCGTATTTACAGAATTGTTTGTCTAGAACATATTTGCTTCAGTCACATCTGTCTAAGACATGTTTGTCTTTATATAGTATAGTCATCTTTTATCCATTTTATTCTAAATTATAGAATAAAATGTTTAATTTGGTATATAAATATAGTAGGACATATCTAAATTTATTGGGGGAATTAGATTGGAGAATTATATATTTATAGCAATTATAACTGTATGTGTTATAGCCCTTATTGTATCATTTATAAGTCATCGTATAGATACTTTTATTAATTTTATTTTGCGTATTACAGTTGGTATTGTTGCAATTTATTTTCTTAATATGATTTTTGATTATAAAAATATTAGTGCAACGGTAGGAATTAATGCATATTCAATTTTTACAATTGGATGCCTAGGAACACCAGGTTTTCTATTAATGTATGCACTTTCATTCTATTATTCTTTTGTAGGAAAGGTGTAATTAGATATGTTACAATACCTTAACTATATGTGGACATATATGGTAGGTGGAGTGTATGTGTGAAACAAATGCGAGCTGGCTGATTACTCTATACTTTTGCCACTCGAAAAATTAAGGTAGATGATTGATCAAAAGATGGCATGATATTAAAAAATATACAAAAAAATGTAAAATCAGAATTGACGGATAAAAACAAATATGATAATATGTAAAAAGTAGGAAGAGGTGATGCATATTCTAAAAGAAGGAACTTTGTTTATTCTCATTTTCCTAGCAGCTCTTGAAGATCTGAGAACATATAAAGTCAATAATAATCTTATTGCACTTGGATTTTTACTTGGATTATTCTTTAATATTTCAAGTATGGGAGCCTACGGAGTCGTTCTATGGTTTCTTGGTGGTATTACACCGATTATTCTTTTATTTCTATTATATCTATTTCGCATGATTGGTGCGAGTGATCTCAAAGTATTTTCCATTGTAGGATGTTTTTACGGCATTTCTTTTGTTATTCAATCTATCATTATTTCCTTTATTATCGGAGCAGTTATATCTTTCTTAGTTCTAATTCAAAATAGAAATATCTATTCTAGGTTTTTTTATCTGTTTTCTTATCTTGTGGATTCCATAAAAAATCAAAAAATATGTCCTTATTATATATCAAGTATAGATGGAACAAAAAACGTGATCCCATTTATAGTGGCTATTATGGGAGGAGTAATCTATACATTTGCATTTTAAGAAAAGGATATAAATATCAAGACAAAATTAGCATTAATGTATATTATTGGGTTCTGAAATTATCTATACTACAAAATTTTATAAGGAGGTGGAAAAGGGGCTTTGAAAAGTGCGAGTTTAATATTATTTGATTATGATATAGATTACGTAAATAATTTTCTGGATTATTTTAGAAAAGCTAGACTTTCTTTGTATGAGGTAATGGGATTTTCTAAAGAAGAGCACTTGAAACATTACTTAGAGAATCAAAAAGTTGATATTTTATTATCTTCAGGGGACTTATCAATAAGTGAATATACTAAAGAGAATAATATGCTTGTTTTATTATTAACTGAGGAAACCTTGCAAAGAAATGATATGGAAAATGAATGTATTTTCAAATATCAATCAGTAGAGATAATTATGAAGAAGGTGACAGAAGAATATATTAAAACCATAAGTGCATCCGATGTCCAAAAAGTCAAAAGTACACAAAACGGTGCTAAAATAATTAGTTTCTATTCACCATATCGAGACTTGGACACTTCTTATTTATCCTTTGCCTTAAGTATGGCGCTTGCAAAGAATAAACAAGTACTTTATATTGATTTTTCACTCTTTGAGGCGATGTTACTTTTAACAGATGCAACTAGTAATTCGCTATCTGAACTTCTGTATTATCTTAAGCAAGAATCATCAAATCTCATAGTGAAGTTAAATGCAGTGACTATTCCTTTGGTAGGAATCCATTGTTTGGCTGGTGTAGAGCATGAATTTGATTTATATCAAATCTCTAAAACGGATATCCAGAGATTACTTCATACCATAAGATATAATGAAAATTATGACGTGCTAATATGTAATGTTGGATTCATGAATGAATCAATGGTTGAATTGCTATCAGAAAGTAATAAAGTCTATATGCTTAAAGATAGAAACTTAGTAGAAGGATACAAGAAAGAAAAATTCTTTCATGTACTTTCCTTAGAAGAGCAAGATGAGATGGAAGATCAAATTGAATTCATAGACGTACCAAGTGAGTACTGCATAGAGGAACATTTTAGTCTAAAAGAGTTACAAGAAAATGGTATTGTAGAATATGTCAATCAGACAATTGGAAATGTAATATAAAGGTGGCATTACAAGATGATAAATGAAGTCAAAAAAGTAATTAAGGATGAAGTATTAAATCAAGTGGACTTAAAGAGAAATCTCTCAGACGATGAAATGTTAGATATTATTGATGAAGCAATCATCAATAAAAGTAAAGAGTCTTATATTAATTTAGATATGAAGAAGCAGCTAAGAACGGAAATCTTTAATTCCATTAGAAGGCTGGATGTTCTACAAGAATTAGTGGACAATCCTGATATAACAGAGATTATGGTAAATGGTGAAAATCATATCTTTATTGAGGAAGAGGGTAGAATTCGAGAATATAATAAAAGATTTGAATCCAAGAGCAAGCTAGAAGATGTCATACAGCAGATTGTATCTAAATCTAATCGTATCATAAATGAATCCAATCCAATTGTAGATGCCAGACTAGAGGATGGTTCTAGAGTCAATGTTGTGCTTGCTCCGATTGCGCTAGAAGGACCGATTCTAACAATTCGTAAGTTCCCCAAATCGCCAATTACGATTGAAAAATTAATACAGATTGGTTCATTAACAGAAGAAGCTGCAATGTTTCTTAAGAAATTAGTGGTAGCAGGATATAATATTTTCATTAGCGGAGGTACGGGCTCAGGGAAAACTACATTTCTTAATGCATTATCCAATTTTATTCCAAGCGAAGAGAGACTTATTACTATTGAGGACTCTGCAGAGTTACAGATTCAAAATATACCAAATCTAGTGAGGCTTGAGGTTAGAAATGCAAATGTGGAAGGCAAGAATGCTATTTCAATACGAGATTTAATAAAGTCAGCATTACGTATGAGACCAGATCGAATTATAGTTGGTGAAGTCAGAGATGAAGCTGCTATTGATATGTTACAAGCCTTGAATACAGGACATGATGGCTCTTTAAGTACAGGGCATGCAAATTCACCAGTTGATATGCTTAGTCGTCTAGAAGCGTTGGTTCTATTAGGGGCAGATATTCCTTTGTTGGCAGTGCGCAAGCAAATTGCATCTGCAATTGATATTATTGTACATCTTGGTAGACTAAGAGATAAATCAAGAAGGGTTCTAGAAATTGTTGAAGTGCTAGACTGCATAGAAGGTGAGATTCAGGTGAATTCTTTATATTCATTTGTAGAAGAGGGGGAAGAGGATGGAAGGGTCGTAGGAAATATGATGAAGACAGAGCAACAATTAAGAAATATGTCAAAGCTAAGTAAGGCGGGGATAGAACTATAGAAGATTATAGTGTTTACACATTTTCAAAGCAAGAATATATCTTATATAGCCTGAGAGGGCTTTTCTTATCATCAATCATAGCATATCTATTTTATCGAAGTATTCTAAGCATTCTTTTATTTAGTCCATATTTTATCCTATATTGTAAGCAGCAGAAGAAGAAGTGCATAAAAACTCGTAAATGGAATCTGAATATCCAGTTTCGTGATGCGATTATTAATATTTCTGGAGCCTTAAATGCAGGGTATTCCATTGAAAATGCAATCAAGCAGTCAACTGAAGATCTAAAACTAATGTATGAGAAAGATTCTTATATTGTGAAAGAGTTCGAGTATATGACGAGGCAACTTAAGAATAACCAAACCATAGAGGATGTATTTCTGGACTTTTCTAATCGAAGCAAAGTAGAGGATATCTGCAATTTTACAGAAGTATTTATAACTGCCAAAAGAACGGGTGGAGACTTAATCAAAATCATTCGAAGAACAAGTAACTCGATCAGTGACAAGATAGAGGTGAAAAGAGAAATCATAACACTTATTACAGCTAAGAAATTTGAATCTAGTATTATGAATTTCATTCCTCTTGGGATTATTCTTTATATGTGGTTGTTTTCACCGGGATTTATGGATCCTTTGTATGGAAATATAAAAGGGGTGGTTGTGATGTCTGCAGCGCTCGTTCTCTATGGGGTGGCATATAAAATATCACAGAAAATTATTGACATTGAAGTGTAGTCGTAACTATTCAGAACCTCGAGAGTCACGAAGTGGATAATTGATAAAGTGACATCTATTAAGAACATTATATTATGTTGAATAGGGAGTATCGAGGTATGATACTTGCCATAACAAAGTTAAGGTATCAGAAATAAGAAAGAAGGAAGTTTTATAATTATCATAAATATTGCATTGATTTTAATCCTCTTAATTACATACTTTCGTTGTAAAGATTATGAGAGTGAATATATATCTTCTTTAGATAAAAAGGCTCATCCATTGATTGGGCTCTATCCAATTGGATTTTTCTTATATGATAAAGGTAAATGCATAGTACATATTTTTTACAATACAAGAGTGCGTGAAAGCCTTGAGATGCTTAATGTAGGAGAGAAGAGAAACGTAATTCTTAGATTATATTATTGTAAAAAGATAGTGGTATGTTACATTATTTGCTTTTCTTTCTTGTTCATAGGAATAGTATCAATTGCAAGTGAAAAAAGTGGAGATCTAATTGGGAAGAATCGGATAGATCGTCCAGATTACGGAGAAGGTGATAAGAAGGTTAACGTAGATGTTGTAATTGATAAGGCTGGAGAATACGTTGAGAGTAATATGGACATTGATGTAAATGAGAGAAGATATAATGAAGAGTTGAGATTGGAAGTGATAAAGAAGGCAGAAGAATATATCGACCAGTATGTACTGGGAGAAAATAAATCGGCGAATGAGGTTAATCAGAAGTTAAATCTTATAACTGTAATACCAGGAACTAGCATATCGGTTGACTGGGAGGTAGACAATACACTCATTGACTTAGATGGAGAGTTATTAAATAAAGGGGTTCCAGAAGAAGGGCAACTAACCAAACTGATAGCGACCCTAGAATATTATGATACTAAAGCAGAATATTCCTTCTATCTAAATATATTACCTAAGGTGATAACAGAAAAAGAGAAATTGATAAGTTTGCTTAAAAATAAGATAAAGGAAAGTTCTGAAAAGTCGCTTGAGGAAAGTAGACTAGCATTACCAAAAAGTGTAGGAAAAGATAAAGTATATTATAGTCAAAAAAAAGATACAACAAGTTACTTTATCCCAGTCTTTGGGGTGTTTATAGCAATAGCTATCTTTTTTCTCATGGATAAAGACTTGGGAGACAAATTACATAAGCGCAATATTCAGTTAGCAATTGATTATCCTGAAATAGTTAATAAATTTACCTTACTCTTAAGTGCGGGAATGACAGTATCAGCAGCTTGGGGGAAGATTGTCAAAGAATATGAAGGGAAGATCAAGGAAGATACGACTCTACGTAGATATGCCTATGATGAGATGCTTATTACATGGCATGAGCTCACCATTGGAATATCAGAAGGTAAGGCGATTGAGAACTTTGGTAGGAGAGTAAAGTATATGCCTTATCTGAAATTTAGTTCTCTGGTAACACAGAATATTAAAAAGGGGACAAAGGATTTACTTGAGTTGTTGGAGTTAGAAGCTATGAACGCTTTTGAAGAAAGAAAGGAGCTAGCAAAAAGGTTAGGCGAAGAAGCTGGAACAAAGCTGCTCATTCCAATGATGATTATGTTGGTTATAGTTTTATTAATCATTATGATTCCAGCGTTCATGACTATGGGTATGTAGTTATGAGATGAAGGTAGTAGAAAAGTAAATTTAGATACAAATATATTTTAAATATATTAATGCAAAATTATATAACAAAAACATAAAAAGAGAGGTGTACTTAATGAATCATATTAGAGGATTGTGGGAAGAAGAAGATGCGGTTGGTATTGTAGAAGTTATTTTAATACTGGTTGTTTTAATTGCTTTAGTCGTTTTATTTCGAGATAAAATTGAAGATATCATGAAGAAGGCATTTGCATCAATAACGTCAGATGGGGAGAAAGCGAATAAAAAACTGGATATCAATTAGATGTAAGTAATGATGATTAAAGTAAAGGAGGTGTCTATGTTAGATAAAGTAAAAGGAGAAATTACGGTATTCTTATCGTTAATATTAGTATTAGTGCTTGCGCTAGTTGGAACAATGATTGAAGCGGTCCGAATAAATGTAGCCAAGGTTGTATCGGAAAGAGCACTCATTACAGGGATGGATTCAGCTGCTTCTGAATATTCTTACGCGATGTTTCATCAATATCACTTGGTACTTCTAGACGAAGGGTATGATTCTGCACAGCCAAACGAAGAGCGATTATTAAGTCAAATTACAAATAGTATGGAATATACTTTCCAGCCAAATAAAGATCTATCCATGTTTGGAACTTCCATACCTTTATCTAATGTGGACCTTCTAAAGCTAAAAGTAAAGGATATTGCTCTTACAGATCAGACAAGAATCACAGATTATAATGGAGAATTATTTATGAATCAAGCGGTTCAATATGAGAAATATAGAGATCTGACGGCGATGTTAGAAGCATTCTTACAGAAACTAAAACTATTAGAGACAGCCAAGGTATCCACAGCGTTGGTGAAAGAGAAACTGAAGGTCGAAGAGAAGTTTATCGAACTAGATAAATATAATATGGAGCTGATGGAGTATATCGAAGGAATCGATTTTAATAAAAACGGACTTCAATTAGTATCATCAAATGTAATTAAGACAAAGGACGAGTTTGTAAAAATGATTCTACAGAATAATCCATCTGCAGAGGTAGTAGGAATTAATCATAATACGGTATATCAATCTTTAGAAAAACATTATGTTAATGTGCAGCAACTATTTCAAGGGATGCTAGATAACCTACATAGAATAGAAGAAATAGTACCTGAGGTTAAAAGCCTTGAGACACAACTAAGTGAGTTGATAAGTCAAATGGATGCATTGGCGAGTAATGGAGAAGGTTCAAAGGGAAAACAAAAAGAAAAAGGAAGCAAAAATTCTAAACGAAAAGAATTACAGAAGCAAATAGAGAGCATTCAGAATAGTCTTGATGATTTAGCTGATGAAAAAGAAAAACTAATTAACGAAATCAATGAAAATGGTACAAGATTGAATTCGTTAAAAGAGAATGTTTCAACAAAGATAACGAGTGCGCTATCCGTTATTGACCAGATAGAAGAGAAAAAACCAAATATACTAAGTAGCATTAAGGATTATAAAGAACAGTTAGATTCAAATAAAGATAAAGTGGATGAAAGTTTTTATAAAAATTTAAAAGTAGATGCGGAGGATATCTCTAACTACTTTGGAACGAATCAGGATAATTCAAATAATACAAAAGCTAATGTTGGATTAAAAACAAATCTTACTACTATGAGACAATACTTACTGGATAACCAAGCTATATTAGCTCATGATACAATTCAAACATTTACTAATACGGATTCTATAGAAACAATACAAGCTTATAGTAGCGAAGTGTTAAGTCTAAAGAATAGTTATAAAAACTATCATAGTGGAGATATTAGGTTTGATTATAGTGGGTTAGTCTTAAAATCTAATGTAGAGAATCCTATCACCTCGTTCTTTGATTTGATACAAAAGGGAATCATAGATCTTATTGTGGATGATGAGATTAAGATATCGAATGCTACTTTGAAGGCAGATAGTCTATATACAAGATTCAGTAATGAAGAGACACGAAAGGAGGGAGAAAAGAAAAATGAACTATCTAATAATATAGAAAACTCTTATGATAGCAAAAGTGGAAAGGATATAGTAACTTCTTTAGAAGACTTTGAAAAAGAGAGTGATGCATACTCATCAATTAGTGGTGTATCATCCAATGTGTTAAATAAACTCTTATTTAATCAGTATATATTACGACACTTTAAAAGTGTAAAAGATAATCAAGTTCATAAATCGGAATCTGCGAATCAAAAGAAAAAGCAAGGTAAAGCAACTGAACAATCAAAAGAAGAACTTATAAAAGAGCAGAGTAGTAATGAAGATATTGAATATGTAAAGTCCCTCGAATCTGCACTCTCCTACGAACAAGAATATATTATTACTGGTAATAAAAGTGATAAAGAAAATTTTAATGATATTGTATTTCGCTTACTAGGAATTAGAACAATTCTAAATCTTATACATGTCTTAAGTGATCGCCAAAAAGTTAATATGGCAAATACGACGGCTCTAGAATTGGTGGGATTTACTGGACTTGCAGCGTTAGTTCAATTAACTAAGATGATCATTCTTATTGTATGGGGATATGAAGAATCTTTAATTGATGTTAGAGCTCTCTTGCAGGATAAGAATATTCCATTATTCAAAACAAAGGATACTTTTATACTTAAGTATAGTGAGATACCTTTGGTGAATAAGAAGTTTATTAAGAATAAAGTTGAACATATGAAAGAAGCACAAGATGGAATATTAGATTTTGGATATGATGATTATATATCGTTATTCTTACTATTAACACCAGATGTCAAGAAAAGCTATAGAGCAATGGATTTAATACAGGCAAATATGAATCTTAGGTATCAAGGAGGATTTGCGATGGAGAATTGCTTATATGGATTTAAAGCAAAAGCAAATTTTTATATGAATACACTGTTTCTTAAATTACCTTTTGTAAATAATGTAATAAATCATAGTATTGATGAAATTTCTTTTGAAGTCCAGAAGGAATACACCTATTAAAGTAATAGGGGTAAATTGGGATGTCTACTCTTTTTTCGTCTAAACAATATCTATTTACTACAAGCACGAATGGATATTATCAAATTCATCGAAAATCTTATGAAATCAAAAAAAATAATAAAATGCTCTCTCCAAGCAGTATTTGCCCAAATCTACGAAATTGGAAAAAGAGTAGATGTCCTAATTTACCCCTTAATTAAAACAAGGAAGTAGTGTTAATGTTTTATCAAAAAGAAAAAAAGGCGTCATTAACTGTTGAAGCAGCATTAGTTTTACCAGTATTTTTATTCATGATACTCACGTTTCTCTATTTTATTCAAATATTTATTACATATGAAAGAGTTCAATCAGGTATTACAGAAGTTGCCAAGGAAGCTTCAAAATATGCATATATATATGAGAATATGGTCGAGGAAACTAAGCAGAATACAGAAAGCACAAACAATACAGAAAGCACAAAGAATAGAAGCACAAATGATAACAAAATAGAAGATAACAATACAAAGGATAAAGAAAATACTGAAAATGATACAAAGAAGGATAACATAACTTTTATCGATAATATCTATTATAAGCAAAGGTTGAAAAGTTATCTAGACAAAAGAAAGTGTAATTTTTCTACCATCGAAAATGGTATGAATGGGATATCCTTTTGGTATTCTTCCTTTCTGTCAGAGGAGGAAGAGGTTGATGTGGTTGCAAAGTATAAGGTTAAATTTCCTGTATTAATATTTAGAATAAAAGGCTTCCAGATGGTACAAAGAGTCAGGGTTCATGCTTGGACAGGTTATCTAAGAGAAGAAGACTTGAATGGAAGTAAAGAAGATGGCAAGGAAGAAACCGTTTTCATCACGGAGACAGGAACAGTATATCATTCAAGCAAAAATTGTACACATCTAAAATTATCTATAAGAAGAGCGAATTATGTAGAGTTAGAGAATTTAAGAAATAGGGGTGGAGGAAAATATAAGGAGTGTGAACGGTGTGGAGTAAAAGGAAAAGAGTCACTAGATACAGTAGTCTACATAACAGATACAGGTGACAGATATCATCTTGACCCAGTTTGCAGTGGTTTAAAGAGAACAATCTTAGAGATCCCACTATCAGAAGTGGGAACTAGAACACCATGTAGAAGATGTTATAAAAAATAAATGGAGGTATATATGATATCTA
The DNA here is from genome assembly GCF_016591975.1 of Anaeromicropila herbilytica. GTDB lineage: Bacteria > Bacillota > Clostridia > Lachnospirales > Lachnospiraceae > Anaeromicropila > Anaeromicropila herbilytica. The sequence continues at coordinate 4,964,146 of NZ_AP024169.1, read as the reverse complement.
CAATTGTATTAGGGGTAATCTTATTTATTTTCGGAATAATTGATATTAGACATAAAGAGATTCCAAATCTCTATTTTGTAGTATCAGCTATTCTTACTATTGGATTATCTCTATTTCAGAGAAATACTAGCATATTCAATGGGTTACTCGGAATCACAGTTGGTATAGTGCTAATTATAATTAGTAAAGTGACAAGAGGAAAAATAGGAATTGGAGATGGAATAACATTCTGTATCACGGGTTTAATTCTTGGGGTAAATGTTAATCTTCAAATGTTAATGTTTGCTTTGTTTTTATCTGCTATCTATGCAATATTTTTATTAATATTTAAGAAAGTTAATAGGCAACATACAATTCCATTTCTTCCTTTTGTATTTGTAGGATATTTAGGGGTGTTAATTATTTGATTAATAGAAAAAGTAAAGCTAGTTATACGGTTGAAGCAACATTTGTTATGATTATTGTACTTTCAGTTATTTTCGCACTAATCTACTTAACCTTTTACCTATCTGATAAAAGCAGAATACAAGGAATCCTAGATTTAAGTGTGGTAAAAATCAGTGAGATGATGAAAGCAGATGCCAATATCGTGACTGGAGAAGTGAATTATGACAATATTTTAGATAGAGATTGGGTAGGTGATCTATTTGCAGGAAAGAAGAGAGACGCGGACATAGGGGAAAGCTACTTAAAGCAACAATTAAAGAATGGACTAATATTAGCAGAGATTAAATCAACAAATGTTACAGTTAGTAACAATGAAATTGAGGTAAATGTGGTGGCTGATATGAATATTCCATTAGAAGATGTTAGAGAATTTTTCACAAAAGAGAATCAAAAGGTTTCCCTATCATCAAAAGGTTCTATTCATAATCCTGCAGAGTTTATTCGGTTGTCAGAGGTTTCTTTAAAAACTGTAAATAAAATAAAAGGAGCAGATGAGATAATAGCAAAAATAAAGAAAGTATTAGATAAGTTATTAGTTGGGAAATAGGTAGTCGTGGACATAATAGATAGATTATAAATGATAAATAGGTTTTGATAATAGGGAGGTCTTATCGATTAACACTCAATATATTCGAGATATGCAGAGCAACTATTTAGTTATTAAGGAAGAGAATGAGGATAATAAGGCATCCTCTTATCCGATTCAAATGTTATTACATAATAAATTAGTAGGGGTCCTGCCTGTAAAGATCCAGAGAATAAATAACGAAATATATTATTATTATGATATAACATCGAAGCAGACGCTAAAGACAATCTTAGAAACAAGGCAATTAAGTTATAAAGAGATAAAAGAAATTGTGCTAGATATAATGGACACAGTAGAATCATCACGCGAATATTTACTAGATGAAAATGATTTTGTACTGGATAAAGATTATATTTATATTAGTTATGCTGATCATAAAGTATATTTATGCTATAAAAAAGGATATCAGAAAAGCATGAGGGAACAGATAAAAGAGTTTATGGAATGCTTAATGAATAAAGTAGATTATAAAGAGAATAGGGCTGTAATATTAATCTATTCACTTTATAAGAAAAGTACAGAGGATTGCTGCACCTTTCAGGATCTAAAAATAATAATCGAAGATACTGGAAAGGAAGATTTGCAGGAAAGTAATACAGAACAGAATATCCCAGATGTAATTATTCAAGAATCAAAAACTAATGAAGCAAAGAAAATAGAGCAATACGTGCCTAATCATCAGGAATCAAATCAATGCCATGGGACTGCGCTTAAGAAAATCAAATCAATTGATTATAATAAGAACAAATTAGATTCTAAAATTAGTGGAGAAGTAAAAAACAAAGAAAGTATTTTATCACATTTTATAGTTTGTAAATCTAAAGATAAGAAAGATGACTCAAGATTCCAATCTAGTATAACAGAACATATTAAATCAAACAGAACCGATAAGATGGATAAGGCCGTAAGGAGAGAATTGCAAAAGAAGGAGAAAGAGAAAAGGAACGAGAACGAGAAAGGGAATGAGAAAGAGAAAAAGGGAGAGATAAAGGAAAAAATAAATAAAGGAACAGTAAAAGTATCCATTCCCTTAATGAAGGAAAAGCTAGAAGAGGAAGTCGAGATTGAATGCTATTCAATTAAAACAAAACTACTTGTTGCAGTATCCATTCTATTAACAATAATGTTCTTTTTTATCATTCTATACTCGGGAGTGCTCCTAAATGAAATAGGAAATAGATTAGATATGTCTAAGTTAATAGGTGTTATAATAATGCTATTAAGTATTGAAGCTTATAGTGTTAGTAAAATATTAAGTGAAAAAGAGACTCAGATAGTAAGTAGGGTAGAGTATGTGGATCAAAGCGATGAACTTTATCATAATAACAGTGAGAAACTAATGATTAAAAATGCTGCTGATCCAATTAAGTTGATTGATGTAAATACTTGTGATAATAGTATAACTTATGATTCAAAAATAAGCCTATCCATGGAAACAATGAAAAGCAATGATATGAAAAATGAATACCAAGATAGGAAGCAAAACAAGTACATACATAATATCCAAAGAGATGATGAATATGAAAATGAATCAGAAGAAACGATATTATTAGCAGATCTAGGAACCTCTGAATATAGATTAGTACCTATACATAATCGGGAGTATGCCAATATTTACTTAATAGAATTCCCTTTCTTTATTGGAAAGTTAAAAACAAATATAGGATATTCGATTGAAAATAGTGCAGTAAGTAGATATCACTTGAAGATTGAAGAAGAAGGGGAAACTTTCTATATCACAGATTTGAATTCAAGAAACGGAACGTTTCTGAATGGAAATCAATTAGAGCCAAATATCCCCTATGAATTGTATTTAGGAGATGAGATTGGCATAGCAAATATTATCTATCAGTTTTCTGATAGTACAAATAGCCATGGTAAATACTGATTCGCTTGAAATTGTAGAGTATAATGTGGATTGTTAATTACAAATTTTGTATGATGATTTTAGTTATATTTATAAAGAATTTAATTTTTTATAACGGTTGGTTTATAATTTTTAGCTATGCGGATAATAAGATATATAATATAATAAAGGGTAAGATGTGGTAATTAACACAACTTAGCCTTTTATTTTTTGTTAGAAATATGATTATTCATTGGTAATAATCTATCGCATGAAAATCATGCATTAATCATATATCAAATGTGAAAGAAAAACGCTTTCACTCTCAACGCTTGTGATTTCACCTTTGCAAGCAAGTGAAATCACTTCACTAAATTATGTATTAAATAAGGCATGTTTTATGAAAGGGGAGATAAAATGTCTCCAGTCATTGATAAATTACAAGATAATATCATACGACAAGGGTTTCGACAAATCAAAGTTAATGTTGAAGGAATAGTGCTGTACTCAAAGATACAGGATAGCACAGCGTATATTGCTGCTATTTTTGACTATACCGAAAATATGAAACTTACAAAAGAACAGCATAATAATGTTATCAGGCAAATAAAAGAACAATTTCAATCGAAACAGTATTCCTCTATTCAATATTTGAACCTAATATGTACTAATCATGTGGAGGATATGAAAGAGAGAGTCTTAGAATCAAAAGAGCAACAATGGATTGTTGATATTTCATCTCTTCGATTAATCATTTATGAAAATCAGTCCTCGTCCTATCTTTACTTTAAGAGAGATATTGAACTGATATTAGATCAAGCAAGAGTTAATCAGAGTAAACAAGCGAATGGTTATGATTACTCTAACAAAAGCTCATATGAATCTAAAAATCATAAAGATTCCTATCAGAATACTTATCACAGTACGAATCAGAACCTTTATGAAGATATTTATAACACAGGAAATCAAAACTTTCATGAAGATATAAATCGTACAGGAAATCAAAATTTCCATGATAATAACTACCACAATAGTAATCCAAATCAATATCATAATCCTTTCACTGCTCCTTATAATAATTCGTATCGCAGACAAAAAATCATGTATTTTACATTGTGTAACACCATTATAGTAATAATAAATGTGCTTGTATATCTATGGGGGCAGTGGAAAGGTTATTACTATAATGAGAATATGTTAGTAACAGGAGCAGTATCTTGGAGATATGCAATTGAACGACATGAATATTATAGAATAATCACTTATATGTTCTTACATGATGGAATGGCTCATATTGTTAATAATATGATCGTTCTTTTGATACTAGGTGATAATCTAGAAAGAGCAGTAGGAAAACTGAAATATGTACTAATCTATTTTGGAACGGGAGTTGTTGCAGGTTTCGCATCCATGGTCTATAATATGCTTGCAGGCTATCAATATACGATAAGTATTGGTGCATCAGGTGCAATCTTTGGAGTAGTTGGTGCAATACTCTATGTAGTAATTGCCAACAGGGGAAGACTTGAAGAATTTAACGCTTTGCAACTAATTATCTTTGCAGGAGTTACGTTATATGGTGGATTTACAAGTCAAGGAACGGATAATATGGCACATGTCGGAGGTTTTATATCTGGTATCATATTAGCATTCTTACTATACCGTAGGCCAAATAGAGGGAGGATGAAACAATGAAAGTAAACATATATTATGGTGGAAGAGGATTAATTGAAGATCCTACACTTTATGTAATGAATAAATTAACAGATGTTCTTAATGAATTAAGAGTTGAAGTAACAAGGTATAATCTATATGAAGAGAAAAATGCAATTGCTATGTTACCAAAAACATTAAAAGAAGCAGATGGTGTTATTCTTGCAACTACTGTGGAATGGCTTGGAATTGGTGGATACATGCAACAATTTCTAGATGCGTGTTGGTTGTATGGAGATAAAGAACAGATTAGTAAACTATACATGCTACCAGTTGTTATGGCAAGTACCTATGGTGAGAGAGAAGCTATGACAACATTAATAAAGGCGTGGGAATTACTAGGTGGTAAAGCAAGTGAAGATATCTGTGCTTACGTGGATGATCACGTTGAGTTTGAAACGAATCCAGATTATGCTGCATTAATTGAGAAAAAAGCGGAACAACTATACCGAACAATTAATCAGAAGGTTAAGGTATTGCCATCGAGTAATAATATAGTAAAGAAAAATATACTACGTTATAGTTCTTTAGATTTAACACCACAAGAGAGTGAACAGTTATCCATCTATGTATCTGATGATACTTATGTGAAAAAGCAGAAAGAAGATATTGAAGAACTATCTCAATTCTTTAAGGATATGATAGGAGGAAATAATACTTCTGCTGATAATGAATTTATTAAAGATATAAAAGGAAGCTTCAAACCTCTAGCGGATTTTACAGGATCTTATGCAATAACAATTGCTGATCAACATAAAACGTTGATAATTGAGATAGAAGGTGAAGTAATCAAGTGTTATTATGGTGAGAAAGAAGACGCAGATGTTCAAGCAAAAGCGGAAAGTGATATCTTAAGAAAAATCGTTAGAGGTAAGGTAACCTTCCAGCAAGCATTTATGGCTGGTGATTTGACCGCAAAGGGTAATTTTAAGATCCTTCGTACCTTTGACCAACTATTCGAATTTTAATATAAGATGAGTGTTGGGGTCAAAAGCCTTTAATAACTTGCATTGTGTATATTGATGTATAATTATTAATTTTGGCGTAGTCCGGCCGAAATTATCGTTTATATTTTGTCAAGACTCAAAGTGAAAATAGGAACATAAGTGAGTAAAGTTTATTTATAAACTTGTTACTTGTTTTGAGGCTTGTAAAAAATATGATGCTAGAGGGAAAGGTAGCCAAAATTCATAATTATACAGCGATATACACTCAATAAACTTAAATAAGGCTTTTGACCTCAACATCATATCGATATCAATATATTAAAAAGCCCCGAGGACAAATATCATGTTAGATAATAGATTTATCTAGTATGGTATTTGTCCTCGGGGCTTTTTCTATTTTATATGTATTGGTAGCTTTATTGTAAAATCTGTATGATCTTCATTCGATTCTACGGAAATTGTTCCACCATGTGCTTTTATAATCTTATCCGAGATAGCTAGACCCAATCCAGTTCCAGAACTTTTATGAGTAACAAATGCATCGAATAAGGTATCTAGATGCTCTGGAGGAATTGGCTCTCCATTGTTACTAATGGTTATAATAAGGGAAGAATCATCACCTTCATCAACTAATTCAGACTCATCAAAATCATCTAATTCTGACTGCGAATTCTCCAAGGAAGCAATTGAAAGTTCGGGTGTAGAATCTATTGTACTATCAGATAAAGCAACATTAACGGATAATGAATCACCTGCATTCATTGCTTCAAAGGCATTTCTCATGATATTTAGAAATACTTGTTTTATCTTTAATTTATCACATGGATAAGATCGCATGTAGTTTAATGCAGATTCAGGTATGCTAACCGATATATTGTGATCCAATTCGTTAGATGAGGATTCAAAACTATCTGCTATATCATGGATCAAAGTGGATAGGTTAACTGGAGAAAGCGTTAACTTTTCGCAATTATTAAAAGTAGATAATTCGTTTAATAAGAGAACGACATCGTTAACATCACGTCGTATCTGAGACCAATATTTTATCGATGTTAGTTCAGGGTTTTTAGATTCCATGAGCTGTAAAGTACTCGATATCAAAGTAAGCGGATTACGTATCTCATGTGAGATCTTTGATAACATAAATTTGTTTTCTTCATTTAGGCGCTTGATTATCTTATCTACGTCAGGGTAACAAGCACTTAATTGTTCTATTTTAAGTAGTTCTTCCTGTGTTAACATATGAATCACCTCGATAGAGATTGTACCAAAAATAGTAAAAATATTCAATCAAAATGGTACTAAATTATTAGCAAACAATATCTTTTTTTCTAAAGAATAAATAATTAAATATAATAACAACGACACAACCAATTCCCAAAGTAATTAACGCTCGAAGCATTGTCTCACATGTAGTTCCGTTATATAAAGAAACAGAGTCACTATATGAAAATGGAAGATATCGCTTTAGGTAGCCTGTCAGTAGCCTATCTCGCCCAAATCCAACTCCGATTCCAACTAGAATACTTAGTACAATGGAGATTAAGCTATTATGTATTATTGTAGATATGAGCACACCAAAAAAGGCGGTGAAAGTAATGAATAGGATAAGCGCTGGTAAGCATGCAAGAATAAATTTATATATTTCTATATAAGAACTATCTTTGCTTGGAATATCATAAGATTGATATGGTTTGCCAGATGAGTATAAACTAATTCCTTGATAGAAATTAATATCCTTTGTATCGTAATATTTATAAGATATATCACCTTCCATTGAGAATGTTGCAAAACAAAAGTCATCTAACGAAGAACTTACAGAGTAGATGTTGCTTGGAATATCTTTTGTTGTAGAATAGGTAACATCTGATTTCAATACAGGATAATCACTAGAACCAAAACCATTTATTGCACCAACTATTAGAAAAAATGAAAAAAGAGTTCCTAAGACCATAGTAATTGTTACAATAGAAGCAGCAATCCCTTTACTAAGGATTACTTTACCTCTAGATATTGGTTGAAGCAATAAAAATTTGTAACTTCCCATATCCTTTTCCATAGATACAATATCAGAAACTAATAGTAAGAGAATTAAGGCTAATATGCTAGGAAAAAGTTCATTCATGCAGGAGTATAGAAAATGATATCCTGTCATCTCGTAATGACCTATGTACGAGATATTGTTATTTAATAAATACTCATGAAATGTTTGTTGACTTTTATAATATGCAATTTCTTCATTTATTTCATATGGACCACCAAGTAAACGAAATACGAGTGTACCTAATTTCCCAGGTAAATGGTCGTCAACTACTTCACCTGTGGATAGCTTATATCCCCAATTGAAATATTTAATCTGAGCTTTCTCGTAAGCAATTTCAGCCTTTAATAAAGCATTATTATCGTGTTTATTAAGTGCATATTTTTTATCATGGAAGTATTGAGAACGAGCAGCAGATACCTCTGAGAAATTCTTGCATAAAGAAGAACCTAACTGTTCATACATTTTCTTATAATTACCAGCCTTGACAAAATACCATTTTTCAAGAATTTCACATGCTTCTATATCTTTTTTCGTATATTGTTTATTTTTCTCGTTATTTGAAAAAATGAAAAGCATAATTAAAAAAAAGAATAGTGCACATACAATCCAGTTTTTTCGATTACAAAGAATCTTTTTAATTTCAAATAGAATTAGATTTTTCATAATAAATATCCGTCCTTTCTTATTAATATTAAGTAATAAAACAGTTCATTATCTAATATTTATATAGGTAATAATGTCGTCTTTAAATGAAGAAATCGTAATATTTATTAACAAACAATATCTCTTCGTTTGAAGATAAAGCAACCACTAACTATTAATATTAAACTAAGAGTTAGTAAGTAGACAATGGAGAATAGGGCGGTAATATGGTTCTGGCCCGATAGAATTCTGCTGATATTGCCATAAGCAAATGGGATACTTGCGGGAAAGACCGCAATGTGGCTAAGATACCTTAGGAACATATAGGATAAGATAGCACTAGCTGCAACAATGCTCATTGAACTTAAGCTATTACTTACCAAACTTGAGATAAATGTTGAAAATACACTTAAAAACACTAAGTAAGATAAGAAAATAGGAAGGATAAGCAAAAGATAATTACGTATGCCAGTATAGTGTAATGCACCATTTTCACTTACTCTGGACAAAAAATTATGATAGGTAATTGGGTCATATGCAATAGGGTAGGCAGCTTCACCAAAACCATTTACAAGCCCAGTTCCTAAGAAAACGGTAAGCAATGTAGATATTACCGTTATAAAAGTATGTAAAATAGAAACAAAAACCTTAATAAGAAATACTTTCGCTCTAAAAATTGGCTGTATCAGAAGAAATTTAAAGCTACCTGACTCGCTTTCATTGGATATACAATCTGCACTAAATAGAAGAACCATAATTGTAAATATAAATGGAAGCAAATCGGATACAGCGCGATACAAAAAGTGATAACCGGTCATTACATAGTCTGAATTGAGAGGGTGTATATTTTTTTTGTATAAAATCTGTTTAAACGAAATATCATTTTTTAGATATTGTTTTTGTAACTTAAGATTATCAGTTAATCCTCCTGTTACGAATCCTTTATCAATCCCATAAATCATATTTTTATCTTGTTTGATAGAAGACATTAAGACATCTTTGAAGCGATCCCTTCCTAACCATCTTGAATATACAAGCTGTTCGGATATGTATCTAGAATTTAGTCTCCAGAAATCTAACTGTTCCTGTACCTTGTCTGGAATAGTATCAAGATCTTCATACATGACGAGCAACTCGTTGACATCGGTGTCAGAATGATATTGATCTGTACGAAAATTACCTTCTTTATTTGAAGTAGTATGTCTATCCAGATTCATATTCATTAATGCATAACCTATTAATATGAGTACTAATATTGCCCATATTAACAAATTTTTTGAACTTAAAAATACTTTTTTAAATTCAAATATAAAAAAATTACGCATGCTTACATTCAGGCTTTTTTGCTGTGTTTTCATATTATCTACTCCTCCCTTGTAATCTAAGAAAACGTTACAGACATTTTATACCATATGTAATTTATTTGCAAATATATATACAATATTTGCAAATAAATATTAATATAAATACAAATTAGTATATATACACCAGAAATGTTTTTTAGTATACTTGTTATAAAATAAGTTTATAATGAAAAAGAATGATAAGGAGGAGATAAAATGGAACAAGAAAATTGTGTTTTTTGTAAAATAGTATCAGGAGAGATTCCATCATCTACAATATATGAAGATAATGATTTTAAAGTAATCTTAGATATCTCACCAGCAACAAAAGGACATGCTATCATAATTCCAAAAAATCATGCAAAGAATGTATTTGAATTATCAGAGGAAGATGCAAGTAAGGTATTTGTAGTGGCTAAGAAAGTAGCAACTGCTATGAAAGAGGCACTAAAGTGCGATGGATTTAATATTTTACAGAATAATGAAGAAGTTGCAGGTCAGACGGTATTTCATTTCCATATGCACCTGATTCCTAGATATAAAGAGGATAAAGTAACAATTAAGTGGTGCGATGAGCATTATGTTGGAGAAGATATTGGAATTATTGCTGAGAAGATTAAGAAATGTCTTTAATTATTTAGAAAAAGTTTATAGAAGCTACAAGAATGTAAAAACACCAAACTATGCTTATATGCATAGCTTGGTGTTTTTATTAGTTTATGGTTACTTAAGATTTGAGTTTTAGAAGAGTATCTTAGCTTATTTTGTAGTGTTAAGTATTATTTTGATACTTCATTGATTAAACCAATGATCTTATCAATCGAATGATTTAAAGCACTCTTCTCCATTGCAGCAATATAGGTTTGTCTATTCTGATAGACTTCTTCAATTGCAGTTAAGAGGGAGGCGTTCGTTACTTCTTCTTCTTTTAATAAGTAGCTATATCCTTGTCTTAAGAAAGATTCAGCATTCAAGATCTGATCACCTCTACTTGAAGCAGCAGAAAGTGGAATGAGGATATTAGGTTTCTTTAAAGCTAAGATTTCACAGATAGCATTAGCGCCTGCCCTAGATAAGATCATATCGGCAGCGGCAAATAGATCCGTTAATTCTTCATTGATATATTCAAATTGAACATAGCCTTTTTTATTTCTAAGACTTTCTTCTAATTTACCTTTTCCACATAAGTGAATTACTTGGTATTTCATAAGTAAGGTATCAAGAATTCCTCGTACCGCGTCGTTAATTGCTTTAGAACCTAAGCTTCCACCCATGATTAATAGGACTGGCTTATTGTGACTAAATCCACAGAAGTCCAAGCCTTTAATTTTATTTCCAGAGAACAATTCTTTACGAATTGGAGAGCCAGTTAGAACGGCTTTTTCATCAGGAAGATGGGTAAGTGTTTCCGGAAAATTTGCACAGACCTTAGATGCTGATGGGATGCATAGACGGTTTGCAAGTCCTGGCGTAATGTCTGATTCGTGAATAATAGTTGGAATCTTTCTTGCTTTTGCGGCTAAGACAACAGGAACCGTTACAAAGCCACCTTTGGAAAAGATTACATCGGGTTTTAATTTTTTTAACAAAGTACGTGCTTCAAAATAACCTTTTATTACTTTAAAAGGATCACTAAAATTCTTAGGGTCAAAGTATCTTCTTAATTTACCAGATGATATTCCGTAATATGGGATATCTAAATCTTCAATTAACTTTCGCTCCATGCCTTCGTATGAGCCGATATAAGAGATATCATATCCTGCTCTTTTTAGGTCAGGTAATAAGGCGATGTTGGGTGTGACATGACCAGCTGTTCCACCACCAGTTAATACTATTCTTTTCATGTAGGATGCCTCCAAACTTTTAAAATCGTTCTCTATATCCACATCGTTTACATAGTTCTTCAACGACGTTTCGATTCGCAAATCCTTCTCTCATTGCATTGGCACGAGGAGAAGAAAGGATATTATCTAATTCATCTGTTAGTATATTCCCTAAAGGAACTTTTCCATTGCCATCAAGGCAACAAGGAACGACAGTTCCGTCAACAAGAATGGCACATTGTGTCTTTAATCCATAGCAATAGCCTGTATTGCTAATTACAGGTAAGGATAGATCTGGCCAAGCAAATTCGTAGTCCTGCTCTAGATATATTCTTTCGGATAATTTAAAGCCTCTCTTGGTACCAAGTTCTTCTTTGATGTTTCCACAATACGAGAAGGCATCTTGCAGTCGATTTAAGACAAGTTTGTTACGAATATTCGAAGCATTATCCTTTGTCTTATCAAGATTCCATAGTCTTAAAGAAGTAATTGTATTGGTATGGTCTCTTAAATGTTTCACCACGCAAATAACTTCATCTAAAAATAGATGAAGTTGATCTAAGTTTTCTTCGGTAATTGATTCAAAACTATGCAAAGATACATTAATCTGTCTAAGAGAGGGTGCCTGATATAAGGTCTCTCTCACCTCGTATAATTTCGTTCCGTTTGTTGTTATATTCGCATAAAGTTTATGCTTACCACATAACTCTAATATAGTAGCTAGGTCTTTATGAAGAAGGGGCTCCCCTTTTACATGCAGATAGACATAGTCAGTAAACGGTTTTACTTTTTCAATAATTGTTTCAAAGTTTTGTATACTCATGATGCTTTTGTCACGCTCTAAAGGTGGACAAAAACTACAGTTGAGATTACAAATATTTGTAATCTCAATATAGATTCGTTTTAGTGCCTTCATATTAGCTCCCATCCGTCGCCAAAGGCGACATCGCCTATTTATTGCGCGTGAGCAGCTTCATATTCTTTTAGAGCTTTTGCTAATTGATCCGGGCATGATGTCTTTCTTGGACCACAAGTAACACCTTCTAGTCTTTTGATTACTTCATCTACAGGCATTCCGACTACTAAATTAGAAATACCAGCTGTATTACCGGCACATCCACCGGAAAAAGTTACATTTTTAATGATGCCATTTTCAATATCAAAATTTATCTCTCTGCTACATACACCAGAAGTTTTATAGTTCATGTTATTATAATCCTTTCGTTTATATAAGTGTTAGGTAATGAAATGTTTTTTACTTCACACTATCTTATTTATATATGAGTTGTATCTATAATGCTAATTCTATACTAGAGGATGTAATTTTGCAATTGGTTTTAAGATTATAGACGTATATAGTATAAAAATATTTATTTATCTATAAATAATATTCGACTTATAGTATAATGTATTCGATTATTATATTATAATTTTAGAATGGGTCATCTATTTCGTGAATCATTTGATAATAGATATGATAATATTTTATTAATAGGAAATATTGAGGATATAAAGTGTATTAGGATAAAATAAGATGGAATACAGAAAGGAATGGGCATAAATATGAAAATAATCGGTATTATTGGAGCAATGGAAGAAGAAGTTAATATCTTGAAAGATAAGATGGAAATAGAGTCTGTTAGTCAAAAAGCTTCTATGGAATTCTATAAAGGAAAGCTATGCGGTAGAGAGGTAGTTATCGTAAGAAGTGGCATTGGTAAAGTTAATGCTGCGATATGTACACAAATCTTAGTAGATGATTATGAGGTGTCCGCTGTAATTAATACAGGAGTAGCGGGATCACTAAAAAATGAAATTAATATAGGTGATATTGTATTATCAAACGATGCCATTCAACATGACATGGATGCGACAGGATTCGGCTATGAAGTTGGAGTTATCCCAAGAATGGAACAATCCACATTCGTAGCAGAAGAAAAATTAGTTGCAGTAGCAAAAGAAGTGTGCGAAGAAGTGAATCCAGATATTAATACTTTTGTTGGAAGAGTAGTAAGTGGAGATCAATTTATCTCTGATAGAGAGAAGAAAGAATGGTTAGTAAGTACCTTCAAGGCATATTGTACTGAGATGGAGGGAGCATCCATTGCGCAAGCTGCTTACTTAAATAATATCCCATTTTTAATTATTCGTGCAATCTCTGATAAGGCAGATCATAGTGCAGAAATGGACTACAGTGAGTTTGAAGCAAAGGCAATTGAGCATACCGTTAAATTAGTAAGTGAATTAGTAAAGAGAATATAAATTCTGTCGAAAACCAAAGACAAGCCATAGATAAAGACCGTTTAACAAGGATAACCTAAATTTTTGTTGAACGGTTTTTTTATGTTCCTCTTTTCAAATGTAAAATATTGGTATATAATAACTGTAAATTAATGGGAATGAGAGGAGATTTATTTATGATACAAGACTTGTTTGACAAAAATGTATTTATATACATAATGGGGGCAATGTGCTTGATGGGACTTTTGATTAAGTTTATCATAGCAATTGTATATCAAAAATTAATAAGAGCATCGGAAAATATGGGGACAACCTCCAATAAATTGATGAAAATGCTAAAATTAAAGTTTGAAGCTTGTTATAAATTGAAGATAGGTGTTAATAATGTGGATGTTTTTGTGGATAAGTATGTATATCGATATAAATTCAGTGGAATCTTGTTATACACATGGGAGAATCTTGGTGGATTAATTCTTATACTATGTATGCTCACAGGCACTGTTAGTGCGGGGTTAGGGCTATATAACGAGTGTGGAAGAAATGATATTTTATCCACATTCTTTACTGGTATACTATCAAGTTCCTTGTTGATAATGTTTGAAAGTTTACTCAATCTTCCTGCTAAGCGATGTGTATTAAAAGCAAATATTAGTGATTATCTTGATAATTTCCTAAAAGTTAGATTGGAAAAAGAATATATCAGTTCGGAATCTTTAGAAGACTATAAGAGTGAGTATAATGAGATCTTATCCATGGTAAGCAGTAAACAGCAGATCAAAAAGGATCGAAAAGAATTAAAGAGAGAAAGAAAAGAAGAAAAAGAAAAAAGAAAAGAATCTCAGAAAAAAGAAAAAGAGCTTTCTTTAAGAGAAAGACAAAAAGAAGAATTAAAGAAAGAAAGTAGAAGTTCTAGGCTACATAATACAGAGAAGAAAAATGGAGAAGAAATAGTCAAAGAAAATAAAAAGGATTCTTTAATTAAAATAATTCAGAAACAAGATGCTAACTTAACTTCTTCAAATTCAGAAACAAAGGTAAATCATAATTCAGAAAAAGAAATGGAAGAGTTTATTAGTAGCATTGTAAAATCAATGTTAGAAAATGGTAATGAAAAATCGGAATTTAAATTGGAAGATATCACAACGGATATGGTTGTGAAGGAATTTGAAAAGCGTAAAGAGAATCTGCTGAAAGCAAAAGGTTCAAAAGGCGTAAAAGAAGGAGAAGCTCTTTATAATAAAGAAAAGCTTAGAACTGCAGACAGTTTTGCTGCCACTAAGGAAGAGGCTGTGAACCAGGAATCAAATCGTAAGAATAAAAATAGTACATTAAATGAAGAACTCCAAAAAGAAACGGTACATAAGGAAACTGTGCAAAATCAAGGAAATGAAGTGGTTGAAAGAAAAGAAAGTAAGAAAACTTTAAAATCATACGAATTTACTGAAAATGAAGAGAAGATTATAGAAGATATTTTAAAAGAATTTCTTGCATAGCCTTAAAAGACATCTTATTCGTGAAAAATATATAAAAATAATATGTAAAATTAAAAAAATGTTATTCAATATTCTGAGGAGTATGGAGTAGCATTTTTTTTAATGCCATAGAATGATGCATTCCTTAAAAAAATCGGTTGCTAAAAATAATTCACTTTGCTAAAATAAGGATTGATAAATAACGTAGAATTAGATAAAAGGAGTGTATTTCATGTCAAATCAAGTTTCATTTGATTACAGTTTAACCAATGGATTTATATCAGCAGAAGAAATCAAGATGATGGAATCAGTTGCTGAGAACGCAAAGAGCCAATTACTGAATAAGACTGGTGCAGGTAATGACTTTTTAGGTTGGATTGACCTTCCAGTAAATTATGATAAAGAAGAATTTGAAGCAATCAAAAAAGCAGCAGCTAAGATTCAAAATGATTCTGAAGTTCTTGTAGTAATCGGTATTGGCGGTTCTTATCTTGGTGCAAGAGCAGCAATTGAATTCTTAAGACACAGTTTTTATAATTCTGTATCAAAAGAAATCAGAAAAACTCCAGAAATATATTATGTTGGTAACAACATTAGCAGTACTTATATCAGCCATTTATTAGAAGTAATCGGAGATAGAGATTTCTCTATTAATATGATTAGTAAATCAGGAACAACAACAGAACCAGCAATCGCTTTCCGTGTATTCAAGAAACTTCTTATTGAAAAATACGGTAAAGAAGAAGCTGCTAAGAGAATTTATGCTACAACAGATAAAGCAAAGGGTGCTCTTAAGAATCTTGCTACTGAAGAAGGATATGAAAGTTTTGTTGTACCAGATGACGTAGGTGGTCGTTTCTCAGTATTAACAGCAGTTGGTTTACTTCCAATCGCAGTTAGCGGTGCTGATATTGATAAACTTATGAAAGGTGCTGCAGCAATGAGAGAACGTTGTATCAACAACTCATTTGCTGAAAACGATTCCGTAAAATATGCAGCAGTAAGAAATATCTTACTTCGTAAAGGAAAATCAATTGAAGTATTAGCAAATTATGAACCAGCACTTCATTTCGTTAATGAATGGTGGAAACAATTATTTGGTGAAAGTGAAGGAAAAGATCAAAAAGGTATCTTCCCAGCAGCAGTTGATTTAACAACTGACCTTCACTCAATGGGACAATTTATTCAAGATGGTCAAAGAACTATGTTCGAAACAGTTATGAGCTTAGAAAAATCAGTTTGCGAGATTATCTTAGAGGAAGAAGAAGTAGATCTTGACGGACTTAACTATCTTGCTGGTAAATCAGTAGATTTCATCAATAAGAGTGCAATGAAAGGTACTTTACTTGCTCATACTGACGGTCATGTTCCTAACCTTTTAGTTAACGTACCTACACAAGATGAGTTCTCATTAGGACAATTATTCTATTTCTTTGAATTTGCTTGTGGTGTAAGTGGATATATCTTAGGAGTGAATCCATTTGATCAACCAGGTGTTGAGAGCTACAAGAAGAATATGTTTGCTTTACTTGGAAAACCAGGATTCGAAGCGCAAAGAGAAGAACTTCTTAAGAGATTATAATAAAAAAAGAGTTGTTACATTATGATGATAAATCATAGGTAGCAACTTTTTTTCTGAGCAATATTAGTTTGAAGAAAGATCCTTCTCAAAATGTTGATAATCTTTTAGAGAATGCCAAGAACCTCCCCAAGTGAAGCCGTATTTATGAAAAGTCTGATAGCATACATCATTCTCTTTGATTAGGTAAGGGAGCTTTAATGAGCGATCGGCATAAGTAACACCTTGAAGTGGTGATATTATTTCTTTACCATCTACCGTTTTAACATAGGGATTGTAAAATGGATTAATATCAATGGCAAGGCCCTCACTGTGTTTGGATAACTTCTTGCTTCCTGCTATAGAACGATAGTTGAAGCAGGAGGTATTATTTGCAGTCATTGATTTCTCATCATCTGCTGAATAATCATCAATAAGTTGCATTCGCTCAATAGGATACTTAGCATGGTACAGTTCTCGCATAATGTTTATGGTATCATCAGCAATTTGCCGATTGACAACAAGTTCACCAATATGTGTTTTGTCATCAAAACCATAGTAAAGCACGCGTACATAATTCAGATCACTAAGAGGGACCGTGCAATTTTTCTTGTAGGAAAGACAATACATTCGTTCAAAGACATCATCGGGAACTTCTTCTGCGTAGAAATAGGATTCAAGTTCAGCATCTGATATATTTTTGGTATTAATTATTGTATTAACATCTAACCTAGCTATGCTTGCAATAGATAGCGCTTCTTTATCTGTTACATCCTCTTCTGTAGGGCTAATGGAAGCTGATATTAAGTTACGATCTTTTTTATCATCCTTGATGTTCATGGCTACCTTACTTTCATTCTTTTTGATTGAATTCTTATTGCTATTATATTTAATAGTTATCCAATTCATGCCATAAGAAACGATAAATAGTAATACAACACATAAAAATAGAAAAGAAAGAGTTTTGTTCTTCATCTAGCTCCCATCCGTCGCCTATGGCGACATAATAATCAGGGGTGTGAAACACTATAATTTCACACTAGTAATCCGTATCTTCTTCAATTACCTGGATTTCAAGAAAATCAAAATCAACATGATCAATAAAATTGTCTTGACTAAATCTAGTTTTATCATGCTTTTTAAAGTCAGCAATTGTTGAGTCTAACCATATTGGTTTTGATAGATCAAATTCATTACAGATTTCGTCAATTGCAGCATATATTTTACGAGTGCGATTGAGAGTGGAATCATCGTTGCAGATGACAGTATCTCTTAGCATTCGATTATCTTTAAATACTTTCGCCCATAAGCGGAACATAGGGTATCTCCTTTCGGTTTTAGATAAGATTAGAGTGTGAAAAGCCTTAAAGGCTTATTTAAATATCTATTATTAAGATATTTAAGTATAACATTTCGTTTTTTATTTTTCTACCCATTACTTTTAATTTTTCATATTTACTGATGTTGGGGTCAAATAGCCTATTATATCTTACAATGTGTATATTGATGTATAATTATTAATTTAGGCCTGCCGTCAATTTACAGGAATGGACGTTATTGTTATTTAAATAACCTTGCTTTTAACTTAACACTAGCTTGTATAATGAATAAACATAAAAATACTAAGAAACAATAATGTATACAATATAACTACAAGGATGAATAATATAGCGAGAAGAAATAGTATTTTCTTAAATACAATTTGCCATACCCTTGTAATCTATAAATTATTCCATATAATTATATTGTAGAAGAATATTGAAACGAGGAACAGATAAAAATGGAATTCAATGCACCTGTAGAAAAAAAGAGAATTGCAAAGTGGGATAATCTAAAGGCACTTCTAATTTTTACAATTGTTATCGGACATATGGCGGATTATTATACAGATAATTCGGTTGATATGCGAAGAGTTTTTTTATTTATATATACTTTTCATATGCCTGCTTTTCTATTTATTTCAGGATTATTTAGTAAGAAGAATATTGATGAGAAAAGGTATTCTAATATTTTTTCTTATTTAATTCTATATTATGTAATTAAGATTCTAAT
The DNA here is from genome assembly GCF_016591975.1 of Anaeromicropila herbilytica. Lineage (GTDB taxonomy): Bacteria > Bacillota > Clostridia > Lachnospirales > Lachnospiraceae > Anaeromicropila > Anaeromicropila herbilytica. Next base: position 4,945,429 of record NZ_AP024169.1, on the reverse strand, counting down.
CTTTGTTACAAGAAGAATGATCAATGGAGAAGGTGATTGGAGCTTGCTTGAAGAGGATGGAAGTCCTTGGTACGCTTTTGCACTCTTTGCATATTGCTTCATGACCATATTCATGAAAAAATTAGAGAAGAAATATGCAATGATGATAGCAATTATTGCCGGATGCCTAGTTAACTATGATAGTTCAATCAGAGATTTTCTAGTATTAGCAAGAATTTTGGTATTCTATCCTTTCTTTTTAGCAGGATATTATATGAACCCTAAAAAAATAGTTGAAAAGCTTGATAAAAACTATATCAAAATAGTAGGATTCATTAGTTTTATCGCTTTAGCATTTATTGTAATTGTAAAGGTAGAATTATTATATGACTTACGACCACTATTAACGGGAAGAAATCCTTATAGTGAGATGGAGATTTTTACGCAGTTTGATGCAATGTTAAGATTAGGTTATTATGCATTAGTATTTGTACTTGTATTTCTAATTATAGCGCTTGTACCAAAACGTAAGCTGTTGATAACTAAATGGGGTAAGAACTCAATATCAATATACGCAATACACCGTTGTATCATTTACATTTTATTTGATGGGTTAGGCGGAATGGTTCTATTTAAAAAGATATATCCAGAGCATCCAGACTGGTTAATCATTCCTACTGCGCTATTGATAACAATCTTACTATCACCAGATTTCATTGCAAAAGGGTTACATTATGTCATAAAACCTAAATTGGTGGAAGATGTAGAGAAAAATTAGTTTGATAATAATAAATAAGTTAGTGTGAAAGAAACGTATCTTTTGCACTAACTTATTTTGAGGTTATGGAAGCGGATGATGACGTTTAAAAAAGTCAATGTGTGTGATATAATGAGAAAAAAATGATAGTAACACATAGAACAAAATACCGAGGTGATACAATGGAAGGAAAAGAAAGAAGAGAAAAAATATTAGAAATATTAAAGACAAGTACCAGACCTATATCTGGAAGTGAGCTCTCCAAACAATTAGGGGTTAGCAGGCAGATTATAGTTCAGGATATTGCTCTGTTAAGAGCAGTGAATAAAAATATATTATCTACTACAAAAGGGTATGTTCTCTATTATCAGGAAAAAGAGAAGGTAAATCGATGCTATTTAGTGAAACATACAACTGATGAGATTGAGGATGAACTATGTACAATCGTTGATTTTGGTGGGAAGATATTAGATGTAATTGTATCACATGAGATATATGGACAGATAGTAACGGACCTGATTATATCAACAAGGCAGGAAGTATATGAGTTCGTGAATAAGATTAAGACAAAGAAAACAGTTCCTTTAAAAGAGTTAGCAGATGGTGTGCATTTACATACGGTAGAGGCAGATTCAGAGGAGATATTAGATCGGATTGAACAGGCACTTAAGAATAAGGGGTATTTGGTATAATCATAATATTGAAATGATATAAGTTACCCGACAAATGACCCGTTTAGGAGGTAGTCTAGGCAATCTAGATCTGTCCTATTGATAAAATTGCCATAGATCTTCATATCGACAAAACTTGACATTATTCGTAAATTCAAATATAATTAAAATATACAAATAAGATAAACGTTGAAAAATACAAAAGAATAATATAATACGAAAGAATAATATAATACGAAAGAATAAAATAATACGAAAGATAAAACAAAGGGGTTGGTTCGAATGAATTCAGCCCCTTTTTACTACACAAATATAAAAGATATTAAGGGTCTGTGTAATCAGATATAACTAATCATATTTGATATTGCTAAATCGCTAAATTGCGGTATTGGTGATTTACTTGAGGAGGAAATGAATGAAAAGTATAAAGACAAAGATTATTGTGGTGTTTTCGAGTGTTTTATTAGGAAGTCTTATAATATCATCCGTAATTAACAGTATGGTTGCTTATTCAACGTTGCTAAACACAATAAATACAGAAAATCAAGTGCAAACAGATAAGTATGCTGAGAAAGTTAATACATGGCTTACAAATAAAGCACAAATTATAGCAACTATGCAGTCGAATATCCAGTCTATTGGCACTTCAAATGAAAAGGTAATCAAGCCATTATTAACAGATACGACAAAAAATTCTATAGGTGTAGGTGATATTTATCTTGCACTGGAAAGTAAAAAATTTATAGATGGTACGGGATGGACTCCAGATGCAGGGTATGATCCTACTTCTAGAGAATGGTATAAGTCGGCAAAAGAAAATGATAGCATTAGTTATACAAAACCTTATCTTGATGTAATAAAAAACACCATGGCAATATCAATTTCTGCGCCAGTGAAAGAGAACAATAACCTGAGTGGTGTTGTATCAATGGATATTGGTTTAGAAATATTATCAAAGTTTACGAATGAATGGTCCAATAATCAAGAGAATAAATATGTCTTTATAGTAGATAAGGATAATAATATCATTGTTCATCCGAATAAAGATTATTTACCAACAAAAGAGGAAGCTAAGAATCTTAGCAGCATATTATCAGGTGCTTATCAAAAGGCAATTGATAGTAAAAAGTTAGTTAAAGTAAAAGATTATGATAATAAGGATAAATACGTAGTAAAATCAGATATTGAAAGTAACGGTTGGAAAGTTATTATGGTTACGCCAGTTTCTGTCTACACGAAAAGTATAAACCATATGGTACTTGTTTCAGTAATTGTAATTCTTAGCGCATTAGCTATTACCTTTATTGTAACTTATTTATTTAGTAGAAAGCTCACAAAACCGATTATTCGAGTAGAAGATTTCATGAAGAGAATCAGTGATTTTGAATTAGCAACATTAGAAAAAGATATTGAATATGAGACATTTGCAAAGCAAAAAGATGAGATTGGTAAAATGTCAGAGGCTGCCTTAATCTTAAGAGATAACCTGGTACAGATTGTGAAAACACTTCAAGAAACCTCAGTTGAAGTGATTGGTCAGTCTCATGAAGTAAAAGAAATCTTTAAGACGAATCTAGAATCTCTAGAGGGGGTGGCGGCTTCTATTGGAGAAATCTCGACAGCCATTGAAGCACAAGCAGAGGATTCTCAAGTGGGAATTGAAAAGTTATCTCTTCTATCCAAAGAAATTGATAATGTTATTACTGAGACAAAGAGTATTCATGAGACGTCTAAAGAGGTAACAAATCATAATGCTAGAGGTAACTCTTATATGAGCGACCTATTAGAGAAGATGAGTCTACTAAGTGGTATGCAACAAAAAACATCGGATAACGTAAGTATCCTAGCTGAAAAATCTAGTTCCATCAGTTTGATCAGTCAAACTATCAATGATATAGCAGAACAAACCAATCTCTTAGCGTTAAACGCATCTATTGAAGCAGCAAGAGCAGGAGAACATGGAAAAGGATTTGCGGTTGTAGCGGAGGAAATTAGAAAATTAGCAGAACAGACCGCGGGGGCTACCAATGGAATTGCACAGATTATTCAGGAAATTCAAACAGAAATTACAGTAACCAAAACCAATATGGGTGATATGGAGAACTCTACAAATCATTGCGCATTGGCATTGGATGAAACAAATCAAGTATTCCATGTAATTAATGAAGAAGTAAATAACATATCCTCTAACATTGATAAGTTACACGCTTCAATTGAAAGTATTAGTATTAATCGAGACGATGTATTAAATACATTTAGTGAAATATCAGCTACTTCAGAGGAAATCTCATCTTCTTCAGAAGAAATTGCATCAAGTGTTGAAGCACAAAAAGGTAACACAAGTTCCATGGGAGAACTTGTAGATACATTGAATGTTTCAATAAGACAATTGGATGAGATTATTAATAGATTTAAGATATAAAGTTAACATATATAATATTGGCTATGTAAAGCAAGAAATAGTTCACTGACACATAACGCAAACAATATTTACTCGACATATCTTGATATTGTTTTTGAACATATTTATAATGAGTCTAATATTATAGCAATTGATTTATGCGTTTTAATGAATAATAAATCAATAAATAAATTAGACAAAAGGGTTTAATTCTTCGGAATTAGGCCCTTTTATATTTTTACATTATTCGGTTAATAGTGTTTTGATCTATTTGCATATAATATAAGCTATAAAAATAAATGAATATCATTTTGTTAAGATAACATTTATTAACTAAAGGAGGAGTTTATATGAAAAGTATAAAAACAAAGATCATTATAGTATGTTCGAGTATTCTATTAGGGAGTCTAATTATTTCGTCAATAATTAATAGCACAATAGCGTATTCAACCTTACTAAATAGCATAAATAAAGAAAATCAGGTTGAGACAGATAAGTATGCAGAACAAATCAATACTTGGTTATCAAGTAAAGGACAAGTTATAAAAACAATGCAGACAAGCCTTCCATCGATTGGAATGACGCAAACAGATGCTATAACAAAGTTACTAATCAATATCACAGGCGGCACAGAAGATGTGACAGATGTTTATTATGGATATGCAAATAAGCAGTTTATTGACGGCTCAGGGTGGAAGCCAGATGCGAATTATGATCCAACATCAAGAGAGTGGTATCAGATTGCCAAAGAGAATGATAATATTTGTTATGCTAAGCCATACTTTGATCTAACAAAACAGGCCATGGCAATCTCAGTATCTGCACCTGTTAAAGAAAATAATATGCTTAGTGGCGTAGTTTCAATGGACATTGGATTACAAACGCTATCAAAGTATATGAAGGAATGGGCAAAGAATGCAGATGATAAATATGTATTTATCGTAGATAAAGATAATAATGTCATTGTTCATCCAAATAAAGATTATTTGCCAACAAAAGACAAAGCAGTGAATCTAAGTTCTATCTTATCTGGAGCATATAAAAGGGCAATTGATAGTAAAAATTTAATAAAAGTTAGAGATTATGACCACAAAGAGAAGTATCTTGTAAAGTCAGATATTACAGCAAGTGGTTGGAAAGTTATTATGGTTACACCAGTCTCAGTATACACAAAGAGCATCAATCATATGATTTACACTTCGATTATTGTAATTTTGGTTGCTTTAATTATTACATTTATTATTACATATTTATTTAGTAAAAAGTTTTCAAATCCAATTATCAAGGTAGAAGAGTACATCAATAGAATCAGTGACTTTGAATTAGCAAAATTAGATAATGATAAGGAATATGAGAGGTATTCCAAGCAAAAAGATGAGATCGGTAAGATGTCGACAGCTGCTATATTATTAAGAGATAATTTAGTACAGATTGTGAAGACGCTTCAAGATACATCAGTATTGGTAACCAACCAGTCTCATGAAGTGAATCAAATATTTGAAAGTAACCTAACATCTCTAGAAGGGGTAGCGTTATCCATTTCTGAAATCTCTACGGCGATTGAAGCACAAGCAGAAGATTCTCAAGTAGGAATCGAAAAATTGTCTGGACTTTCTGAAGAGATTGACCATGTAATTGATGATACTAAGAACATTCATGAAACATCAAGAGATATGAAGGAACATAGTACAAGAGGCTATACTTACATGAAAGACTTATTGCAAAAAATGCATTCACTAAGTGGGATGCAACATAAGACATCAGATAATGTAAATATGTTAGCAGAGAAATCAAGCTCTATCAGTACAATAAGCCAGACAATAAATGATATTGCAGAACAAACTAATCTTCTCGCATTAAATGCATCGATTGAGGCAGCTAGAGCAGGAGAGAATGGAAAAGGATTTGCAGTAGTTGCAGAAGAAATTAGAAAGTTAGCAGAGCAAACAGCAACAGCAACCAATGGAATCACTCAGATTATTAAAGAGATTCAAACGGAAATTACAGTCACAATAGAAAATATGGCTGAAATGGAACAATCTACAAATCACTGTTCGTCAGCATTAGATAAAACAAATCAGGTATTTAGTGAAATTAATGTAGAGGTAAGTAACATCTCAAATCATATTGATAGATTACATGGCTCTATAGAAAATATAAGCATGAGTCGTGATGATGTTCTTAATACGTTTAGTGAAATATCAGCTACTTCAGAAGAAATCTCCTCTTCTTCAGAAGAAATTGCAGCAAGTGTTGAAGAGCAGAAAAATAATACAAACTCTATGGGAGTACTAATTGATACTTTAAATAGAACCATAGGACAACTAGATCAGATTGTTAATCGGTTCCAGATATAAATATGTAGCATTAAAAAAATACTTAAGGTATACCCTCAAATTCGTTCATTTAATAATTATACTTATAAATTGTATATTATTTCTTATAAAACTAATAAATAATAATAAAAAATAATGAATATGCACTATTGCATTATTATGGATTTAATGGTAGAATAAAACAAATTTAAATGACGATTAAGAGAATACAAGGGTGTATAACGGATTATCGTGGGAGGCCTTGCTGTAAATGCGCAAATTATTGCGCGCTACATATCTTAGGATGTTATTTTTTTGATGCATTTTTATACAAAACAATATACATGACTTAGCAAGGCAAGAATTATTAATTCTTGTCTTTTTTGCGTAGTGCGCCTAGCGGCGCACGTTTCTAATGGGTGAAAGTCCCTAATCCGCCCTAGTAGTGGGAAGGATACAGCCAAAACCAAGGGTGTCCATCGTGAGGTGGAATCCGAAGGAAGGTGGAGGCAAATCTCTGGTCTGACGAATAGAAATCACATCAGGCTACAGTTAAGGATAAGGTTGCTACTCAAACCGAAGTCCTATAACTACTCGGAATTAACTGTGGTAAATGTGGCAGATGGATGGAGAGAAAGAAACGTGTGGTACCTAGGGAGGTCTCGTCAGCAGATGGAAACAGAGTATGAAATCTGTAGTAACAACGAATGGCGAGAAGTCAGCAGAGGTCATAGTACTACTGTGGTTGCAAACATAGTAGGAAGGACTGAACTTTAGGAGATGTGAGTAAATGAATGTAACCAAAGATGGATTTAAGAACAGACAACTTCATAGAGAGGACTATCTGCAAACGGTATCTGCGGAACAGAAAGAGTATGCAGAAGTGTTTGCCCATCAAAGGATTGCTGAAAACAACGACATCATCACAGATTTTCAGACGGACAATCTAATGGAACAGATTTTACACAAAGATAACCTTAACAAGGCTTTCAAGAAAGTGAAATCAAACAAAGGAGCAGGCGGTATTGATGGAATGAGCGTGGATGAACTTCTAGGCTTTCTGAGAGATAACCAAAGGCAACTTATCCAACAGATAAAAGATGGAAAATACAAACCAACCCCAGTCCGTAGGGTGGAAATACCCAAAGAAACAAAAGGCGAGTTTAGAAAACTGGGAGTACCAACAGTAGTTGACAGAGTATTTCAACAAGCGATTACACAGGTACTTTCTCCAATCTTCGAGAAACAGTTTTCTGGAAACAGTTTTGGTTTTCGACCAAACAGGGGTGCACACGATGCACTGAAACAATGCCAAACGAATGTCAACGATGGCTATGTATATGTGGTAGATATGGATTTGGAAAAGTTCTTTGACACAGTGTGTCAAAGCAAACTCATAGAAGTTCTATCACGAACTGTCAAGGATGGGAGAGTAATATCGCTTATCCACAAATATCTTAATGCTGGTGTTATTAGCAAAGGGATGTTCGAAAAGACAGAAGTTGGTATGCCACAAGGCGGACCATTGAGTCCTCTTCTAAGTAACATAATGCTGAACGAGTTGGATAAGGAACTGGAAAACAGAGGACATAGGTTTGTTCGCTATGCAGATGATTGTATGATTTTCTGCAAAAGTAAGAAAAGTGCAGAAAGAACCTTGAACAACATAGTGTCATACATTGAGGGAAAACTATTCCTAAAAGTAAATCACTCAAAGACGTGTGTGGCACATATAAGCAAAGTCAAATACCTTGGATATAGCTTCTATAGATACAAGGGAAAATGCAGATTTCGAATACACCCAAAATCAGTAGTTAAGATGAAGAATAAAATCAGAGAGCTTACTGACAGACATAATGGATGGGGAAATGAATATCGAGCACTGAAATTGACACAGTTTATTAGAGGGTGGATAAACTACTTTGGATTAGCAGATATGAATAAAATGCTAGTGGAGATAGATAAATGGTTACGCCATAGAATAAGAGCAATCTATTGGAAACAATGGAAGAAGACAAAAACGAAATATCGAAAACTAAAGGAACTAGGTATGAACGAAGCCTTTATAAAATGGCACGCAAATATGCGCCAAGGAATATGGAACTGTAGCAACAATAGAATGGTACAGTTTGCCTTGAATAATGAAAAACTCAGAGAATGGGGTTATCCCACATTCTCTGAGTTTTACTTGAAAATATGTGAAAACTAAAGAACCGCCGTATACCGAACGGTACGTACGGTGGTGTGGGAGGTCGGTAGATAAATTAATTATCTACCTCCTACCCGATTGAATCTGTATTTTTAAGGTTGTGTATTTGTAATGAAGCCTATTTGTAATAGGCGTATACAAAAGATAAGATAGAATAATATGAGAGATCTACTTGCAAGAAAAGTATTTGAGAGAGAAAGAGGGATGAATATGAGAAAGAAAATCACCGCTGTATTTACAGCAGTTGCTTTAGTAATTACTACAGTGTCAACTGGAAATATTACTTTAGCACAGACAGCAAGTTCTGATGTAAAAACGATGGAAAAGGTATCAGGTGCTGATCAAGCTACTGAGAATTCCTTAAAGGCATCAGGAGAAACAACACAATATGCACCAAATGATAAGGTTACAATTATCGTTGAGTTAAAGGATACGCCACTTTTAGAGAAGTATGAAGAAGCCGAGCAAACTGGCAGCCTACCTAGCCAGGCAACAAGTTTTGATGAATATGCTGATACAAATCAGGCAGAACAAATCACAGACAATCTAGAACAGAAACAAGATAAAGTGGCTGACGAGATAGAAAATCTAAAATCAGTTGGTAACGTAGATGTTCTCTATAACTATACTTCTGTTATGAATGGATTTGCAACAGAAGTTGAATACAAGGCATTAGATGATATCAAGAAACTTCCTAATGTAAAAGCAGCTTATGTAGCAGGAAGTTACGATAGAGTTGAGCCAGTTATGGATTCAAGTGTTAACACTATTGGAGCAAAGGATACTTGGGATCTTAATTATAAGGGAGAGGGTACAGTTGTTGCAATCTTAGATACTGGACTTGATTATAATCATGAAAGTTTTAAAACAGATCCTACTAGTCCAAGAATAACAAGTGCTGATATTCAAAGTAAAATAGATGCTAGTGCAGGATTAAAATCAGGGGTTACCAAGGCTACTGATACATATAGAAGCTTAAAAGTACCTTATGCATATGACTATGCGGATCAAGATACAGACGTTAATCCAAGTCCAGAATCTGTTGAGAAAAATGGAAATAGCCATGGTACACATGTAGCTGGAACTGTTGCTGGTAATGGTAATATCGTTGGTGTTGCACCAGAAGCTCAGTTAATGATCATGAAAGTATTTAGTGACCATTTAGATGATAAAGGCGCCGGAACAGAAGATATCGTAGCAGCTTTAGATGATACGGTAACTCTTGGCGCAGATGTTATCAATATGAGCTTAGGTTCTTCTAATGGATTTACTAATGAAGGAGAACAATCGGTTACCGATGTATATAATCGTATTGAAGCAGCAGGCATTACATTAGCAGTATCTGCAGGAAATAGTTATAGTATGACGCATAGTAATGGATTAAGCGGGATGGCATTAGCTTCCAATCCAGATACTGCAGTTGTTGGATCTCCATCTACATATGAAGCTTGTACATCAGTAGCAAGTGTAATTAATGCAAAGTATCATGCATATTACTTCACAGTAGATTCAAAACAGATTACATATAGTGAAAGTGCAGTAGGATCTCAACCAACCTTCAGTGCTACATTAAGTACAGTATCTGGTGGGGCATTAGATTACGTTGTAGTACCAAAAGTAGGAAATGAAGAAGATTATAATGGAATTGATGTGAATGGTAAAGTTGCTTTAATACAACGTGGATCCATCAATTTTGATACTAAAGTTGTAAATGCGAAAAATCATGGAGCAATTGCAGCTATTATTTATGATAATAAGCCAGGAGATAAGCTTACTATGGCAATCGATCATTATGATATTCCAGCAGTATTTATAACACTAGATGATGGTACTGCATTAGTGAATGCTACAGATAAAGTACTTCATGTTACAAGTGATCAAGGAGTATTTACAAATAACAAAGTTAACCAACTATCTGATTTCTCCTCATGGGGAGTTACACCAGATCTTAAATTAAAACCAGAAATAGCAGCTCCAGGAGAGAATATCTATTCAGCATTACCAGGAGGTAAATACGGAAGTATGAATGGTACTTCAATGGCTGCACCTCATATTGCAGGAAGTTTTGCATTAGTAAAAGAATATCTAAATAATAAATTTGCTACATTAACTAGTGTTGACAAAGCAAAATTATCAAATCAATTATTAATGAGTACCGCTGAACCATCAAAAGATGCAAATGGAGTATACTATTCGCCACGTAAGCAAGGTAGTGGAGTTGTAAATATATATCGTGCGGTTACGACAAGTGGATATCTTTATACAGCTGCTGACGTAGAAGCAAATCAAAGACCAAAGCTTAACTTAGGTGATGATGCAAGTAAGACAGGAAGCTTTACAAAGTCATTCCATGTTAAGAATGTATCAGGATCAGCAATCACTTATGATTTCAGTGCTGCAACATTAACGGAAACAGAAGATGGTGGTACAGTCGCAGAGTCTTCTAAGGATATCAGTAGCAATACAAGTGTAAAATATATTGTAAATGGAAAAGAAGTTAATAGCCTTACTTTACAACCAAATGATGATGTAGAAGTAACGGTAGTAATTCAGTTAGATCAAACTGCAAAGGATTACCTAGATGCTAGTTTTGAAAATGGCGAATTTGTAGATGGCTATGTATTCCTAAAAGGAAGCAATACCTGTGATCTATCCATTCCATTTATGGGATTCTATGGAGATTGGACAAAGGCACCATTATTTGATTCAGGATCAGCAAATGACCTTCAAGGATATCAACAAACAATTCATGCACTTTATACAAATGGTGGTAATAACTATCTTGGAGTAAATCCTTTTGATAGCATTGCGTATAAATTAATTGGAAATTACAATCCATTCATATATGGTGATAAATATGCTCAATTACAACCACAAGCTGATCTTGATAAAATAGCAATTTCACCAAACGGTGATGGCGACTTTGATAGCTTTGAAGTTGCACAACTAAGTTTACTTAGAAATGCAAAAGAACTTGATTGGTCAATTACATCAGATGCAAACAAAGTAATCAAATCTGGAGTATTAAATTATGAAAGAAAATCAATCTACAATTCAACAGCAAATGGAGTTGCACCTACCTATATCAATGATGTGACTTTTGACGGAAAAGACGAGAATGGCCAAGTAATTGCAAATAACAAAACAGTTACATTCAGTGTAAAAGGAACACTTGATTATAGTGCTCATGACCAGAACAATACAAATGCTACCTTAACATTCCCAGTAACAATAGATACTGAAAAACCTTCTTTTGTTGGATTAACTGCTAGTACAGATAGTTTCAAAATAAGCGTTAAGGATAATCAATATGTATCAGTAGTATTCTTATACGATAAGACAGATTTAAGTACACCAGTTGCAAAAACATTAGTAGATGAAGATACAAAGGGAGCAACTACAGTAGTTAATGTAGATTTAAAAGCATTAGGATTAACAGGAAAATCACCTTCTGATTATGTAATTAAAGTATATGATTATGCTATGAATAGCGCTACATATAGCTTAGTAACAGAACCTACGAATAATTATGATCCATCTACACCATCAACACCAGTTGCATCTCCAGTTCCAACAAAAGCACCTGGGGATGAGAAGACAGCATCAATTGGTGATGTTAAAGTTAGCCCTAGTAAAGTAGACCTATTTGTAAATGAAACAGATGATATCAGTGTAACACTTCCAAAGTTAACAAAAGATGATGTTACATCAACTTCATATAGCTCTAGTAATGCTAGAGTAGCAGCTGTATCTAGTACAGGACATATTACAGCGGTGAGTGAAGGTACTGCAACCATTACTACAACAGTTAAAATTAATAAAGAGAGTAAGTCATTCACTACAACGGTAACGGTTAAGAAACCATATATTAGTTTTGAAAAATCAGTTAAGTCATTGAAAGTTGGTAAAACTTATACATTTAAAATAGATACATATGGAATTAAGGGTACACCTAAATATTCTGTATCTAATAAGAAAGTGGCTACGATTAATTCCAAAACAGGAAAATTAAAAGCATTAAAACCTGGTAAAGTTGTAGTAACAGTTAAAATAGGATCAGTTACTAAAAAAATTACAGTAACTATTAAAAAATAATAACAGAACACATACTATAGAAGAAATATCATATAAAACATAACCTCCTAAAAGGTAAGGGATTGTACTTAGATTAGTTAAGTACAATCCCTTTTTAGTAGTATTATTTCTACGAATATAGTAAAATAGGGTAATAAGTGTTTAGGGCGTTATATCATTAAATACGATGAGCTGCCCGACAAATGACCTGTTTTAGAGGTCGTATAGACAAATTGCCAAGCTAGATTTTGAAATAGGCCATTTGTCGGGCAACTCATATGATTGATAAATAACATATGTATAATGATATGACAAGAATTGGGTTAAAATAATAATTAAGAGTAAAAGTTCTTAGTATAATAACAAAGATTATTAGAGTTTCGCAAGTTGTTAAAGGTCTTTATAATCGAAAGGAGTGTCCATATGAAACGAGTAGCGTTGTTAACAAGCGGTGGAGATTGTCAAAGTCTCAATGCTGCCATGAGAGGTGTAGCAAAAAGTTTATATGAAGCAATTGATGAAATAGAAATATACGGTATTTTTGAAGGATACAAAGGACTAATCTACGAAAATTATACGTTATTACAGCCATCGGACTTTTTTAATATCTTAAATGAAGGTGGAACCATGATTGGAACTTCAAGACAACCATTTAAGTTAATGAGGACACCGGATGCGAATGGCCTCGATAAAGTGGAAGCGATGAAGAAAACATATAAGAAGTTAAAGCTAGATTGTCTTATTATTCTTGGCGGTAATGGAACTCATAAGACAGCGAATCTATTAAGAGAAGAAGGGCTTAATGTTGTAACACTTCCTAAGACGATTGATAATGACATCTGGGGCACCGATATGACATTTGGATTCCAAAGCGCAGTTGACATAGCGACAGAATCCATTGACTGTATCAGAACAACTGCAGCTTCGCATAGAAGAATCTTTATTGTAGAGATTATGGGACATAAGGTTGGGTGGTTAACATTGCATGCAGGAATTGCAGCAGGTGCCGATATAATCTTAATACCAGAGATTCCTTATGATATTGATGTGATTGTAAAAGCTATCGAGAAAAGAACAAAGGGTGGTAACCGATCTTCCATTATAGCAGTAGCAGAAGGTGCAATCTCTGTGGAAGATTCCTTATTAAGCAAGAAGGAATTAAAGATAAAGAAAAAGAGTGTATCTTATCCTTCTATATCCTATAAGATCGCAAAAGAAGTTGAAGAGAGACTAGGACAAGAAATCAGGATTACAGTTCCAGGGCATATGCAAAGAGGTGGAAGCCCATGTGCCTATGATCGTGTAATCTCTACTAGATTAGGTGCAGCAGCAGCTGAACTGGTTATGAAGGAACAATATGGCTACATGGTAGCAATTCGTGAAGGTGAAATTGTACCAGTTCCATTAAGTGAAGTTGCTGGAAAGCTTAAGATGGTGGAACCAGAAGCATCCATTATTAAAGAAGCTAGAAGTATAGGGGTATGCTTTGGAGATAAGTAAGTCACACTAGCTCCCATCTGTCGCCTTTGGCGACGTACAAATCAGTAGTGTGAAATTCTTTTTATTTCACACTACAATCTCTATATTATCAGAATAAATTGAAAAAAATAAAATCTTAAGGTATAATTCTAAGGAAGACAAAGACAGTTGGTTGAAATGTGAAGGAAAAGGAAGTGAAGAGCATGTCATATACAGCCCTATATCGTAAATTTAGGCCAAGCGAATTTGAAGATGTTAAGGGGCAAGATCATATCGTAACAACCCTTAAGAATCAGATTAAGGCAAATAGGCTAGGACATGCCTATCTATTTTGTGGCACTAGAGGAACGGGTAAGACGACAATAGCTAAGATACTTGCAAAGGCAGTGAATTGTGAGCATCCAGTAGATGGTAGTCCATGCAATGAATGCGCAATGTGCCAAGCTATGAATCACCAGACCTCTATGAATGTAATTGAGATTGATGCTGCCTCTAATAATGGTGTTGACAATATTCGTGAAATTATAGATGAAGTACAGTACTCGCCAACTGAAGGCAGATATAAAGTATATATTATCGATGAGGTTCATATGTTATCAGCAGGAGCGTTCAATGCGCTGTTAAAGACGTTAGAAGAACCACCAAGTTATGTTATCTTTATCTTAGCAACAACTGAAGCACATAAGATACCAATTACCATCCTATCAAGGTGTCAAAGATATGATTTTCGGCGTATTACCATCGATACGATAGCCGCAAGGCTTATGGATCTGATGGAGAAGGAAAATGTAGAAGTTGAAGAAAGAGCAATCCGTTATGTAGCAAAGGCAGCAGATGGCTCGATGAGAGATGCTCTTAGTTTACTAGATCAATGTATTGCTTTTTATTTCGGGCAGAAGTTAACCTATGATAATGTACTTGAAGTGCTTGGAGCGGTTGATGTAGAAGTCTTTGGCAGGATGTTAACAAACATTCGTGATCAATCCGTGCTATCCTGTATTGAACTATTAGAAGAATTAATTATAGCAGGAAGAGAGTTAAGCCAATTTGTTGTAGACTTTACTTGGTACCTTCGTAATCTGTTATTAATTAAAACGTCGGACAATGCATGGGATATCATTGATGCTTCCAAAGAAAATGTTGAGGTTATGAAGGAAGAAGCCACAAAGATAGAAGTGGAGACACTAATGCGCTATATTCGTATCTTCTCTGATCTATCCAATCAAGTAAAGTATTCGACACAAAAGAGAGTATTAGTAGAAATAGCTCTAATTAAGTTATGTAAACCACAAATGGAGCGAAATTATGATTCTATATTGAATCGTCTAAGTTTGTTAGAACAAAAACTTGAAAATGGCGTAGCAATTGCACCCTCTAAAACAGTGGTAGGTAGTGAATCTGTTAATCTGCAAGAGACGGGAGATGCTACGAGTCAAAGTAATGAGGTAGAAGAACGGATTCTTCCTGATGCAATACCAGATGACTTAAAGGCAGTGGCAAAGAACTGGAATAACATCGTTATGAAGACATCTGGATTAGTAAAAGCAATGCTTGGAGTAGCTAAGCCTAGTATCGGAAGCGATAACAATTTATTATTGGTATTTGCAGATAAAGTAGAACATGATACAATAAATAGGGATGATCACTTGGAAGAGATTGCTGATGTGATAGAAGCTCAGATTGGTAAAAAAGTGAAGATTCAGACAAAGCTAGTTAATCAAGGCAGCGATACGAAGGATTCGTTACCTGACTTGACTAAAATAATAAAAAATATTGAAATTGAATATGAAGATTAATCGCAAGGAGGATATTTAAATATGGCAAAACGTGGAGGATTTCCAGGCGGAGGAATGCCTGGTAATATGCAAAATCTGATGAAGCAAGCGCAAAAGATGCAAAAGCAGATGGAAGAAAAGACAAAAGAGATCGAAGATAAAGAATGGGAAGCAACTGCAGGTGGCGGTGCTGTTACCGTTAAAGTATCTGGTAAAAAAGAAGTAGTATCCGTTAAATTATCTCAAGAAGTAGTAGACCCAGATGATATCGAGATGTTAGAAGACTTAATCGTAGCTGCTACGAATGAAGCTTTAAGAAAGATGGAAGAAGAATCTTCACAAGTTATGAATTCAATCACTGGAGGCCTTGGTGGCATGGGCGGAGGATTTCCTTTCTAATGGATTACTATAGCAGTCAGATTAGTAAGTTGATTGAAGAACTACAACGTCTTCCAGGAATAGGAACCAAATCAGCACAACGTCTTGCTTTTCATATTATTAACATGCCAGAGGATCAAGTAAATAATCTATCTAGATCTATTGTTGATGCAAAGCATAATGTTCGTTACTGTAAGATGTGTTATACACTTACAGATAAAGAGTATTGCCCAATCTGTAGTAGTGAAAAGAGAGATAAGAAGATCATCATGGTAGTAGAGAATCCAAGAGATCTCGCTGCTTATGAAAAGACAGGCAAATTCGAAGGAGTCTACCATGTGCTTCATGGTGCAATCTCACCAATGCTAGGAATTGGCCCAGGCGAGATTAAGTTAAAGGAACTGATGCTACGTCTTCAAGGTGATGTAGAGGAAGTTATCATTGCAACGAATTCTAGCCTAGAAGGTGAGACTACAGCGATGTATATTAGTAAGCTGATTAAGCCAACTGGTATCAAGGTAAGCCGAATCGCAAGTGGTGTTCCTGTCGGTGGTGATTTGGAATATATTGATGAAGTTACGTTACTTCGCGCACTTGAGGGTAGAGTGGAGTTGTAGGGTGTAGGGGCAGAAGATGATTTGTCTCGAGGAACCCCGTTTTATCCAAAAGGCAACCTCGTTTACCCTCGTTGACAAGTTAAGAGATGAATGTGAAACATTGCAAAATAATAAAAATTCAGACCTAGATAGGGCATTAAGTTGCCCCGTCTCAGGTCTATTTTTTTATCAAGGCAGTGTATTTCTTTCTATTTTCAGACCTGAACACGTATGAGTTTCTACAAACAAACAATAAAAATCCAAGAAATAATCCTACATTTATGACAGGTTTTTTATATATGATGTGTAATTAATAGTAGAAAATTATTAAGGATATGGTGTAAAATGGAAATAATATGAAGGCTAATAGTATTTAACCTTTAACAGCACTATAAGGAAGTTTTAGTTAATTAGAATATTGAAAAATTGGAGGTAGGTATGCCTAGAAAAATGTTAGTAGTACCTTATGATAATTCATGGGATGAAATGTATGAAAAAGAAAAAGTTCTATTATCAAGCATATTAGGTAATTTAATAATTGATATTCAACACTTTGGCTCAACTGCCGTCAAAGGCTTGAGTGCCAAGCCCATTATCGACATAATGATTGTTGTTAATGATATTATGCAGATTGATGTATTCAACAGTATATTAAAACAATACGGATATAATGCTAGAGGAGAAAATGGAATTGTTGGTAGAAGGTACTTTGTAAAATTAAATCAAGATAATATAGATGTTCACACTCATCATTTACATATTTATCAAAAGGGAAACTCGCATATATCCGATGAATTAATGTTCCGAGATTATTTAAGAATTAACAACGAAGCATTAAAGGAATATGAAAGAATAAAGAAAGACGCTTCTGTGAAATTCCGTTACAGTCCAAGTGAATATGTAGAGGCAAAAACCGATTGCGTGACTCATATTATGGTCAAGGCAAAAGATTACTTTGGGAGGATTAGTTAATGTATAAAGAACAACTAGAAACAAAAGATTTAGTCTTAAAAAAAGCATCAATAAACAATGTGAATGATATGTATATCAATATATGGTCACAGGAAGAGTCAGCAAAACATATGCTTTGGACACCTATAAAAAATATAGAAGAGGCCAAAGATAGGATGAAAAAAACAATTGAGTTTCAAAAGGATAAGATTGCATATTTGGTATATGAGAAGAATAGTGGACAAGCAATTGGATTTGCTGGAATGATGGAAATCGAAGATAAGGTTTATGAGGATAGTGGAATTGCTATAGGGACTCAGTTTGTTGGACGTGGCTATGGAAAACAGATTTTGATAGCGTTGATTGATTACTGTTTTGAAGATTTGGGAGCTGTGAAAATAGTATATTCATGCAGGTCAGAAAATATAGCGTCAATGAGATTACAGCAATCCTGCGGTTTTCATTATACACATTCTAAGCCAATGGTTGACAAAAGAAATGGGTTAAATTATGTGCTTAATTTTTATGAATTATATAGGAACAATAATTATTGAATTGATAGGAGAAACCAATGAAAACTGAATTGTATCAGAAAGTTGAAAACTACATGTTATCATGCATGACAGATAGTGCACATGATAAAGAACATATTTATCGAGTATTATATATGGCTTTGGATATTGCAAAGTATGAGAATGAAGTAGATATGGATATCTTGATTATATCTTGTTTACTTCATGATATTGGGAGACAAGAACAATTTAAAGATCCTAAGCTATGTCATGCTAAAATAGGCAGTGAAAAGGCATATCAATATTTAATAGATATCAGTTTTAGTGAAGAAAAGGCAAATCTCGTAAAATCATGTATTTTAACACACAGATTTCGAAGTGATAATCCACCTAATAGCATTGAGGCCAAGATATTATTTGATGCGGATAAATTAGATGTTACTGGAACACTAGGTATAGCCAGAACACTTTTATATAATGCTCTAGTTTCAGAACCTTTATATTCTGTAGATGAAAATAGATGTGTTCTTAATGGTGAAAATGATAAACTTCCTTCCTTCTTTCGGGAGTATAAATATAAATTAGAAAAATTATACGATAAATTCTATACAAACAGGGGAATGCAAATAGCAAAAGAAAGACAATCATCGGCCATAGCATTCTATACAAGTATGCTAAATGAAGTTCAAGATTGCTATAAGAAAGGTGTTACGGAATTAGGGGATATATTAAGCTAAAATCAATCACACGAACCATGACTAAGACTTTGAAGTTATCATGTATTCAATTAGCTAGATAACTTCGAAGTTTTTTTAGTAATAGATAACGAAGCAAGTAAGATATTGTGTTTATTCGAAGCTTTATTTATAATAGGTATATTAAAATAAAAACCAATACAAAGGTATATTCCAGATAATATACCAAATACTCAGGAAAGTTAAGGAAGATGATAATGGGCGGTAAAACTAATTGCGATTATTGTATAAACTATGTATATGATGAGGAATATGAATGTTATCAATGTTTAGCTAATTTGGATGAAGATGAATTGGGTAGATTCTTAAGTGATACTCATCATAATTGTGCTTATTTTCAGATTAATGATGAATATAAGATTGTAAGAAAGCAGATGTAGTGTGAAATAAAAAACGGAACTAATATGAGGATATTAAAATTTAGATTCTTATCTGATATTATTAGAAAATAAACCTAGGTAGAGTTAAATAGAACCCTAGTCAGCAACATTTTATAAAAGCTAGGCAGATAGGAAGCTGATTTCTGTATTATACAGGATTCAGCTTTTTTATCCTCTGCTCATATATCTAAAATTATTATATTTTAATTTAACTATTTACCTCCAAAGCCATGTGCTTCATCAAAATAATTTACTTCTGTATACTCCATATGATCTGTCCAGAGTGTTTCTGAAAAATATTTTTTTGAAGCAGAAGACCAAGTGGCATCTACATAATAATATTTATTATTAACATATACACAGTTCCAAGCATGTCCCACATCCGGTTTATCCTTTGAATAACCTTCTACATAGTAGCAAGGAATATCTAGCATATTCATAAATAATCGAAATGCTAATGCATAATCAGCACATACTGCTTCTTTGCCTACGATAGCCTCTAAAGGACTATATTTTTGAAGTGTATCGTCATACTGTTTATTATTTATAAACCAGTCTAATACTATATTTACTTTATCCGTATCCGACATAGAACTAGTAATATTGTTATTTACAAATTCTTGTATAATATTATATGTCTCAAGTGATTCATCTGTTAAACCAAAAGTTTTTTTAGCTAATGTAGCACTATTAAGACCATCAGGACATACATTAACCGTACAAGATACGGAACGATTGCTAATAGTTGCTGTTACAACAGCACTTCCAAAATTTATTGGAATAATCTCTCCATTATTTGAGATTTGAAGAATGGAGGAATCGCTAGAAGTCCATGTTGGTTTTTGCGATGTACCAACTAAATCTAGCTGTTCTTGTTGACTCATAATTTTTTCTGTTTTATGATCACGAGTATAACTACGAGTGATATCTATGGACTTAATATTATTATATTCAACATATCCATATCGGTAAGAATCACCGTCTTCTTTATCGTCTGAATGTTCCCAAAGATTAATACTTAACTTGGTTGCATTCACTATGTTCTTATTTCGTTCAGAATATGTACTTCCGCATTTGACTGCTTTACTAATACTATTTATCTTCATTTGATCAGAAAAAGCAATAATATTTCCTTCTACTCCTAGATATTTCTTTGTTTCTTCTTTACTAAAGCTTTTATAATAGAGTAGTTTATCTAACGATTTAGCTGGCACATAAAAGATTGCATCCTCACCTTCTCCAATTACAACAGGTGGTCTGTCTGCTTTATATTTTCTAGTAGGAATTGTTGAATCATCACATTTTATAGTATACTCTTTCTTGCCCTCTGTAAAATCTATAAGTGAGAAAGCATCAGAAATTTTATTAGGTGATATAGCAAGTTCTGCTTTGTATGGTTTGGTTTTAATAATAGAATAATCACAACCTATATCTTTTTTATCAATCCATTTTTCGTTTTCACTATAATATAAGAATTTATATATAGACGCTAAGTCAATGTATACCGTATTATTGTATTTTATAGCACGAATATTATTACAATAATGGCCATCTAGGAATATATAATATTCATTATTTGTCTCAGCATGTGCCTTCCTAGCGTTAAATCCAGGAAGAATTATTGTAATTATCAATAATATAATTATTGCTTTTTCTAAATGCTTTTTCATAATTTTCTCCTGTTACTTTTTTTATGAGTATTGTTATTTATTTATCTCTATACTACAAAATACTAATATTTAGTTATTTACTTTTCTCAAGTCTCTTTTCTTAAGTATTATATATTATAACAACAGTTATTTCTTAACCTTTACATCTCATCATCAACATATTCCAAGATATCCCCTGGCTGGCATTCTAACTCTTTACATATGGAAGCTAAGGTATTAAATCGAATTCCTTTTGCTTTCCCTGTTTTTAACAAGGACAGATTAACAGTAGTTAACCCGACTCTTTGTGAAAGTTCATTTAGGGACATCTTTCTGTCCGCCATTACTCTATCTAATCTTACTATAATCATCCTGCATCACCTTATATAAACATATCATTTTCTGATTGTAACTTTATCCCTGAATCTATAATGTAAGCAACTCCATACATCATCAACGAAGCAACAACATATTCAAGTGGGAAGATCACAACTACCACGTCAAAGTTAAATTCATTTGCTGGAATTAAGCCCATAGCGTTACCACAGATGCCAATCATTACTTTTACAACTCCAAAGATTAAGATTGTCTTAGCATAATTTCTAAAAGTAGTAACACACTCCTTGAAAAATGGTGTCTCTTTCTTTTCTACAGATTTTAGAATTGTAATAAACCTTTTTAACCCTATTAATATTAATATAAATAATGGAATTGTGCTAATTACTTCAAACTGGTACGTTGTAAGTGTAGGCACATAAATCTTAGTATTATTAAATTTAGCTAAAGTATGCAAATGACTATTTGTAAGTAGGTTACTTAGATAAAATAATATTCCTCCAACTTTTAATAGAATTCCTGTAACATTCAACCATGATATCAATTTATTTATTTTCATAGGAATCACCTCCGAACATAGTATAGAATAAAAATTTAAATAAATCAATATAAATTTAAAATAAAACGATAAATAAATTATGATATATTTAAATAGAATCCTAAAGTATAATGTAAAACTGTATAGAGTTGATGATGATTTTAAGTGTATGCAACTTTATTTTTTCTTTATTTTTACTAAATAAAAAATAAAGTTTAGTGATTTAGAATGAGAGATGTTAGATAACAACAATTAATTAAAGAAGGGAAGTTATTTTTTATGAACCAAACAAGAAAATTTATATTAAAGAGGCCAGTAATATTTTCACTAGCTATTATCATCATATCTGTTGCTCTTACATCGATACCCTTATCATTTCTTTTTGACTCGATATGTGGGCAGCAAGAAGCTGAATATATAGTAGGAATTCTCGAACAAACCGTCGTGAGCGTGATTCTGATCTTGTTTTTAAAGAAGATTGATTACTTAAAGAAAGCGGGATTCCAAAGAAAATGTAATGAATTATGGATACTTTGGCCAATGATATGCTTTATTCTATTAAATGCCTCCGATTATTTAGGTAGCGTTGCTATTGATAAGTCAAAACCATTGCTGATTCTTTTATTTGTATTAGTTTATCTCTCAACAGGATTATTTGAGGAAACGCTATGCCGTGGTGTTGTATTTACTGTGATGTTAGAAAAATGGGGAGGGTCAAAACGAGGATACTACAGTGCTATTTTGCTTTCGAGCTTAATATTTGGATTGACTCATTTTATTCATTATATATTAGGTGATTCATCATTCCTTTACACAGTAACACAGGTAATATATGCAAGTTTTGTTGGAGTGTTTTTCTGTGCGAGTATGATTCGAAATCGCAGTATCTATCCTGCCATGTTACTTCATGGATTATTTGACATAGCAG
The DNA here is from genome assembly GCF_016591975.1 of Anaeromicropila herbilytica. Taxonomy (GTDB): domain Bacteria; phylum Bacillota; class Clostridia; order Lachnospirales; family Lachnospiraceae; genus Anaeromicropila; species Anaeromicropila herbilytica. Next base: position 4,922,746 of record NZ_AP024169.1, on the reverse strand, counting down.
GAAGTCTAAAAGAAATAGCAGTCAATGGTGGAATTGATAAATCATATAAAACAACGACACTAGATGAGACGGTAGTTTGTGTTATAATATTATTACCACTTTTTGTATATGGACTTTTTATTATTAGAAAAGAATATGAAAAGCACGTAATTAGTCAAAAAGAAGAATGATGGATATAGGGGGAAATTATTATTAAGAATCAAATATTAATTGTAGATGATGATAGCGACATAAGAGATATGATTGGAACGTATTTTACAAGAGAGGGTTATGAAGTATTATGTGCGTGTAATGGAGAGGAAGGATTAGATTTCGCAAGAAGAAATCAGTTTTCTATCATTCTTCTTGATATCATGATGCCACATATGGATGGTTACACCATGCTTACGAAACTTAGGACATTTTGTGATACGCCAGTCATATTGTTAACAGCCAAAGGAGAGCAATTATCTAAGATCAAAGGTTTTACAAAAGGATGCGATGATTATGTAGTGAAACCTTTTGACTTTGCGGAACTATCCTTACGGGTTCAAGCAATATTAAAGAGAACAACTAACGTATTCACAGATAGCGAAGATTCAATCTTAAGGGTAAAAGATCTGGAAATTAATAAGCTGGAACATACAGTATATAAGGGCGAAGAGGAAGTGATTCTAACGCCAAAGGAGTACGAGATATTATGTACGCTTGCTTCGAATAAAGGCAGAGTATACTCTACAAAGATGCTCTACGAATTAATTTGGAAAGAGTCCTTTTTAGAGAATGATAATAGTGTAATTACACACATGCGTAATCTTAGAGAAAAGATAGGGGATAAGGTAAAAGAAGGACAGTACATAAAGACCATCTGGGGAACGGGGTATAAGATTGAAAAGGAAAATTAAGCTTCGAGGAGAGTTAGTTATCATTATGTTGATATCCTTGGCAATATCTCTTAGTGTGGCTATTGTCATACGAAATAAGGGGATTGGATTTGAACGGAATAATGAAACTACTCGAATAGATAAGGTATATTCTGAGGGTATAACAGAATTAAAAAAAGACCTAATGAACTGTGATTTGAAGAACAACGTACATAAGGTACAAAAGATAATACACAAAAAGTATAGTTTTCAAGTTGGCTATGAATTCTATATAGTAGATGCAACAGGAGAAGTACTTACGGGAAGTAATCATGGCATTCTAAAAATTGATTCGGCAGAAATTGTAGATGGAAGATATGAATATACAATTTCTAAGAAAGATAAGAATGTATTTAAAGTAACGGGTTGTGATTACTTAAAAGATAATCAGTATCTGTATTATACCTATCTGAAATATGATGAAGATGATACTGGTATGCTTACAGTTGCATTAATTGGAGCGCTGGTGTGCTTTTTATATCTTATATGGGGAAGGGTATCCTATATCTCCGATATACGAAAAGCAGTAGATAAGATTGCCAAAGGGGATCTAGCTCATAGGGTTCCTTGTAAATATCATAATGAACTACGAGAGTTAGCAGAAAATATTAATTATATGGCGGATTCATTAGACAGTGAAGAACAGAAAAAGAATGAGTTTCTTACAAATATATCTCATGATATAAGGACGCCACTCACTACGATATTAGGATATCTGGATATGATAAAAGATGGTAAGTATGATTCTAGGGAGGAACTAGATACCTATATGAATATTATGAAAGGAAAAGGTACGTTCTTAGCATCGATGTTAGAGGATTTCTTTCAGTATTCAAAACTTAACTCAAGTGATATAAAGATGAACTATGAAAAGTTCGAATTAAATGAGTTATTAAGACAATTCTATGAAGAGGAAGAAGACCAATTCAAGGAAAATACATTAACTCTTAGATCAGAGTTATATGAGAAGCCAATCTACTGCAATGGAGATACTGAGCTATTGGCTAGGGTATTAAATAATCTTCTTGCTAATGCTTTGAAATATTCAAAAAGGGATTCGACGGTTTTCATGAAGAGTGCTACTGAAAAGGTTGATCATGTAAGTTATGGTGTGTTTACAATAAGTAATGTTCCAAAAGAGGAAATAACAGAACAAGAAATAGAACTCCTTTTTCATAGGTTATATAAACGAGATAACTCGAGAAGCGAAGAGGGAAGTGGGTTAGGATTGTCAATTGTTAATAGTATTGTAAGATTGCATGGAGGAATGGTTAAGGGGTATAAGGAAGGTGAGAAGCTGATATTTAAGGTATTGTTGAGGCTATAGTTACTAATACTGCCTAATAGTTATTCTTCATCGTCTTTTATCCCAAATCTAAAAAATAAAGATATTATAATGAATGTTACTAAAAATACTATAAATGATTTTGAAAACATTGCAGCATGGTCTAAATAACTAAGAATAAATTGAATAAAACACATAATTGCTAATGAAGTAACTAACTCTTTCAAGTATTTAGCTGTTTTTTTCTTCATCAGAAGCCTCCTTAAAATTATTATAATAACTAGTATTTCATCTGTCATGGACACTATAAGGTTCGTGGCATTAGATCATTCACTTCTCATTATAAATGTGATATAGTATATCATAACAAACATCACCAAAAAATGGAAGCACAAAAAGGTCTATTTGTACCCTATTTGATGCTATTATGTTGGGAAATAGGTGAAGTAAATGGGTAAACGTAAGTAAAAATATTCTACTAAGGAGCTGGATAAAATGAATCTGATTGATACATATAGTGAAGTAGAGAGACTATTTATAGGTAAGACATTTAGTAAAGATACTTGGAGAAACTATGCGAATTCGATTGAGTCTAATTTAGCAAAGAGGATAGAAGCGGATTCTAATGAATATGATTATGAAAGAAAAATATTACCGGTATTAAATCTATCTATAAGTAGTAATAAAGAGTTAGAGCAGTTACATCAATCATTTCTGAAAGTTACAGAAAAGTTACAAGAAAGAGTTATGAATATATTTGGTAAGGATTTGGACGTAGATATTATTCTATATTTGGGGTTATGCAATGGTGCTGGATGGGCAACACAAATCAATGGAAGAAAAAAAGTCTTACTTGGTATAGAAAAGATTATTGAGCTTCATTGGTATGATGAAAATAATCTAGCTGCATTAATCTATCATGAATTAGGTCATATATGGCATGATACAACAAGGAATGTGGTTACCGAAATTGTTACACAAAGTCAGCATGCTATATGGAGATTATATAGAGAAGGTGTAGCCATGTATTGTGAGCAGTTATTATATAATAAAGGGCGCTTTTATCATCAGAATATCAATGGTTGGTTGGAATGGTGTGACAGAAATAGAAGTATACTGATTGCAGAGTACAAGCAGAGAGTTACTAGAAATGAAAATGTCCAAGAATTCTTTGGAGATTGGTGCAAATTCATGGAGCATTCAGACGTCGGATACTATTTGGGAGCAGAATTTGTTGGGTACCTAGCAAAGGAATATACATTGAATGATATTGCTAATATGGATCTGGAAGTGTTAATAAATAAATTTCTATTGGAAGTTTAAAATTACAATATTAGAGATATAGCTAATGTAATAGTATAGACAGGTTTAGCAGAAGAAAGTTAGTAATAAATTATATCTTTCTTCTGTTTTTTTGTGGACGGAATACCTATATAAAATAGGCTTCATTCGTGAAGGTACTAGAACAGGAAATGTAATATATGGTCCAATAGATTAATTTACTAAATAATCATTTCCTTGTCGAATATAGAGTTTTATTAGCAAAACCAATAGAAAACTTAACAAAGTTTAATATATACTTTACTTTAAAAAGCTTCCAATATATGCTACCATAAAGCTAGATTAATAATTGGAAAGAGAGGAAATACAATGAAGATTAAAAGTAGATTACAAAAAGTAGTAGTAACAGTACTTGCAGTTGCTTTAATGTTTGGTATGTCAGGACTTCCAGTTCAGACATTACAAGCAGCAGATACAACTACAACAACACAGACAACAACTCCAGTATCAACAGAGCCAGCAAACGGGGTATCAAAAGGTGATATCGTTATTCTTTACGATAACGATGTACATTGTGCCGTTGACGGATATGCCTCCATTTCATCACTTAAGAAGGATATGAAGGGCAAGACAAAATATGTATCCGTAGTTTCAAATGGAGATTTTGTACAAGGTGCAACCATTGGTGCGTTATCTAAAGGTGAGAACATTGTTAAGATTATGAATAAAGTTGGATATGATGTAGTTACTCTTGGTAACCATGAATTTGATTATCAAATCAAACAATTAACTGCATTAACAAAAGAGTTAAAAAGTAAAGTAGTAAGCTGTAATTTTATGAACTTAAAGACGAACAAGCCAGTTTACAAAGGTTATACTATGAAGACTTACGGTGATAAAAAAGTAGCTTATGTTGGAATTACAACTCCAGAATCAATTACAAAATCTACACCAACTTATTTCCAAGATAAGAACGGTAAATACATCTATGGTTTCTGCAGTGACACAACAGGAAAAGCTTTATATCAAAGAGTTCAAAAGACAGTAAATGAAGCAAGAAAAGCTGGAGCGGACTATGTTGTAGCACTTGCACATTTAGGAACAGAAGGCGTTGAGAGCCGTTGGTCATCAACTAGCGTAATTAAGAATACAACTGGTATTGATGTTGTATTAGATGGTCATTCTCACAGTACTATTCCAGAAGACTTCGTTGATAACAAAGATGGATATCAAGTAGTATTGTCTTCAACTGGAACTAAATTTGCTAACATTGGTGAATTAGTAATTGAAAATGATGGAGATATCACAACTGATTTAGTTCCTGTAAAACAATATACTAAGACAGATGATACTGTAAAAGCATACATAGATTCTATTAAGGAAGAATATCAAGCACAAATATCAAAAGTAATTGGTAAAACAACAGTTGATTTAACAACTTTAGATGTTACAACTAATAAACGTGCAGTTCGTAGTTCTGAAACTAATCTTGGTGATTTCTGTGCAGATGCACTTCGTAATGTTCTTGATGCAGATGTAGCTATCATGAACGGTGGTGGTATCCGTGCAAATATTGCAAAGGGTGATGTTACATATAATGATTTATTATCCGTATTCCCATGGAGTAATATGGGTTGTGTAGTAGAAGCAACAGGTCAACAGATTAAAGACGCTCTAGAAATGGGTGCTAGAAATTACCCAGAAGAAAACGGCGGATTCTTACAAGTATCTGGTATGACTTATGAGATCAATAAGTCAGTTCCTACTAGTGTAAAATTAGATGCATCAGGAATGTTTGTAAGTGTAGGCGGACAATACCGTGTACAAAATGTAAAAGTATTAAACAGCAAAACTGGAAAATATGAAGATCTAGATCTTGCAAAAACATATAAATTAGCTGGTATTAATTATACATTAAAGAGCTGTGGTGATGGATATACCATGTTCAAGAGCAACAAGATTCTAAAAGATGAAGTTGCTGTAGATAATGAAATCTTAATCACATATCTTACAAATAACCTTAAAGGTGTAGTTGGAAATGAATACGCTAATCCAGCTGGACAAGGAAGAATTGTAATTAAATAAGCTGAGTAATAATTAGGCTAGATTCCTAAAATAAGTATAGTAGAATATACGAATATAGAAGAGGTTATCCCTGAGCATATTAAGTGCCTAGGATAACCTCTTTTTATATGAATATTATCAGTATTTTTCATTTCTCTTAATCTTTTCAATTTTTTCTTTTTTCATATTTTTATGTTTAACTTTTGCTCTGGGAAAATATTTATCACAATGTTGACAATAGCCATAATGGTCAGCTTCCCGTCCTTTTTTACATTCGCCTCTTGCAAGATAGTACATGCAAGGAGTTAATCGATCTTTTGCCATGTTCTTCGCCTCCAATACGTTTCAGAAGTAATAATAGATATAGTTTGGCCATATATAACTTAAGTATTAACGAATTTATTATTTTATTATTAATACTTTTTAATTATAGGCTAAATTTACATATAATGGTACTAAACTTTTGGTTTAAATGTTATACTCTATTTAAAGTTTATAAAAAATTCTTGCTATGAATTACATTAATGCTTTCTGTTAGAAAACCATAGGGGGGAACTATGAGAAAAAAAATAATATTAACAATTAGTTTAGTTATTTGCCTGGTTGCATGTAGTAATCAGACTTTAGTTAATTCTAATATAAAAGAGACTCCTCAAAATATATCAACAACTGTTGAATCTAGTACATCAACATCTAAACCAACTAGCACACCTGTATTCGAACCATCAATTTCACCTTCAATTGAACCATCTAATACTCCAATAAAGCAAACACCAATATCATATCTTCCTAATCCAAAAAAGAAATGGAGTCCTAATCATGGGATTACTTATGTGAAATATAAAAACGTTGGACATTATGATGACACAGAAGAATATGTTTTTATAAATAAGAACGTAGGTTGGAAAGGCTATATTGAGCCAGCTGGAGCAGGTGAAGATAGACTTATTCTTTCTAAAACTACTGATGGTGGAAAGAGTTGGCAAAGAATGGAGGATTCTGCAACTGTTTCATCTGCAATAATAGGAGGAGATATTTTATTTATAAACAGTAAAGTAGGATGGATAATACATAATATTCCTCAGAATGGGAGATTAACTTCGTACAAAACTACAGATGGGGGAGAAACATGGAAGGAGCAAAATATTGATGTGCCACCACAATATTCTGATATTCAATTCTCTACTTGTTTACCGGTATTTTTTTCTCAAGAAGATGGAATTATGTTTGCTTGGTGTAAGGATTCATCTAACAATTATGAAGATACTGAGCCAGTTACCTTTATTACACATGATGGCGGAAAGACATGGAGACTTAATTCAAAGAAATCTATTGATGAAAGTTTTAAATGGAGTATTAATCAAAAGGATGATTCTACAAAAGTTATATATAAAAAGGAGAAATGGAAATCAATTGATCATGTTGAATGGATAAAAATTAATTAGACACATTTAACTTAAAATTTTATTTTAGAAGCTATTGACTATGACATTAGGTCATAGTGTACCATAATACTTAAAAGGAGGAAGAAAAAGCATGACGATTCATGAATTGGCCAATCTCAGTGGAATCAGTGTAAGAACACTACATTATTATGATAAAATTGATTTACTAAAGCCATTTTGCGTAGAACAAAATGGATATCGAAACTACAACGAGGATTCTATCAGGCGCCTGCAACAGATTATGTTCTATAAAGAGTTGGATCTACCTCTTAAAACAATAAAAAATATTATGAATCAGCCAGGGTTTAATCAAAAAGAGGCGATTCGTGTGCAGAAAGAATTAATCACTGCGAAAAGGAATCGATTAACACGTTTGATTGGACAGATGGATAAGATTCTGGAAGGAAATGATACAGTGGATTTGAGTGTATTTGAATATAAAGAATTAGAAGAAGTGTTTACCAATCAGATTATGAAATTGGAGGAGGAATACAGGCAGTTTATTATTGAGAAACACGGAAGTGTAGAAGCATATGTTAAGGATATGATGTCACGCGGAGATAAGATTAAAGAGAGTGCAATTAAGTATTATGGAAGCTTGGGAGATTACATTGAGGCTCTTAAGAATCAAGAGATGCCGAAAGAAGGAATGGGAAAATTACAAGTAAAACTGGATGGTCTAGTGAAGCAGATTGCAGAGTATCAAGGAGAGGATATAGAAAAGTCAGAGATTCAGGCACTTGTAAAGGAATGGGAGCAGACATTTAAGACGATGATTAAAGTGCAAGAGGTAGATGTAGATCATGAGAAATGTTCCGAGATTTGCAGAAATATATATCATAGCTATATCAATAACAAAGATATCATCAAATATTTAGATGGAATCTATGGTGAGGGTGCCTGCATATATGTTGGCAAAGCAATGGAGTATTATGACTTACACCAAGGATTCTAATATATAAAATATCTAAAAATATAACACGATCACAAGCCAATTGTGTGCACTGCAAATAATCCAGATATATAAAGAATCAAAGTAAATAAAAAGAACAAAATAGAATCAAACAGGGAACTTCGTAATGAAGTTCCCTGATAATAATTATAAGTTTTTCAAGTATTAATTCGATCCAGATGCATCACTAGAATTATTTGCATCACTAGAATTGTTTGAACTATTAGAATTATTTGAATCAGACGAATTAGTAGAGTTGTCTGGAAGCTGTGGAGGTTGATTGCCATCAGAAGAATCATTTGCTCCAGGACCACCCTTCATACCAGAACCATCTTTCGTTCCAGGACCACCTCTCATTCCTCCATGTCCTCCCATGGTTGATTGTTCGCCACCGCTAGTCACGATGGAAGAAAGAGTTACCTCTGCACTTTGAGAACCACATGTAATCTTATACTTTCCATTTTTCTTTAAGTCAGGAGAACTGATTACTACGGATTGATAATCTTTCGTTGGTGTATAGGAAAGGACCACATTTCCATCAGAATCGGTTACTTTAATCTTAGTACCTGCTTTATTTACGGAAGAGAAGTTATAAAGAATGGAATATTGAGAGGAGGAATCAGAGAATCCTTGTGCCATTCCAACACTTCCAGCTATTATAACAGTACCTTTTGTAACTTTGGCAGCTCCATTATAATCAAGGCCAGCATCACCACCACTTGTAGGTCCATTTACATATACAGTACCACCAGAGATTGTAACTGAACCATTACTATCAATTCCATCACCCGAAGCATCAATATTTACAGTACCACCAGAGATAGATATATAGCAATTGGTGTCGTTTTCCATTGCACCGCCACCTTTACCCATACCGTCAGGTGCTCCTTTATTCGCTCTATCAAACCCACGATCTGTAGTACTAGAGGAATCATTTGCTTTAGCTGAATCTGTTGTAGCAGAGGAATCTTTACTTGTCGTTAATGAATTAGATGAGGATGTAGTGGTAGTTGTCTTTTCAGAAGTTGTTACAGTTGAGGTATTTTCTGTTGTATCACTTGAACTACTACCACTTGCTGCATTCATACCATCATCTTCTGCAACAATATCTATTGTACCATCTTCTATTACGATAGCTGTTCCTTCAATACCTTCTTGACATTTTGTAATATTAATCTTACCTCCGCAGATATATACATATCCTTTTGTTGTATCATCTCCATTCTTTGATTGAATTCCATTTCCATCAGTTACAGATATATCAAAGGTACCATCTTTGATTTTCACACAGTCTTTACCGTTTAGGCCGTCTTTTACAGCGGTGATATGATAAGTACCTCCAGTAATTATAAGATCATCTTTGGATGCAATACCATGTTTATAGTTTCCTGTGATAGTAAGAGTACCAGAACCATTTAGAGTTAAATCTGATTTGCTAAAGATTACGCCATCTACATTGGTATCGTCGGATTGTGTATATGTTGCACTGTCAGTTAGAGTGTTATTAGAGTTCTTGGCTAGTGTGATAAATACTTTATCTGCAGATTTCACATAGATTGGTGCATTGTCAGAACATGTGATATTTACGCCATTTAGAACAATATGAACTTTTGATTTATCATCTGTGTCTACGATAATTTGTCCATCCTTTAAAGTGCCACTTATCACATAGGTACCTTTTTTAGTTATGGTAAGCGTACTACCTTTTATAGTTACACCATTGCTACTTGACGATTTGATGGTGCTTCCATTTAAGGTAATGTTGGTAGAAGAGCTTTCATCATATCCTACTTCAAGATCTTTTGCGGAAAACTCTTTATCTACAACAACAGTGGAGGTAGATTCATTTGTTGCGGTGCTTGTTGCTGTTGCAGATGTAGAGGAGGAGGTGGTTGATGAGGAAGTTGAAGTATTACTTGTAGTTGTATTACTACTTGTACTTCCTTTACATCCGGTTAATAAAGTTGCTGATATTGTTGCGATTGCTATATATTTAAGCCATGGTTTTCTCATAGTACATACCTCGTTTTCTTTCTATTATGATTGGTGTTTAAAGTTCTAGACTCCCGAAGCTTACTCTTCCGCAAGTGATTTCTAAGTTACCATTTCTACAACGAAGGTCATCAATAAATGCCTTCTCCTGTGTTACATCTTTTAATTGAATTCGATATTCCAATTTATAAAGACTACCCATATTAGCTGTTTTTACTTGAATTAAATCATTTTTTGTTGTATACGTTTCAAATAAATCATCAAAGATGCCGTTATAATCAAGGCTTTCAGGAATTGTGATTTTTAATTCTTTTTCTTTTTGTTTACTTTCTCCAAAGCTAGTTACGTTATAAAGGGTATTAGCAGCACCTATAATTACTACAAAAAGGATTGCTGCTACTAGATATCCAGTTCCGGTAGCAAGTCCGATTGCCATTGCAGCGAAGATACTACTGATTTCTTTTGCACTTCCTGGGATAGAGCGGAAACGAACTAAACTAAAGGCACCCATTACGGCAACGCCAGTACCGAGATTACCGTTTACTAACATGATTACCATTTGCACAAGTGCAGGTAGAAGAGCAATAGTAATTACCAATCCTTTGCTGCTATTATTAAATTTACTATGTAGCCACCCAAGTGCTGCCCCAAGTATTAAGGAGCACACCATACAGATTAAAAATTTATCAATTGAAAAAGTTGTTGTTAAGATTGAATTAAGCATATTTCTTTTCTCCTTTTGCTGTTCTATTATTTTGAATTCTTTGTTTCTTTATCTTAAGAGTCTCTTTATAAGCATTTCCATATTTAGAGAAAGATGCAGGGTAGAGACTTAATTCATCTAGAATATGTGATAACCAAAGTGGCATAGTGCCGGGTATCTTAATCTCCATTAATTTTTGCCCTTCTTCTAATAAAGGTTCTCCCCAGACTCCAGACTCTAGGTAGAGGTCCTCTTGTCTGTATATAATATTTTGATCAAATGTTACACGAACCTCTGAATCTTCTAGGCCATACATCGCGAAACGATTATAGGATATATACATAGATGGAATTAAGTCCTTATAGAACTTAAGAAACCAATCGAGTTCTTTGGTAATCTGTGTCTGTTTCGTCGAAGGAAGATAATCATAGAGATAATCTTCTGCACTCGTAAGCTCCATCTGTTCACGCCTTTTATATACAACTCCTTTGTACTTTTTCTTAAGTTCAATGAAAACATTGTCACCTATTGATGGAGTTCCATAACTTCGTAATCTTAATTTTTCTTTGTAGATCGGTTTTTCTAGTGAACTACGTATTAACATACGATTAGGGGTGTCAAAGTAAATATTACAAATTGTTATTTCACCATAATCATCTATTTTAAGATGGTCTTTTGTCTTTTCCATAAACAAGGAATATTGTTCTTTGCTTAATAAATATTTTTTTTCATAACGTTTGAATGTATCTTGGTAATTACTCATTTCAATCCCTCCTGTCTTGCTTGGTTATATCTTATGAACTCATTGTAAGGGATGAACTTTAAATGAACTTTAAAGTTTACGTGAAATTAACATTAATAGTGTTACAACTTTACATGTCAGGTGATATGCACAAAACAGAAAAACTCATGTTTCAAACAGACAACTCGCTTCGCTCAAACAAATACAATAAAAAAGGTTAGAACCTCAAAGAAGCAGTATACTTTGAGATTCTAACCTTTATGTTCATATTAAGTTTATAGAACTATCGTAAATCGAATAGAGTTACCATCGTCACTTTTTACAGTAATCTTTCCATGATGGGCTTCTACAATAGATTTGGCAATAGATAATCCAATGCCGTAGCCGCCAGTTTCTCTTGATCTGGAGGAATCGGAGCGGTAGAAACGATCAAATAATTTATCAAGATTTGCAGGATCGATAGGTTCCGTAGTATTATAGACCTCTAACTTCACACCTTTTTTATATGGAGTTAAGGAGATTTTAATCGTACCTTCTTCCTTCGAATATTTGATTGCGTTATCTGCTAAGGTAGAGATTAACTGCCCGATGCTACTTTCATCACCGTTTATCTTTAGTCCTGGTTGTATATTTAATAGAAAATTCTTATTCTGAGTTTCCGCCATTATCTCAAATGGACCAGCAATATCCATAAATGTTTTACTAATATCAAAGGGAGAGAACACTAGTTTAATATTACCCTCCTCCATTTTGGATAGCATGAGCATATTCTTTACTAATTTATCAAGGCGAGTTGTCTGGTTGCGAATACTAGTAATCCACTCGTTCTTGCCACCTGTTAATTCGAGAACATCCGCATTGGCAGAAATAATAGCTATCGGTGTTTTGATCTCGTGTCCTGCATCCGTAATAAATTGTTTCTGCTTTTCTGTACTCTCGATGATTGGTTTAATTGCTTTCTTAGAGAAGATAGATACCAGAAGAAATACAAGGAGAAGAGTTGCGATGGCTACACCTAGAGAGATTAGTAAAAGTGCTTTGGCATTATCAAGTTGTTCTCTACAATCGATAAAGATAATCATCGACCCACTGGATTGTTTGACTAATTGATAACGATAGATTCCAATAAATCCACTTTTCCTATTCTTTTTTAACGCAGATTTAGCATATGTTTGAGCATCAGTTGATGAAATTGCTCTAATATGCCCGGTATCGGTATCCTGAACGACACCTTTTTCACTAATGGTAGCTACAAAGTATCTAGTCTTAAAAGGGGTCTCTGGATTAATATGAAATCCATACCTTGGTTCGTCACCTTTTGGAATATCCTTTTTATCAAACATTGGGAATTGCCCTTTATTTTCAGATAGTATATCCATAGTGCCGTCAATATTTTGATACATCTGATAAAGGTTAATTCCATTAATCGATAGAACAATAAGAAGCATTACTAAGAATAAAGAACTCATCGTAATAATTATAAATTTTCGTTGTAGTTTTTTAATCATTCGCATTCCTCCAATGTATAACCAATTCCTCTCACAGCTTTGATTTTAACATTCGCTTCTAGTGAAGAAAGCTTTTTTCTTAAGTAGGAGATGTATACCCATACGACATTAATCTCAGCTTCTGCATCATATCCCCAGATTCGTTCCATAAATTGCTCAGTAGAAATAAGGCGTTTGGTATTAACCATGAGCATCTCTAGCATCTGATATTCTTTATTACCAAGTCGAAGAGAAGATTGTCCATTGGAAAGCTCATAATTTTCTTTATTAAGGCTAATATTACCCACCTCAATAAGATTTGGTGTAAACTCAGATTTTCTTCTGCCCATGGCACGAACTCTTGCTAATAATTCTCCCATTGCAAATGGCTTACTAAGATAATCATCAGCGCCCATATCAAGACCTTGAATACGATCCTCAATCTCTGCCTTAGCTGTTAACATCAGAATTGGTGTATGAATTCCACCCTGTCTAAGCTTTTCTAATACCTCAAGCCCACTCATTTTAGGCATCATAATATCTAAGATAATAATATCATAATTCTCAGATAATCCATAATCAAGAGCATCCGCCCCATCATAAACAGCATCCACAGAATAATTATTATGTTTTAATATTGCTACCAATGCATTGGATAATTCCTTTTCGTCTTCTGCTAGTAAAATTCTCATTTCTACCCCTCACCTTTCTGCTTTCATAATGCCTATTAAGATATGTATTTCAAATGTCTTTCTTAACTTAAATTGTGTATATTGATGTATAAGAGTGAAAAAAACGCTTTCACTCTCGACGTTTGTGATTTCACTCTTGCAAGCAAGTGAAATCACTGTACTATATTATTAATTTTGGCGTAATCCGGCTGAGGGTAACGTTTATATTTTGTCAAGACTCAAAGTGAAAATAGGAACGTAAGTGAGTATTTTCGCTTGCACTGAGGCTTGTAAAAAATATGTTACCGGAAGGAAAGGTAGCCAAAATTCATAATATACATCAATTTACACTCAGTAAACTAAAGTGAGACATTTGATACTATACCCCCCTTTAATCACAATCCTGGATTTCATAAATCATATCTCGAATTGCCTGCAGATTGATATCAGTAGAAGCTATTTCATCTGCACATCTCTTTAGTTCATTTTGTATCATTGTAATCTTTGGTGTATTCTTTTTATAATTCATCTGATGTTCGAGACTTGCCCAACAATCCATGGCTATGGTTCTAATCTGAAGTTCACAGTAAACGGTTCGAATACCATTTTGTATATGTATCGGCACTTGTAGTATCATATGATAACTTCGATAACCATTTGGCTTGGGATTATGGATATAATCTTTCTCTTCAATTACCTTGATGTCCTGTTGATCCTTTAGCATGTTCACAATGCAATAGACATCATCTAAGAAGGTAGAAATTACACGGATGCCTGCAGCATCATGAATCTGACTTAATGCACTTTCTACAGTAACAGGAAGGTTTTTGCGAATTAATTTTTCTTTCATACTATCTGCTGATTTTATTCTGGATTTATAATGTTCTATAGGGTCCTTATCCCCCAGTGTTATTTTATATTTACGAATAATATCTAACCTAGAAAGGACTTCAATAATAGCACCTTCTAGTAAGATATAGGATTCTTGATAGAATTGACGTTCAGGGGATAAGGTTTCACAATTTATTTCATATTTTGTTTGAAACATTATTCTTTATTTCTCCATTTGCTTCGATTTGATACGATGGTCAGTACCCCGTTAATAATGGATAATATACAAAATGCCCAGAATAATTTCGTTGAGATAGGATTACTTACAAATTCCATAGTTGGATTATAACTATCTAGAATCAAAAATACAATAAATATTCCTGATATAATAATTAATATATGTGGTAAAACGCTTCGAATTAGATTCATATTATTCGACCTCCTTAATTAGAACACAATCACTTACTTCACGTCCACCGTCTGCAGGTTGATTGACAAAAGCATCATTAAAAGTCATCTCAGAAGATTTACCACCATCTAGGTTATAGGCAGCAGTACATCCAAGTTCTTTAAATAACGAAGAGAAGTCGGTTAAGTCTAAGCCAACAGAATAACCACTTTGACGACCATCAACGACTACGAAGCAATAATGTCCAGGTTCATAATATCCAATCGCAGTTCTTGGATTAGCCTGTTGCACATGACCATCTGCAGTAAAGCTTGTCTTAGCATTGCCAGAATCATCTAATAGCGAAGGACCAAAGGACCATGCTTGATAAGCTCCATCCTTGATTGCTTGTTTGGCGTCAAATTCATCTCCGGAATAGGTTTTCATTGTTCCATCATAGTATAGAACGCATACGTCTGAGCCATTTGTAGTGTCTCGGTATACTTCACCGTTACGTATGACAATACCATTACTTCCATTTCCGTAATAATCACCGTTAATTGCTAGTAAAGCATTCAAATCAGAATCCATACTTAATACATCTTGTGTATATCCGACACCATAAGTGTTATCAGCAAATCCACTTTGCAGACATTTAATATTTGCAAGGTAGACATCTGCTACATAATAAGTAACTAAATTACTTCCAGAACCTTTGGTACATTTTTTGACTTTGATTGAGATATTTTTGCTAGTGTAGGAATCATCCGTGGTTACGACAGTGTCTGTGAACTTATCAGCAAATGTCTCTGACCAATCGGTAGTAGCAGTAGTAGTAGTTGTTGTTCCAGTGGTGTTAGAGGAATTAGAGGAACTATCCGAAGAATCCTTAGAAGTTGACTCTGATGTATTCTCAGAAGAATCATCAGAGGTGATTGAAGTGCTAGATTCCTGGGCCGTTTTGATTCCACTACTTTCAAGTTGTCGTGGCGTTACATAGTAAAATAAATAAAAGCCTCCTACATATGCTGCAATTACCACAACATCAATTGTTATTATAAGCCACGCTGGTAATAATCTTATTTTTTTATTCATAGTGATATCCTTTTACCTTTCAATTATGATAGCTTAACTTCTGAATTTATCAAGTAGTTAATAAATAACTGGGAAGTTTGATTTTTTTATATTACAACATCATAACATTTGTATGTCTTTTTTTATTAAATATAAAAAACTTTTGAACTACAAAGCTAACACCAAACAAAGTGAGCTCTGTTATTAATTTCGCAATCGCTTTATCTAATCCTAGATAATCATTTAATCCATAAAGAAGTATTGTATTTAATGCTAAAATTAGGCAAGCAAGGAAGGCGTAACTAACCATTGATTTTAACCTGTCATCTTTGTGCTTGAATATAAAGGTACTATTTAAATAGTAATTAAAAGCTGCACTAATTAGTCTCGCACTTACGTTAGCGTATACTAATGAAGCGGCTGCCTCCAATCCTGTATCAAAGATTCGAACAAATAGGAAGAATAAAATATAGTCTAATAAAAAACTTAAAAAGGATGCACCTGAGAATGCAAGTATATTACCGTATATTCTTACTGAATCACGTACTGCTCGAAAGTGGGAGCAAGAATTGTTACTATCATGATATATGGTTGCAATAGGAACTTCTGTGAATGCAATCTTTTTCTTAGCTAAGGTTAATAATACATTCATTTCATATTCATAACGTTCTCCAGATACATCTAGTAATTCGGGAACCATATCCATAGAGAACGCTCTAAGACCAGTTTGTGTATCAGAGACCCATTTGCCACTACATAAACGGAATACATATTTGGTTAAGGTATTTCCAAATAACGATTTGATAGGAATCTTTTCATCAAAGCACCTTACACCAAGTACAAGTCCAGAGCCAGTTTCATGTGCTGCATTTAAGAGACGGATTGCATCCACTGGGCGATGTTGGCCATCGGCATCTAGAATAACAATGCCATCAACAGTATGTGGATTAATATTATTTATTATATATTTTAGAGCAGTTTTAATGGCTGCACCTTTTCCTTTATTCTCTTCATGAGTTAGGAGAGTTACGGAAGAACTAATCTGATGAAATACAATGTTAGAATCTGTGCTACTTCCATCATTTATAACTATTATATTTTGAATTCCTTTTAGATGCAGATCCTTTATGAGTTCTATTAGCTTTTGATCGGGATCGTATGCGGGAATAATTGCAATATCCATAAGAAAGCTCCTTTCTAAAACTTATTATATTGTTATTCTAAATGGTGAAGCTTAAATGAACTTTAAAGATTGCATGAAATGATAAAAATAATTGATAATATGATGTAAAAGAATTTAAGATAATTTACGAAAGGAAGGAAAACATAAATATATAAGTTTGGAAATTTGGAATATGAGTATATAGTAATTATTATAACAATGCGAATTAGAGCTTATTCAACATTAGATAAAGTAATTGAATCATCTAGACGTTATGAGAAAGAGATAGGAAGACATAAAAGATATATAATAACTATTGGTACTTACTTTATATTGACATAATATTATATTCTAAATATACTAAATGTAAGCAAATGAAACTATAATCAGTGAAATAGAAATGGATATTAACATGGTTAGGAATAAATTGAATTCAAACTGGATAAAGATATATTTAGTAAAAGTGGGCAACTAATATGAGTTGCCCACTTTTACTTTATGGTTTTAAAGTATGTTAGTATGAAAAAGCATTTCACGCGTCGAATTTAGGCTTGCGAGCAATTTGCAGGTATGTAATCTAGTGCGAATCTAGTAGGAGGATATAATATGAAGAGTAATATAACAAAAGTAGTAATAATTGGAGCAGGTGCAGTAGGTGCAACGACTGCATATAGCCTTGTGGTAAAAGGTATTGCAGCTGAGGTTGTACTTGTAGATATTAATAAAGAAAAAGCCCAAGGGGAAGTATGGGATATACAGCATAGTATTGATTTCCAGAATAGAAATGTACGTATTAAAGTTGGTGATTATAAGGAATGTGGTGATGCTGATATTGTAGTCATAACTGCATCTGCCCCAATGGATGGTGAGACGAATCGACTTATGATGCTAGAAAAGACAGCAACAATAATTAGAAATATCATACCACCAGTTATGGAGAGTGGTTTTGATGGTATATTTGTAGTTGTTTCTAACCCAGTTGATGTCATGGCATATTTGGTAAAAGAGCTCTCAGGACTTCCAAAGAATCGTGTCATTGGTACAGGTACCATTTTAGAAACTGCTAGATTGAAGCAAAAAATCGGTGAGATTATGGGAATGGATCCAAGCAGTATTGATGCTTGTGTACTTGGAGAACACGGAGATACAATGATGATTCCATGGAGTCATGTAAGAGCTGGAGGCAAAAACTTTTTAGAAATACTATCAGATAATAGAGATATGCTTCAAGAAGTTGATATAGATTCAATTGTGCAGCAAACCAAAAGGGCAGGTTATTATGTGCTGAAATCAAAAGGAAATACGCAATACGGAATCGCTGGAGCAGTGACTGGTATTGTTGCAGCTATCTTAGGTAATGAGAATAAACTATATGCAGTAAGTGCTTATCTAGAAGGAGAATATGGAATTGAGGGAATCTATCTAGGAGTACCAGCAATCTTAAATCGAGATGGAATAAAGGATATTGGGGTATTCAATTTAAATGAAGAGGAAAAGGAACAATTGATACATTCAGCGGACATTATTAGAAATAGTATTGAGCGATTATAGTAATATTCTTACAGCGGTTTGAATTTTTAATGCTTTCTTAATAAAAAAAATAGGACTTTTGGTCTAATTTTATGTATACTGTCAATAGGAGTAGTAAATTTTGATAGAGGGTCCATAACTATACAACTGGATTAAAGTGAGATTACGTAAAATTGGATAAAAAGGATGTATGACACTCTAATCCGAATAAAAAGGTAAGGAGATTAAAAATGTCGAGAATTGAAAAAAACAATAGGGTATATACCGCTATCCTACTTGCAATGTATCTATGTATGAATATTATTAGCTTCTTTTATTTCGTCAGTGAGGACAGAAGTATACTAATGTTCATTCTACCGTTAGGAGTATCAATTATTGCTATTGTAGTAGATCTAATCTATCTTAAGAATAAACGAGATAGTGAAAGCTTTATGATTATTGGTGCTATTGGTTATCTTATCGTGTATGCAATGCTATTACACTTTGGAAAAGGGAATAGTAGTACTTGGGCAATCATCATCCCTTTATATATTGCATTATCTATATTTGCAAATGTAAAGACTTCAGTAATTACTGGTGTAGTTGGATTGCTGATTAATATGTCCCATATGATTGTCTTAATGATGCAGGGTCACATTGAATTTGGTTCAGAAATATACCGCGTATTTACACTGATTAGTACAATGATTATACTAATATGGGTATCAAAAGCATCAAATTATTTTAATAAGCAAGATATGAATCGTATCTCAGAACATGAGAAAAAGCAAAAACATATTGCGGATTCTGTAATACGCCTAGCAAATACAATCACAGAGAAATTAGGTGATCTTGAGAGCATATCTAGAGGAATAGGAGAAAGTTCTTCTGATATTACAGCTTCCATAGAGAATATTACGACTGCAATTACATATACTGCTGAGCGTGTTCAGAATCAAACGGCTCAAACTCAAGAGATTCAAGCATCTATTGAGAGCATGACAAGTTATTCAGAAGATGTGAAGGATGTAGCAATTAAGTCGAAAGAAGTAGCAGACGATGGTATTACAGAGATTAAGAAAGTATTGACTAGTTCGACAGAATTGAATGAGAAGAATATCGAAGTTGGTCAGTCAATGGAAGCATTACAAGAGAGAATGAATGAAGTTATTAAGATTGTAGATATGATTAGTGCAATCTCTAATCAAACAAATATGTTAGCTTTAAATGCGAGTATTGAAGCTGCTAGAGCTGGTGAAGCTGGTAAAGGATTCAGCGTAGTTGCAGATGAAATTGGTCAATTAGCTTCCAGAACAAAAGAATCTGCAAGTGAAATTAACCGATTAATATCTGCATTATCAGAAGATGCTAGTACTGCAGGTGCAAATATTGAAACTGCAATTATCCATGTAGAAGAGCAAACACACGGAATTCAGAATGTAAATCGTATCTTTGAAAGAATGGATAAATTAGTTGAGAAACTAGAAAAGAGCGTAATTAAGTCAAGCAATATGGCTAGTGAATTAGCGGCTGCCAATACTGTAATTGTAGAGAGCACAGAGGAATTCTCAAGTAACATAGAAGAAATCACAGCAAGTGCAGAAGAGATAACAAGTGTATCAACAAATAATTTAGAAGCTGTTAACCAGGCTGGAGAACAAGTTCATGCTATTTATGAATTATGTAAAGAGTTTGAAGAATTTCAATAGGATTGTAAGCATACAAGTAAAACAATCTGTTTAATAATTAAATATGGATATATGAAAAGCTACTTGTGAGTTAATCTCAAGTAGCTTTTTCAAATTCTAAGTATTACAGCATGTCGGAACGTATATATATTATAAAGTAATGTATAATTATAAAATACGATTGACAGAAACTTACTGTAGTAGTAAAATACACAGTATTAATCAAAAAAAGAATGAATATACTTCAAAGAAACACGTATTTGAGCTTAACTTTTCAATATATAAATTATATAATTTATATTTATAGTTATTAAAAAATAATAATCCAATAATTAGGTCTTTTCGTTCATGACAAAGATGTCTTAGATTTTCATAATCTAAGGCATTTTTTAATTTATAGATATTGTGTCTTAGGAACATAACAACGCTATATAAGAAATAGCATTCAACTGTATTCTATAGAATACAGAAAAGTTATAAATAAGGAAAGGGGTAGAGAATATGAAGAAAGGAATTAAGTTAGTATTAATTGCGTGTTTGTGTGTTTTAGCATTTTCAGGATGCAAAAAAGACATTTCTACAAAGGAAGCTAGTGCAACAAATGAAAAAGGTAGTAATCAGAAAACAGAGCTCATTATCTCGGCAGCGGCAAGCTTACAAAATGCAATGGAGGAGATTAAAACACTTTATGAAGCAGCTAATAAAAAGGTAACACTTAACTTTAATTTTGGAAGTTCAGGCGCATTACAGCAACAAATAGAACAGGGTGCGCCAGCGGATGTATTTATTTCAGCAGCAGAGAAACAAATGGCAACACTAAAAGGAGAAGAACTAATGGTTGATAATACAATAAGTATTCTTCTTAAAAATAAGGTAGTGCTAATTGTACCGAAGGATAGTACATTGGGCATTACTAGTTTTGATGATATATTAAAGGCCAAAGTGATAGCGCTTGGTGACCCAGCCAGTGTGCCAGCAGGTCAATATGCGGAACAGGTTTTTAAAAGCCTAGATCTTCTAGAAAAAGTGCAAAAACAAGCAACCTACGGTAAAGATGTGACAGAGGTGTTAGCTTGGGTACGTACGGGAAATGCGGATGCTGGGGTTGTATATCAGACAGATGCGCAGTCTTCAAAAGAGGTAAAGGTGGTAGCCGAGGCACCAGAAGGAAGTCATGATGATGTAATATATCCTATTGGAGTAGTAAGAGCTTCGAAAGAAGTAGAAGCGGCTAAAGCATTTTTAGATTATCTGAAAACAGATGAAGCAATGAAAATCTTTGAAAAGTATGGATTTATCAATGGGCAATAAGTGATTTTATGAGAAGATAAGAGGAGGGAGAATATGGACTTTACACCGCTTGTTATATCATTAAAAACAGCTATTACAGCAACATTATTTACATTCCTTGTTGGAACATATGCTGCATGGCGGACTTATAGCAAAAAGCAATTGTATGCAATTATATTAGATGGAGTCTTTACACTTCCACTTGTACTTCCTCCAACAGTAGCAGGTTTCTTTTTATTACTCTTATTTGGCCGAAATGGACCGATTGGTAGAATCTTGTCACAATTTCATATACAGATTGTATTTACTTGGTCTGCTACTGTGATTGCTGCAGTTGTAATTTCATTTCCTTTGATGTACCGATCGGCAAAAGCTGCTTTTCTACAAATTGATGAAAACTTAATATATGCAGCTAGAACATTACGAATGTCAGAAAGTACAATTTTCTTTAAGATCCTTCTGCCACTTGCTATGCCAGGTATCCTTTCAGGAGGAATATTGGCATTTGCAAGGGCGCTAGGCGAGTTCGGAGCAACATTAATGATAGCTGGAAATATACCAAGAATAACGCAGACAATCCCAGTTGCTATCTATATGGCGGTTCAAGGATACAATATGAAACTAGCATATACGTGGGTAGTAATTATAGTTATTTTGTCTTTTATTGTAATCTTTACGTTGAATTACTGTGAGAGGAAGAAGAGGGGGAAGTATTGAGCCTATCTGTTGAGATTAAGAAAAAGTTTAAAGATTTTACTCTAGATATATGTTTTAGCACCACTGAAAGAGGGGATATCATTCAGCCTAGTCGTGTTGCAAATGAATTGGAGAATGAGAGATTACATAAAAATAGATCAAATGAAAGACTAGGGATTCTAGGTGCATCAGGTTGTGGTAAGAGTATGACGCTAAAGTGTATTGCGGGGATTGAACGTCCAGATGAAGGTAAGATTGTACTAGGAGATCGTATCTTATATGATTCTAAAAAGAAGATTAATATAACGCCTCAAAAAAGAAATATAGGTTATCTATTTCAAAGTTATGCACTATTTCCGAACATGACTGTGGAAGAAAACATAGGATGCGGATTACATTGTGGAAAAAAAGAAAAAAGTGAGATTGTGGATAATCAGTTAGAACTTCTGAGAATAAAAGAATTAAAAAAAAGATATCCGTGGCAATTATCAGGGGGACAACAGCAAAGAGTTGCGCTAGCAAGAATTCTAGCGTATGAGCCTGAGTTATTAATGTTGGATGAACCGTTTTCTGCTCTAGACTATTACTTAAAAGATCAATTACAACAAGAACTATTGGAGGCCTTAGAATTCTATAAAGGTGAGATTATTATGGTCACTCATAGTAGAGATGAAGTCTATCGTTTTTGTGAAAACATGATGGTAGTAGATCAGGGAAGGGTGCTAGTTCATGGAGGAACAAAGGATCTTTTTCTAAATCCAATCAAAGTTCCAGTTGCTAAGCTTACAGGATGTAAGAATATATCTAGAATTCAGAAAGTGGAAGAGCATTCCTATCTGGCATTAGATTGGGGAGTAATGATAAATACACATCGAGAAGTGGGTATAGGTTGTACACACGTAGGAATAAGAGCTCATGATATAAGAATTGGCAGTATAGGCGAAAAGAATTCATATGCATGTAAACAGGTGAAACAATTAGAAGGTCCTTTTGAGAATACAATCATAGTAAGCTTAGCAGGTGAAAAAACATTAATGTGGAAGATAAGTAAAACTTATTGGAGGGAGAACTTGCATGAAAAAGTACCGAGTATGCTACATATATCCGAGGAATCGCTTATGTTTTTATATGAATAATATGAGTTGCCCGACATATGACCTGTTTGGTAGGTAGTCTAGGCAACTTGCCAGGCTAGATAAAAAAAGCTCCTAATGTAGGATTCTATAAAATATACCAACAATACAAAGAATCACTCCAAGAACTCGATTAAAGTTTAGACTTGCATCACTTGGCTCTGAATCTTTGATTTTCCAACCAATCTCAATGTACCAAGCTACTTTTGGTAAAAAAATATAA
The DNA here is from genome assembly GCF_016591975.1 of Anaeromicropila herbilytica. GTDB lineage: Bacteria > Bacillota > Clostridia > Lachnospirales > Lachnospiraceae > Anaeromicropila > Anaeromicropila herbilytica. The sequence continues at coordinate 4,899,228 of NZ_AP024169.1, read as the reverse complement.
AATAAACCAACTAAAATCATTAATATGCCCATATGGTTTCCCCCTTATTTATAATAAAAATATTTTTATGTATGCTGTAATACCTAAAGTTATTTAATAATTTATAGTATATAGGAACCTAAAATAAATTACTACTAAAATAATTATGATTGGAAATTTTCATAGTATAAAAGTATGATTTTAAGATATACAGTTACTAGTAGTGATAAAGGTAAATTATCTGAATATAAAAACATATTGTTAAAATAGAACAAAGAGTCAAACAAATTAGATGAAAAATATGACAAAATGATGTATTGAAACAAATTATCAACCTAGATATAATCAATGCATAGAGTTGTTGAACATTCTAGAACAGAGGCGCCACTACGGAGTGATAAGTAGTGACGCCTTTCTTCAGATCTGAGAACTTCTAATCGATTGGAGCAAACAATGATTGTGACAATAAGTCACAGCAGCTTAACATTTAAGGAGGTAATGGTTTATGAGACAAGTGGCTATCTATGGTAAAGGTGGTATTGGTAAATCCACCACAACTCAGAACTTAACAGCAGGTTTGGGTGAGATGGGTAAGAAGATTATGATCGTTGGTTGCGATCCAAAAGCAGATTCAACAAGACTTGTACTTGGAGGTTTGGCACAAAAGACCGTTCTTGATACGCTTCGTGAAGAAGGAGAAGATATTGATCTTGATTATATCATGAAGACTGGCTTCTCAGGAATTCGTTGCGTAGAATCTGGTGGACCAGAGCCAGGTGTTGGTTGTGCAGGTCGTGGTATTATTACTTCCATCAGTATGCTAGAACAACTTGGGGCTTACACAGATGACTTAGATTATGTATTCTATGATGTACTTGGAGATGTTGTATGCGGTGGTTTCGCAATGCCGATTCGTGAAGGTAAAGCACAGGAGATCTACATTGTTGCTTCTGGTGAGATGATGGCTCTCTATGCAGCAAATAATATTTCAAAAGGTATTCAAAAATATGCGAATACTGGTGGAGTTCGTCTTGGTGGTATCATCTGTAATTCAAGAAAGGTAGATGGAGAAGCAGAACTTGTAGAAGCATTTGCTAAAGAGTTAGGAAGTCAGATGATTCACTTTGTACCTAGAGATAACATGGTTCAAAGAGCTGAGATTAATAAAAAGACTGTAATTGACTATGATCCAACCGTTCCGCAAGCAGATGAATATCGAGCATTGGCAAGTAAAATTGATGGAAATGATATGTTTGTTATTCCTAAACCAATGAAGCAAGACAGATTGGAAGAAATCTTAATGGAACATGGAATCATGGACATTTAATATTAGGAAGAGAAGGAGGGTTACCATATGTTATTAGTAAGATCTATTATCAGACCAGAAAAGACGGGTGTAGTGTTATCTGAGTTATTATCTGCTGGCTATCCAGCAGTAACGAAGATGGATGTATTCGGCAGGGGCAAACAAAAAGGGGTAAAAGTCGGAGATATCTATTATGATGAGATTCCAAAAGAAATGTTGTTAATGGTAGTCGAAGATTCGGATAAAGAGGATGTAATTAAAATCATTATGAAATACGCTAGAACTGGAGAAAACGGTAACTTTGGCGATGGTAGAATCTTTGTCAGCCCAGTCGAAGAAGCTTATACCATTAGTACAAAGACAAAGGGATTATAATCCGAGAAAGGGCGTGTAATCAGATGAAAGAAGTTATGGCGATTGTTCGTTTGAATAAAGTGAATCAAACCAAGGAAGCATTAGCAAGCGCTGGATATCCTTCCTTTACTTGTAGAAAGGTATTAGGAAGAGGAAAGAAGTTAATTGATATGTCTCTTCTTACTTCCATTGTTGATGCAGGCGAAGTACCAGTGTCACCGGTTGGGGAATACTTAACTGAGTCGGCTAGGCTAATTCCGAAGAGAGTATTTACCTTGATCGTTGAAGATGATGATGTAAATAAAGTGGTTGATGTTATCATGGATGCCAATTCTACTGGTAATCCTGGAGATGGTAAGATCTTTGTACTTCCTATTTACGAATCTTATAAGGTGCGTACAGGGGAGAGTACATTGGAAGCATATTAAAAATAATGATATAGGAGGTGACAACAATGAGTGCGAAAGAGCAAGTATTAGAGAATTATAGTTCTAGAGTGTATAAAAACCGTAAAGAGCATATGGTTGAAGTTAATAATAATGATAATAATAACATGATTACAGCCAATGTTCGTGCAGTTCCAGGTATCATGACACATAGAGGATGTTGTTATGCTGGATGTAAAGGCGTTGTACTTGGACCAATTAAAGATGCAGTTCAGATTGTGCATGGTCCAATTGGATGCTCCTTCTATGCATGGGGAACAAGAAGACATAAGGCTAAAAAAGTAGAAGATACAGATCATTATCTACAATATTGTTTTTCAACAGATATGCAAGAAGCAGATATCGTATTCGGGGGAGAAAAGAAGTTAAAGAAAGCAATTGAAGAAGCAATGGATATCTTTCATCCTTCTACGATATTCATCTGTTCCACCTGTCCAGTAGGTCTGATTGGTGATGATATTCATGCAGTAGCTAGATGGGCAGAAACAGAATATGGAATCAAGTGTATTGCATTCAGTTGTGAAGGTTATAAAGGGGTAAGCCAGTCCGCGGGTCACCATATTGCCAATAACCAGTTGATGAGATTTGTAATTGGTGAAGGGGATAGAGAGCCTAAGAGCAAATTTTCCGTTAATATATTAGGGGAATATAACATTGGTGGTGACGGCTGGGAGACAGAACGTATTCTAAAGAGAATAGGTTATGAGGTTGTATCTGTATTTACTGGAGATAGTAGTATAGAAGATCTAAAGAATGCGCATAAGGCAAATCTAAGTATTGTACAATGCCACCGTTCCATTAACTATATTGCAGAGATGCTAGAGACGAAATATGGTGTTTCATGGTTAAAAGGCAATTTTGTTGGTGTAGAAGCAACAATAAAGACGCTTCGTGATATTGCAAAATTCTTTAACGATCCAGAGATGACGGCTAGAACTGAAGATGTCATTGCTGATGAAATTAACTTAATTGAAGACGATATGGAATACTATAAAAGCAAACTAAAAGGAAAAAAGGCCGTTCTATACGTTGGAGGTTCAAGAGCCCATCATTATCAACTTCTACTTAATGATCTTGGAATCACCACTCTACTAGCTGGTTACGAATTCGGTCACAGAGATGAATATGAAGGTCGAGAAGTTATACCAACGATTAAGCCAGACGCAGACAGTAAGAATATTGAATCAATAACAGTAGAACCAGATCAAGAAAAATACCATCTATATCTCCCAGAAGAGGAAGTAAACCGCTTAAAAGAGGAGAACTTCTTAGGATATTATGGCGGTATGGTAAAAGATATGAAGGATGGAACTTACATGGTCGATGACTTGAATCATTTTGAAACAGAAGAGTTTATAAGGTTATTAAAACCAGATATCTTCTTTTCTGGTATAAAAGATAAATTTGTTGCACAAAAATCAGGTGTTCTATCACGTCAGTTACATTCTTATGATTACAGTGGTCCATATGCAGGATTTCGTGGTGCTGTAAACTTTGCAAGAGATATCACAATGGGAATCTATACTCCAGCATGGGGACTTACGAAAGCTCCATGGAAAACAACTCCTACATTAGTGGGTACTTTAGGAGGTGAAGCATAATGTTAGATTATACAACCAAGGAAATAAAACCGCGAGAAGCGCTTAGAGTGAATCCAGCAAAGACTTGTCAACCAGTTGGTGCTATGTATGCAGCACTTGGTGTTCATAAATGTTTACCTCATAGTCATGGTTCGCAAGGATGTTGTGCTTTTCATAGAATGTTCTTAACCAGACATTTTAAAGATCCAGCAATGGCTTCCTCAAGTTCCTTTACAGAAGGTGCGTCTGTATTCGGTGGTGGAAGTAATCTTAAGACCGCAGCAAAGAATATATTTGACATCTATAAGCCGGACATTATTGCGGTGCATACAACTTGCTTAAGTGAGACAATTGGTGATGATCTTAATGCAATTATTCAGGACATTGATATTCCAGAAGGAAAGTATATGGTACACACCAATACACCAAGTTATAAGGGCTCACATATTACTGGATTTAGCAACATGGTGTCAGGATTCATTCATTATTTAGCAAAGTCAACAGGGAAGAAAAATGGGAAAGTAACAATAATACCAGGTTTCACCAACCCTGGAGATATGCGTGAGATGAAGAAAATTGCTAGTCTTATGAAAGTTCCATTCATCGTGCTTCCGGACACGAGCGGAGTTATGGATAGCCCAATGACAGGAACTTTTACAATGTATCCAGCTGGCGGAACTAAAGTGGAAGATATCATAGAGTTAGGAGATACCAACTTAACCATTGCACTAGGAGAATTAACATCAGAATCCCCAGCAGAGACATTAAAGAAAAAATGTAATGTACCATATAAGACATTACCACTTCCAATTGGGGTAGCAGAAACAGATGCATATGTTATGGCATTGCAAGAATTTTCAAGCGAAGAAGTACCATATGAATTAGAGGAAGAAAGAGGTCAGTTGGTTGACATCATGATTGACATTCATCCATATACTTATAATAAAACTTGTGCTATCTATGGAGATCCTGATACCGTACTTGGAATTGCAGAATTTGTATTAGAGCTTGGTATGATTCCAAAGTATATTGTAACAGGTACACCTGGAATCTTATTCGAGACAAGAGCGAAAGAATTATATGCCAAATATGGCGTTGAAGACTACAAAGCCAAAGAAGCAGGGGATCTATTCTTATTACATCAATGGATTAAGAATGAGAAAGTTGATCTACTTATTGGTGGCACTCATGGTAAGCATATTGCAAGAGCAGAAGACATTCCATTAGTTCGTGCTGGCTTCCCAATCATTGATCGCTATATTCATTCCTATATGCCTATCGTAGGATATAAAGGTGCTATGAGACTTGCGGAATTAATCTGTAATGCAATTCTAGACCGTAAAGATCGAGATGATGCAGAAGAAGATTTCGAGATGGTATTGTAAAAGAAAGATATGTAAATGTATATAAGAACAAAGAGCAAACCAATCAATAAAAAAGTTAAAGGTATGGTGACGAAGCAGTCATCGTACCTTTTTTTGCTTTTTTATTATGCTGTAAAGAAAGGGGGAGCATTATGGAGCTAGTCACTGGTGTATTAGAGGAAAGAAAAGACTTTATACGATATGACAGAGAAGGCTGTGGAGGTAGCGGTATTCGCTGCGATACCAATAGTGTCTCAGGAGCAGTTAGCCAAAGAGCTTGCGTGTATTGCGGTGCTAGAGTTGTGTTAAATCCTATTACAGATGCCTTTCACATTGTGCATGGGCCCATTGGATGCGCAAGTTATACCTGGGATATACGAGGTAGTCTCTCAAGCGGTGAAGAGATCTATCGCAATAGCTTTTCTACAGACTTAAGAGAGCAGGATGTCATCTTTGGAGGAGAGAAAAAGTTGACGAAGGCGATTGAAGAAGTTATAGAGAAGTACTCGCCAAAATTAATCTTTGTATATGCAACCTGCATTGTAGGAGTTATAGGCGATGATGTAAATGCAGTATGTAAATCCATGAGTGAAAAATACCATATCAACGTAATACCAGTAAAGTCACCTGGGTTCTCTGGTAATAAATCGGTTGGATACAAAATGGCTTGCAATGCATTAATGGAATTAATAAAGGGAAATTTAGCTACAAAAAAACAGGTAGGTGTGAACATCTTAGGAGATTTTAATTTAGCTGGTGAGATCTGGATTATAAAGGAGTACTTAAGGAAGATAGGAATCCCAGTTATCTCAACCTTTACAGGGGATTCTAGTTATGAAAGCCTTATCAAAGCACCTACAGCAACTCTTAATATTGTACAGTGTGCAGGTTCAAGTACCTATCTAGCAAATCGAATGGAGGAGGAACTTGGAATTCCATATATTAAGGTCAGTTTTTTTGGAATAGAAGATACCACCAATTCCTTAATTCGAATCGCAGAGGCCATGGGAAATGAAAAAGCCAAAGAAAAGGCCGTTGCATTTACCAGAGAAGAGACTGCAAGGTTGGAACATTTTCTAAGTCAATACAAGAAGAGACTTATGGGTAAGAAAGCGGCTATCTATGTAGGTGGAGGTTTCAAAGCAATTTCTTTGATTCGGCAATTTCATTCTCTTGGCATGGAAACAGTAGTAGTTGGAACTCAGACAGGTAAGAAAGATGATTATGAAGTAATCGAAAGTATTGTTAAGAAAGATACTATTATTCTAGATGATGCGAATCCCGCAGAGTTAGAAACCTTTATGAAAGAAAAGGGAGCAGATATTCTAGTAGGCGGTGTTAAAGAACGACCACTTGCATATAAGTTAGGAATCGCTTTTTGTGACCATAATCATGAGAGAAAGCATCCTTTAGCAGGATTTGAAGGAGTCATTAATTTTACCAAAGAAATTAATGAAAGTATGAATAGTCCAGTATGGGAATATATTCATGAGCTAGAGGAAGAGTAATAGTAGATAGTTGTAATTAAATTATAGTCATTTAATTCTTGGTGGAAGAGCCTTATAACTAGGCAGATAGGAGATAATATGGAGCAGACATTAGTGAATTTGAACGTAAATCCTTGTAAGATGTGTATGCCAATGGGATCAGTTATGGCGTTATATGGAATCAAAAAATGTATGTCCATATTACATGGATCACAAGGATGTAGCACATATATTAGAAGACATATGGCAACGCACTATAATGAGCCAGTTGATATTGCTTCTTCTTCGCTAACTGAGGAAGGTACTGTATATGGTGGAGAAGAGAATTTGAAAAAAGGTCTTAAGAATTTAATTAATCTATATTCACCAGAAGTAATTGGGGTGTCAACAACATGTTTAGCTGAGACAATTGGGGAAGATGTTCCAAGAATCATTGATAATTTTTATGAAGAGAATCCCGAATATAGGAATATTCCAATCATATCTGTGCCAACAGCAGGATATCAGGGAACACAATTTGAAGGCTTTTTTAAGGCACTTTTTCAAGTTGTTAAAACAATAGTAAGAAAGAGTGAGAAGAATCACAAAGTAAATATTATTACTGGTCCAATCAGTCCAGGGGATACGAGATATTTAAAAAATTTATTAGAACACTTTGAGATTGATTATATTTTGCTTCCAGACTTATCAGAGAATCTGGATAGTGGATATCATAAGAATTATGATAGGTTACCCTCCAAAGGAGCGAGTATAGAGGAGATTGCCATGATGGGTGGTGCAAGGTATACCTTAGAATTATCAACTTTTACGAATAAGGAGAATTCACCTGCAGAGTATTTATATAGAGAGTATCAAATACCTTATAAAAAATTAAATCTCCCAATGAGCTTAAGAGATATTGATGCATTAATAAAGGAACTTAAATATTTGTCAGGTAAGAATCTGTCAGAAGAGGTAAGTACTCAAAGAGAACGGTATCTGGATGCTATGATTGACTCTCATAAGTATAACAGTGTTGGAAGAGCAGTGGTCTTTGGCGAGCCAGACTTTGTATACGGAACGGTTCGATTATGTGCTGAGAATGGAATTGTTCCGATTCTAGTGGCAACGGGCTCAAAATGTCCAGAGTTAAAAGAAAAATTGCAAGAGGAAGTAAAGCAAGTAGCTGAAAGTGCTTTTGTAGAACAATATGAGATTCTTGACGATGTTGATTTTCAGATAATTGAGAAATATGCAAAAAAGTGGGGAGCAAATCTACTGATTGGTAATTCAGATGCAAGAAGGATAGAAGAGAATCTTCATATTTCGTTAGTAAGAAGGAGCTTTCCAATACATGATCGAATCGGGGGTCAGAGACTATTAACATTAGGGTATGAAGGTACTTTGACATTTCTTGATGAGATAACCAATACATTGCTTGCCAAAACAGAGAGTAGTTTTCGTAGAGCATTATATGAGAAATATTATAAAGGAGAAAAGATAAAGTATCAAAGTCAGAATTACCTTGAGAATAGAGTCTTCAATAAGATTAAGAATAGGAAGCATATAACAAATATTCAATTGAAGGATAGAGGGAAAGAAGGGAGCAATATGTTGAAAATGGATACAAGTACGAAGAACACAATAGAACAGAAAACAAAAACACATCCTTGCTTTAATAGTGGTGCAAGTGATTATGCAAGAGTTCATCTACCAGTTGCTCCTAAATGTAATATTAGTTGTAATTATTGCTTAAGAAAATATGACTGTCCAAATGAAAGTAGACCTGGAGTAACAACTGAGGTTTTATCGCCAGAGGAAGCATATGAAAGATATTTAGAAGTAGATAAACAGGTTCCGAATATTTCTGTTGTAGGAATTGCTGGACCAGGAGATGCATTAGCAAACTTTGAAGAAACAAAGAAAACGTTACAGTTAATTAAAGAAAGCAATCCGGATATTACTTTTTGTATATCAACGAACGGTTTAATGCTGCCAGTGTATGCAAATGAATTAGTAGAACTGGGGGTATCACATGTAACGGTTACAATGAATGCAATTGATCCTACAATTGGTGCTCAAGTTTATAAGTACGTTGAATACATGGGAGTAAAGTACAAGGGGGAGCAGGCCGCAAGTATATTAATGGCAAATCAAATGGCAGGAATTAAGCTATTAACAGATAAGGGAATTATCTGCAAAGTTAATATTGTAATGTTAAAAGGAATTAACGAGAAACATATACCAGAAGTTGTGAAGAAAGTGAAAGAACTTGGTGGAACAATTACGAACATTATGCAGTTGATTCCAGTGAAAGGGAGCGCATTCCAAGACCTCCCACTTGTGAGTAATAAAGAAATAATGGATATGAGAAAAACTTGTGGAGAAACGATGAGTCAGATGTATCACTGCAAACAATGCCGTGCCGATGCGATTGGTACATTAGGAAATGATAGATCTATAGAATTCTCTTCATGTAAGGGCAAGTGTGGCAGCAAAGAAGAAGTAATACAAGAGTTGCAAACTTGTCATAAAAGTAAGTTGCTACGATTTGCAGCAGCTACGAAAAGTGGTATGATAGTGGATCAACATTTTGGGCAGGTATCGGAACTATACATTTATGAATATACCAATGGTTCTCCGGTATTCAAGGAAAAACGTAATATTAATAAGTATTGTACTGGTAATGAAGAATGTGGCGAAAACGATAAGATTAGTATGATTGTTAATACAATATCGGATTGTGATGGAGTTATAGCGATGAGAATTGGAGAAGCACCATCTAAAAAGCTTGAAGAAAAAGGAATACGTATTTTTACTACATATGATCGAATTGAAGATGCAGTGATATTAGCAGCATCTGAAATACTGAAATAAAAAGAAGGAGGTTAAGGAATGGTAAGTCCAAAATATCATATATTTGTATGCACCAGTTGCAGAATTAATGGAGGACAGAAGGGATTCTGTTATTCCAAAGAAGCAGTTTCTATTATTCAGAGATTTATGGAGGAAATTGATGATAGGGATTTGTCAAGTGAAGTAATGGTTACCAATACAGGTTGTTTTGGCATCTGTGATAAAGGGCCAATTGTAGTGATCTATCCAGAAGGGACTTGGTACGGGAATGTTACCCCAGAGGATGTGGAACGTATTGTAGAAGAGCATATTGAAGGTGGAAATATTGTAAAAGATTTGACGATCTAGTTTTATTATTTTCTATTGGAATGTTGTTGCGGTCAAAAGCCTTTTATAACTTACATTGTGTATATTGATGTATAATTATTAATTTTGGCGTAGTCCGGCCGAAGGTATCGTTTATGTTTTGTCAAGACTCATAGTGAAAATAGGAACGTGAGTGAGTATTTTCACTAGTCCTGAGGCTTGTAAAAAATATGATGCCTGAGGGAAAGGTAGCCAAAATTCATAATTATACAGCGATATACACTCAGTACACTAAAATAAGGCTTTTGACTCTAACATTTAAGGATTAGAGAGTCAAAGGTCTTAACTGGAGGTGGTATGATGATTAAAATAATAGATACAACGTTAACTACAATAGATAATCATCTTCCATCAAAAGATGATTTACATAACTTTTGTAGATTGCTTGATAAGGTTGGAGTTGATGCAATTGAAATGTCAATTCCAATCTATCAAAGAATGGAGTACCTTCCAGAAGAATTGAGAGTGAAATTCTATCTTCGAATAGAAGTTCAAGCGGAGAAGTTAAAGTATGGAGGGTTCTATCGATATATTTTGCATCATGCAGATTGCGAGATTGGTATGATCAGTAAGATTCAAATAAATGATATTCGAGAAATTATATCGCTTAGAACTTATAAGAATCTAGAGGAAGTCTGTATTGTAGGACTTGATGATTTATTATGCTACAACTATGAGCAAGAGATGATAGAAATTAAGAAAGCTCTTCCAAAGAGTCAGATTTTATTCTGCCCTGAGAATACATATGGATGTGCAAGTGCATTGGCAGTACAGTGGGTTGTAAGTGGTGGAAATCAGGTTATGACTAGCTTTGCAGGTCATGGAAATAAAGCTGCTACGGAAGAGGTGCTATTAGCCTTAAGGTTAGCAGTTCGACATAAGCCGAATAAAGAATTACAAGATCTAAAAGACCTAACCCACTTATATAGTAAAATAACAGGTGAAGTAATAGCAAAGAAAAAGCCAATCATAGGAGAGGATATTTTTAAGGTAGAGGCAGGAATTCACGCAGATGGAATTGTTAAGAATCCAGTGAATTATGAACCATATGATCCTAAAATAGTGGGTGGAAAGACAGAAATTATAATAGGTAAACATTCAGGTAAAAAAGCAATTCTTTTAAAATGTACTGAGTATCAAATCAGGATACCAGAAGAATATATGGTGGATCAGATCTTATTAAAAATACAAGAAGTCTGTACCATGGAACGTAGAAGCTTGTCGAAAGAGGAATTTATTCAATTGGTGAAGGAAGTGTGTGGATATGAAAATTAAAAAAGCAATTGTTGATACAACACTAAGAGATGGAGAACAAAGTCCATACATTGCACTTAGACCAGAAGATAAACTAAAGATTGCAAGCCTTCTTGATCGTCTAAAAGTATATGAGATAGAAGCAGGGACGCCATGTATTGGTAGATTAGAAAGGGATAGTATTGCTAAGATTATTGAGAATCGCAAACACTCCTTAATCTCTGTATGGAGTCGAATGAGGAAAGAGGATGTTAGAGAATCAATAGCCTGTTCACCAGATATTATTCATATAGGAGCACCAGTTTCTTATGTACAAATCTACCATAAGTTAAAGAAAAATAAATCATGGGTACAAAAAAGTATTTTGGAATGTGTTGAAGTAGCTAAGAAGGGAGGAGTTAAAGTAACTGTAGGATTCGAGGATGCTTCAAGAGCGGATATTGGGTTTATGATCAACATGGCTATGATGCTTGAAAAGGCTGGCGTAACAACTATTAGATTAGCGGATACTGTAGGTGTATTAACTCCTAACCGAACGCATGAGATTGTTAAGGAATTGCATGAACATACAAGAGTTCCGATTGAGATTCACGTTCATAATGACCTCGGTATGGCTGCTGCCAATTCAATGGAAGGAGCGAAAGCCGGTGCTGAATATATTGACTGTACTTTATTTGGAATTGGAGAAAGAAGCGGGAATTGTAATTTTTATCAATATATTAAAGCCAGCGAGGCAATCTTTGAATATGCAATGACGAAACAACAGATTAATGAAGTGGAAAAAGAGGTAAAGCATCTATTGTTGCATTAGGGGAGGGGATAAGAAGAGGTGTCGTATAAGAAAGAATTGAAAAGGGGTAGGAGGAGAACTATGCTAGAGGAAATTGCGGTTTTATTAGGTCATGAAGAGTCGTTAACATCATTGGATGATTTGGATAAACTAGTAATATTTCATCGGATAAACGGAGAATGGAGTAGAAAGGAAGTAATTCAGGATTTCAAAATAGAGTGTAACTCGGTAAAAGATATTCAAGAGAGCATTCAAAGAATGATTACAAAGTTAAAAGATTGCAAAATAATACTTGGAACTATGATTACTGGGGTTGCCTTTCATATTCTTGACAGGAACGGATTTGTGATGTGTGAGGCAGATGAATACTCAGATAGTATACTAGATCAAATTCTTAATGATCAACTAAAAAGGGAAATAGAAATCAATAAAATACAGAGAAATCCGAAGGAACTATATCAAGGACCTCAGATGGTGAATGAAGAAGGAGTTTACTTCTTGGATTTTATGGAACTAAAGAATACATATCCAGAAATATCATCGAAGAAGGCCATTCTTCCATTTTTATCAAAAACAGTATTCTATGAATTGAAGATACTTTGCGATCATGTAATGCCATGGATAGATTCAGAGTTAAAGAATAGAAATCTTCAATATGAGATAGAACCATATAATGCAAATAAGCTCATGATAACAATTACGCATTGTGTATGTGATTCTTGAATCTTCCTTGTTGTGATAATCTCATAGTTATAAAGGAAGTGTGAAACAAGGATGATAAGAGTGAAAGAAAATTAGATTAAGAAAGGATGCCACATATGGATTCTATCACTCGTTTAATGTGTGGCCGTATCTTAGAGAAATTGGGATATGCAATAGGTATAAGTATGGGAGATTATAATTCAAAATATGGCTTGTTAAAAGGAATATCATGCGCCACATTCTATGATAACGGTATGCTAAAGGAATGCATGTTAGACGAATATAATGAATTAACAACAGATTATGGAACGCTTGTACCAAAGTATGGCGAGCCTACTATTCGAACAAAGTATGGAAAATCACTATCTTTTTACCAGAATGGAATTCTAAAAAGCATATATTTAGATCAGCAAACGGATATTAGAACATCAATTGGTATTGTTCCAGCAGAACTAATTACTTTTCATCAAGAGGGAGGAATCCTTAGAATCTTTCCCTTAAACGGTAAGTTAAGTGGTTATTGGAGTGAAGAGGAGGAGTATGAATTAGCAGTTGAGGTACCTATTACGTATCAGAACCATAGCATACAGGCGAAAGTAATCTCAATTCATTTTTATCCTTCTCAGAACATAAAAAGTGTAACATTATGGAGAAAACAAACGATAGAATTAGAGACTATATACGGAAAGATTGCCACGAATATAGGATACTCTCTATATGAGACTGGGGAGCTACAAAGTATTGAACCTAAAAAAGCTTTTATAATACCTACTTTGATTGGTGATATGAAAGCTTTTAATATTAATGCTATTGGAATTCATGCCGATCAAAATTCTCTAGTTTTTAAACAAGATGGAACAGTAAAAGAAATTGTAACAATAACGAATCAAGTGGAAGTTCAGAATAAAGAGGGAAGCAAATGGGTATATTCACCTAGATTAGTAAGAAGTTATACAAGTGAGTATGAATATGAGATGGAAGAACTTAAAGTAATATTTGAGGAAGATACGATTACATTAGAGCTCAAGAATCATCAAAGTGCGACCTATTCGAGAGCTCAATGTATTTTTAAGGTAACAGAATTACTGAGTTATTCCAAGTAATTTATTAACATTACTTACTTCTTGTTTCATCTTAGCGGATTGCGCAAACATACGATATTCTTCTAATACCTTTTCTTTTTGCATGTCTGAAACAGATTTTCCTACGTCAAGATCTTCAATATTACTAACAGCGCCTGTTAGATTAAGGCTTGTATTTGTATTATTATTTGAAGCATATTCAAGACGACTTGTTGTAGCTCCTATCTTAGAACGGCTAGTTGATACTTTCTTAATTGCTTCATCAATATCTGAGATATCAAATTTTCCCATTACAGAAAAGTCTTTTATTCCCAAAGATTCTAAAGTAGAATTATCAAGTTGAATCTTCATGCCAGTTCCATCAGGATTCATCGCAAGATTCATATCTGCCATGCTTCCGTCTAATAATTTTTTGGTATTGTATTCAGTACCTTTTGCGGCATCTTGAATTCCAGACTTTAATTGATCAATCTCATCTTGCATTGCTTGCTTATCATCATAACTATATGTACCGTTGGATGCTTTTACACTTAATTCTCGAATTCTTTGCAAATTGTCTTGAATGCTAGAAAGACCTCCATCGGCTACATTTAATAGATCTTTACCTGATTGGATGTTGTTATATCCAGCTGAATAGCCATTTGATTGGCTTTTTAGTGCTTCTGATATAACTAGTCCCGCAGCGTTATCGGCTGCTCTATTCAGCTTCTTCATACTCGATAGTTGCTCATATGTTTTGGTTAGATTAGAGGATATATTAGATGCTGACATAGTTATCACCTTCCTTTGTGTTATTTAATTACGTGAAATAGTTTCTATGTTATATTTATTATATCGGATATTTTGTAGAAGCTCAATAGATGTTATGTAAAATAATACAGTGGTTCATGAATATGGAATATATTAATAAGACGAGCTCTTAATAGATTGAAGAGAGAAAATTATTTCTCTGCCTAAATTATATATATTAAATTTAGGTAGTCTTATATGCTTAATTCAAGTATAATATTCTGAAATGAAGAGTTCAACCTATAATATATAGTTAGAGAGTCAATAAAGAAATATAAATTCAATAATTTATTAAAAGCCTTTTACAGTATCAATGCACCGAGATTTGCTCGTGTGCATCCGCCAGAGGTTGTCAGTTTCCAGGCGCCATAAATATTCGTAGCGGTGGCAAGTATATGGTATGGGATATCACTCTCTAAACATCTTTGGTAGATATTAAAGTTATAAATAGAAGCAAGCGTGAATAGAATGGAGATTTATATGAAGCAGCATGAATGGAATATAAGGCCAGATCAATTAAAGGATAATGCTTATAATATCTATACTCAGATTGCAAGCCTTCATAAACTTAATCAAGAGCATATAGAGGAAGGTTTATGTTATAGGAATATCATGATAGAGTATCTGGATATAAAAGCAATTACGTGCCATTCATCAGATATTGTTATAACAGGAGCTATGATAAACATTAAGGAGAAGAACATCTTTCTTGAAAGTAAAGTATTTGAGCAGTTTAAAAAGGCTGAGGTAGAGGGTGTATACTTTTATTTAATATCGATTGGAAATAATGAATATAGTAGTAATGATCTGATGGAACAATATTATCAGAAGATATGGGAAACAGCTTATTTAGAGGCAGCTAGGGAATACTTAAGAAGTTTGATACTTGATCAGAAAAGAGAAAATTACCTGTCCGTATCATTAGGCCCTGGATATTATGGTATGAGAATAGAAGAAATAGATAAGATTTTTCAAATGTTTCAGAAAAATTCGATAGGAGTTATCTTAAAGGATAATCAATATTTGGTTCCTATGAATTCGAATATTGGATTATTTTTGGAGTCAAGAAGAGAAGTTTCTTTATTTAAAGGATGTGAATTGTGCATTGGTGGTAAAGAAGGGTGTGCATTTTGCAGTATCCAAGGAGATTAAGAGAAAGAAATTCATTAGAGCTAATCATTATAAGGAGGTGCGCCATGAAGATTACCTTTATACCAGAGAATAAATTAATAATAGCAAACGAACAAGAGACCATATTACAGGTAGCGAGAAGAGTCAATATTCCAATCGAGGCAACATGCAGTGGACAAGGAACCTGTGGGAAATGCAAAGTAAAAATATTATCTGGACGAGCAAGCAGTTTAAGTAAAGCAGAGAAAGAGTTATTAACACAAGAGGAATATGGTAATGGAACTCGCCTAGCATGCAAAGTATATGCAAAAGATGACTTTATAATAGAAAGAATAAATAATAAGAATGTAAACGTTAGAAAAGCGGTAACCACAGTCCTTCCAGAAGATTTTAACCTTATGCCTAGATATCATCAAATAAAGAATACAATTGCTAAATATGATAATGCGAAGCAAATCGAGCAAAGCAAAGAAGAGACACAAGAGAAGGTTGATGAGACGTGTCACTATGGAATTGCCTTTGATATTGGTACAACCTCGGTAGTAGGTTTGTTGTGGAATCTAGATACTGGAGAGCAAAGAGGTATTAAGTCAAAGGTGAATCCTCAAAGAATCTATGGAGCTGATGTCATATCTAGGATACAATATAGCACTCAAAGTATAGAGAACCAGAAAGAATTGCAGCAATTAATAGTTTATTGTTGTGAAGCTATTATCTTAGAACTGATCCAAATAGAAAGTATACATTTAAGCAAGGTCTGTGATGTTGTTGTCGTTGGAAATACAACTATGAGCCATTTATTCTTAGGAGAATCTGTTGAGGGTTTGGCGCGTGCTCCGTTTCAGAGTAGTTATCAGGGAATGGTTCATATGCAGGCATACGAAATATTTAAAAGTATGGATAAAGACGCTAGATTGATTGTTTTACCTAATATCGCAGGTCATGTAGGATCGGATATAACAGCTGGGTTACTAGCATCAGATATATGGTCAAGAAAAGGAAATATAATATTTATTGATATTGGTACTAATGGAGAAATTGTATTTAAGAATGAAAATAAAGTTTATGCTTGCTCCACTGCAGCTGGACCAGCATTTGAAGGAGCTTCCATTCATGAAGGCATGAGAGCGGAAGAGGGAGCAATTGAAGGAGTTAAAATAGAAGGAAGTCGAATAACTCTTGAAGTAATTGGAGGTAAGGAACCTATTGGTATCTGTGGATCAGGATTGATTGATGCCATTGCAGAGCTACTTCGAATTGGAGTCCTCGATGATACTGGGCGTATCTTAGAGAAAGAGACGCTTAAGTTAATTGGAGTAAAAGAAGATATTATTGATCATATAATCGAAACAGATAAAGGAAATCACTTCATATTATATCAGAATGATCAGAGAAACATTGTACTAACACAGAAGGATGTTAGGGAAGTTCAGCTAGCAAAAGCGGCAATCTATGCTGGTATTGTCACAATGTTAAAAAAAGCTTCATTAGAGCCTAAGAATATCACAGAACTTATAGTAGCTGGAGCCTTTGGAAATTACATCAAGAAAGAAAATGCAGTTCGAATTGGGTTATTACCTGAGATTCCAATTAATGATATTAAACTGGAAGGCAACACGGCTTCCCTTGGTGCTAGTATGGTGTTACTATCAAAGAAATATGAAGATGAACTGGAAAGTCATATTAATCATATAGAACATATTGACTTAGCAATGGATGCTGATTTTATGGAATTTTATATAGAAGCAATGAATTTTTAGTATTTTAAATTTCCTAGTCAAAAACTAATACTTAATAAATTCAGGCAGAAAAGTATATTAATTATAATAATTTAGATTAACTAACATCTGAATTTGTTAAGTATTCAATAATCTTCTTCCTGGGAAAATATGACTAAATATCATAAAAATGATTCTCCTACAATATAATGTATA
The DNA here is from genome assembly GCF_016591975.1 of Anaeromicropila herbilytica. GTDB lineage: Bacteria > Bacillota > Clostridia > Lachnospirales > Lachnospiraceae > Anaeromicropila > Anaeromicropila herbilytica. The sequence continues at coordinate 4,881,829 of NZ_AP024169.1, read as the reverse complement.
AAGTGCTTCGTCACCTTTAAATTAAAGGAGAAGTCCATGAAAAAGAGAATCATTAAATTAGTCGTACTATTAATGATAATCATTTTTTTACCTTACAGTATCACAATGCTATTGATTGGGACAGATTTCGTAAAGCATACAAAGGAGAATGTAGAATATCAAATTCAGTATGAAACGGATGAGGGAAGAGAGAACATTAATTTTGAGAATTATATTATTGGAGTGGTAGCAGCTACAATTCCACCAGATTATGAGCTAGAGGCATTGAAAGCACAGGCAGTTATCGTTAGAACCTATGCCCTAAAAGTAATCTCTACCTTACAAGCAAATGGATATGAAAATGAATTCACAGTCGATGAATTGGGACTTGATTTTTATAGTATGAAAGATATGGAATCCAAATGGGGTAGTGATAACTATAAGGATTACTTATCCAATATTAAGAAAGCTGTGTATGCGACTACAGATGAGATTCTGACTTATAAAAACCAGCTGATTGAACCTTTGTTTCACCGTGTAAGTGTTGGTAAGACGAGGAGTGCGAAGAATGCATTTGGAGAAAATCGTCCATACCTAGTTGAAGTAGAGAGTCTTGATGATGTAACTTCAAATGACTATATGAAAATAACAGAGCTGAATGTCACAGACGTTCTAGAGAAGTTGTCGAGTTATTATAAAAATATTAATATAGATGAAAGTCAATTTTTTGATAAAGTAAAAGTGAAAGATCGAGACGATTTAGGATATGTACTTAAAATAGATATTGGCACCTATGAGACGACGGGGGAAGAATTTGCAAAAGTTTTTGGGCTTAATTCGAGCAATTTCTATATAGAAAAGTATGGTGATAAAGTACGGTTTATTACCAAGGGGTATGGGCATGGCCTTGGATTCAGCCAATTTGGTGGCAATAAACTAGCCGAGAAAGGCAGTAATTATAAGAAAATCCTAGGGATTTATTATAAAGATACTAAAGTTGTAATAAAATAGTATCCCCTATGTATAAACCTCACTATTTTGGTGAAAATATACATAGAGGTGATTAACGGTGAAAAAGCAAAAAGTTTCCGAATTTTTAAAAAACAAAAGCTTTTATTTAGTATTATTAACTGGACTAACTGCAATCTTAGTAATCGCAATAGTTTTTGTTAATATTAGATCTACTGACTCTGGAAATGGTCTTGTAGATTTGAATGAGCGTCCAAATGTTGCTTCAAAGGATAATACGAATAAAACAGTAGCATCTAATGAAAAATCTAAACAACAAAATAGCTCAACCTCTAATAGACAAGGAAATACCAAAGCAAATTCCGATTACAGTCTATTAGAAAACGATATTGTCTCTGCACCAACAAAAGAGAACAGTACGAAGAAAGAAACTGCAAAAGCTGAAACAACTAAAGCAAATCAAGCAAAAGCTGCTAAAGCAGCCAAATCAACGAAGGAAGAAAAGAATAATGCTGCCGAGGCAATGAGTTCAGCGGTCAGCAAATTAAGCTTCAAAGAGGAAGAGGGCCTTGCTTGGCCAATCAAAGGTGATATAGTGCTTAATTATAGCATGGATCACGGGGTTTATTTTCAAACACTAGGTGAATACAAGTGTAATCCAGCGATTCTAATTGGTGCAAAAGTAGGTGCTAAGGTAGAAAGCGCTGCAGATGGTATCGTAACCGCAATTGAAAATAATGATGAAACAGGAGTAACAATTACAATGGACATTGGTAGTGACTTTACGTTACAATACGGTCAATTAGCTAATGTTACAGTAAAGGTAGGAGATTCTGTTAAGACAGGAGATACTCTTGGTGCAATTGCAGAACCAACGAAGTATTATGTAGTAGAAGGAAGTAATTTATATTTTAAAGTAATCAATGGTAAAGAACCATATAACCCAATGCAATTATTAAATAAAGATTGATTTATATTTAGAATAGAAAGGCATAGCGAAAAAGGCTGTGCCTTTTTTCAATGCAAAGTCATCCATAACAATTAGATAAATAATAGTTAAGAGTAGATACATATTATAATAAAAATAGGAACATAATAATAACAAGTGAGTATAATAAGGTATAGGTTGAAGAACGAGAAGGGGAAGTACATATCTACTACAATATGCAACCGAACCTATTCTTACAATTGTTTTTTTTCTCGTTCTGATAATAACCAATTTATTCATTCGGCTGCTTAATATAGATATTAGGTAGTAAAGATTTTCTTCATTACCGAGGTAAGCGTACAATCATTGTACGCTTATTTTGGTTTTTGGATAATTATAGGAGATTAGATAATGTTTTGTAAGATGAATTGTAAAAAATAAGAAAACAAGCAATAATTTTAATAGTAAAATAGTACTAGTAAATGGGAAAAACTACATTTATTATTGATTTTCAAATATAGATTGGATATACTATCCAATGTATTGAGGTTTGAAGAGTGAAATAATTTAGACTTAAGAATTTGCATAGTATTTAAAGATAATTATTTTGGAAGCTTCAAACAAGACAGAGAATAAAAGGAGATAAGTAATATGAAAAAGGGAAAAATAGTTTTATGTTTACTATTAACATTAGTTTTAGCTGTAACGCCAAGTTTTAATGTTAATGCAACAGAAGTTGCACCTACAACAACACCTACAACAACTGCTACAGCACCAGTGGTGAAAGATGCAGAAACAGGAGCGACTGTAGATAAGATGAATACTGCTGTATTAACTACAGGAAGTGACCAAGATTTTAAAAATATAAAAGGTTATACAGTAGATGTACAACCAGATTTAACAAATACACTTGGTATTACAAAAACAGTTGTACCAATTCAAATTTCTAAAAAAGGTATTTTATCAATATACTATACATTAGGTAATAATGCGACAGCTACCTATGATATTGAATTATTTTCAGATGCAGCTTGTACAAAAACAGTATATCATATTAATAAAGAAGATGCAGATAACGGAAAATATGTTGATTTCATTGTAAAAAAATCCGGTACATATTATGTGCAATTTCAAGTTACAGATAGTACATCAGATGGCATTACACCATATCAATTAGGATTTTTATCTCAATTATACAATGGAAGTGACAGAACATTAAAGAATAAGACATGGGCAATATCAGGTAATACAGATTCATCAGCGTATGTTTATTACAAAGTAACAGCATCTAAAGCAGGAAGTATCACAGTAAATGCAGAGTCTGAATACGGTAACAATGTTTACTTATGTAATTCAAGCAAAAAAGCAATCTCAGATAGATGTTATGTTAGCAAGTCATCTGCATATAAAGCAGTATTTGCAGTAAAAAAAGGAACTTACTATATTAAATTCCAACCATCTGATACATTTTATAGAGTAAAATCAACTTTTAAAGCAATCTCAGATAAAAGCGGATCTTCTATGAAGAAAGCTAAAAGACTTAAACTTGGAGCAAAAGCTGTGAATGCAACTGTATTAGCTTCAGATAAAAAAGGTAAAGCAGATTGGTATAAATTTAGCACTTCAAAAAGAAAGAAAGTAAATGTAATAATTGAAGGTACTGCTTCATCAGGAAAGATTAAAGTAGAATTCTATTTATCAAATGGTAAGAAGTTCAATGATTATACAGAACTTCAAGGAACAGATGAAGTTGCTTCTTTCTCACCATACTATGGAACTTATGGAGTAGAATCATTACCTAAGGGAACATATTATGTAAAAGTAACAAAAACATCAACAAAGACATCAGGAAGTTACCATATTCGTATTAAATAAGAATCATAAAATAATAGAATGATAATGGTGAAATAGAATAAGAATATCACGAATTATGGAATTGCTGAATGGTAATATTTCATGATAGTGATTATAAATAAAAAGGTAGTGATACGAAGTTATCACTACCTTTTTATACTTATAGGAAACATGTGGATGCCTTTTTATGTTAACGAATAGGCATATTAATTACGAAATTATACATTAATATAAAGTGACATAAGCTTCCACCCATAACAAAAAGGTGGAAAATTTCATGTGAACCGAAGTTCTTATGCTTGCTATTGAAGATTGGTAATTTTAAAGCATATATAACACCGCCAACAGTGTAAATAATACCACCAGCTAATAGCCAGTTAAATGCAGCAGGAGAAAGGGTATTAATTATTTGCGTAAAAGCAAGGACACAGGTCCAGCCCATTGCTATATAGATAACGGAGGATACCCATTTTGGACAAGTAACCCAAAATCCTTTTAATAGTATACCTGCAAATGCCATGCTCCATATAATAAATAGCATAATTAGTCCCGTTCTTCCGCCAAGTACAATCAAGCATACTGGAGTATAAGTCCCAGCAATTAGAACAAAGATCATCATATGATCGAACTTCTTTAAAATCTTATTCACCCGCGTAGACAAGTCAAAGGTATGATATACGGTACTTGCAGTATAAAGCAATATCATGCTAGTAATAAAAATGGATAGTGAGAATAGGTGGATACCGTCTGGTTTACTTGCAGCCTTTATTAATAATGGAGTTGCTGCAAAAATAGCCATGAGCATTCCGATAAAATGTGTAATTGCGCTTCCAGGATCTTTAATTTTCTTCATAAAACCATCTCCTAAAAATTATAATAGATTAATAGTTACTTATTTTTGTGTTTATTTTATTGCTTTTATTAAATGCTAACTATTATGAACGAGATTAATTTCTGAATTAAAAATAAGTATATCATTTAGTTATATGTTTTATGCATCATATAAAAATAAAAAACATTACAAGTAGTATTTAAAACTACATCTTATGATATGTATATTACACCTTATAATTAGAATATGCAAGTGCTTTTTGAAATAAATTAGAATACTTTAAATATTGCAAAAAAAATCAATATCATGCTATAATTTTACTTATTAGATTGGTAATATAAATTTAAATTAATAAAAGAAGTAAGCGAGGAATTATCATGGATTTAAATATTGGAGATATAGTTAAATTAAAAAAGCAACATCCTTGTGGAAGTAGTGAATGGGAGATTCTTAGAGTAGGAATGGATTTTCGATTAAAGTGCCTAGGTTGTGGTCATCAGATTATGATACCAAGAAAACAAGTAGAGAAAAGCATTCGTAAGATAACGAAAAAAGAGGAACGGTTGCAAGAAGAACAATAGGATATGAAATGATATGTTGAAAATTGGTATAAAGATAAGAAAAAGCGTTTACATCAAATTAATCGATGTAAACGCTTTTATTTTTTCTCTTTATCAATAGAGTTAATAGAGTGCGATTCAACAACAAGTACAACGGTCCCTTTATTAATGCGAAGATGAGTCTGTTTATTATTCAACATACTTCGTAATCAATTTAATAGATTGGCTATAGTCACCGAACCCTTTGCCAAACAAGGTTAATCCACCAACATTCTTGGTATCGGTTGGTACATAAAGGCGAAAAGAAATAGCACTAGTATAATCAATTGATAGGTCAGAAATGGTAGTAGTTGAAATCTGGTTACCGCCATCAATAAAGGTACCTGACTTATTAATAGTAAGAGTCTTTAATAATCCGTATTGATTACAGTTTTCTGGCCACCATTCTGGTGTAAATCTACCGTGTCTAGCACCAAAATCACCAGGGCTAACCCAATAACCTAATGGTATATCATTAATTGAAAAATGGATATCAGAAGGATAGTTCTCATTAAAGCCAGGACACTCAGACGATACCTCAAAAGATATCTGTAATTCAGTTAATTCCTGCCCTGCGATAAGATGATTTGGTAGGTTGTACTCTACAAAACCGCTGGTCAACCACAAAATACTTGCGTTTACATGCTCTGGAAAAGAAAAATAACGTGGATCATCAAATTCTCCAATAATACCATCTAATGTTGAGATTCCACAAGTTGGAGCAATGCTAAAATTCGAATAGTACCCAATTGGTATTTCATCTTGATAGCTACAGCCTAGATCTTTCTTCGGAGCAAGATCAATCACAATTTGTTCATGTTTCGGTTTGCAGATTTTTTGAGAACCTCGTTTACCTGCAGTGGTATGGATAATAATTAAACCAGCTTTCTCTAGTTTCTGTATATGAAGTGATATTGCACTATTTGTAAGTTCTAGAATTTTCGCTAAATCATTTAGATTTTTATCTCCGTCTTCGTACAGAATCTCCATGATTCTACGTCTTACAGGTGTACTTAAAGCCTCAAATATGATAGAGGCTTCTTGCATTGATTCACAATGTAGCATGAAATTGCTCCTTTCAAGGTAATACCTATCTATTTATGAGTTGCCCGACAAATGATCTGTTTGGTAGGCAGTCTAGGCGTTGTAAACAAAGCAGAAAAAGTGAATGATGTTCTAATTAATATTATAGGAACAAGTTTGTTAAAGTCAAATGTTAAATATTTTAATTTACACAAAACAAATGATACCTATTTATTGACAGAAAGGTTAATTTGTTGTACTATTCTAATATATTAAGCAAATGCTTTATTATTTAAGTTTTGACTTAAATAATAAAATAATCATATGTGTTGTAAGATGCTTATATATTAGTGTGAAATAAAACGTTTCACACCCTTGATTTGTATGTCGCCAGAGGCGACAGATGGGAGCTAGTGTGAAATAAAGCGTTTCACACCCTTGATTTGTACGTCTCCAAAGTCGACAGATGAGAACAAGTGTGATTTGAGAAGTTACTTAAAATGGAAAGGTATGGTGTAATAATGAGCAAATTAGTAGTGAATGTACATAACAAAAAATCAAGAATCCATAAGGAAATCTACGGACATTTTTCAGAACATCTAGGAAGATGTATTTATGAAGGGCTTTATGTTAAGGAAGATTCTAATATTCCAAATAAAAATGGAATGAGAACAGATGTTGTTGAAGCTTTAAAGGAGCTAAAACTTCCTGTACTTCGTTGGCCAGGAGGATGTTTTGCTGATGAATACCATTGGGAAGACGGAATTGGACCAAAAGAGTCTCGTAAAAAGATGATTAACACTCATTGGGGCGGTGTTATTGAAGATAATAGTTTTGGAACTCATGAATTCATGGAATTGTGTGAACAAATAGGTTGTGAGCCATATATCAATGGTAATGTAGGTAGTGGAACAGTTAGAGAAATGTCTGAATGGGCAGAATATCTTACTTTTGAAGGTGTTTCACCAATGGCAGATTTAAGAACTAAGAATGGTCATGAAAATGCATGGAAAGTAAAATACTTTGGCGTTGGAAATGAAAGTTGGGGATGTGGTGGTAATATGACACCAGAACACTATGCGAATGAATACCGTAGATATCAGACTTATGTGCGTAATTATGCAGGTAACAGTTTTTATAAGATAGCATGTGGTCCTAATAGCGATGATTACAATTGGACAGAGACTGTAATGAAGATTGCACATCCATTTATGGATGGATTATCACTTCATTATTATACCATTGAGAAGACATGGGATGACAAGGGCGAAGCTACGAAGTTTGATGAAGAAGGATGGTATAAAGTATTAAGTAAGACATTTTATATGGAAGAATTAATTACAAAGCATGCAAAAATTATGGACAAATATGATCCTGCAAAGAGAATAGGTTTAATTGTAGATGAATGGGGATGTTGGCATAACGTAGAAGTAGGAACGAACCCAGGATTCTTATACCAACAGAATTCTATGAGAGATGCTTTAGTTGCAGGTGTTAATCTTAACATTTTTAATAAGCACAGTGATCGTGTTCATATGGCAAACTTAGCTCAGCTTGTAAATGTTCTTCAATCAGTTATCTTAACTGAAGGAGATAAGATGGTTTTAACTCCAACTTACCATGTATTTAATATGTATAAGAGCCATCAGGATGCAACCTTAGTAGATAGTTTTATTGAGACCGAAGAAATTGGTGTTGAGGGAGCAAAAGTATGCAATCTTAATGAGTCTGTATCTATTAATGATGAAGGTAAGATTAATGTAACAATTAATAATCTATCAGCAACAGAGGCTTATCCAGTAGAGGGTATTTTTGTAGATTCCAAAATAAAATCAGTAAAAGCAACCATTCTTACAAATGATATGACAGCTCATAATACGTTTGATCAGCCTAATGTAGTTACAACCAAAGAGTTTACTGATTACATAATTACAGAAAAGGGATTGAACTTTACCATTCCTCCTGTGAGTGTGCTTCATTTTGAAATTGAACAATAAAGAATATTAGTGAATATATGATGGAACAAAGATTTTGTAAAAAATGTTTATTAAAGGACATATCACGAGACGAATACTTTAAGAATGTTTATGAATATATTGAGAATCTGGACGAAGATATTAAAGCAGAAGATATGTTATACAAAGAAAGACTTACTATATGCAAACAGTGTGATAATCTTGCAAATGGGATGTGTAGAATCTGTGGATGCTTTGTAGAGATGAGAGCAGCGATTAAGAAAAATTATTGTCCTAATAACGAAAAAAAGTGGTGAAAGATAAAAAAAGCTTGTATTTATCTGGATTCTATGTTAAAATAATGACTTGTGATATGTTATACTTATTAATTCCTTGCTCTTTATGAATGAAATCAATCTATTTTTGTTTGCAAAAATGGTAGAAAGTAGTAACAGGAAAGGGCCAGAGACCAAAAGGAGGTGCAAGCAACTATGAACAAATATGAATTAGCCTTAGTTGTAAATGCAAAAATCGAAGATGAAGCAAGAGTAGCTGCTGTTGAATCAGTAAAAGAATTAATCACTAGATTTGGTGGCACAGTTACTAAAGTTGATGAATGGGGTAAGAAAAGATTAGCTTACGATATTCAGAAAATGAAAGAAGGATTCTACTACTTCATCCAATTCGAATCTGAACCAACTTGTCCAGGAGAAATCGAACAAAGAGTTCGTATCATGGAATCAGTTATCAGATATTTATGCATTAGACAAGACGCATAATAGAAGGAGGTATTCCTTTATGAATAAAGTCGTATTAATGGGTCGTCTTACAAGAGATCCAGAGGTTCGATACTCTCAAGGCGAGAGATCAATGGCAATTGCAAGATATACAGTAGCAGTAGATCGTAGATTTAAACGTGATGGCGAAAACTCTGCTGACTTTATCCAATGTGTAGCATTTGATAAAACAGCTGAATTTGCAGAAAAATACTATCATCAAGGTACGAAAGTAGCAATTGTTGGTAGAATTCAAACTGGAAGCTATACGAATAAAGAAGGTCAAAAAGTATATACAACAGAAGTTGTCGTTGAAGAACAAGAATTTGCTGAAAGCAAAGCTTCCGCTAGTGAAGGTGGTTATCAGCAGACTTCTAGACCAGCACCAAGCCAAGCAGCTGGTGATGGGTTCATGAATATACCAGATGGTATCGATGAAGAATTACCATTCAATTAAAAGTTAAAAATAATGTATAAAATCGGATAAGGAGGTCATGATTATGTCATATAATAGAAATGATAGAGGCGATAGAAACGATTCTCCAATGAAGAGAAGAGGCGGACGTAGAAGAAAGAAAGTTTGCGTTTTCTGTGCAGATAAGAATCATGCTGGAATCGACTTTAAAGATGTAAATAAATTAAAAAGATACGTATCAGAAAGAGGTAAAATTCTTCCTAGAAGAATTACTGGAAACTGTGCGAAACATCAAAGAGCTCTTACAGTTGCAATTAAGAGAGCTAGACACATCGCTTTAATGCCTTACACTTTAGATTAATTCTAAATACAAGACCCCGTAATTGTTGTTGAAACAATTACGGGGTTATTTTATTTTGGCTCTTTGTCAAGTGTTGGGGTGTGAGGTGCGTTGCACCCGCACTAACACTGACAATAGAGCTATTTTTATGACTAGGTTCTATAATAGATGTTTTTTTGCATGACAAATAAGCCTCTTGAAAACCGACCATTTTTTTACATAGAACTGTGAATGATACGTGTACGAAATCTTTCGAAATTACGTACACCATAAGAACTTCTTTTTAGTACTTTGATTTTATTATTGAATCCTTCCGTAGGTCCATTTGTATATCCATACTTAAAGGCATTAAGTATATACTCAGACCAGCGTCTATATGTTTTTGCACATGCTTCAAATTCGTGTAATCCAGAGCTTTCAGCACTTTTTACCCACTCCCAAAATTCAGTTCTTTGATATGTATAGCTATTACTCTGACATATTTCATAGAACCATTCTTTTAACCTGTGAGCTAGTCGTAAATCATCACTGTATTGTAGCATTAAATCACAGGCTTTTTTGTTGTCATCTTTTAATTTAGAATATCGAGTCAGTATAAGTTTTCTACTTCGCTTATAGTACTTTCTAAGAGTTGGTGTCATGGATGCTTGTAAACGTTTACGAACACTTTCAATTGCCCAGGAAACCTGACGAATGTAGTGATATTTATCTACGATGATTGTGGCATTAGGAAAGAATGTTTTGGCAAGATCTATATAAGGTTGCCACATATCAGAAATAAAAAATTTAACACGATACCTTTCATTACGACTGCAAGATTTAAAATACTCAATAAGATGGGACTGAGTACGATCCGGTAAAATATCAAGAATACATTTTTTCTTTGCATCCACCAGAATACATTGATATTTGGAATCACCAGCATTCCCTTTAAATTCATCAATTGAAATGCATTGAGGAATATGTGGTTTATCATACGAGAGTGTATCAAGAATACGTATTACTGTATTCATTGAGACATTAGTTTGGGAAGCAACATATTTAATACTGTTGGTTGAACGAAGCAATTCAACAATTTTGAAGGATAGTCGTGTTGTACGTTGCTGATATTTAGCTATAAAACTATATTTCTCGTAAAAACGTTTACCACAAGAACATACATATCTTCGTTTTCTTAACAATAAATAGGCATTGGACAACTGAAAAGGTAAGTCTTTAATTTTCTGCCAACGATAATCGTGTATTTTAGATGTTCCAGCTCCACAACAAGGACAAATTTGAGGTTTGGGATTGGTTTCAATCTTGATGATAATTCCATCTAAAGTGTGTTGCACACTTTTTAATTTTACACCTTCTAAATTTAAAAGATTTTTGTTACAATTAGATTGCATCTATATAAAATACCTCCTTTAAAATGTTAGCTTTGGTCGGTTGGCATGTGAAGAGGCTTTATATAGATGTATTTTAATATAAAAACAAAAATGTTGGAAGTGTGTTTTTAACACACCCCAACATTTATTATAGAACCTTTATTTTCTAGTGAAATTTATTGCCTTTTTATCAAGGGTGCGAGGTACTTTGCATCTACACTAACACTGATAATAGATTCAAACATCCAGAAAGTACCATTGCCTAACCCCAACCAATGATTGAATTCATTGGTAAAGTATGATAGCTTGTAAATATGATAGGAAAGAGCTAGTAATAAATTCACCAGGTATGGAGGTAAAGATGCAGAAGAAATATTTAAGAATATTAGCAAATCAATATCCAACAATAAGAGATGCAGCAACCGAAATCATTAATTTACAAGCAATCTTAAGTCTTCCTAAGGGGACAGAGCATTTCCTAACGGATCTTCATGGGGAATATGAACAGTTTCATCATGTGCTAAAAAACGGTTCGGGAACTGTTCGAAGAAAAATAGATGAAATATTCGGAAACACATTAATGGATAGTGCCAAGCGAAGTCTGGCAACACTAATTTACTATCCAAAGGAAAAGTTAGAAATGGTAAGAGGGGAAGAGCAGAATATTGATGATTGGTATCGAATTACACTCCATAGGTTGGTTCGAGTATTAAAAAATGTATCCTCTAAATATACCCGTTCAAAAGTTAGAAAGGCGATACCTAAGGATTTTGTATATGTAGTGGAAGAGTTAATTACGGAAAAAGAAGAAGTATTAAATAAAGAAGCTTATTACAATGAGATTATTCATACGATTGTACGAATAGGAGATGCAGAACCATTTATTCAGACGCTATGCGATCTGATCCAACGCCTGGTTATTGATCATCTACACATATTGGGTGATATTTACGATAGAGGCCCTGGTCCTCATATCATAATAGATACCTTAATGAATTACCATACTGTTGATATTCAATGGGGAAATCATGATATTGTATGGATGGGAGCAGCAAGTGGTCAATATGCTTGTATTGCGAATGTGATTCGAATGGCTTTAAAATATGAGAACACAGATGTTCTAGAAGAAGGCTATGGTATTAATCTTATGTCATTAGCAGCATTTGCTTTAAAAGAATATCAGGACGTAAATTGCGATGCGTTTCAAATTAATTCGAAGGATAGTTATGGTGTTGAAGGTATTGAATCCAAAATGTATAAGGCAATATCAATCATACAATTTAAATTAGAAGGACAACTTATTATAAAGTATCCAGAATTTGAAATGGATCATCAGTTGTTATTAGATAAAATCAATTATGAGAAGAAAACGATAGTAATAGAGGGGAAGGAATATGCATTACTTGATATAGATTTTCCAACGGTTTCAAAAGAACATCCATATCAATTAACAAAAGAAGAGGAGCTTCTTATGAAGCGCTTAAAGCAAGCGTTTCTTCATAGTGATAAATTACAGATGCATATGAGCTTTTTATACTCGAGAGGTGCACTTTATAATATCTATAATTCGAATTTGCTATATCATGGATGTATTCCACTGGATAGGGATGGAGAATTTACAAAACTAAAAATACTAGAGACTGAGTATTCTGGTAAGAATTTATATGATGTGCTTGATTATTATGCAAGGAAGGGGTATTTTGCAACTCTAGATTCCAAGGAAAAAGAAATGGGAGAGGACCTATTATGGTATATATGGACTGGACCAAAGTCTCCTGTGTTTGGAAGAAGCAAAATGGCTACGTTCGAAAGGCTTCTTATTGCGGATAAAGAAGCATATCATGAGGTTAAGAATCCTTATTATGAGATGATTGATAACGAGAATCTAATGGATAATATATTAAAGGAATTTGGATTAGAGAGTAGAAATTCACATATCATTAATGGGCATGTTCCCGTTGAAGTAAAGAACGGGCAGAATCCTGTAAAATGTGGTGGTAAATTATTGATGATAGATGGTGGATTTTCAAAATCGTATCATGACAGAACTGGTATTGCAGGTTATACCTTAGTCTTAAATTCAACAGGAATTCGATTAGTTGCGCATGAAACATTTGAATCAGCCAGGAGAGCTATTCAGGAGGAGACGGATATTGTATCTGATTCTTATCTTGTAGAGAGATTCCCTGCACGAAGAAATGTTGGTGATACAGATATCGGTTATCAACTAAAAGAAAATATTGCTGATTTGGAAGAATTATTAACAGCATATCGTAACAATGAGATTATGCAGGTAAGTAAAAGTAAGTATTAAAATTATTAATTGTTAAATTATAGTAGTAACAGACACAAATTTACGATATTATGAAGAAGATGTAAATATTATCTATAAATTTATTTCACTTAAATTTTTGTTAACGGATATAAAATTGGAGGAATAAAATGGGAAATATAGGAGGGAATGTATTGGTAGGTTTGGCATCATCAATAGCATTATTGTTTTTTTATGTACCTGTAATCTTAATTATGGTTCTTACTATTTATGCCCTGATACTTGGAATAAAAGCATTAAAAATCTATATTAATAAAAATAGTTAGGATAATAATAATATAAAAGTAGGTGTAAATATGGAAAAGATATCAAAAGAAAGAAAAATAACTTATTATATCGGACTTGGAATGATTGTGATTGGCTTCTTATTGTTTATCTCGGTGTTCTTTGAAGTAGCAAGTTTTATGAGTGATCCATTTGTGAATGATCCTTTTTCTGGGGGAAAACTACCTTCGATGTTAAATGGAGTTATTGGTTTTTTCATTATGATAGCTGGTGGAATCGTCATGAATATTGGAGCAAAAGGCGCTGCTGGTTCTGGAATCATACTTGATCCTGAGAAACAACGAGAAGATCTAAAGCCTTTTAATGAAGCAAAGGGAGAAATGATAAACGACGTAATCAGTAATATTGATGCGGTAAATCATTTGACCAAAAATCAGGAACAAAAAGAAATTATAAAAATTAAGTGTAGAAATTGTGGAAGTCTGAATGACGAGGATGCAAAATTCTGCAAAGGGTGCGGGAAAGAGATATAAGTAGTTATGAATCTTGATTTTTCATCTTTGTTTGAAGTCCTCACTAAGATAAGTGTCCTCCACTAAGATTAGCGCGTGTCTAGTCAATATATAAAGCTCAGTAGAAAAGTAGTAGTAAAATACTTTCAACTGAGCCTTATTTATTTGATTTTACTAATTGTGATAGACTATCTCCTCGCCATAAAGTACCCCTCTAGAACCAGTTGCAATATAGAATCTTCCAAAGACTCTAGGATCACCAATAATACATTTGACATCTCCATACATCTGATTTGTTGTATTAATTCTCTCCCAAGTATTTCCTTCATTAAAGGAACGGTAGAATCCGTAGATACCTTCTATTTCTCCACATATATAGAGTGTTTTTACCTTGGTATCTTTTCCGAGACCCATTCCTTGTGCAAATACACTTTCTCCCTCCTTGGTAATCTTATGATACTTAAAAGTGTTAGTATCTGCATGATAGACTAGTTTCCATAAGCCATTATAATTAAGTGCAATCCAGATCACACCTTCTTTGCCGGATTCTACACGAATCTCGACGTGATGGCTTCCATCTAATGAACCAAGGTTATGTATTGGGAAACAAGATGGAACCTCATGTTCATAAAATGTTTTACCATAGTCTCTGCTAACATAGATTCTCGAATTTTCTCCAAATCCATAGAAAATAGAAGGATTGACTCTATCAGCCATAATCTTTAATTGAGTGTTAGAATCTTGGATTAAATTATTCTTCGTGTTATAGATCAAAACTTTTTCCCAAGTATCTCCCTCATCACAGGTTAAGACTGCACCAGTTAAAGGAAGTCTATTGCCATCAGCAATTGTCCATAATAAAGAGGAAGAGTCGGAGGAGATTGCACACCAACCACTATTGATATTTGGTAACTTGATTCGGTCCAGTAAAGTATCAATATAAGAGGATAATCCATAGGGATGACTTAATCTCTTAAAGGTCTTGCATTGGTCTTTGGAAAGAATAAGTCCTCCTATTGTTTTTCCAGTCCAATTACCTCTTGGAGTAGCTACTACGATATTGGGATTACAATCAGGGTAATCTGCATTCATGCAGGTGATATAACGGTTCCTTTGTTCATCAGCAAAAGTATTTTCGGGTGGAGTATCAAGGTCTGTAAATGCAAAACCTCCTAGATCACCTAAGATATCAATTAATTTCACATCGCCTGAAGGAGGGCTATAGATATTTAGGTGAACTGTTTCTTCAAGACCTCTACAACTTGGATACCAGGTTGGTGAAGAATCAAGAAGATTATCTGTCATAAAGATTCCTGTTCCAGTATTGAATACAGCATGATTCATATCGTATGGATTTATCTTTATATCACTCATCCAATGAATTATAGAAGCATTTCCATTGTATTCTGGTTTCATATATGGAACATTAAAATCTATGTTACCAATTGCTGTACCACATAGAATCTCTTCCCAGCTAGAACCATAATCTTTGGATAGGAATATAATATCACTATCTTTTCGACATATGGTCGTACATAGAAGTAATCCTGGAATATCCCTGTTAGATGATATACCGCTTAGTCCATATTCATTTTGTTTACGACCAGTATCTGGTGTAATATCTACATAATCTAGTATTTTACCATCATCCCCCATTTGATATCGTAATAGTCTTCCATCAAATGAGCTACCAGAATCACAAGAATAATTAGAGAAAAATGAATAATTCGGTTCTCCAGAAGCAGCCATAGTTACATAGAGATAAGTGCCGTCATAATCCATTCTCTGTGCCACAAGTCCTGAGATTCGATTAGAAGAAGCTATATGAGCAGGTTGCGCTAACTTATGAAAAGTATTGCCACAGTCCGTAGAGATGTAGAGGCAATGACCGCGGGTAAGATCGTTGGTACGATTTACTACACCTGAGGTTGATACAATTAATGTGGTACTTAATGCGGTCTCATTAGTATTACTGTTATTATTAGTATTATTATTATTCATTCCAGATGTGATGGTACTAGTCCTTCTAGAATCAATAAAAAGGCAAGTTAAATCGTACTCATTCTGCTCTTTCTCCTTGTCTTCACATACGGTTAAGAATTCCCAGGTCATGCCCTCGTCCATAGAGCGAAGTAATCCCCTAGTCTGCGAAGCAAAATAAATAACTCTACTGTTATTAGGATCAAGCATGAGGCGGTCTCCAGTCCCCCTGCCAGGAGAATTTCCGTGCACTGGACATGGAATTGATCGATAAATAAAATGATTTCCTCGATCATAAGAGATGCAAAGTGTACCGGTCTTATGATCTCCACAAGCAATATATAAGGAATCTTCATTCTTTGGATCTAATGCAATTGCAAGAGGATAGGATTCACTGAGATTTAAGTTGGTCACATGATCCATTAAAGACACCCAAGTGTCATTAGCAAAATCATATCGGTAGACTCCACCGATGTCTGTTCTGGCATATAGAATATCCTTTGCATTCTTATGAAATGAAAACCCAGTTACAAAACCGCCACCCGGCACTGGTAGGTTTCTATACGTATATGGAATTTGCTTGGTTATATTACTATTTGAATTATTCACGCTAGCTCCCATCTGTCGCCTTTGGCGACGTATAAATCAGGGGTGAGAAACGTTTTATTTCACACTGTCACCTCTTAATTTTCAATTTATAATTTATGTGTATTTTATCGGAATCCGTTAGAATCAACAATGTATTATGTTGTAGTAAGGATGTAGAATTGGCTATAGGGGAATATTTAGAGGCATATATACAGAGACTAATAATTTTTTGAATATATCATTCTAATTATTAGAGAATATGTACCGCCAATGACCTGTTTCATAACCTTGCCTGGTAATTTGCTCAACACAGAAAAAGCGAATGCGCCTTTGAGTATGTATTAGAAGTTCTTATTCTGGGGTCATTTTGTGTAATATCCTAGGACAGATCTGTCTGAGCGAAGCGAGTTATCTGTCCTAGGATATGTCTTACACGAAATGACCCCAGAATTAGAACTTCTTATACATGCTTAATGAAGCATGAGTTTTTCTGTGTTGAGCAAATTACCTAGACAACCCCCCAAAAACAGGTCATTCATCTGGTTTACAAAAAAATCTTTTAAAACGAATGGTAAAATGGTATAATAAAGAACATGAATTTAGACAAATAGAAAAGTGGTATTTGGTCTGAATAAGGAGCAACTATAATGAATCAGAGAATAAAATTAAATGGAAAGCTAAAGACTTATTTGCGTTGGCCAATAATATTGACTTTTATGTTGATATGCATGAATATAAGTATATATTTTGTTAGTCGTAATGCTGGACTCATAATGTCTGTATATGTAGTAATTTATCTGATTATATCTATCGGTTTATATTATTATAAAAGACCAAGTATTCTATCAGAGCTCGTACGTTATGCAGCTGATTATGGTCAAGTCCAAAAGCAATTACTTAAGGAATTATCGATACCTTATGCAGTTTTAGACGCTGAAGGACGTTTGCTTTGGGGAAATAATGAATTTTTAGATTTAATAGAAAATGAAAAGATTGCAAAGAAATCCATAACGAATATATTCCCAACCATTACAAAAGGGGCTTTCCCGAATATTGAGTCAGATGAAGAGATTCATATTCAACATCGAGAGTGTAATTATCGTATTGTTCTAAGGAAGGTAATTGCAGAAAGCTTTCAGGCAAATGATAGTTGGGATAATGATACCGATATTGAAGCTGATGGTATGAATGATAAAAACGCACTGATTGCAATGTATGTATATGATGAGACTGAGATTATCTCTTACATAAAAGAGATTAAAGAACAAAGACTTATTGTAGGGTTACTATATATTGATAATTATGAAGAGGCTCTAGAGAGTATTGATGAGGTAAGACGCTCTTTATTGATTGCACTTGTGGATCGTAAGATTAATAAATATATGCAGAATATTGATGCAATTATTAAGAAACTAGAGAAGGATAAATATATTATTTTATTCAAGCAAAAATATCTTGCTCAATTGCAAACCAATAAATTTTCTATCTTAGATGAAGTAAGAGCTATTAACATTGGTAACGATATGGCGGTTACACTTAGTATTGGTCTTGGAATTAATGCGGATACCTATTTAACAGGATATGAATATGCGAGAGCAGCCATTGATTTAGCTCTTGGTAGAGGTGGAGATCAGGCTGTTGTTAAGGACTCTGAGAGAATACTATACTATGGTGGTAAGAGCATACAGGTTGAGAAGAGTACAAGAGTAAAAGCAAGAGTGAAAGCGCATGCTTTAAAAGAGTTAGTAGAAGCCAAAGAAAAAGTTGTAATTATGGGACATTCCATAGGGGACGTAGATTGCTTTGGTGCCTCGATAGGTATTTACCGAATTGCTAGAACACTGGGCAAGAAAGCGCACATTGTAATCAATGAAGTAACAAAATCGGTAAGGCCTATCATGAATCGATTTGTGAATAATCCTGATTATGAAGAGGATATGTTCTTAAATGGACAAAAGGCAATGGATATTGTAGATAATAATACATTACTTATTATCGTTGATGTAAATAGGCCAAGCTACACAGAATGTGAAGAATTATTAAGTCTTACAAAGACGATTGTAATTCTAGATCACCATAGACAATGTAGTGAAGCGGTAGAGAATGCAGTATTATCATATATTGAGCCTTATGCGTCTTCAACTTGCGAAATGGTTGCAGAAGTTTTACAATATATTGGAGAAGGTCTAAAGTTAAAACAGGCAGAATCCGATGCAATGTATGCAGGCATCATAATTGATACTAATAATTTTCTAAATAAGACTGGCGTACGTACATTTGAAGCAGCAGCCTTTTTGAGAAGAAGTGGTGCTGACGTTACAAGGATTAGAAAAGTGTTTCGTAGTGATGTCGATGATTATAAAGCCAGAGCAGATGCAATGGCTCGTTCAGAGATATTTCTTGAGCATTATGCCTTTGCAATATGTAGTTCAGATAGTCTAGATAGTCCTACCATTGTGGCAGCGCAGATTGCAAATGAGTTATTGGATATTACCAACATTAAGGCATCTTTTGTCTTAACCGAATTTAATAATAAGATATATATTAGCGCACGCTCAATCGATGAATTAAATGTACAGGTAGTGATGGAAAAACTTGGTGGTGGTGGGCATCAAAGTGTCGCAGGGGCACAGCTAACCGATACCACTATTGAAGAAGCTAGAAATATGGTAAAAGAAGTGTTAGAAACTATGAAAATGGAAGGTGATTTATAGATGGAAGTTATATTATTACAAGATGTAAAAGCATTAGGAAAAAAAGGCGAAACAGTTACAGTTAATGAGGGTTATGCTAGGAATTTTATCTTGAAAAAGAATCTTGGGGTAGAAGCTACTACAAAGAATTTAAATGATTTAAAATTACAAAAAGCGAATGAAGAAAAAGTGAAACAAGAAATCTATGAAGAAGCTCTTCGCTTTAAAGCAGAGATTGAAGAAAAGTCAGTTGAAGTAAAGATTAAAGCAGGAGAAGGTAATCGTTCTTTTGGATCAATATCTACAAAAGAAATTGCGAATGCAGTAAAAGAGCAATTAGGATATGAGATTGATAAGAAGAAAATGCAATTGAATGAATCTATCAAAACATTAGGTACTTATAATATTCCTGTTAAATTACACCCAAAAGTAACAGCTGAGTTAAAAGTAAAAGTATCTGCTTTATAAATAACTATCTATTTTTGAATACTTTATTCAAGAATAAATAGTCCTAAATAACGAGTGTGAAAGATTTCTTTCACACTTTCTTTCACCCTTGTTCACATTAGGTGTGAAATGTTTGCTATCAAAGAGTATAGTCCTGTAAAATAGAGATTGAATTAGAAAGGTACGGTATAGCTTATGGATGAAGCACTGATTAAAAAAATACCACCCCATAGTATTGAAGCAGAGCAATCAGTGATCGGTTCCATGATAATGGATAAAGATGCGATTGTTACTGCATCTGAAATTGTTTCAAGTGATGATTTCTACCATAAACAATATGGCATTTTATTTGATACAATGGTAGAACTATTTAATGAAGGAAGACCTGTAGACTTGGTAACACTCAAGAATCGATTAGAAGAGAAGGAGTTACCAGAAGAGCTAAGTAGTATGGAATTCATAAGAGACTTAATCACAGCAGTTCCTACTTCTGCAAATGTTAGATATTATGCTAACATTGTACAAGAAAAAGCGGTACTTAGAAGATTAATAAAAGTTACTGAGAATATCACGAATGAGTGTTATATGAACCGTGAAAAACTTGAAGTCATCTTAGAACAAACGGAAAAACAAGTCTTTGATGTTGTACAAAATAAAAGTTCTGGTGATTTTGTTAGTATTAAGGATGTTGTTATTAGCTCGCTGGAAAGTATAGAAGCAGCAGCAAAAAGCAAGGGTAGTGTAACCGGAATATCAACCGGATTTTATGATCTTGATTATAAAACTGCAGGTTTACAGCCCTCCGATCTAATTCTTATTGCAGCTAGACCTTCTATGGGTAAAACAGCGTTTGTTCTAAACATAGCAGAGTATGTAGCAGTAAAATCCAATGTAACGACTGCAATATTCAGTCTGGAAATGTCAAAGGACCAATTGGTAAAACGTATCTTGGCTATGAATTCAAAAGTGGATTCACAGGCAATTCGTAGTGGTGAATTGCAAGATGACGATTGGATAAAGTTGGTTGAGAGTGCTAGAGTAGTAGGTAACTCTGGATTGATTATTGATGATACTCCAGGTATTTCTATTGGAGAATTACGATCAAAGTGTAGAAAGTTCAAATTAGAACATAACCTTGGTCTTGTTATTATCGATTACCTTCAGTTGATGTCTGGTGGAAAGAAGAGTGAATCTAGACAACAAGAAATATCAGAAATATCACGTTCCCTAAAGGCTCTAGCCAGAGAGATACAGGCTCCAGTAATTGCCCTTTCTCAGTTAAGTCGTGCGGTAGAACAGAGACCAGATAAGAGGCCTATGTTATCAGATCTTCGTGAATCTGGAGCCATCGAGCAGGATGCCGATGTGGTTATGTTTATCTATCGTGATGACTATTATAATCATGATTCTGAGGATGCTGGTGTATCGGAGATAATTATAGGTAAACAGAGAAATGGTCCAACAGGCACAGTAAAACTTGCTTGGTTATCACAATTTACTAAGTTTGCGAATCTTGAGAGATCGCAAACTCAATATGATGAGTATTAAAGTATAGTTTATAAATATAGCATGATTCGCCCGACAAATTACCTGGAGGTCACTGAAAAAGTCCCTTATTGTAGTTTTCGCTTGAATATTACTGTATAAATATCCGTGCTGTTTTTTGTTAAAGAAGTATAAGAAAATCTAAATGAAGAAGGAATCCTTCGAACATAATCAGATGGAGCGAACTCGCTGGAAAGCGCTCAGACAGCACTCCTTCTGATTACTGAAGGATTCCTTCTTCATTAAGATTTTCTAATACTCTTTAAAACAAAAATACAGCACGCATATTTATACAGTAATATTCATTATACTTTTTGAAAGGGACTTTATCAGTGACCTCATGACCTGTTTTGGGGGTAGTTTGTGCAAATTACTAGGTATTATATAGATATCCTAATCAGTAATATTTTCAAAGTAATTCTAACTTAACTTATATTCTTATGTTCATTTTAATATCTTTAGAATCATTCTTAGGCCTAGAAAAAGCACTAAAAACAGAGGATAACAAAAAATACTGTCAAGGTTAGTTGTACAGGGAAGAGAGACAACTTATCCTGTCGAGAAGTTATTTGGAAATATAAGGAAAGCTTGTTGCAATTGGGTTTTCCTATGCTATAATAACTTTATGTAAAAGATTTACAACTATGAGGAGGGCTTATTATGGGCGAAATTAGATATATTATATCCGACGCCTCTAAAAAAGTTGATGTCGAGCCCCATGTTCTAAGGTATTGGGAAGAGGAGTTAAGCCTTGCTATACCAAGAAATGAGATGGGGCATAGATATTACAGAGATGAAGATATACAGTTACTAAAGACGGTCAAGACATTGAAAGATCAGGGGTTTCAGCTAAAAGCGATTAAAATGTTACTGCCCGACATAGGAAAAGTTGAATCACTTGATCCACAGAGCATACTTTTACTTAGAGAAGAATTAAATCAAAAAGCTGAACAAGAAAATGGAGAGGATATTATCGACACTAAGAATGGTACAAGTCTCGTGATTAATCACGAAGAATCAGAGACAGATATAACAAAAGCAAATAAAATGGAACAATTTCGTGAGATAATGAACGATCTGATTGGAAATGCTTTGAAGGAAAATAATACTGCTATATCGGATACTGTTAGTATAGCAGTTTCTAATAGCGTTATTAAAGAAATGGACTATCTATTAAGGCTAAAAGAAGAACGAGAAGAAGAGCGTTTTAAGAAGTTTGATGAGTCGGTTAGAAATATACAAAAATATCGTCAAGAAACAGCTTCAACAAAGGAGGACAAGCCAAAGAAAAAATCGAAATTTTTTCGTAAAAATAAAAACGTGAAGCCTATCTAAAAAAGAATAAAATAACAAACGAAGCGGATATTAAGTTAATACATAATAAGAAAATAGTCAAAGAGCATAAATCTTGTAATGGAGAGAATATCAATCTTTCTAAAACAATTTTATGCTCTTTTTAAGAATAAATTAAAAGAACATCTACAAATCAGCTTATAACCAATTCGCAAATGTTCTTATGTATACAACAGTGAAATGCTAATCTATTGTGTAGAATTAGCCTTCGATTGCACCAGTTGGACAAGTTGCAGCACAAGCGCCACAGTCTAAACAAGCATCAGCGTCGATTTCGTAGTGTTCTGCACCTTCTGAAATTGCTCCTACTGGACATTCTGCAGCACAAGCGCCACAGCTTACACAACCATCAGTAATAGTATATGCCATAGTTAGTCCCTCCTTTTATTATAATAAGATTATCATAATATAAATGAAGCAAATTTACAAGCAAAAAAGCTTAATGTAATCAACGAATTGATGCATTAAGCTTTCTTTATAAATTTTACATATTAGATAAGATCTGAATAGCCTTATTATTAACAATAATTTCAAAATGTTCTTTAAAGAACGCAGGACTTGCATAAGTAGTACGCTCAGATTTTCCATATTCAGATAATATATTGCATATCTTATTAAACTCTTCTGGTGTATGATCGGATTTGCTAATTACTAAATAATATAAGGAAGTAACAGGGTTCTTATATAGTGTATTATCTCCGTTATAAGATGAAACTAATGTATGAGATAAAGTAATTACGTCATCCAATGCTTTAAATGAATATACTTTAATTAGATTAGTGTTTTTAGCTGGTTCTTTTTCAGGCTGCTTTTTCTCTGTTGATGGCTGATTTTCTTGAGAAAGTGTTTCCTCTAGAGGAACAAAATTATCTGTAGAATCATCATCTAATAAGTTATCAAGTTGATCAAAACAATTCAGTATTTCATCTGCATAAGAAGCATCATCTGATTCTTCTGTAAATATATCTTCATCATCGTCTGTTCCTTGAGAGAACTTCGAAAATCTAGTGTCTAATTCATCAGGATCCTCTACTTTTGTAATAACTAGAATTAAGCATTCTGTGGATACTGGAATAGCTTCAATCATCAAAGGAATATCTTCCGCATCAAAACCAAATTCATATGAGGCTTGTTGCATCATATCTCGAAAAAGAGCTTTTGCTTTTTCTGTACCATATGCTAACTCACTAATACGAAGCTCACGAGTAACTAAATCATCTTTATTTAATGTACAGCGAATTTGATTTTCACTTAGTTTCTCAATCTTCATAGAATCACATCCTTTTTTAGGTATGAGTAACCTTTTGGTGAATGGTTATAAGTTGATACTATCATATTATATTACGGTAATAATAGTATCTTTGTTAGTGTAAACAAAGTATAATTTAAAATACAATCAAAGTCAATATATAATAAGAAATGACTTGTTAATTTGTATTTGTATCATGTAATGCATAAAATCTTTCTGCTTGTTAAAAACTAAAGCTTAGATATTTACTATATTTATATTTTTTGTTATTATAGATCAGATTAAGATGAAGCTTGATTATATATATGATAAATTCTAAATCTATAATTATTATATGTAATTTTACTAATTTATAAATGATAAGTAATTGGTAATGATATAAGACTAAAATTATCCAAAAATTAAAAACATCTTATATTGGCAATTATTTAACAAAGTACTTGACGTGTATACAGTATTCATATATAATAGAATCATAGCAAGAAGGAGAATAGATGATATAAATTTGTTATTATTCTTCTTAACTCAATTGCAATTATTGTTTATAACAAATGATCTACTTATAAGTAGTAATTTTGTTCACCGCAGTTTATTCTATTTAAGCTGCATAAATTAATGAAATGGCTAAATCAAAGGAGGATTTTTTCAATGAAGGCAGAATGGTCAGGATTTGCCGGTGGCAAATGGGAAAATGAAGTTGATGTTAGAGACTTTATTCAAAAGAATTATACATTATATGAGGGAGATGATTCTTTCTTAGCAGGTCCTACAAAAGCAACTACAACATTATGGGATCAAGTAATGGAATTAACTAAGGAAGAAAGAGCAAAAGGCGGAGTACTTGATATGGATACAAAGATCATATCAACAATTACTTCACATGGCGCTGGATATTTAAATAAAGATTTAGAAAAAATCGTTGGTTTCCAAACAGACAAACCTTTCAAACGTTCTCTACAACCATATGGTGGTATCCGTATGGCAGAAAAAGCTTGTTCTGATAATGGATATACAGTAGATCCAGAAGTTTCTGAGTTCTTCTCAACTCATAGAAAAACTCATAATGCTGGTGTATTCGATGCGTATACAGCTGAAATGAGAGCTGCAAGATCAAACCACATCATCACAGGTCTTCCAGATGCTTACGGACGTGGACGTATCATCGGTGACTACCGTCGTGTTGCTTTATATGGTATTGATTTCTTAATTCAAGATAAGAAAAAACAAAAAGATACTACTTCAATGACTATGACTGCAGAAGTTATTCGTGATCGTGAAGAATTATCAGAACAAATCCGTGCATTAGATGAACTTAAAAAATTAGGTGAAATCTACGGATGTGATATTTCTAAACCAGCTACTAATGTTCAAGAAGCTATTCAAGCTTTATACTTTGGATACTTAGCAGCTGTTAAAGAACAAAACGGTGCTGCAATGAGTTTAGGACGTACTTCTACATTTATCGATATCTATGCTGAAAGAGATTTAGCAAACGGTACATTTACAGAAGAACAAATCCAAGAATTCGTAGATCACTTCATCATGAAATTAAGATTAGTTAAATTTGCTCGTACACCAGAATACAACCAAATCTTCGCTGGTGACCCAACTTGGGTAACTGAATCAATCGGTGGTGTTGGTGTTGATGGACGTCCATTAGTTACTAAGAATTCATTTAGATACTTACACACATTAACTAACTTAGGAACTGCTCCAGAACCAAATATGACAGTTCTTTGGTCAACAAGATTACCACATAACTTCAAAGCATTCTGTGCAAAGATGTCAATTCAATCATCAGCTATTCAATACGAAAATGATGATTTAATGAGAGCTACTCATGGTGATGATTACGCAATCGCTTGTTGTGTATCTTCTATGAGAGTTGGTAAGGAAATGCAATTCTTCGGTGCTCGTGCTAACTTAGCAAAATGTTTATTATACGCTATCAATGGTGGTGTAGATGAATTAACTAAGAAACAAGTAGGACCAAAGTATAGACCAATTACAGCAGAGTATTTAGACTATAACGAAGTTATGGAAAAATATAAGGACATGATGTCTTGGTTAGCAGGTCTTTATGTAAATACATTAAACGTAATCCACTTTATGCATGATAAATATTGCTATGAGAGATTACAAATGTCTCTACATGATAGAGAAGTAAAACGTTACTTCGCAACTGGTATTGCTGGTTTATCCGTAGTAGCTGACTCACTTTCAGCGATTAAATATGCTAAGGTTAAAGCTGTTCGTGATGAAAATGGTATTGTAACTGAATACGAAGTAGAAGGTGATTTCCCTAAATATGGTAACAATGATGATCGTGTAGATAGCATTGCTACTGAATTAGTTCATACATTTATGGATATGATCAGACAAAACCACACTTACAGAAATGGTGTTCCAACAATGTCAATCTTAACAATTACTTCAAATGTTACTTATGGTAAAAACACTGGATCAACTCCAGATGGTAGACGTCATGGTGAACCTTTAGCTCCAGGAGCTAACCCAATGCACGGACGTGATAGCCATGGTGCTCTTGCATCACTTTCATCTGTAGCAAAATTACCATTCAAAGATGCTCAAGATGGTATCTCAAATACTTTCTCAATTATTCCAGGTGCTCTTGGTAAAGAAGATCAAGTATTTGCTGGTGATTTAGATTTAGATAGATTATAAGATTAATTTAGTATTAAGTGAGAATGGACAGAAGTTACTATTCAGAATGACTGTGTAGTAATGGAGAAAGTAGTAGATATCTACTTTCTCCTATTCTTACAAATGACTGTTAACAATAGAAATGCCTTAGAAGAAGTTTCGCAACTATTCATAGTGTTTCGTGATTAAGGAGTGATGAATATGTCAAATGAAAAGCAAATCAATGATTTAGTCAACATGTTAGACCAATTTGTCTTAGCTGGTGGGGGTCATATGAACGTTGAGGTGGAAGATTCTTCACGTTTAGATGAAGTTCAAGTTGAGACAACGAATAGTAACTGTTGTCAAAAAAATATGGCATGTCAAGTTCCAACCTTACATGAAGGAATTGATGGTGAAGAATAATAAGGTGAAGAATTAAAAAGTATTTAAGGAGGATAATTATTATGGCAAATCAACAAGTTGAAAACTTAGTAGCAATGTTAGATGGATATGTTGAAAAAGGTGGACATCATTTAAATGTTAACGTATTCTCAAGAGAAACATTATTAGATGCACAAGCTCATCCAGAAAGATACCCACAATTAACAATAAGAGTATCTGGTTATGCTGTAAACTTTGTTAAGTTAACAAAGGAACAACAAGATGATGTAATTTCTCGTACATTCCATAATGCAATGTAATTCATTTTTGAATTAATTGAAATACACATTGGTAAAGATATAGAATGCCTGCTATTTGGGCATTCTATTACCAGATAACATAAGAGCCTTTACTAGGCTCTTTTTTAAACTATATGTCCAACTAAGCTAAACCACACTAATAAGGAGGTAATGCTATGAATGGTTATATTCATTCGATTGAGACCTTTGGAACCGTGGATGGACCTGGTGTACGTTATGTAATATTTACACAAGGGTGTCCAATGCGTTGTAAATACTGTCATAATCCTGATACATGGCAACCTAAGATTGGTAATCAAAAATCAGTAGAAGAATTACTTATAGATTATGAAAAATATAAACCTTTTTTAAGAGATGGTGGTATCACGGTAACTGGTGGAGAACCATTGATGCAAATAGATTTTGTTACTGAGTTATTTGAAAAAGCAAGAGAAAAAGAGATTCATACTTGTCTTGATACATCGGGTATTACATTTCAACCAGATAATCCTGCAGTATTAGAAAAGTTTGATCGATTATTAAGTGCGACAGATCTTGTCATGCTTGATATTAAACATATTGATAACAAAGAACATTTGGAATTAACAGGGCAATACAATGATAATATTCTTGCCTTTGCAAAGTATTTAGAAGAGAAAGAAGTTCCTGTATGGATACGTCATGTTGTTGTTCCAACGATAACGGATAATGAAGATTATTTATATCAACTGGGCTATTTTATTGGTAGTCTTAAGAATCTAAAAGCACTTGATGTACTTCCTTATCATGATATGGGTAAAGTGAAGTATGAAAGTTTAAAGATGGAATATCCTCTAAAAGATATCCCACCGTTACCAAAAGAAAGAGCAATTGAAGCAAGAGAAATTATACTAAAAGGCTTGCGCGCACGAAGAGAAGAATTGAGAAACGAACAAGATAAATAACAAGTTAAATAATAGGATGAGGTGTGGTTCGATAGGAATCCACCTCATTTTGCAATAGGTAATTAGACATAGGAATAACAAGTTATTATAATAAGTTGTTCAAGTATGTATCGTAAAATAAGCTAAAATATCGAAAAATGTAAATATCTGTTAATATGTCACAAAAATATTGAAAAATCTTGTTGATTTCGCGAACGAAAAATTACTTGCTTACATAATATGGATTAGCTATAATGATTTTAGAGGTGTTTGATAGATAAGCGAATTGAGTAATATATAATTATGATACTTATTACGAAGTTTAAGGGCATCTAATTAAGAAAGGAGGATTTTGATTAGTAAAATATGGTTTAATAAATATGAGGTAATAGATACTCTTGGTAAGGGTGGCAATGCAACGGTTTACCTTGTAAAACATATAAGATTACAGAGTTATCGAGCGATTAAGAGGATAGATAAAGAGAATAAATTATATTCTCAGATTATTAATGAAGCCAATATTTTAAAGAATATTAGACATAACAATATCCCTATTATTTATGATATAGAAGAGGATGACAAGTATTCCTATATTATAGAAGAATATATGGAAGGAATTACATTAAAGGAATTCCGCCAACAATATCAGATACTTGATGAAGAAATTATTCTTAAATATGCTATACAAGTTTGCGAACTAGTTGAATATTTACACACTTTTGAAAGAAAAATCTTATATTTAGATCTTAAGCCAGACAATATTATTATCTCAGATGAGATTTTAAAGTTAGTTGATTTTGGTAGCGCAATATATTATGCGGACCTTAATAAAAGGAGGTATGCCACTGGAACAAGAGGCTATGCTTCGCCAGAACAATACTCAAGTAATTTTATTGATGAGCGCAGCGATATTTATGGTATTGGAATGTTAATGTTCTATATGATAACTGGTGTCTCATTTAATAAAAATATTAATTCTATTGTAAATATCGATGAGATTCATTCTTGCTCCGATAATCTAAAAAGTATAATTAATAAATGTCTCAAATTATATCCAGCACAAAGATTTCACAATGTACATGAACTAAAAGAAAAATTATTAGAATGCAGTCATAGTAATAATTCTAATTCTCTTATTAAATCAAATAAAACTCTTTCTATTGCAATCGCTGGTTCTCAATGCAGAATAGGCGTGACACATATCTCTATACTCTTAACAACCTATTTAGGAAAATTTATAGGCAAAAGTCTATACTCTGAGAGAAACAACACCCAAACAGTAAATAAAATAGTGAGCCGATATTGTAATGTAAAAAGGTGTGATTATATTTACAGAGTAAATAATATCGAGATGTTGCCTAATTATAATCAAACTGTAATTTTCGATAAGGATTCCTATTCTTATGAAATTAAGGACTTTGGTGTTCTTACGGAAGAAAATAAAGAAAGTTTTCTAAAATCGGACTACAAATGTTTGATACTTGGCTCGAAAGATTGGGAGTTAGAGCATTCAGAAAATGCATTATCTATGTTATCAGAAAATGAAAATATCACATATCTATTTAATTACACAGATGGTAAAACGTATCAAAGCGTGATGAAAAGCATGAAGAATCTCACGGGGTATCGAATACCTTATGAACCAAACCCATTTATGATTAATAATCAAAAAATATGGGAGAATTTTGTCTTCGAGATTTTTCATGTTAAATCAAATAGAAATTTTGCAAGAATATTAGGAAAAATATAAAATAGGTTACATTTTTACAAAGGCCACTGCAGTTGGACTGAGAGGAGTAAAGATGCGAAAAAAGCCTTTTTTAATGAACAAAGAAAGAAATCTTCTTGAGAAAAATAAGAAGATAATAATTGGGGTTATTGGTACTCATAGAGGGGTAGGAGTTACGCATCTTTGTGTAATGTTATCAAATTATCTAAGTGAGGTTATGGGTAAACGAACCGCTGTATTAGAGTGTAATACACATAATGATTTTTCATATATACAAATGGTTTATGAAGGCATGGCTCATAAAGCAATAAATGGAAAAGCGTTTCAGGTATATGATACTTCCTATTATAAAAATGTAACACAGAAAGAGATCGCAGATATTCTAAATAATAATTTTGACTATATCATTATGGATTTAGGAACTGATAGGGATAATGAAGAATTTTTGCGCTGTAATTGTAAATTAGTAGTGAGCAGTTTGTGTGATTGGAAAAGACATGAACTAATAAAGTTCTTGCATTATGCAGAAACCATGAATGGGTATCTTGAATGGGAATACCTAGTTTTATACGGTGACAAATCAGATCTAAAAGAAATAAAACATAATTGGAATATTCATCTTAATCTGATTCCCTTTGAAACGGATCCGTTTCAAGTATCAAAAGAAGTACTAAATTTATTTCAAAAATTTAGCTAAGGGAGGGAAGTATGTCAATCATACGACAAAGAAAGAAGCATCTTATAAAGGCTAGTCTACTTGGAGGTATTGTTGTATTGATACCATTTGTAGTTCTAGTAATATATCTTCTTCTTTTGTTACAAAGTAGTAATCATAAGCTTCAAATGCATCAAAGAAAAGAAAATGAAAGATCTATATGTTATAGCCTTCGAAAAGATATGGATGCAAATCAGATTATAACAAGAACGGATATAAAAGAAGTTTCTGTTTTATTACCTGATAAGTCTAAGAAATGCATAACCATGAATGAAATTCTGGGGAAAAGGGCTAAGCTTAGTCTTAGTAAGAATACATTAGTGACAGATGATTTAATCTACGAAGGCAGTATTTTAGAAGATGATCTAAGATTACATAATTATAATTTTATAAAGTTCCAAGATAAAATTAAAATAGGAGATTTTATTGACATTAGAATTTCATTTCCGAATGGTGCTGATTTTATATTACTTTCTAAGAAAAAAGTAATAGATTTTTCAAATTATAATGTAGAACAAAAGACTAGTAATTCCTTATGGATGGAAGTATCGGAGGAAGAAATATTAAGGTTATCTAGTGCTGTAGTTGATTCTTATCACATTGATGGATGTCAAATCTATGCGATTCTGTATGTTGAGGATACACAGGAGGCATCTACGGTAACTTATCCGACGAACCGTGTAGTACAAGATCTAATGAAAAAAGATCCAAATATTTTAAGAAAGGCTACTAATGTATTAGAGTCTAATCTGAGAAAAGAATTGGAACTAGAGAGATTGTATAATAAGGTAGGATACAATAAAACAGGGGATGGAAATGAAAATGGGGATGTACTAGAAAGTAATTATAATGATACAGATTCACAAGCGCTTGAGGAGAATAAAGAAAATGGAATCGAGTTTATAGATTAGCCAGATTTATTTCTTTATAGAATTAAAGCTACTTCATTTAATTAGTAAAATAGAAGGGTTTATAGGGCAGTTTACTATGTTACAAATGTATTTACTCCAAAAATGAATTATTAAAGTTGACATATCACAAATGACCTCTTTACCGTATATTTATTTTAAAGGCACCAGAAATACAAGTGAAATATTAGATTACAGCAAAATAAACCTTACTATTTTACAAAGTTAATGAGTGAAAAATGGGATAACAGTATAATAGACCTAAGAATTATATAGTGTACGTTTTGGTGGAGGGAGTTACATGAATAAAAAAACAGAAGAGAATAATAGATTATGTGCTTATGAATATCACTTGAATTTATATAAAGAAGCACGGGATAAAAATATGCCTGTTTATTTTAATGAGATATTAGCCTCTGAAAATAATTATAATCAGATGTGTTTGGTATTAGAGGATGGATGCATTATGTCAGACTTTATTTCAAACTATAGTGGTGAAATAATCTCAGTATGTTTTGATAGTATTACGGAGTATTAAAAGTGGAATTAATAAAGAAATAGGACAGTTTAAATGTAAAAAGTAAGATAAGGAACAAAATGAATAAAAACAAATAAAAACCTCTATACGATATTTTGAATTTATATTCCAATCAATCTTTATAATTGATGATACAGGATTTGTTGCATGTTAGGGAGCATCAGTTCGAATGAATTGATGATGTAAACAATATTATTAATTATGTAATATGGTATTTCAAAAAGAAATAGATATCTAATAAGTATAACATGTGTAGTAAATAACTTATTTGATACCTATTTCTTTTTTATATCTAAATCATAGACAATAAGATAAAAGTAACCTCACATATAGTATAGATTTAAATAGCAAGGTATAGTAAAAACAAAAAAAGATAGAATATATTTCATAATATGCTATAATAATGAAATGCAATTTAAAATGAATAGAATTCTAAGATTTAATTCTTAAAAAGAGCAAGTTAGATAGGTCTAGTTTCATTTTTCAAAAGCCACAAGACTTGGAATAAGCAAGCCATTATGAGGGCAGATGGGAGTACATATGTATTGTTATGATATTAGAAAGCAAATAAGAACAGAAAATAGGAGAAAGCTAATCGGTGAAATTGTTATTATGATTACATTAGTTTTCATAACAGCCTTAATTCTCTTAACTTGTAATCTAAAAAACCCATTTGTTGTTGTAGAACCTTCAAATAGTAAACAATTAGATAAGGCGTATAAAAGCGGTGTTGATTATGTTCGTTTTAAGCACGTAAATTTAGAGTTCACCGGATACTACAAGACAAATGAGAGTAATGAAATAATATATAATTGTTATGCATTGACATTAGATGATACCAAGTATTTTGTTTTTGTTCCAGCGAAAGACTCTGATGGCAATAAGGAGAGTCCTAAGTCAGAGATTAATAATTATAGTTTTACCGCAAATATGCAAAAGGATTGGAAACTTATTGAAAAGGTATCGAAAGATTATGATTCCGAAAAAACAGAATTTTTAGAGGAATATGGAGTATCGGATATCATTTTGAATGAAGCTAAATCAGATCGTATGGAGATGTATTTATTATGGGCATTATTTATGTTAATCGTTATAATAAGCCTAGTATACCTAGTGTTATCCCTTCTTCAAGTGAAGCTGATAACAAGAGATAAAGCTGTTAAGAAACTAGTGAATTACGGAAATATACAAGAAATACTGGATTCCATTAATAAAGAAGTATTATCAGAGAAAATTTATGAATCAGGTAAAACAAAACTATTGAAGAACTGGATCATTAGTTTTGACCTAGGTGATATTCACATTATACCAAAACAGATAATTCAAAGTGTTACATTAATAAAAGAGAAAAGAAAAGTATATGGATTCTTTTCAATAGGAGAAGCTAATTTTATGGAGCTGACCTTAACAGATGGGGCTAAAGAAGCAGTCTATGTAAAATCATCTCTCATTGGAGAAGAGATGAAGCAAATTATAGAAAATGAATATATTTCTTAGTGAAGTATCTAGAAAAGATATAGGGTTATAGTTAATAATTCATTTAAAATATATAATGATAGATTAAAATAGATAGAAAAGTTTTGTAAATAAGTCGAATTAAGTAATGACGGTTAGAAAAAAGAATGATATAATGGTTAGTGACCAAGTTGGAGGTGTAAGGATGAGGCGAAAAAAGAAGCAGTTATCGATAGTAACTTTCCTAGTCCTAATCATAGTAGTATCTGTGATAGCGGTGTTAATTATCAAATTTACGCCAAGTAAGAAGGTTATGAGTTTAAAGAAATACTTTAATACAAGCGGTAATGAGGTTGTATTAATACTACAAGATAAAATATATGATAAAAAGGGTGTCATAATAGATGGAACAATCTATGTGGATTATGATACAGTTGCAAGTCAGTTAAATAAGCGTTTTTATTGGGATAATAATGAGAACCTTTTAATCTATACAACGCCTACGGAGATTATTAAAACAGAGGTGGGAAGCAAGGATTATTATGTAAATAAAAGTAAGAGTAGTCTAGAT
Organism: Anaeromicropila herbilytica; assembly: GCF_016591975.1. GTDB lineage: Bacteria > Bacillota > Clostridia > Lachnospirales > Lachnospiraceae > Anaeromicropila > Anaeromicropila herbilytica. Next base: position 4,847,700 of record NZ_AP024169.1, on the reverse strand, counting down.
TACGCTATTGTAAAAACTGATGGGGACCATGTATATGTTGCCCTAGATTATGTTAAGAAATTTTCAAATTTAACTTATGAAGCATATAAGAACCCAAATAGAGTGGTGGTTCAATATAAATGGGGAGATGTACTCTCTACTGCAGTTGAAAAAGATACTGAACTAAGATATAAACCTACAATTAAAAGTGATATTTTAGATAAAGTGAAAGCTGGGGATGAATTAACCCTAGTAGATAAAAGTGAAAAGGTTATGAATAACTTCACAAAGGTTATCACAAAGGATGGTATTATCGGATATATTAAGAGCAATAAAGTCAAAGCATCTTATTATAATACATTAAAGAGTAATTATGAAGAGCCTACTTATTCAAGCATAACAAAGGATTATAAGATTAATTTAGTATGGCATCAAGTTACCAACCAACAAGCGAATAATAACTTATTAGGTATGTTAGAGAATACGAAAGGTTTAACAACAATATCACCTACATGGTTTTCTGTTATTTCTAACAATGGTGAGATTTCTTCATTAGCTAGTGATACTTATGTAAATCGTGCGCATGACAATGGGATTGAAGTATGGGCCTTAGTGGATGACTTTAATGTCGAAGTTGATATAAATAAAGTATTATCACGTACATCAAGTAGAGAAAAATTAATTAATGAATTAATCGCTAAAACGATACAATATAACCTAGATGGTATCAATGTAGATTTTGAAAATATAAAACAAAAAACAGGCATTCATTACATTGAATTTATACGAGAGCTGTCAGTAAAATGCCGAAACAATGGTATTGTATTATCGATAGATAATTATGTACCTATGCCTTATTCTAGATACTATGACAGAGAAGAACAAGGTGTTGTAGCTGATTACATTATCATTATGGCATATGATGAACATACGGCATCCTCAGAGGAAAGTGGATCCGTATCTTCTATAGGTTATGTACAAACAGCGATTAAAAACACATTGGAATTAGCTCCTAAGAATAAAATTGTTATGGGAATTCCATTCTACACTAGACTTTGGAAAGAAGTAACAGAAAATGGAGAGACAAAAATAAGTGCAGAAGCATATTCCATGCCTATGGCAGAAGATATAGTGCAGGCAGCTGGAGCTAAGAAGAGATGGGATGACACTACAAAGCAATATTACGCTGAATATAAGAAAGATGGCGCCACTTATAAAATATGGTTGGAAGAAGAGAAATCTATCGAGGCTAAAATGCAATTAATTAATGCAAGCAATCTTGCGGGAGTAGCAGAATGGAGATTAGGTTTCGAAAAGAACAGCATCTGGAATGTAATTCAAAAGTATGTAAATAAATAGAAAATGAATATCGGTTAGACAGGATAAGAGGTATAAGAGGTTAATCTATGGCAGATATAGATTAAAGTCTTATGCCTTTTTGATTATTAAATAAGACCAAATTTGGGAGATATATATTAGGATTGTACTTCATAGAATATATAAACAATAGTATAGGTTATGAATATGAGAAAAAAATATTTTAATGTAGTCTTCTTGGGACTTGTTATTATTGCATTCATTTGCTTTTCTAAAAAAGGTCTATTTGTTATGAACCTAATCCCAGACAATGATGTAAACAAAGTGACAGTATATCTGGATGCAGGGCATGGAGGGTTTGATCCAGGAAAGGTAGGTGTTAATCAAGCTTTAGAAAAGGATATTAACTTAAGCATTACTCTTAAACTAAAAGCTTTCCTAGAACAAAATGGTATTAACGTCATTATGACAAGAGAAGATGATAGGGGGTTATATCAAGAGTCTGACACGAATAAGAAAATGGCTGATTTAAAGAAAAGGGTTGAATTAATTAATGAAAGCGATGCTGTTATTGCAGTAAGTATTCATCAAAATAGTTTTCCACAAGAAAATGTAAAAGGTGCACAGGTATTCTACCATCAATTATCAGCAGAAGGAAAAGAACTGGCAGAGATTCTTCAAGAACAAATAAAGCAATCCATAGCAGATGGAAATAAAAGAGTTGCTAAGCCAAATGATAGTTATTACATGTTAAAGAAAAGTAGATGTCCATTAGTTATAGTAGAATGTGGATTTTTGTCGAATTATACTGAGGCAAGCTTGCTTTGTGATGAAGGATATCAGACTAAGATGGCATGGGCCATTCAAACAGGAATTATGTCATACTTAAATAAAACACATTAGTAAGAGGGTGTATAGTGTGAAATAAAGCGTTTCACACCCCTGATTTGTACGTCGCCAAAGGCGACAGATGGGAGCTAGTGTGAAATGAAAAGCATTTCACACGTTGAATTTAGGCCTGCGAGCAAGTCGCAGGCATGGACGTTATTGTGCAGTATCGCGAGCTAGCTCGCGATATGCATGGGAGTAAGTTTGCCTTTTGTAATGATTGGTGGTATAATATATATTACCTTTGAATGCACACTTTTCTAATTTGAGTGTGGACAGAGATTAAACAAGAGAATTAAAAAAATTATAAGAACAGCATGTTCCTAAATTGATACGCGTTTAGGTGCGTATACGGAAGTTGGTGTATGATGAATACTATAGTGAAAAAGATAAATGAAGATAATTTTACAGATACAGATTTGTGCGAAGCAGCAAAGATTTTAAGAGAAGGCGGATTGGTTGCCTTTCCTACAGAGACGGTTTATGGACTTGGTGCAAATGGATTAGATGAAAAGGCTTCAAAGAAGATCTATGAAGCAAAAGGTAGACCATCGGACAATCCGTTGATACTTCATATTGCGGATGTTGATAGTTTATATGAAATTGCAAGTGAAGTTCCAGAATCAGCGAAAAGGTTAGCAGATGAATTCTGGCCAGGCCCATTGACGATGATTCTAAAGAAGAACAATAAAGTCCCATATTCTACTACAGGCGGTCTTGAATCGGTTGCAATTCGTATGCCAGAACATAAAATTGCATTAGCACTAATCAAGGAATCAGGTTTATATATTGCAGCGCCAAGTGCAAATACATCAGGAAAGCCAAGTCCAACAAAGGCAGAGCATGTCATAAAAGACCTAAATGGTAAAGTGGATATGATAATTGATGGTGGAAAAGTCGGAATTGGTTTAGAATCAACAATCATTGATCTTACTTCTAAAGTACCAACAATCCTAAGACCAGGATATATTACAGAGGAAATGCTTAATAATGTATTAGGTACGGTTGATACAGACAAGGCAATATTAAAAGAAAATAAAGATAAGAATTATAAGCCAAAAGCACCAGGGATGAAATATAAGCATTATGCACCAAAAGCAAACCTTACAATATTTGAAGGAAATGAAGCTACGGTTATAGATGAGATTATAAAACGTACAATGGAAAAGCAAACACAAGGTGTTAAGGTAGGAATTATAGCAACAGATGAATCGAAAGAGAAATACCAATGTGGAGTTGTAAAAACAATTGGCTCAAGGAAGAATAATAAATCAATTGCTCGTGGATTATATGAAATATTAAGGGATTTTGATGATTTAGATGTTGATGTTATTTATTCAGAAAGTTTTTTGGATAATAACTTAGGACAGGCGATTATGAATCGTTTATTAAAAGCTTCTGGATATGATCTAATTAATGTGAGATAAAGCGTTTCACACCCCTGATTAATATGTCGCCAAAGGCGATAGATAGAAGCTAGTGTGAGGAAAAATGAGGAGATTTACTAAGTATGAAATATAAAAAGATTATTTTTGTATGTACTGGCAACACGTGTAGAAGCCCAATGGCAGAAGCGATTTTCCTTAATCTTGAACAAAACAGTGATATCATAGTAGAATCTAGAGGATTGGTTGTTTTATTTCCAGAACCATCGAATCCGAAGGCTGTCATGGTGTTAAATAATTATGGGTTAACCCTAGATGGACATCAGTCTTGTGCATTAACAACAGAAGAAATAGATCAGGAAACGTTAATTCTAACAATGACTGAACAACAAAAGAGTACAGTAATAGAAATGTATGGACAAGAAGATAATATTTATACAATAAAAGAATATATAGGTGAATCTGGCGACGTAACAGATCCATATGGTGGAACACTGATGGATTATGAGGATTGTTACATTGAATTGGCTAGACTAGTAAAGAAAACAGTCTATAAACTAGGCGAGGAGGAAACGAAAAATGATAGCAATAGGATGTGATCATGGCGGATTTGCCCTAAAGCAGGAAGTTATTAAATATTTAGAGGAACATAAGATTGAGTATAAGGATTTTGGCTGCTATAATGAAGAACCTTGTGATTATCCGGTTTTTGCAAAAAATGTGGCTGAATCAGTTGTTAACAAAGAAAGTGATAAAGGTATTCTTATCTGTGGTACAGGAATTGGAATATCAATAGCTGCTAATAAAATAAAAGGTATTAGAGCAGCACTTTGTCATGATTGCTTTAGCGCAGAAGCGACTAGGCTTCATAATGATGCCAATATTTTAGCAATGGGTGCAAGAGTCATTGGATCAGGGCATGCGATCAAGATAGTAGATACTTTTCTTAATACTGATTTCTCGGGTGATGAAAGACACATAAATCGAATTAAGTTAATAGAAGATTAACCAAGAACTGCGAAGGTATCAATCTTAAGATGCCATTCGCAGTTTTTATGGGCTCTTTGTCAAGTGTTGGGGTGCGAGGTGCATTGCACCCGCACTAACATTGACAATAGAGCTATTTTTATGACTAGGTTCTATAATAGATGTTTTTTTGCATGACAAATAAGCCTCTTGAAAACCGACCATTTTTTTACATAGAACTGTGAATGATACGTGTACGAAATCTTTCAAAATTACGTACACCATAAGAACTTCTTTTTAGTACTTTGATTTTATTATTAAATCCTTCCGTAGGCCCATTTGTATATCCATACTTAAAAGCATTAAGTATATACTCAGACCAACGTCTATATGTTTTTGCACAAGCTTCAAATTCGTGTAATCCAGAACTTTCAGCATTCTTTACCCATTCCCAAAATTCAGTTCTTTGATATGTATAGCTGTTACTCTGACATATTTCATAGAACCATTCTTTTAACTTGTGAGCTAGTCGTAAATCATCACTGTATAGTAGCATTAAATCACAGGCTTTTTTGTTTTCGTCTTTTAATTTAGAATATCGAGTCAGTATAAGTTTTCTACTTCGTTTATAGTACTTTCTAAGAGTTGGTGTCATGGATGCTTGTAAACGTTTACGAACACTTTCAATTGCCCAAGAAACCTGACGGATGTAATGATATTTATCTACGATGATTGTAGCATTAGGAAAGAATGTTTTGGCAAGATCAATATAAGGTTGCCACATATCAGAAATAAAAAATTTAACACGATACCTTTCGTCCCGACTGCAAGATTTAAAATAATCAATAAGATGAGACTGAGTACGATCCGGTAAAACATCAAGAATACATTTTTTCTTTGCATCTACCAGAATACATTGATATTTGGAATTACCAGCATTCCCTTTAAATTCATCAATTGAAATACATTGAGGAATAGGTGGTTTATCATACGAGAGTGTGTCAAGAATACGTGTTACAGTATTCGTAGAGACATTAGTTTGTGAAGCAACATATTTAATACTGTTGGTTGAACGAAGCAATTCAACAATCTTATAGGATAGTCGTGTTGTACGTTGCTGATATTTAGCGATAAAGCTATATTTCTCATAAAAACGTTTGCCACAGGAACACACATATCTTCGTTTCCTCAACATTAAATAAGCATTTGATAACTGAAAAGGTAAGTCTTTAATTTTCTGCCAACGATAATCGTGTATTTTAGAAGTTTCAGCTCCACAACAAGGGCAATTTTGAGGTTTGGGATTGGTTTCAATCTTGATAATAATCCCCTCTAGTGTGTGTTGCACACTTTTTAATTTTACACCTTCTAAATTTAAAAGATTTTTGTTACAATTAGATTGCATCTATATAAAATACCTCCTTTAAAATGTTTACTTTGGTCGGTTTGCATGTTAAGAGGCTTTATATAGATGTATTTTAATATAAAAACAAAAATGTTGGAAGTGTTTTTAACACACCCCAACATTTATTATAGAACCTTTTTATGTAAGGAAATATTAGATACATAAATGGAAAATGTTTTGTGTCAAAATACTTTATTATAGATGCTATCATGTGATATAATACCTAATAGTTTGAAATGATAAAAAGTACTAGAACCTAAGATGTATTAGAGAGAATGAGCATAGGAGATGTACATGAAAAAAGAGAATAAAATCATACTTTTAGTATGTGTAACTATTGTAATAAATTGTATTATTGTAATAATGTATAGTACAGAGATAAAAAAACGTATTGACGTAGTGACAGAACAAAGTAATAAAATTGAGAAAGAGTTATCGATAGAGAATAACAATAAAATACAGAGTACAAATAACAACGCAAAGAATAATATAAAAAATAGCTCAAAAGTAAGTACAAATAATAGTAAATCTAAAAATACTACAAAGGGTAATAAAAAGGAAGAGTTAAATACAGATATTCAAATAAATGATCAGATAGAAAATTTAGATCAGGAGGGAAGTGACGAATCCCAAGAAGCAAAAGATAATTCAAGCAGTGCAACGAAAACAGATATGAATCAGCCAAAGGACAAGGCTATCTATAAGCAGTTATTATCTGCACAAAAAGCGAATCCGAATGTGGTAGCTTTCATAACGATAAAAGACACAAATATTCAATATCCAGTCTTAAAAGGTGATAGGGATAATTCCTATCTTCATAAAGATCTAACTGGGCAGTATTCCGAAGAAGGAAGTATTGTATTGGACGGGAGTATCAATGTATCGGATGCAAATACAGTTAGAAATCTTGTGATTCGTGGAAATAATACAAAAAAGGGAAATATGTTTGCTGATTTGGTAAAATATAAGGATGAAAACTTTTATAGAGAACATCAATATATCTATTATCAACAACAAGATAAATTAACAAAGTGGAAAGTATTTGCTGTATATTATATTGATGGAAATGATCAGAAAATCCCAACAGCATTTAAGGACGATAGTGAATTTGCTGACTATTTATTGCATTGCCAAAGACAGTCTATATTTACAACGGATAATGAGGTTAGCATGAAAGATTCAATAATCACATTAGTGACGGATAGTTTTGAATATGCAAATGGAAAGACGATTGTTCAAGCTGCTTTAGTAGTAGAATAAATTTATTGAAGTTTCGTAATTACTGAATATGATAGGAAATAAAAAGGAAATAAGGAGTGAGACTCTTTATTTCCTTTTTATTATTAACCAAAGTATTAATTAAATATGAAAAACTAATAAATTGGTCAATAAGTGTATAAGATACTATAATATGGAAATCATTTATATAAGAAAATATCATTATGGGGGTAGCTAGTGTGAAATAAAAACATTTCCCACGTTGAATTTAGGCCTGCGAGCAAGTCGAAGAAATGTGGGTCAGTGTGAAATAAAGAGAATGTCACACCCCTGATTTATAAGTCGCCAAAGGCGACGGATGGGAGCTTCTATGAAAAAGATAAAAATGATTATCTATATTATTGGCGTGCTATGGATTAGCGTATTTGCTCAACTTATGGTCAATACTTTATATAAAAATAATAACCGTATTGTTGATGCGTTTGCGGGGACTAATTCACAGATTGCACAAAGCGAGATAAAAGTAATTGCAGACTACGGAAGCAAATATTTAAGTAGGCAAGATAAAGAAGATTTAATAAACTATATTGCTAGTTCAATTCAATTAAAAACAGATAATTCATATAAGACTCAAGATACAGATACAGCAAATGAGATTAGTATTGAAAAATTATCAAAAAATGCAGATACTAAGATTAAGCTTTTAAGTTTAAAAGGAGAAACGGAGCATTATATTGTAATTGATTTAAATGTGTATGACAATATGAAAAGTGTAATGTCCTATAAAAAAATACTAGAAGGGAAGCTTAATGAACTTAAGGTGAAAGATTATCAGACAACTATTTTGTTTCATGGATATTATAATGGAAAGCTAACAAATGATGAGAAGAATCAGATTACTGATGAATTGATTGATAATTTAGATGCTAAGATTGTTACACAAAATCGAGGTAGTGACGTCTATACTGTTTACGCTTATACTGGACTCATTGATGAATACATTACAGTTGCAAAATCTAAAGTTAATGTTAATATAGCAATTTCATATAACGAACAAAATGATCAAACAGAATTATATCTGGCTACACCGGTTATTAACTCAGATTATTAATCAAAAAAACAGAAGCTCTGCAAAGCTTCTGTTTTTTGATTTAATACCAGCGTCTACGTCTACGATAACGTCTACGTCTATTAAAGAATTCATTAAATAGCATGATCTGAATTATATTTCTTAGCCAATCATTATTATTACAATTAGAGCAATATTGTTGAGTCTGTACACCTGAATTATTTGACACATTCATAGAAGATAGGGCATCTTCAATCGATGCATCCGCAAATCTGTTATAGATTCGATCTACAATTGATTCAAGGTGACACTTATCAGGGTACTCATCAAACATACAGCTACCTTCATATTCTAGCTTATCACATTCTTCGTCAATTTCAGATTGCAATTTTCTACAGGTATTAGGATACATATTCTTCATATAATCCAAGTCTTGATCTAGTTCCTTGCTATTATCATATCCATACATTGGAAACATTGGCAAGTAAAATGGATAGTTCTGGTCAGAGTAAGTTGGAATTTGCGCCATACTTGAATTAGTATTTCGTCCAGTCATGTTTTGCTGCATTTTAAGTGAGTTATTTAAATTGTTAGAAGGATTCATAGAGCAATAGCTATCAATCGGTTTATTCATAGAGGAGTAACTATCCATAGAGGAATAACTATTCTTTGAATGATAGGAATCTTTATATTCCATGGCTCTAATTGGAATTGGCCTACTGTATTCGTTCACCCAATCAGGGCATACAACAGAACCATCTGTATTGCATATATTATAATGCATTCTTTCTTTAATATAAGAAGATTGTGGCATGTTTAAATCACTATTAAGTTTATCTGTGTGATCCATAAGTTCTCCTTAAAGTTATTTTCATTAACTAATATATGCAACAAATTAAATATGGTGTACAGAATAGGTTATTGTAAAATGGATAAATATTCGGTATGATAATTAAAAACGAAATGGAGAGGTTAAAAATATGAATGTAACGTTAGGTTTTATAGGATGTGGCAATATGGCAAAAGCAATGATTGGTGGCATTCTTAAGAATGGTATTCTTATGAAGGAACAAATAATTGCATCAGCAGTATCGGATAGTACAGTGGCTAAGGTCTCTGAACAGTTTGGAATTAAGACGACAAAAGACAACTTACAGGTAGTAGAAAATTCGGATATTATTTTTTTAGCTGTAAAGCCACAATATTATGAAACTGTCATTCATGAGATTCGTGAGAAGATAACGGACAATCAAATTATTGTTTCTATTGCACCAGGAAAAACAGTAGATTGGCTAGGTGATTTATTTGGAAAAGAGGTCAAAATTGTTAGAACGATGCCGAATACCCCTGCATTAGTGCTAGAAGGAATGACCGGAGTATGTAAAAATAATAACGTAACTGCAGAGGAATTAGAAGAAGTATGTAGAATCTTAAATGGGTTTGGAAAAGCCGCTGTAGTGAAAGAAGATCTGATGGACGTAGTAGTATCAGTAAGTGGAAGTTCCCCAGCATATGTCTTTCTATTTATTGAAGCTATGGCAGATGCAGCGGTAGCTGATGGAATGCCTCGAAATCTTGCATATGAGTTTGCTGCAAGTGCTGTACTAGGGAGTGCAAAAATGGTAATTGAAACTAAGAAACATCCAGGAGAATTAAAAGACATGGTTTGTTCTCCTGGTGGCACAACCATTGAAGCAATTCGTGTATTAGAGGAAAAAGGATTTCGTAGTAGTGTAATTGAAGCAATGAAAGCATGTACAAAGAAGGCAAGAGAGTTATAATATATTGCAAGGGTCATATGTGGAAGATAGTAGTATTTTAGAACTATTTTTCCTATATCTTCTTGCTATATAGATAGATATCCGTATAATGGTAAGGGATAAAAGAAGTCAATTACGATTGTACTAGGAGGATAAGATGAGGTTTGATGAGTTACAAGAATTATTAAGTAGAAAAGGGTTTCAAAAATATGAAAGTGCAATGTTAGGAGTTATTGAAGGTTACCCAGTTATGATAACCAAAGCAGCCAATAGCAGCTCACAGGCTTCGATTACGTATAGTATTGATGGTAAGGTTACGAGAAAAGTAATGAAAGCATTAAGCAAACTTGGATACGCAGGTTTGGGTAAAAACAGTGTGAAGGTTAATTTTTCGTTAAAAGATAAAAAGTTTGAAGAAAAATACGATAATGCTACTACGAAAGTTGTTAAAGCACTACAAGAACTTGGAATCATGCCACAGACAGCTTGTCCAATATGCGGTAGTTCAGAATGTGATTCCTATGCATTGATGGGTGAAGGATATCAACCAGTTCACGCAAAATGTGTAAAAAATTATCAAGTTGGAATCAAAGAGAAGACAGAAAAAAATGAATTATCGGGGAATTATTTCACAGGATTGATCGGTGCATTGCTAGGTGGTGTCGTTGGTTCCGTTCCTAATATATTAAGTATCCTATGGGCAAATAAAATTTATGCAGTACTATTTGCGTTAATCCCTCTTTGTACTTATTATGGATATAAGTTATTAAGAGGAAAGTTAAATAAAGTTTGTGTAGTTATTACAATGTTAGTTTCGATTATTGCGGTATTTTTTATTGAATTTGCAGTTACTGTAATGATGGTTGTAGATCAATTTGGATTTACGATTCAAGAAAGTTTCACTACTTGCTTAGATATGATGAAAACACCTGAGGCATTTAAAGAAGTATTCTTTAATTCTGATTCTATTACAAGTTTTATATTTGTGATTATTGGAATTATAATTACATGGAGCCAGATTTCTACCACCAATCACTCGATTGTTAGTAGTGCGGAAGAGATTAGTAAGACACTTACTCCTAATTTAAATTATGTAGATAGTTATGTAGCAACCGAAGAAAAGGTAAATGAAATCTAATAAATAAAATGTAATACACAAATTGAATGTGCTCTTATAATTAAAAGTCGATAGTAACGATTTTTAATTATAAGAGTTTTTTATTTACAGGAAATTAAAACCTATATCAAGCATTTCGTTTGTTTCGAAGTATATAGAATGAAGTTTGACTACACATTTTTTAATTTAGTGATATTTTAAGATAATATTAATAAATATATAGTTGTAGATTTTAAAAAAAGCCGTTAGAATAGTATGGAATACATTTATTTGGTAAACTCTTTATTTGTAGGCCATATAAAGGCCAATGAAATAAAACATAAAAATAAAATTAGGATAACAAGGTTAAATGAGAATGAATAATATAGAAGAAATTTTAAATAAATACTGTACAATAGACTTAATTCAAGTGATTATTAGTAATTCAACGAAAAAAGAAGATATCTTAAAAGTTAAGATACGTCCAATTTTAAAAAAAGAGGAACTTTTATTTCAAACATCAGAATATATTGGAAAAAAGGTACTTCATAATAATTATAAAAAAGAAGAGATTGTCCAAAAGATACAATTTTATTTAGATGGATTATTTAAACAAGCTGAAATTAAGACGAAATCAAATCTGATCACTATACTAGTAAGCAAAAAAGGAACCGTTACAATTAAAAATAAAACTATTAAAGACAGTGAAGTAACAATGAAACAAAATCTAGAACATAATCGTACTAAGCAATACATTCTCAAAGAAGGAATCCCAGTTCCATTTCTAGTGGATCTTAATGTCATGACGAAAGAAGGACAAATTGTTAAGGCAAGGTATGATAAATTCAGACAGATTAATCGCTTTTTAGAGTTTGTAGAAGATATCCTACCAAGCCTTGATAAAGAACGTGAATTAACCATTATTGATTTTGGATGTGGCAAATCCTATTTAACATTTGCTATGTATTATTATTTGAAAGAACTTAAAAACTACAATATTAATGTAATTGGCTTAGACTTAAAAGAAGATGTAATACGTACTTGTAATGCATTAAGAGATAAGTATCAATATGATAAATTAAACTTTTTGCAGGGTGATATTGCTTCTTATGAGGGTGTTAATCATGTTGATATGGTAGTTAGTCTACATGCTTGCGATACGGCTACGGATTATGCGTTATACAAGGCTGTTAAATGGAATGCAAGCGTAATCCTATCTGTGCCTTGTTGTCAACATGAATTGAATAATCAAATGCAAGCAAATGAGTTAAAATCAATCTTTCAATATGGATTAATTAAAGAGAGAACTGCAGCGTTATATACAGATGCTCTAAGAGCAAATCTGTTAGAGATTATGGGATATAAAACGCAGATATTAGAATTTATAGATATGGAACATACACCTAAAAATATATTAATACGTGGGGTTCGTTCGGATAAAAATAAGAAAAAAGATTATAAAGAGTATGAGAATACGATTCAGTTTTTAGGCGTAAACCCAACTTTATATCAGTTGTTTCAAGAGGAAAGATAAGAATATTAAGAAAGTGGAAGTGAATTCATGTTAAAGCATGTTTATCGAGTAATTATATTAGTAACAGTATTTATTGGTGCGCTTGTTTATTTTGAGAGTAATATTCAAGGCGAATCCGTCAAAAAGACAAAGACAATTAAAATGAGTGAGGAGACTTTTCCTATTCTGTCAATTCAATCAGGGGATGAAGTAATCAATCAACTTCATGGATATAGCTCGAATATTGAAGCAAATTTAATTAGAGAATCCATTACGCCAATTGGCGAAGAGCGTACATTGGAAGCTATATTAGATGAGAAGAACTATGATATTAAGAAAATTAATTATGAAGTAAGTGAAATCTCAGATAATAAGCTATTGGATTCTGGTTCTATTGCAGCGCTAGAGAAAAATAAGGGGAAAAAACTAGCTAAAATCAGGTTAAAAGCTGAACTTGAAAGAAATACAGAATATTCGTTAGAAATAACAGCAGTTACAAATACGAGTAAGAAAATTCATTATTATACAAGAATTAAATATATAGAGAATTCTCATTTAAAGGAAAACCTAGATTTTATCATGAACTTTCATAACAGCATTTTAGATAAGAAAAAGGCAAGTGACATGATTATCTATCTTGAGCCAGATGTTACAAGGCAGAATAATAGTTTAGCGCATGTTGATATTAATTCTAGTTTTGAATTGGTTAGTTTTAAAAATCTAAATCCTAAAGTAGTGGGTGAGATTGTACCTACTATAAAGGAAACCAATGCAGATGTGAGTACAATTGAATTAAAATATAAAATTGAGACCAATAAGGATAAGAAAAAAGCTTATTATAATGTGAAGGAAATGTATCGCGTTCGTTATACAGAAGGGCGTATGTATTTGCTGAATTATGATAGAACCATGGAATCCATATTTGATATTAACTTATCCAATTTATCAAGTAACAAGTTAAAGATAGGAATATCAAATCAAAATGACTTTAATATTACTTCAAGTGCTGATAATACAAAATTCGCTTTTGTAAAAGATGGGTGTCTATGGTATTACGATTTGACAAACAATAAAATGGTTGATGTATTCTCGTTTGCGGATAATAAGGAAAGTGATGTAAGGGCAAATTATGATCAGCATAATACAAGAATCTTAGGCATGGATGATAACGGAGATATCGACTTCATGGTATATGGGTACATGAATAGTGGATACTATGAGGGCAAAATTGCTATTATTCTATACAAATATTATAGTAAAGAGAATCGAATTGAGGAACAAGTATATATTCCAGTAGATATTCCATATCAATTATTAAAAGAGAATCTAGATTGTTTTAGCTATGTTAACCGAGGCAAAGTATTTTATTTCTCTATTGATCAAAATATTTATAGTTATAACATTGTATCTGGAAAATTAACTGAGATTGCTTCTAATATTAACAATAATAATCTGTATTTCTCGAAGCAAGGAAAATTTATATCTTGGCAGGATAATAACAATGCTAAAAAAACTAAGAAAATAATTATAATGGACTTAGAAACAGGAAAGCAAAATATAATTGAAGCGAATAATAATGAAAATATTAAAATATTAGGAACGATAAATGCAAATATTATATTTGGATATGCAAAAACGAATGACATAACAACCGATGTGAATGGTAGTACCCTAGTTCCGTTATATAAAGTTGAAATTGTAGATATCGATGGCAATTCTTTAATGAACTATGAAAAGAAAGGTTTTTATGTAATTAATTCTACAGTAAAAGATAATATTATAGAATTATCGAGGGTTAAGAAATCATCTGATAAACCATCCTATGAACATGTTAAGTCAGACTATATTTTAAACCAAGCAAAGACTACGAAAGAATCTTTTTTGGTATCAAAAGTTTCAACAGATGATCTGTTAGAGGAAGCTGTCATCGAACTACCAAATACTTTTACATTTAATAAGTATCCTCAAGTATCAAGTACGCTTAATACTGTAATTAATGACGAAACCGCTCTTCATTTAGAGGAAACCACTCGAATAGAAGACAAATATTATGTTAATGCCATGGGTGAAATCATTGCTACTTATTATAATGCAGGAGATGCAATTAAGAAAGCAGATAATCAATTTGGTGTAGTGCTAAATAAAATGCAAAAACCTATCTGGGAAAGAGGAGAGAAAGATACTAGAAGAAGTTTATCTGGTATCACACCTGTATATGTAAGTGAAAATGTAAATAGCATTACAGCATGTCTTAAAATGTTGTTAACGTATTCTAGGAAAGAGGTTGATGTTTCTGAATTGAAGAGTAGTAAGGAATCTATGTATGAGACCTTAAAAGACAATATAAAGGAGAATCCAATTAACCTAACAGGTGCGAGCTTAGATGAAGCATTATACTATGTTAGTAAAGGGTATCCAATCATTGCAATGAAAGATGATGAACATGCAGTTCTAATAACAGCTTATGATGAGTTTAACATTACTGTAATAGATCCAAGCAGAATGGAAACAAGGAAGATTGGGCTAAATGATGCATCAAAGATTTTTGAACAAGAAGGTAATATATTTGTTAGTTATTATAAATAATGAGATGAAAGAAGGATGAAACATGGATGAACGAGTTAAAGTACTAGCTAAGAACTTGGTAAATTACTCAATGAAAGTAAAAAAAGGTGAAAAAGTATATATTCATTACTTTGGTAATGATACGGTAGATATTGCCAGACAATTAATTAAAGAAGTATATCTTGCTGGAGGAGTGCCATTTCCTCACTTTACAGATAATAAAGTATTAAGAGAAGTACTATTAAACTGTACCAAAGAACAATTACAACTTATGGCTGAAATCGATGCAAAAGAAATGAATGAAATGGATTGTTATGTTGGAATCAGAGGTGGCGATAATATTACTGAATTATCGGATGTTCCAGCTGAAAAAATGAAATTATACAGTGAATTTTATTCTACTCCAGTTCATCATGAGGTTCGTGTGCCAAAGACTCGTTGGGTAGTGCTTCGTTATCCTAATAGTTCCATGGCTCAATCATCTAGTACAAGTACAGAAGCATTTGAAGACTTTTACTTTAACGTATGTAATCTTGACTATTCTAAGATGGGGAAAGCAATGGAGAACTTAGTGAATTATATGCAAAGAACAGATAAAGTTCGAATTGTTGGTACAGGAACTGATTTGACATTCTCAATCAAAGGAATTCCGGCTATTCCATGCGCTGGTGATTGCAATATTCCTGATGGTGAAGTATTTACAGCACCAGTTAGAGAGTCTGTAAATGGAACTCTATCCTATAATACGCCAAGTATATATCAAGGATTTACATTTGAACAAATTAAATTAACATTTAAAGACGGAAAGATTATAGAGGCAACAGCCAATGATTCAAAACGTATTAACGATGTATTTGATCAAGATGAAGGTGCAAGATATATTGGAGAATTTGCAATTGGAGTTAATCCATATGTTACAAAACCTATGAAAGATACTTTATTTGATGAAAAAATTAAAGGATCCTTCCACTTCACACCAGGTAACTGCTATGATGATGCGCCAAATGGAAATCATTCTAGTATTCACTGGGATCTGGTATGCATCCAAACACCTGAATTTGGCGGCGGAGAGATGTTCTTTGATGATGTATTAATTCGTAAGGATGGCCTATTTGTTGTAGACGAATTGAAATGTTTGAATCCTGAAAATTTAATCTAATTTAAGGGTCATTAGTTAAAAGGCTTTCAAGGTAAAATACGAAAAATCACTAGATTTTAGTGGTAAAATGAGGTATAATACAGTTCCACTAATAAATATTATAATCACTACTAATCTATAGAATAGATATATTTGAGAGTGGCTTAAATTAAGTTAATGAGTACAAATTAAGATAGAATAATATTATATTTTTATTCTATCTTAGCAACATTATTGGAATTTTATAATTGCTTATCGTTATAAAAATACGAAAGGAGAAAAAGTATGAAAAGAGTATTTTTAATCGTTCTTGATAGCGTTGGTATCGGCGAAATGCCAGATGCAAAAGCCTATGGAGATGAAGGAAGTAATACAATTAAAGCAGCATCTACAAGTAAGTATTTTTCAATGCCTAATATGAAAAAATTAGGATTCTTTAATATTGACGGGATGGACTGCGGGGAAGGTATAGATAATCCAACAGGAGCAGTTGCTAGAATGCATGAGGCTTCTAAAGGTAAGGATACAACAATTGGACATTGGGAGATTTCTGGAATTGTTTCAGAGGAACCGCTTCCAACTTTTCCAGAAGGATTTCCAGAAGAATTATTAAATGAGTTTGAAAAACGTACAGGGCATAAGGTGATATGTAATAAACCATATTCAGGAACTGATGTAATAAGAGATTATGGTAAAGAACATGTGGAAACAGGAGCATTAATTGTTTACACATCTGCAGATAGTGTATTCCAGATTGCTGCACATGAGGATATTGTGCCAATTGATGAATTATATCGCTATTGTGAAATTGCAAGAGAAATATGTACTGGAAAATATGGTGTTGGACGTGTTATTGCTAGACCATTTGAAGGAGCTTATCCAGATTATAAACGTACTTCAAGACGTCATGATTATTCCTTAATGCCACCTCAGATTACAATGTTAGATCAGCTAAAAGAAGAAGGATATGATGTTCTTGCAGTTGGTAAGATTAATGATATCTTCGCTGGTAAGGGAGTTACTAAGATGACTCGTACAAAAGACAACGCAGATGGAATAGAGCAAACAATTGCACTTATGGACGAAGAGTTTAACGGATTATGCTTTATTAATCTTGTAGATTTTGATATGGTATATGGTCATCGTAATGATGTTGATGGTTATGCAAAAGCATTGACTTATTTTGATGAAAAGCTACCTAATATCCTTGAAAAATTAGGAGATGAGGATATTCTTATGATTACAGCAGATCATGGATGTGATCCAGCAACTCCTTCCACAGACCATTCCCGCGAATACACACCACTTGTGATGTATGGCAATAAAATAAAAGCAGGTGTTAATCTAGGAACAAAAGATACGTTCTCCGATATCTCGGCGACAATCCTTGATTATTTTAACGTGCCTGTAAAAACGAAAGGAACAACCTTTTTACAACAGGTTTTAGAGAATGAACAATAAGAGAAAAAATTTAGGAATTAAGATCGTAATCGCATTTATTGGATTATTATTTGCAGGGGTTGGTATTGCATTTAATGCAGCGGCATTACTTGGCAATGACCCAATCTCTGTATTATACGACGGGGTACGTAAAACAATACATTTTACCCCAGAACAATTTGGTATTGTATCAGCAATTGTTAATATTGTATTGATGATTGTCGTGTTCTTTACAGATCGTAAGTATATTCACATTGGTACATTTATTTATGTCATTAGTTTAGGAACATCAATAAGTATGGGAACAAAACTATTTGAGATATTAAATTTATCAACTAATCTATTTACAAGAGGCGCTTCTGCAGTGCTTGGTAGTGTTATGTTATTTGTAGGAATTGCAATATTTATAGTAGTAGATATTGGACTAGATCCTTGGACAGGCACTGTATTTATCCTATCAGAAAAAGTGAAGCATCCATATAAAAAAGTTAAAGTAGCATTTGATATCGTTACTTTGATTATTGGAATATTATTAGGTGGAAAAATTGGAGTAGTTACAGTGTTAACAGCTTTACTTGCTGGACCAAGTATCCAATTCTTTTCGGATTATATAAGGAATCATTGCTCTGGTTTTCTAAAGAGAATCAATGAGTAATAAATAATAGGAATATAGATATGCTACATATGTAGTTAGCAACATATGAAGTTAGCAATTAAAAATAGTAACAATTCAGTGCTTTCACAGTTACAGGGCAATTTCTGAATAGTTATAAAAGAGATAAATTATATGTAAAATGTAACACAAGAAGGGTAAAAAACCTATCGTATCATAATCATTCAATCCTAGGAGGAAATTAATATGTCAAATACACCTACTCCACACAATGGAGCAAAATCAGGAGAAATTGCAAAAACAGTTCTAATGCCAGGAGATCCTTTAAGAGCAAAATTTATTGCTGAGAACTTCTTAGAAGATTACACTTGCTTTAATACAGTAAGAAATATGTTTGGATATACAGGAACATATAAAGGTAAAAAAGTATCCGTTATGGGTGGTGGAATGGGTATCCCATCTATTGGAATCTACTCTTATGAACTATATAGTTTTTATGGAGTAGAATCTATCATCCGTATTGGTTCTGCAGGTGGTTTTGCTGATGATGTTAAAGTACGTGACGTTGTAATTGGCATGGCAGCATCCACTAATTCTAACTTTGCTGCTCAATATCAATTACCAGGTACATTAGCTCCAGTTGCAGATTTCTCATTATTAAGAAAAGCAGTTGAAGTTGCAGAAGAAAAGAAAATCTCTGTTAAAGTTGGTAATATTCTATCTTCTGATACATTCTATGATGCTAATACAGAAGCTAATGATAAGTGGAAAGCAATGGGTGTTCTTGCAGTAGAAATGGAAGCAGCTGGATTATATATGAACGCTGCAAAGTTGGGTAAGAAAGCGTTATGTATTCTTACTATTTCAGATCATTTATATACTGGGGAAGCATTACCTGCTGAAGAAAGACAAGTAAGCTTCAAAGAAATGATGGAAATTGCGTTAGAAATAGCTGAATAATAGAGGCATTAGGAGAGGATTATATCATGGAAAATAAAGAAATCTTTGAAAAAGTAGACCATACATTATTAACACAAACAGCAACATGGAGTGATATTAAGACAATCTGTGATGATGCTATCACTTATCAGGTAGCCTCTGTTTGTATCCCAGCTTCTTATGTCAAAAAGGCAAAAGAATATGTTGAAGGCAAGATGAAAGTATGTACTGTAATTGGTTTTCCAAATGGTTATAACACAACTGCAGTGAAGGTATTTGAAACGAAAGATGCTATTAATAATGGTGCAGATGAAATCGATATGGTAATTAATATTGGTCATGTAAAAGATGGCTTATATGATATGATTGAAGATGAAATTCGTCAGATAAAAGCAGCATGCGGTGATAAAGTTCTTAAAGTAATTATTGAAACTTGCCTATTGACTGAAGAAGAAAAGATCAAGATGTGTGAAGTGGTTACAAATGCGAAAGCGGACTATATCAAAACTTCTACAGGATTCTCAACATCTGGTGCTACATTTGAAGATGTTGCATTATTTGCAAAATATGTAGGCAAAGATGTTAAGATTAAAGCAGCTGGTGGAATCTCATCTTTTGATGATGCGAAGAAATTTATTTCTCTTGGTGCTAGTCGTTTAGGAACTAGTAGAATCGTAAAATTAGCAAAAAACGAACAAGGTTCCGGATATTAATCTTAGCATAATATAAACTACAGTCTGAAACAGGTTAGATAATTTCAGAATAAGAGGAGGGCAATCTGATATGAAAATTGAAGAACAGATAGTGATTGCAATTGACACATTAAAATATTCCTATGTACCATATTCTAATTTTAGAGTAGCAGCAGCACTTTTAGCTAAAAATGGTCAAGTATATACTGGCTGTAATATTGAAAATGCATCTTATACACCAACGAATTGTGCAGAACGTACTGCTTTTTTTAAAGCAGTAAGTGAAGGCGTAAGAGAGTTTCAGTCAATTGTAATTGTAGGTGGTAAAGAAGGAGTATTAACAGATATATGCCCCCCTTGTGGTGTGTGTCGCCAGGTAATGATGGAATTTTGCGATCCTAAAACATTTCAGATTATATTAGCTACATCTCCAGAAAATTATAAAGTTCTAACCTTGGAAGAAATGTTGCCATATGGTTTTGGACCAGGAAATCTGAATGTGGGGGCCTTTTCTAATAGTTAATTACTATGTATACGAGATTATCATAATTGTAATTTGGTTTCAAAATTAGATATAGTTCGGTCACAAGACTGAACATAATTAAAACTAAATAGTTAAATGGGAATTAGAAACGTCGCATTAAATAATATAATTAGGGTGTCAATTTTGGCACCCTAATATAGATAGAAAATATATATTGATTTGAAGAGTAATTTAATAGTTTATTTTGCTACAAATTCATTGTTTATAACGGAAGGAAATAATTTTCAAAAGCGAATGGCTATAAGGTTGGAAGAAAGTAGAATAAGGAAAGGAATGCCACATATGGATTCTTCCCACCTTTTTATTGTGGCGGTAACACATTTTGTGTGTTATACAATGGATAAAAATATGAGAATGTATGATTTAATCACCAAAAAAAGAAACGGTGATGTATTAAGTGATGAAGAAATTAAGTTTATGATAGAATCTTATGTATCTGGTGAGATTCCTGATTACCAGATGTCAGCAATGCTCATGGCAATTTATTTTAAAGGAATGAATGACCATGAAACTGCTGTTTTAACAAATGCTATGGCGCATTCAGGAGATATGGTTGATTTATCAGGTATTGAAGGTATAAAAGTAGATAAACATAGTACTGGTGGTGTTGGTGATAAAACTACTTTAGTAATTGCACCAATCGTTGCTGCTTGTGGTGGTAAAGTTGCAAAAATGTCTGGTAGAGGATTAGGGCACACTGGAGGAACCATAGATAAGATGGAATCTATTCCAAACTTAAAGACTTCACTTGAAAGAGAAGAATTCTTTAAAATAGTGAATGAACTTGGAGTTAGTGTTATTGGACAATCTGGAAACTTAGCACCTGCAGATAAAAAACTATATGCTTTAAGAGATGTAACAGCAACTGTAGATAGTATACCATTAATTGCAGCATCTATTATGAGTAAAAAGCTTGCAGCTGGAAGTGATGCAATTCTCTTGGATGTAAAAACTGGAAGTGGTGCCTTTATGAAGACATTGGAAGATTCCATACTATTAGCGGAGAAGATGGTAGCGATTGGCGAACACCAGAATAGAAGAACAGTTGCCTTAATTACTGATATGGATATTCCATTAGGTAATGGTATTGGTAATTCACTAGAAGTTAAGGAAGCAGCTGCAACACTTAAAGGTCATGGTCCAGAAGATTTGACCGAAGTGTGTTTACAACTTGCTAGTAACATGTTGTACTTATGCAATAAGGGAACTCTTGAGGAATGTATGGAACTTGCAAAAGATTCTATCAAATCAGGTGCAGCTTATGAGAAATTAAAAGCAATGTTAAAAGCACAAGGCGGAGATGAAAAGATAGTTGATGATCTTGATTTACTTCCATCTGCACCATACTCTTATGATGTTAAAGCAGAAGTAGAAGGCTATATTACACATATTAATACAGAAGAATGTGGAATAGCATCAACTTCCCTTGGAGCTGGTAGAGAAACAAAAGATAGTGTGATTGATTATTCGGCAGGTATTATACTAAAGAATAAGATTGGATCTTATGTTAAAAAAGGCGATGTCCTTGCGACTTTATATGCTTCTAAAGAAGAATTGTTTGAGAATGCAAATAAAATGATTCTTGATGCTTATCAAATTGGTGATACCAAGTCAGAAGACAAGCCTTTAATATTTGCAAGAGTTGGAAAAGAAGGCGTAGAACGTTATAACATCTAATTAATTAAAAGAAAGAGAAGTCGTTATAAAGGTTGACTTCTCTTTCTTTTTTTATCAAGTTTAAGATTACGGTCAGTAAGAATTGTCTGTATAATGAGAATACACTTTTCACGATCTAATTCTGTAAGACCAGTAAAATAAGTAAGAAATCTGGATGTTGAAGAGTGAAAATCAGATGTTTTTGCATGGTGTCCAACTAAAGTGTCAATAGATACATTGAAAAAATCAGATAATTTAATTAACACATCTATGTTTGGTGAGGATAAGTCTTTTTCATAACTACTTATCATTTGTTGTGTGATACCAATCGAAGTTCCGAGAGCGGATTGACTTATTTTCTTTGATTTACGAAAGCGTTCCAGGTTACTGCCAAAAGACATCTATACTTACCTCCAAATTATATTATAAATAATACTTAATAAATATTACAAATAATTATAAAAAATGTAAAATTAATGTAAGATTTATAATATTATAGCACCGTTTCAATATTGTATCAATATAACAATTTTAACGGATGCTTTTAATTTGAGAATCTAAATTACTTGAATATTTAAAAATAATGGTATATACTTTAAATATACGAAAATTTACGAAAAAATGAAAGGTAGCTTAGCGATGCTTAAAGATAAAGGAATACTTGAGTACGGGAATCTAAAGATTCCATATGAAATAGATTATGGTAAGCGAAAACATATATATATCAGCATTAAAAACAATCTGGTAACAGTTAAGGTGCCATTACGTACAAATAAAAAGATAATTGAAGACATATTATTACAAAAAGAAGAATGGATAAAAGAAAAATATCAAATACAACAAAATAATGTCAGAAGAGAATTGATATTTATGGAAGGAGAAATGTTCTATGTATTTGGTAAACAATATCAGCTTAAGATTCGTTATGAAGACTGTAGTCAAGTTAGTATCTATATAGAACATGATAATCTTCTTGTAACATTGCCTAAAAGCTATCAGGAGAAAGAATTGAAACCAATTCTTGAACATTCAATTCAGAAATTTTATCAAAAACTTGTTAAGAATAAGATAGAGGAACGTATAACCTACTTAAGTGAAATAACCTCGTTATATCCAAAGAAGGTTACGATTAAAAAGCTAACAAGAAGCTGGGGAAGATGTTCTTCTAGCGGGAATATTTCATTGAATAGAGACTTAGTGTTCTATCAAGATAAAGTGATTGATTATGTAATATTACATGAACTTAGTCATTTGAAGTATATGAATCATTCAAGAGATTTTTGGAATTTAGTTGCTGAATTTATGCCAGATTATAAGGAACAAGAAAAAATATTAAATAATAAAAAGTAAATGAACTAGGAGAGTAAATAATGTTTGGTAGACTAAAAAGTTACGAGAAAAAAGAGCAAGTTATTTATCTTCACTTTGAAGAGATGACAACAAGAATTGAGGTATTGACAGATTCAATAATAAATGTGTTTGCTGGACTTGATAGTGAAGAGCATCATTCAACTTCAATTGAAGGAGATAAAAAAGTACCAACCGTATATCAGGTTGAGATGGATTCTGCTTGCGTTACCATAACAACGAGTAAATTAATTGTTAAAGTATATGATGAGTACAAAGTAGATTTTTATGATGCGAAAGGAAAAAGCCTTTGTAAAGATTATAGAAAGAGCCGATTGCAAGCGACGAAACAATCAAAGGAAGCTAAGGAATTGGCATTAATGGAAGGACATCAGATTAGTAATTCCGAGGAAGCTGAGAATAAAATAATAGTAATCAAAGAAATGGAAGAAGATGAAGCGTTTTACGGTCTAGGTGATAAAACAGGCTTTTTAAATAAAAGAGGATATGAATACGAGATGTGGAATACGGACGATCCTTCGGCGCATAATGAATCCTATAAGTCTTTATATAAGTCAATTCCATTTTTCATTACATTAAAAAAGAATCATGTATTTGGAATATTCTTTGATAATCACTATAAGAGTTATTTTGATATGGGAAAAGAGAGCGATGATTATTATTTCTTTGCTGCGGATAAAGGAAATCTCGATTATTATTTTATCTATGGTGAAGATATGAAAGAAATCATATATCATTATACGTACTTGACTGGAAGAACTCCGCTACCTCAATTATGGACCTTAGGTTATCAACAATCGAGATGGTCATATGAGAATGAAGACAGTGTAAGAGATATTGCAAGACACTTTAGGGAATTGGATATTCCTTGTGATGCTATTCATCTAGATATTGACTATATGCAAGATTTTAAAGTGTTTACATGGAACGGGAAGGACTTCCCTAACTATATACAATTAATTCATGATTTAGAAGAAGAAGGGTTTAAGATTGTTACCATTATAGATCCAGGCGTTAAGAAAGAGGATGAATATTTCGTATATGAAGAAGGCAAGCAAAATGGGTATTTTGCTACAGATACAAATGGTGATATCTATGTAAATCAAGTGTGGCCAGGAGATTCAGTATTCCCTAATTTTACTGAGGAAAAGGTAAGAGAGTGGTGGGCAGATAAACAGAAGATTATGCTTGAAAGTGGAGTAAAGGGAATCTGGAATGATATGAATGAACCTGCAAGTTTTAAAGGTGAGATTCCTAAGGATGTTGTATTTTCTATGGATGGAAGAACGACAAACCATGAAGAAGTACATAATGTATATGGACATTTTATGTCAAAAGCAACTTTTGATGGTCTTAAAAAACATGATAAAAAGCGTCCATTTGTAATTACAAGGGCTTGCTTTGCTGGTACTCAAAAATACAGTACCGTTTGGACGGGAGATAATCAAAGCCTATGGCCGCATTTGCAGATGGCAATTCCGCAATTAATTAATCTTGGAATGAGCGGAATAGCTTTTGCAGGAACAGATATTGGAGGGTTTGGTCATGAAGCAACCAAGGAATTGTTAAGTAGATGGATTCAAGTGGGATGCTTCTCGCCTCTATGTAGAAACCACTCTGCGAGCGGTAGTAGATATCAGGAACCATGGATGTTTGACAAGAAAACATTAGATATCAATCGTAAATATATCAAGTTAAGATATCAATTAATTCCATATTTATACGATCTGTTCTATGAGAGTGAAAAAACTGGATTACCAATTATGCGTCCGCTAATTCTACACTATCAGTCGGACGAGAAAGTAAAAGAAACCAATGATGAGTTCTTAGTTGGTGAAAATGTATTAGTAGCGCCAGTTGTAGAACAAGGTAAGAGGTTTCGTGCGGTGTATTTACCAGAAGGTAAATGGGTGGATTATTGGACAAGAGAGGTTCATCAGGGTAAACGAATTATTATAAAGGAAGCACCACTTGATATTTGTCCGATCTACGTAAAGAGTGGTAGCATTATACCAAATTATCCAGACATTAAGTATATAGGTGAGAAGGAAATAGAGTACCTAATTCTAGATCTATATGACGGAGTAGGCTCTTATACTCATTATCAAGATAATGGTGAAGATTATGCTTATCAGAAGGGCGAATATAATCAATATCAAATAGAGTTAACAAAAGAACATGAAGTAAAAATACGCTTGATTTATGGAGGATACGATAAGAAATATAAAGGATTTATACTTCGTTATCATGGAAGAGAAGAAAAGGTAATGTTAAAAGGAGATGAGTTAATAATTGATTTGAAGTAATTGAGAGGATGGGTGAATTAAGCGATTAAAACCATTTGGAATCTGTACTATCTAAGAATCTAGCCGCATACAATGTAAAAATAAGTATCATAGGGGGATTCTTTTTGAAAGGTTACATAGAAGAAAGAGCAGTAGATATTGCTAACTATATCATTGATTATAATGCAACTGTACGTCAGACTGCAAAGCAATTTGGTATAAGCAAATCCACCGTTCATAAAGATGTTACAGAGAGATTAACTCAAATTAACCCATCCCTAGCCAAAAAAGCAAGAATGGTCTTAGACCTTAACAAATCCGAAAGACATATTCGTGGGGGACTAGCAACAAAAGAAAAGTATCTTCATAAAAGTCAGTATAATAAAAGCTATATTAATTAGATAGAAAAAGTAACTAAGAAAAACACGTTTTATAAATAAACATGTTATGAATTAACTATTATTTAGCTTTATTAGAAAAAGAGATAATGTATTGAGTCTAGGAAGAGAATAAGAATAAAAAGAAAAGGGGCAATTCACAATAACTGATTTCAATTATTGTGAACTGTCCCTTTTGCATTATTTTGCGTTTAATTGATTGATAACATTCCTAATATCTTCTAGTGTAATGCCAAAATCTCCAAAAGATAAGATCGAATGAATTGGCATACCATCAAACATTTGCTTTATCATTTCAGTAGAACCTTCCCCAAGACTATTGTCCTCTGAGAGAGGTACGGAAAGAATACATTTTTTTATTAGATTATCGAATATGGATGGGTCCTTCACATATTTATAGACATCACCGCAAGTTGTGGTATCGGTAACAACAAATGGTAGGTGGCCTGTTGAGTCGATATGTACAGTTTGAGAAAGTAGGATATTGTTAGATGAGGAACCAACTAATATCTCATAGTCACCAGTAGGTACGTACCAATTATTGATGGACATCTCATAGTAGGCAAAGGAACGCTTATCTAGTTTAAATAATATTTCTTTTTCTTCGTTTGGTTGTAATGATACTTTTTCGAATCCTTTTAGCTCTTTGATAGGTCGTACTTGTGTACCGCTTGGAGATTTAACATATAACTGAACCGTTTCTTTGCCGAATACAGAGCCTGTATTTTTAATCTTTAATGATACACTTAATGTATCGGTATCTTTCATAATGGTATTGCTAAGTTTCATATCATCATATTGGAATGTGGTATAGCTTAATCCGTGTCCAAAAGGAAATAGTACGTTCATGGCCTTCTTCTCATAGTAACGATAACCAATATAGATACCTTCGCTATATACAACTTCTTTCTCTGTACCGGGGAAGTTAAGGTAAGAAGGATTATCTTCTAATTTTACTGGGAATGTCTCAGCTAATTTACCACTTGGATTTACTTTTCCATATAATAAATCTATGGTAGATTCACCTACTGCTTGTCCTCCTAAGTATACATCGAGTACTGCTTTAACATCATTAATCCAAGGCATAGTAACTGGAGAACCATTATGTAGGACAATAAGTGTGTTAGGTTGAACCTTAAGTACTTCTTGTATTAATATATTTTGGCAATTTGGAAGGTTTAAATGTGTTCGATCATAGCCTTCGCTTTCAAAACTATCAGGAAGTCCAGCAAATATTACAGCAACTTCTACGGATTTTGCTAATTCCACTGCCTCTTGTAACAAAGCTTCATCAATTTTATCTGTAGAAAGGTGATAACCTTTGGCAAATGGTGCAGATGGTTGCTCTTCACCTTTTAATGATGTAGTACTCATACTTGCAAAAGAATCAACAGCATTTGTAACTTTAAAGCTATGTATATGACTAGAACCGCCACCTTGATATCTTGGTTCCTTTGCGAATTGTCCAATAAAGCAAACCTTTTGTTCCTGTTGAAGTGGAAGTATATTATCGTTTTTTAGAAGGACAGCACATTCGCCAGCAATCTTTCTTGCCAGGTTGTGATGAGCTTCTTTATCGTAGGAAATTCCTTCTTTTTTATTATCATAAAAATGTTTGATCAGGTTTAATACTCGTTTGGTAGCAGTATCTAAAGTCTCCATATCAAGAGTCTTATTATTGATTGCTTTCACAATTTCTTTATCATTAATGCCACTAGAAGAAGGCATCTCAAGATCTAGCCCTGCTTTTAGCGCGGATACTCTTTCGTTCATTGCACCCCAATCTGACATTACAAGTCCTTCAAAGCCCCATTCATCACGAAGAACTTTATTTAATAACCAATCATTTTCACATGAATAAGTTCCGTTAATTCTGTTATAGGAACACATTAATGTGGTTGGTTTTGCTTCCTTAACAACTATCTCGAATGCAGTCAAATAGATTTCGCGTAACGTACGTTCGTCAATGTTAGCGCTTATACTCATGCGACGATATTCTTGATTATTAGCTGCAAAATGCTTTAGGCTAGTACCAATCCCTTTTTCTTGTACACCATTTACATAGCTAGCAGCAAGTTCGCCAGCAAGGTATGGATCTTCTGAATAATATTCAAAATTACGTCCACATAATGGGGAACGTTTCATATTAATACCTGGTCCTAGTAAAGTGGACACTTCTTCTGCCTGGCATTCGTCGCCTAATGCGTTACCTAATTCCTTTAATAGATCTCTATCAAAGGAACAAGCAAGTGCTGATGCACTTGGAAAACAAACAGCTGCAACGCTATCTCCGAATCCAAGGTGATCTGGGTCATCTTCCTGCTTTCTAAGTCCGTGAGGGCCATCAGAAACCATGACATTTGGTATGTTTAATCGTTCAATTGTTTTAGTATGCCAGAAGTCAGCAGCAGAGCATAAGCTTGCTTTTTCTTCTATGGTAAGTTGATCTAGTACTTCTTTTACATTAAAACTATTCATTTGAATACTCCTTTTCATAAATAAATATAAAAAAAGGTGTATTACTATTCTGATTCTAAATCCAAACAGTAAATAACACCTTTAAGTTATTATGTATTAATCTATTTATTTCTTACCATATTTTCGTTGATTCCTGCTATATAAGTACTTTCTTTATCTACGCTTGATAAACGGTAGAAACTTGCAGAATCAACAGATATAGTTCGATTAATTTTTGTAACGTATTTACCACCTTGAGACCATTTCCAATTTTGTTCAATTAAAGTAACCGTTGATTTGTTAACATCTTTTACAATTGCCCAATGAGTGCTTGTACTACTTGTATCCATAGCAGCAATATCGCCAACCATAGGAGCAGATACCTTTATAAAAGAATCTTTATTTGACTGTGGAGTTCTGTCGTGGAAAAAATTATTCGCAGTTACACCATATACTTCTTTGTAATATCTTTTTACATAAGCAGCACATGAATAGGTATCGCTTGTACCATCATTCCCGCCTGGACGATATATAGCATCAACGCCATTAAAAGAATCAGCAACAAAGTTAGAAGCTGAAATTGTAACTATTTCATTATCATTGTCCGAAGCCATTACAGAGTTCGGTATGAGAGTAAAAGAAAATAGTAATGCAATTGTAAGTATAAAACTACTAAACTTATATTGAGTTCTTCTAATATGACTTGTCATATATCACCAATTCCTTTGCGTAGTATTTTTGCTTTTGATAAAATAAATACAAAAACATATCAATAGTTTTAATTAATTATAATAAATTTAATAAAAATTAGCAATAATAATTCATAAATTATTAATGATTTGTAATAATTGCTTAAAATATAATCGCTAGCTTGTACAAATTTACAATAAAGGTAATAGTGATTAGGATTGTCAAAAGTCTTATTTTAGTTTACTGGGTGTATGTTGAGAATGACCTTTGACATCTTAATCAAGATTGTAATAAAAACAACTTCAAGGAGATAAACGAGAACAATGTTTTGCATATATTTTCGTAATTCGGAAAAAATAATTATGGATAGATTGTAAAAAGTCTTAATTTAATGTTAATGTTAACAACTTTTATAGAAACGTGTTAGTCACGAGATGGGAGTTAATATGTACAAAAATAAGAATAAAGATAAATTACTACCGGATCACATAATGCATGTCAAAAAGGAATTTAATAAAGGAGTAGGTAAGATACTTACTCTCGTAGCAGTCGCTTTAGTAGCAATCTTATCTATATATGAGTTGAAATATGGGATAACAAAGGAAAAAGGTGATGAGATAGACTATGGGTTCAAAGTTGATGCTTCTTCAGATATCAATCAATTAGAAAAAGTGAACAATTCTAAAAAGATAGTGGAAGATAAAGTTCTTGATAATGTAAGAACTGCTAATAATCTGGGAAGTATAGTCAGTGAGAAAGTGGATTTGAGTTATTATACAAATAGTAAAGATATTAAAAGTGTGTATAGAATTTATGATATGAATGAAAATCATAATGGATATCTTGTTCAAGTTTTATCAGAAGGCGAAAATGAACGTTTGTTGATTGCAGTAATGTTTGACAATATAGGAGAAAAGATTTTGAGTGTAAAGGTATTAAAGGGGCTCAATTATATACCGAAAAACCATTATAGTGAAATACATGATTTTTGTGATCAATTTAATCGAATTCATGCACCAATTGCATTAAAAGAGGAAAAGAGTTATCTAAGTAAATATGCAATGACAAAAGAATATTCAAAAAATAATATTTATAAAGAAAGCTTTGTGAACGAAATAAAAGGCGAGAAAGAATCTTCGATTATTATTGTAAAGGGTATCAATAATGCATATCGATTTCTGAAAAATATTATTATATTAGATAGTAATCGAGAAGAACATAAAAAGTTGTAAGAGATTTTATTAATATTATTAATTTATTAATAGCCACGTAAACGTTTTCGAAAAAGTTTAGTGTGCATTATTAATAATTTACTCGATGTGATTCGAGATTCATATTACAGAATAAAGTGGTTATATTGTTAAAATACAGGTGAAAACATGATAAATAAAATGATTTGGAGTATATTCTTTGTATAAATATTATTAAATAAAATATTGATAAAAAATATAACTTGCATGTGAAGAGTGAAATGCCACTAGTGTAAAAATAAAAGCGAAAATTTAGCTGAATATGAAATCAAGTTTACTATTATATTGTGGCTCTCTAGAATAATAAATTATCATATTAATTACTAATAGAACGTGACATTATAAGGGAAAAGGCTATATTTACTATAAAATAATATTGATTAATTTTCGTGAATGCTATATAATTAATTAACGAAAACGTTATAGTTCAGTATAGAAGTATTTAGGAAGGTAGAAGGTGAAAAGATGGCAACAACGATAAAAGATCTTTCTCTTAAATGTGGAGTATCAGTATCTACGATTAGTAAGGCTCTTAATGGATATCAGGATATTAGTGAAAATACTAGGCAATTAGTTCTTAAGACTGCTAGTGAAATGGGATATTTTCCAGATGCAAATGCAAGAGCGCTAAAGATGAAGAAGACATATAATATTGGGGTATTATTCTCGACATTGTCTAATCATGGACTTAGAAATGAATACTTTGCACATATTCTCGCTTCTTTTAAGGAAAATGCAGCAAGCAGAGGATATGATATTACTTTTATTGAACACAATATTGGTAATCGGAAAATGACTTATCTAGAACATTGTAAACACAGAAACTTTGACGGTGTGTGTATTGCTTGTGCAGAGTTTAATGAGCCAGAAGTTCTAGAAATTGTAAATAGCGAATTCCCAGTTGTGACAATTGACCACTCTTTTAATGATGCCATTTCAATATTATCTGATAATGTGGAGGGTATGAGGCAATTGACACAATACATAATTGATCAAGGACATACCAAAATAGCATATATACATGGTACACGTTCTTCCGTTACACATAATCGTTTGGTTAGCTTTAATACAGTATTAAGAGAAAATAGTATCTCAATACCAGAGGAATATTATGTAGAAGGAATATACAGAGATCCTGAGAGAACAGAGGAACTGGCAATGAATTTATTGACGCATCCAGATAGACCAACCTGTATAATTGCACCAGATGATTATGCTGCGTTAGGAATTATGAATGTAGCTGCAAGGTTGGGATTAAAAATTCCGGATGATATATCTATTGCAGGTTATGATGGAATCTCAGTAGCACAAACCTTAGAACCAAATTTGACTACAATAAGACAAGATGCGAATAAGATTGGTGCAGAAGCTGCTAAGCAGCTGATTAATTTAATTGAGAGTCCTATGGCCACCTCGTTAGATAATATATATTTAAAAGTTCAACTTGTAAAAGGTGGATCTGTGAAAAAATTATAATTTTTATAACTTTATTTTTATATTGAAAGGCTATCACAAATTCTGTTTGTGATGGCCTTTATCCATATAAGAGTGTAAGAGAAAGATAATAACAGTGGTTTGTGTGGAAATATAAAGGAATGATGTCATAAGATGATAAAAAAGATAAGGAAACAATGAGCGATGTCGGATTATGTTGCTGAATAATAGATTGTATGTTATTATAATAAGATAGAATATAAATGGGGTTATATTCGTACTAATGGCAGACTTATGAGAATCTGTTACGGTACAGATGAGTGCTGGCTAGTTTACGAGCAGATAGGAGTTAGTTAATATGAGATTAGTATCGTTGGCTATGATAACGGAAGAAATGGTGTTAGCACAGCCTATTTATTATGCTGATAATTTGATTTTAAAAGAGGGAGTAACTAATCTGAACCGATTTACAAAGCGCTTAAAAAGCTTGGGGATTGATTTAGTATATATATATGATGAAATAAGTGATGGAATTGAGATCCCAGATGTTATTTCAAATGAAACTAGAGCGACTTGTAAAAGAGTATTGCAAGATACAGTCGATAGGTTCCTTGTAGAAGATTCGATGGACGGTGAAGGAATCGTAAATGTGGCTGATTGTGTGATTAGAGAAATACTGCAGAATAAGGACGTTCAGTTAAATCTTAATGATATAAGCTCTGCTGACGAATATACATTAGCTCATTCAGTTAGTACAACTGTATATGCTTTGGTAATAGCAAAAGAATTAAATTATAATAAGAGTTTAATGAATAAATTGGCAATTGGTGCCTTGCTTCATGATGTTGGCAAGGTTGCATTAGATAGAAACATAGTATTTAAGCCAGACCGCTTAACAGATGAAGAATATAAACATGTACAGTTACATGCACAAAAGGGTTATGAAATCTTAAAAAAATGTAACGAAATAACTGAACTATCACGGATTATTGCCTTAACTCATCATGAGAGGATAAATGGTGCGGGATATCCCAAAGGATTGCAAGGAAGTGAAATTCATCAGTTTTCAAAAATTGTAGCGATTGCAGATGTATATGATGCTTTAACTTCTGAACGATGTTATCGTAAAAAGTGGCCTGCTCATAGGGCTGCTGATTATTTGGTGGAAAATACAGAAGGGCAATTTGACGTTGAGTTAGTTTCCATCTTTTTAAAACAAATCGCTTTATTTCCTAATGGTTCAATGGTTCAATTATCGAATGGAGATATTGCTTTAGTAGAGAGACAAAATAAAAATATGCCTCTAAGACCGGTAGTACGTGTGTTTCAAAAAGGGAATGGTAATAAAGTAAAGCCATATCATGTTAATCTTATGGAGGATTTATCTATTACAATTTTACAGTCTGAGCTTGAATTGCAGGATGGGAAAAATAATCTCGCTTAAATAGAGTTGGATTGTTTGATATCATAGTAATTATAGAGGCTTAGTAATACAAAAAGAAAAAAATGGTAATATATAGATTATATTGACAAAATGAATTAAGCGGTTAAAATAGATATATATATGATATTTTAACTTGAGTAAAAAGCACAGCCTATATATAACTGATTAAGCTGTAAGCCTGTATGAATGGATAAATGTTAAAATCCTGAGAATAGGAGTGGGATATGTATAAAATACTTGTAGCCGATGAAGAAAGAGCATTTATAAATGAGATTACGGATACAATTAATAAAAAGATAGATAGAGCAAAGGTTGTTGATTATGCGATTACTGGACGAGATGCAATAGATAAGGCAAAGTTAATAAAGCCTGAGATTATATTGCTAGATGTTAAAATATCTGGAATTAATGGGCTAGAAGCAATCAAATCAATTAGAAGATTTTTGCCAGAGGTACACATTATAATCGTGTCTTCCTATGATTATTTTGGATTTTTACGTGAAGCAATTCGATTGAGTGTTGACGATTACATATTAAAGCCTGTAAATAAAACAAACCTAGTTGATGTTCTAAATGGAATAATTGATGAAATACAAATAGATGATACCCAAGTACATAGTGAAGATCTAGGTCAAATAGTAATGAACGATGTAATTGAAGCTACAGAACATAACATTGTCTATTCTGTTTTATTTAATAAAAACTTTGAAAGTCAATTATTAAAGTATCAGAATATGATTAAAATTGGTCAAAATGCATGTGTTATTAGTACTGAAATAATATCGCAGACTAACAAATACTCTGATGATTATCAACAAATGCGTAGCTGTATAAAAAGCATTATGAAAGACAACAAGACAGAAGGTGTAGTTGGTCCGTTGATCGGTAATAGAATAGTATCTATTATATCGTTTGATGAAGTTCTTGATTCTTCTTATATTAAATCTATAATGTATCAAATAGCGAACTGTATTCATGTGAATTTAAACAAGGAGATTGGAGCTGATACAAAGATTGGCATCGGTAATTTGGTTCTTTTAGAAGAACTTTATACCTCTTATGAAGAGTCATTAAGAAGTATAGCCTTAAATGAAGGTGAGGATGTATTACATATTGATGATATAAGTAACAGGAAGAGAATGGATTGTAAAGAATATGTAGAGATGCAACTTAAGCTAGTAGAAAGTATTAAGTTGGCAAAAGAAGAAGCAATGATCATATATTGTTCTTTGTTGCAGGCGCTTGAGTTACTAACTGAAAAACATAGAAAAAGTAAAATTGTAGAGCTACTTGTATTATCTTGTTATGCGTCAAAGACCTACTGTAAGAATGAAAATGAATATTTTGATTACAGTGATATGGTTGAAAATATTAATAAATTAGAAAAAAATGATCTTGATATTTGGGCAATATATCAATTTGAATTGATAATTAAAGCGACTAGAAATAATAATAATGAGAAAGTATCTAACGTAGTTAGTATGGCATTAAAATATATTGAAGAACATTACAAAGAGGAATTATCGCTTGAAGATGTATCGAAGCAT
Organism: Anaeromicropila herbilytica; assembly: GCF_016591975.1. GTDB lineage: Bacteria > Bacillota > Clostridia > Lachnospirales > Lachnospiraceae > Anaeromicropila > Anaeromicropila herbilytica. Next base: position 4,812,644 of record NZ_AP024169.1, on the reverse strand, counting down.
GTAAGTGTAAGCCCTCAGTATCTTAGTAAATTATTTAAAGAAGAGACAAATAGTAATTTTGTGGAGTATACAACGAAGTTACGAATTGAAAAGGCAAAGGATCTCATGAATAGTACAGATAAGACTATTAAAGAAATATGTTTTTCTGTAGGATATCATGATCCTAATTACTTTAGCAGAAAGTTCAAATCTATCGTTGGTATTTCTCCAACCGATTATTTGAAAGGAAAAGAAATTGTTATGTATTAAAGGCTATCCAAAATGGATAGCCTTTTTTATGTAAGAATTAGTTCTTATTAACAATAAGAATTAAAAATCATTCCACTATAGATAGAAGTCATATATGGATTAGAAACACCAGGTTTGGTAACGTCTTTATAGTAAACGATTGTCTTATCTAAGTACTTCATTGGATTTAACATTATTTCATTGCTCTTATTTAAGATGGATGGTATAAAACCTAATGAAGTTGAAAAAATCTTTTGGAGGTCTCCATCATTAGCTGCTTGTAATATAAGAGATTCTTCTAAGTTGATTTCATTGTTACTATTAATATTTAATCCGCAAGATTCAAATTCGTTCTTATAATCATTAACAATGGATGATACTTCCCACATTAGTCTTTTAGCATTGCGATGATTTGTGCTTTGCTCATTGCTTAAACGAATGATATCATTGTAAGGTTGGATGATTGAATCTAATCCAGCAATAATCTTATCTCGATCGGGAACTAAACTAAGAGTTACGACTTCATTCGATGATGCATTTAGGTTAATATTAAGGGATTTGTTAATGCAAAAGGAATTCGATGAGGTGGTTTTCTCCTCTCCATTCAATTCGAATACAGCATTTTTGGGAATGCTAGTTAATGTATTGAGTTGAAGAATATCTATAATTCCTGGATTGCTACTATCTGATTTCTGATCTTGTAAGGAAAAGATGAGATTGCCATCTGATCCGGTTGAAGTAGATTCTAATCGAATCCTTCCGGCGTCGTTCGTCTGGGAAGATTCAAACGTAGCTAAGACACCTATGTTTGCTTGGTTGATATAATCAACTAATTTCAGTTGAGTATCTTTGCTAGTTACTTGAGTTGAAATGTTATATTGGAACTCATATATATCATCTTTGGTTCGTATACTAAAACGATAATTTCCCGGTTTTAGAGGTTTGGAAATATTGTTAAACTCCTTGCCTGTATTTACTTGAGATGTAGCTAGCTGTTTTACTTTTATCAAGTATTGATCTAGTAAGTCTGATGAGGATGAGGTTGTTAGACTAGCATCCACAATATCGGTATTGCTACTTATGACTTCTTTTGAATCTGTGATAGAAGAGAGAGTATTCTCGTCTAAATCAAGCATAGTTTCATGAAGATTAATCGCATTTTGCTTAAGAGACAGTGCGTAATTATTGTTCGTATTTGTTATATTTAATAAATAAACAGGAGATTTTCTACTTAAATTAATGATACTATTATATATCGTCTTAAGCTCAGATTTCTTATGGGAATGATATTTTGTTGTTTTGTTATTGGAGTAATTAATAGGTAAATAATTATAGGTAGTGTTAATCATTGATAAGATCTCCTTTCTATTCATTATGTTAACAACTGAATGCGTAGTTAACCACTATACAATTATAATAGTAATACAATTCTACTGGTTGGTTTATCGGCTGTAAAAACTCTATAATTATCATAAAATAAATTCTACATATATTAAATAAGGATATAGTACTAATTTACATATGAAGCATTGATATAATTAATATAACATCAATTTGGATATATGTCGACAGGATAGACTAAAATTGTAACCCATAAATGGGAAAAAGATTATTTCTATACAAAAATAGGGCGTATTAATAAGAAAAGAAATAAAATTATGGATAATACTAGCATAAACACAAAAAATATGATATACTACATTATAAAAAAATATTGACGGAACTGTAAGAGTATGATATATTAGACTAGCGATGGAAGAGGTCTTTTTTTTATGCCTAAAAACAAGTAAATACGAAATTTAATCGGAGGTGGAAGTTGTGCGCGTAAAGATCACATTGGCATGTACAGAATGTAAACAACGTAATTATAACATGACTAAGGAGAAGAAAACACATCCTGACAGAATGGAAACAAAAAAATATTGTAAGTTCTGTAAATCACACACATTACACAAAGAAACTAAATAATAATTATTAACCTTACAAGGAAGTGAAAAAATGGGAGAAACTGCAAATATTTCAGAAAACACTCCAAAGAAAAGTTGGTTTAAAGGTCTTAAAGCAGAATTTAAGAAGATAATTTGGGCAGACAAAGAATCACTTATTAAACAAACGGCAGCTGTAGTTGCTGCATCCGTTGTATTAGGTATAGTTATTTCCATAGTTGATATTGTTGTCAAATATGGTGTAGAATTCTTAATAGGATAAGGGTGAGAATATGTCAGATACGAATTGGTACGTTGTTCACACCTATTCAGGTTACGAGAACAAAGTAAAAGCCAACATTGAGAAAACAATTGAAAACAGAAAGCTTCAAGATCAAATCATAGAGGTTTCAGTTCCAATGCAAGATGTTGTGGAAGTTAAAAATGGTGTTAAGAAAACCGTTCAGAAAAAACTATTTCCTGGATATGTTTTACTTAACATGATTATGAATGATGACACTTGGTATGTTGTTCGTAATACAAGAGGTGTAACAGGCTTCGTTGGTCCTGGTTCAAAACCAGTACCACTAACTGATGCAGAAATGAAGAGCATGGGAATTATTAAAGAAGAAGTCGTGATTGACCTAGAAGTAGGTGATGCTGTGACAGTAACGTCTGGTGTATGGGAAAATACAATGGGTGTTATTACACAGATAAATAATCATAAACAAATCGTAACAATAAACGTTGATATGTTTGGTCGCGAGACACCTGTTGAGATTAGTTTCACAGATATTAAAAAGATGTAAAATAATGAAGCATCTAGGAAAACTAAATCATAGAATTTAGTAAAAAATGAGACGATATAAAACATTATGAAACGTTTAGCGTTTCAATAAAATGAAACGTCTCTAACAAACAATCTAGATGGTGGGAGGGAAATTCCCGCAAACACCACAAAATTCAGGAGGTATGCTATAATGGCAAAGAAAGTTACAGGTTATATTAAATTACAAATCCCTGCTGCAAAGGCTACACCAGCACCACCAGTTGGTCCAGCACTTGGACAACATGGTGTTAACATTGTACAATTCACAAAAGAATTCAATGCAAGAACAGCAAATCAAGAAGGAATGATTATTCCAGTAGTTATTACTGTATATCAAGATAGAAGTTTTAGCTTTATTACTAAAACTCCTCCAGCTGCAGTATTATTAAAGAAAGCTTGCAACATTAAATCAGGATCAGCTGTTCCTAACAAAACTAAAGTTGCAACAATTACTAAAGCAGAAGTTCAAAAAATCGCTGAACTTAAAATGCCAGATTTAAATGCTGCTAGTATTGAAGCTGCAATTAGTATGATTTCAGGTACTGCAAGAAGTATGGGAATCACAGTAGTTGACTAATTTTTAAACAAGAAACTATTAACAATTTTGTTTTTAGATTATAAAAAGATTTCAAGTAAATGCTTAATTGCATTTTAACAATAGAATATATTTCATATGGAATATATATTTCGAATCGTGGGAGGGTTAACTCCCGATAATACCACTAGGAGGTTAATAGAATGAAAAGAGGAAAGAAATATGTTGAAGCTGCAAAGCTTATCGATAAAGCTAATTTATACGATGCAGTGGAAGCTATTAGTTTAGTTAAAAAATCAGCTGTTGCTAAATTTGATGAAACAGTAGAAGCTCATATCAGACTTGGTGTTGATGGACGTCACGCTGACCAACAAGTACGTGGTGCGGTAGTATTACCTCACGGTACTGGTAAAACTGTTAAAGTTCTTGTTTTTGCTAAAGGTGATAAAGTTGCTGAAGCAGAAGCTGCTGGTGCAGATTTCGTTGGTGGAGATGAATTAGTACCTAAGATCCAAAATGATGGTTGGTTAGACTTTGATGTTATCGTTGCAACTCCAGATATGATGGGTGTTGTTGGTCGTCTTGGTCGTGTACTTGGTCCTAAAGGATTAATGCCAAACCCTAAAGCTGGTACTGTTACAATGGATGTAACAAAAGCTGTTAATGATATTAAAGCAGGTAAGATTGAATATAGATTAGATAAAACAAATATTATCCACGTGCCAGTTGGAAAAGCTTCATTTAGTGAAGAACAATTAGCGGACAACTTCCAAACGCTTATGTCTGCAATTAACAAAGCAAAACCAGCAGCTGCAAAAGGTCAATATTTAAAGAGTGTAACACTTACTTCAACTATGGGACCTGGAGTTAAATTAAACACTACTAAAATCAGCTAATTTATCTTAGGTATAAATTTCTAAGATTTTATAGTGCAAAAAGTTTTGATTTGTAATTGACAACTCATATATATAAATGTTATACTACTTAAGGTTGTTCGAGAGGATAACTCAAGAATACTCTTAGTAACAATGACTGCCGAAGACAGTAGGTACCGTAAGGTATAAGTTGAAAACGCCTACCGAGGAATATAAGATAATCAAACGATGACTTATAATAACCCTCTCTGTCTTTGATAGAGAGGGTTTTCTCATGTAGAGATATAACGGCGGTTCAAAAATCTATAAGGAGGTGCACCAGTCATGGCTAAAGTTGAATTAAAACAACCTATCGTTGAAGAAATCAAAGGTTATGTAGCAGATGCAAAAGCTGCTGTATTAGTAGACTACCGTGGTTTAACAGTAGAACAAGATACAGAACTTCGTAAAAAACTTAGAGAAGCAGGAGTTGTATACAAAGTATACAAAAACACAATGCTTAACTTCGCTTTCGAAGGAACAGTATATGCTGATCTAGCAAAACATCTTGAAGGACCAACTGCTGTAGCATTTGGTATCGAAGATGCAACTGCACCAGCTAGAATTTTAAATGAAGTTGCAAAAACAGCTCCAGCATTAGAATTCAAAGCAGGTGTTGTAGAAGGAACTTACTATGATGCAAAAGGAATTCAAACAATTGCAACAATTCCTTCAAGAGAAGTTCTTGTTTCCAAATTACTTGGAAGCTTACAATCACCAATTACAAACTTTGCTCGTGTTCTTAAGCAAATCGCTGAAAAACAAGAAGAAGTTGCATAATTTAATGCAGTAATTTCACTTGCTTGCAAGGGTGAAATCACAAACGATGAGAGTGAAAGTGTTTTTCTTTCACACTTGTTAATCTGAGGTAATCGGATCAAAAAAATTAAAATACGAATATAAAATATGGAGGTATCTTATAATGACAACTCAAGAATTTATCGAAGCTATTAAGAGCTTAACAGTATTAGAATTAAATGATTTAGTAAAAGCATGTGAAGAAGAATTTGGTGTATCAGCTGCAGCAGGTGTTGTAGTAGCTGGACCAGCAGCAGGTGCTGCTGAAGCAGAAGAAAAAACTGAATTTGATGTAGAATTAACTGAAGTTGGTGCTAACAAAGTTAAAGTTATCAAAGTAGTTCGTGAAGTAACTGGTTTAGGATTAAAAGAAGCTAAAGAAGTAGTAGACGGAGCTCCAAAAATGCTTAAAGAAGGTGCTACTAAAGAAGAAGCTGATGATATCAAAGCTAAATTAGAAGCAGAAGGCGCTAAAATAACTTTAAAATAATTTTTTATAGTTATTGCTATATAGAAAGGCTAGAGGAACATTCCTCTAGCCTTTTTTTAATAATAGAAGGACAAGTTTACTTTTGTAAACAAATATAAAAAACTAATTTAATTAACATAAATCATTGGTAATTGTGATAGAATATGTAGATATTGTATGTTGATAAGTGATGAAGTATTTTATAAATATGATATAAAGTTATAGTATATAATTGTATAATAATTAAAAGTGCCTGGACTGTGGTAGATTATATTGGATACTTAAGAAACAATCTTAATATAGAAAAAAAGAATTTTAATTAGAAATCAGATGAATATGGATAAATAGAAATAACCAAAAAATACATGATTAAATTCACAAAAAAAGATACGCAAATAGTGTTGACATCTAGTCCATGATGTGGTAACATGAAATGTGCACTATTGTGGTGTCATATGCTTTAATCTCTTATTAATGAAATTATAGCATATATATATAAAAAATTCAAGGGGTGAAAACGTCAATGGATAAAAAAAGAATACGTCCAATGAAAGTTGGTAATGGCGTAAGAATGAGCTACTCAAAGCAAAAAGAAGTATTAGAGATGCCAAATCTTATCGAAGTACAAAAAGATTCCTATCAATGGTTTTTAGATGAAGGACTTAATGAAGTATTCGATGATATTTCTCCAATTGCTGACTATAGCGGGCATTTGAGCTTAGAGTTCATTGATTTTGTGCTATGTGAAGACGATGTTAAATATTCAATTGAAGAATGTAAGGAAAGAGATGCAACTTATGCAGCTCCACTTAAAGTTAAAGTAAGACTTCACAATAAAGAAAATGACGAAATTAATGAGCATGATATATTTATGGGTGACTTACCATTAATGACAGACACGGGTTCTTTTATCATCAATGGTGCAGAAAGAGTTATTGTTAGTCAGTTAGTACGTTCCCCTGGAATTTATTATGCTATAGGACACGACAAGATCGGTAAAGAATTATATTCCTCAACAGTGATTCCTAATAGAGGAGCATGGCTAGAATACGAAACTGATTCCAATGATATTTTCTATGTTCGTGTAGATAGAAATAGAAAGGTACCTATTACTGTTTTGATTCGTGCTTTAGGTATTGGAACAAATGTTGAAATTCAAGAGCTATTTGGAGAGGAACCAAAGATTTTAGCAAGTATAGCGAAGGATACATCTGATAATTATCAAGATGGTCTATTAGAGCTGTACAAAAAACTACGTCCAGGTGAACCTCTATCAGTAGAGAGCGCTGAAAGCTTAATTACTAGCATGTTCTTTGATGCTAGACGATATGATTTAGCTAAAGTAGGAAGATATAAATTTAATAAAAAATTAGCACTTAAAAATAGAATTGTTAATTCACCATTATCAGAAGATGTTATTGATTTGAGTACAGGTGAAATTATCGCAGAAAAAGGTACAATTGTAACAGAAGAATTGGCAAATAAGATCCAATACTCTGCAGTACCATATGTTTGGGTTCAAACTGAAGAGCGAAATGTAAAAGTACTTTCTAATATGATGGTGGATATTTCAAGCTTTGTAGATGTTAATAAAGAAGAATTAGGTATCCATGAAGAAGTATATTATCCAGTATTAAAGGATATTTTAGAAACTTATGATGATATTGAAGATATTAAAGTGGCTGTTCAAAAGAATATGAATGAACTTATTCCAAAACATATTACAAAAGAAGATATTTTGGCTTCTATTAATTATAATATCCATTTAGAATATGGTTTAGGTAATGCAGATGATATTGACCACTTAGGTAACAGAAGAATTAGAGCGGTTGGTGAATTACTTCAAAATCAATATCGTATTGGTTTATCTAGAATGGAACGTGTTGTTCGTGAAAGAATGACAACTCAAGATCTAGAAGGAGTATCTCCTCAATCACTTATTAATATTAAGCCAGTAACTGCAGCTGTTAAGGAATTCTTCGGAAGTTCACAGTTATCACAGTTCATGGATCAAAATAACCCTCTAGGTGAGTTGACACATAAGAGACGTTTATCAGCACTTGGACCTGGTGGTTTATCAAGAGATAGAGCAGGTTTTGAGGTTCGTGACGTTCACTATTCTCATTATGGTAGAATGTGTCCAATCGAGACACCAGAAGGTCCTAACATCGGTCTTATTAACTCATTAGCTTCTTATGCTAGAATTAATGAGTATGGATTTATTGAAGCTCCATATCGTAAATTGGATAAGTCAGACTCCAAGAATCCTAAGGTTACCGATGATGTTGTATATTTAACAGCAGATGAAGAAGATAAGTTCATTGTTGCACAAGCAAATGAACCATTAGATGATAATGGATACTTTATTAACAATAATGTATCAGGTCGTTTTAAAGAAGAAACTTCTGAATTTGAAAAATCTAAAATTGATTTGATGGACGTTTCTCCAAAGATGGTATTCTCAGTTGCAACAGCAATGATTCCTTTCCTTGAAAATGATGATGCGAACCGTGCCCTAATGGGATCAAACATGCAACGTCAGGCCGTTCCACTACTATTTACTGAATCACCAGTAGTTGGTACAGGTATGGAAGGTAAAGCAGCGGTTGACTCTGGTGTATGTGTTGTAACAAAGAAGTCTGGTACTGTTGAAAAATCAACTTCAAAAGAAGTTGTTATTAAAAACGATGATGGAACTAGAACTGCATATAAAGTATCAAAATTCGATAGAAGTAACCAAGGTAACTGCTATAACCAAAGACCGATTGTATTCAAAGGAGATAAAGTTGAAGCAGGTCAAGTTATCGCAGATGGTCCATCAACTCAAAATGGTGAAATCGCACTTGGTAAAAATCCATTAATCGGTTTCATGACTTGGGAAGGTTACAACTACGAAGATGCTGTATTATTAAGCGAAAGATTAGTACAAGAAGATGTTTATACATCTGTTCATATAGAAGAATACGAAGCAGAAGCAAGAGATACTAAGCTTGGACCAGAAGAGATTACTAGAGATGTTCCTGGTGTAGGTGATGATGCTCTTAAAGATCTTGATGAAAGAGGTATTATTCGTATTGGTGCAGAAGTTCGTGCAGGAGATATCTTAGTAGGTAAAGTAACTCCTAAGGGAGAAACAGAACTTACAGCAGAAGAAAGACTTCTTCGCGCAATCTTTGGTGAAAAAGCAAGAGAAGTTAGAGATACTTCCCTTAGAGTACCACATGGTGAATATGGTATTATTGTTGATGCAAAAGTATTTACAAGAGAAAATGGCGATGAATTATCACCTGGTGTAAACCAAACAGTACGTGTATACATTGCACAAAAGAGAAAAATCTCTGTTGGTGATAAGATGGCTGGTCGTCATGGTAATAAGGGTGTTGTTTCTAGAGTATTACCAGCAGAAGATATGCCTTTCTTACCAAATGGTAGACCTCTAGATATCGTTCTTAACCCTCTGGGTGTACCTTCACGTATGAACATTGGACAGGTGCTTGAAATCCACTTAAGTTTAGCTGCTCAAGTATTAGGTTTTAAAGTAGCAACTCCAGTATTCGATGGTGCAAAAGAGTTCGATATCATGGATACTCTAGAATTAGCAAATGATTACGTAAATACTCCATTAGAAGATTTCGAAGCCAAATATAAAGATGTATTAGAACCAGAAGTAATGGAATATTTAGTGAAGAATCAAGATTATAGAAAACAATGGGAAGGTGTTCCTATCAACCGTGATGGTAAAGTAAGACTTCGCGATGGTAGAACTGGAGAATATTTTGATAGTTCTGTTACAGTAGGTTTCATGCACTATCTAAAACTTCACCACTTAGTAGATGATAAGATTCATGCTCGTTCTACTGGTCCTTATTCATTAGTTACACAACAACCATTAGGTGGTAAAGCACAATTCGGTGGACAGAGATTTGGAGAGATGGAAGTTTGGGCTCTTGAAGCATATGGAGCTGCATACACATTACAAGAAATCTTAACGGTAAAATCGGATGATGTTGTTGGCCGTGTTAAGACTTATGAAGCAATTATTAAAGGGGAGAATATATCAGAACCTGGTATTCCAGAATCCTTTAAAGTATTGTTAAAAGAACTTCAATCATTAGCACTTGATGTTATCGTTCTCGATGAAAATGGTAACGAAATTAAGATGACTGAAAATATAGAATATGGCGATGAAGATTTAACTCCATTAATTGAAGGTGATGAAGGCTTTCGATTTGATGAAGAACCATTTGCAGATGCTGGATTTAGAGAAGTAGAAGCAGATGAGAGCGCTGAAGAAGATAGCATTTTCTCTGTTTTCGAAGATGAAGATATTGAGTTAGCTGAAATGGACGAAGAATTTGAAGATTAATACCGAAGGGAGTATCAGACAATGCCTGAAATAACTGCAGAGCACGTAGAACAGATAGCCTATGATGCGATTAAGATCGGGCTTGCTTCACCTGAAAAGATCAGAGAATGGTCTAGGGGTGAGGTCAAGAAGCCAGAAACTATTAATTATAGAACTCTAAAACCTGAAAAAGATGGCCTTTTCTGTGAAAAAATCTTTGGACCAAGCAAAGATTGGGAATGTCATTGTGGTAAATATAAAAAAATTCGATATAAAGGTGTCGTTTGTGATAGATGTGGTGTTGAAGTAACAAAAGCTAGTGTTCGTAGAGAAAGAATGGGACACATTGAGCTTGCTGCACCAGTATCTCATATTTGGTATTTTAAAGGAATTCCTAGTAGAATGGGTCTAATTTTAGACCTTTCTCCTAGAACTCTTGAAAAAGTATTATATTTTGCATCATATATCGTATTAGATAAAGGTGAATCTGATTTACAATACAAACAAGTATTAAATGAAAAAGAATTCAGAGAAGCTTATGACAAATACGGAAATCGTTTCCGTGTTGGTATGGGTGCGGAATCTATTCAAGAACTATTAAGAGATATCGACCTTGAAAAAGAATCAAAAGAATTAAAGAGAGATCTTAAAGATTCTACTGGTCAAAAGAGAGCAAGAATCATTAAGAGACTTGAAGTTGTTGAAGCGTTCCGTGAGTCTGGTAACAAACCAGAGTGGATGATTATGACTGTAGTTCCAGTTATCCCACCAGATTTAAGACCAATGGTTCAATTAGACGGTGGACGTTTTGCAACAAGTGATATGAATGACTTATATCGTAGAATTATCAACCGTAATAATCGTCTAAAGAGATTATTAGAGCTTGGTGCTCCAGATATTATTGTTCGTAATGAAAAAAGAATGTTACAAGAAGCAGTAGATGCTCTTATTGATAACGGTAGAAGAGGACGTCCAGTTACTGGTCCTGGTAACCGTGCACTAAAATCTCTATCTGATATGTTAAAAGGTAAGCAAGGACGTTTCCGTCAGAACTTACTTGGTAAACGTGTTGACTATTCAGGACGTTCTGTTATCGTAGTTGGTCCAGAACTTAAGATCTATCAATGTGGTCTTCCAAAAGAAATGGCTATCGAATTATTCAAGCCTTTCGTTATGAAAGAATTAGTTGCAAGAGGAACTGCTCATAATATTAAATCTGCCAAGAAAATGGTAGAAAGACTTCAATCAGAAGTATGGGATGTATTAGAAGAAGTAATTAGAGAACATCCAGTTATGCTAAACCGTGCACCTACTCTTCACAGACTTGGTATCCAAGCATTTGAACCTATATTAGTAGAAGGTAAAGCAATTAAATTACATCCACTTGTATGTACTGCGTTCAATGCCGATTTCGATGGTGACCAGATGGCGGTACATTTACCACTTTCCGTAGAAGCACAAGCAGAATGTAGATTCTTATTACTTTCACCTAATAACTTACTAAAACCATCTGATGGTGGTCCTGTTGCTGTTCCTTCACAGGATATGGTACTTGGTATCTATTATTTAACGCAAGAAAGACCTGGTGATTTAGGTGAAGGCCATGCATTCAAGAGTATTAATGAAGCTATTTTGGCATATGAAAATGCAGAAGTTACGCTTCATGCTAAGATTAAGGTACGTAGAACTGGTATTAACTTAAACGGTGAAGAAGAAACAAAGATGGTTGAGTCTACGTTAGGACGTTTCATATTCAATGAAATCTTAAGCCAAGACTTGGGATTTGTAGATCGTAGCAAACCTGAAAACTTCTTAAAACCAGAAATAGATTTCCATGTTGGTAAAAAAGGATTAAAACAAATTCTTGAAAAATGTATCAATACACATGGTGCAACAAAGACAGCTGAAACTCTTGATGCAATCAAGTCTCTAGGATATAAATATTCAACTCGTGCTGCTATGACAGTTTCTATCTCTGATATGACTGTACCAGCCAAGAAGAAGACAATTCTAGAAGAAGCAGAAAAAACAGTTGAAGTAATCTCTAAGAACTTCCGTCGTGGTCTTATGACAGAAGAAGAAAGATACAAAGCTGTTATTGAGACTTGGAAAGAAGCCGATGATGAAATTACAGAAGCTCTACTAACTGGTCTTGATAAATATAATAATATTTACATGATGGCTGACTCTGGTGCCCGTGGTTCTGATAAGCAGATTAAACAGCTTGCAGGTATGCGTGGTCTTATGGCCGATACATCAGGTCGTACTATCGAACTTCCAATTAAGTCAAACTTCCGTGAAGGTCTTGACGTACTAGAATACTTTATCTCAGCACATGGAGCTAGAAAAGGTCTTTCTGATACTGCGCTTCGTACAGCCGATTCAGGTTACTTGACTCGTCGACTTGTTGACGTATCTCAAGATTTAATCATCCGTGAAGTTGACTGTCAAGAAGGCAAAGAAATACCTGGAATGTGGATTAAGGCATTTACAGATGGCCGTGAAGTAATTGAAAGCTTAGAAGAAAGAATTACAGGAAGATATTCTTGTGAATCAATCTTTGATGATAACGGTGAGCTAATCGTTAAGGCAAATCATATGATTACTCCAAAACGTGCAGCAAGAATCGTTGCAAAACAAGAATTGATAGATGCAGGTAATAATGCAAAAGTTAAGATTCGTACTATTCTTTCTTGTAGATCACACATTGGTGTATGTGCTAAATGTTATGGTTCTAACATGGCAACTGGTGAAGCTGTTCAAGTTGGTGAAGCAGTAGGTATTATTGCTGCTCAATCAATCGGTGAGCCAGGTACACAGCTTACAATGCGTACGTTCCATACAGGTGGTGTTGCCGGTGATGATATCACACAAGGTCTTCCTCGTGTTGAAGAACTTTTTGAAGCAAGAAAACCAAAAGGTCTTGCAATTATTGCAGAGTTTGGTGGAGTTGTAACAATCAAAGATACGAAGAAAAAACGTGAAGTTATCGTAACAAATAATGAAACAGGTGAAGCAAAGGCTTACCTAATTCCTTATGGATCACGTATTAAAGTTATGGATGGAGACATTCTTGAAGCCGGTGATGAATTAACAGAAGGTAGTGTTAACCCTCATGATATCCTTAAGATTAAGGGTGTTCGTGCGGTGCAAGATTACATGATTCAAGAAGTTCAAAGAGTTTACCGTCTACAAGGTGTAGAAATTAATGATAAACATATCGAAGTTATCGTTAGACAAATGCTTAAGAAAATCAGGATTGAAAATAATGGAGATTCAGACTACTTACCAGGTACTTTAGTTGATACTTTAGAATATGATGATGTAAATGTTGAATTACGTGAAAAAGGTCTAGAAGAAGTAGATGGTAAACAAGTAATGCTAGGTATTACAAAAGCATCTCTTGCTACAAATTCATTCCTTTCAGCAGCATCTTTCCAAGAAACAACAAAAGTTCTTACAGAAGCAGCAATTAAAGGTAAAGTCGATCCACTTATCGGTCTGAAAGAAAATGTTATCATTGGTAAGCTAATTCCAGCTGGTACAGGTATGAAGAGATATCGTTCTGTAAAACTAGATAGTGATATTAGTGAAGAATTAATGGTATCAGAAGACGTTGAAGATGATAATAGCTTTGATGGAATTGGAAATGAAATAACAGACAATTATCAAGCAGACGAAGATTCTTTTGACGACTTAGATATGCTTTCAATATCAGAAGATGAGGAATAAAAAGAATTAACTCTAAATAGTTTAATATATAATAGAATAAAGCGATCGCAAATAGATTAACACTATTTGCGATGCGCTTTTTTTATGAATAATTTTACAAAATCATATTTTTGCTAGAAAGAGAAGAAATATAGATTTTTGTGGTAAATAATGGTATAATTAAACTAAAAGAATAATTCTCGCAGTTGATATTAATAAAAGATTACAATACATCTGTGATTAAGTCCAGAAACGAAAGTTAGGGTGAAAAATGATACATATAGCTGTATGTGATGATGATTCAATCTTTAAAGATTATTTATTGGAGCTTATTAAAAGATGGTCTAAAAGTACGGATAATAAAGTGAGTATTCAACAATTTGATGATGGGGCAAAATTTGTGGATTATTTATGCATATCACAAACAGAATTTGATATTATACTATTGGATATGCAAATGAAAGAACTTGGGGGAATTGATACAGCGCAAGTGATTCGGAAGAGAAATAACAAAGTAATTATTATTTTCATTACTAGTCATATTGATATGGTGCTACATGCCTTTGAGGTAAAGGCTTACCGTTATTTAATGAAAGATACAATCGAGAAAGAACTTCCAATGGTATTAACAAAAGCAATTGAAGAAATTCAATATGAAAGAAAAAATATGTTTTCTTTTTCCTTTCAAGGTAAAGAGCGTCTTATTTCATTACAAGATATTGTTTACTTTGAAAGTAATAAAAGAACAATCTTAGTTCATCTTAAAGATAAAGTCTTAAGTTATTACGGCAAATTAAACGAAGTTGAACTAGAAGTATCTGATTATGAATTTATTCGAATTCACCAAAGTTATATTATAAACTTAAAATATGTTGAAGAAATAAGAGGATATGATTTAATGCTGGAGCAGGGAATTAGATTACCAATTAGTAAAAGTAAAATAAAAGAAGTTAATAGAGCGTTTACGTGGTCGTTGCGATAATGACATTAAAATTAATTTTATGTAGTATACATGGGGGCTTAATATGATTCATACGATTGACGATGCCCTTCCAGGGCTAATAGAGGTAATTCTTCTATTTAGTTTGATTGATAGTTGTTTTGAACGAAAGTTCCAAATTAAGTATTTGCCTATAATATGGTGTGTATGTGATTTTACAATAATATTGGCTACAAGATCCATAAGCAGAAGTTTATGGATAACGCTAACATTAAGTATAATGTTGGAGACTATCTTAATTAAAATATTATTTGAGAGTAAAATAGCAAAGATTTTATTTTGGCTTACTTTCTTTAATAGTATTATTGGAGTATGTGAAATATCGATATATATGATTACTATCACTATATTGGACATTAATTTACAACAAATACTTAGTATAGATATCGTAAATAATACAGCAGCCATTATTTCAAAACTTATTTTATGGGTTATTATAACAAGAGCAAAATTAATTAATAAAAAAGTCGAATACAAAAGTGGTGAGTACTTTATCCCACTCTTAATAGTTCCTATTGTAAGTATTATAGCTATGTTGCTTGTAATAGATTATTCAGTACAAGTAGGAAGTGATGACAGAAAAACTGCATTAGTATATTTAACTGTTTTGGGATTATTCTTTATGAATATTATTGTATTTTATATTTATGAGCATCTTCATCAAATGTCAAAAATTAAAGAGGAAATAAGCTTGATGGAGCAACAACTAGTATACCAACAGAAGTATTTCATGCAGTTGGAGCATTCCTATCAGGAGGTTCGTGGAATAAAACATGATATAGTAAGACATATTACTTTAATGAACACTTTGGTAAAAACTAAAGAATATGAAAAGTTAGAAGAATATACAAAAGAATTAAGTAAATCTACAGATAATATGATAAAGATAGTACAAACAGATAATGTAATACTAGATGCAATTATGAATGAAAAATATAATACAGCAAAAAAGTTTGGAATACAAACAAAGTTTTTAGTAGAGAAACTAGATAAAAATATCATTAATCCAACTAGTATATGTATTATAGTGAGTAATATTTTGGATAATGCAATAGAGGGTGCTTCTAATTGGAAAAAAGAGAAAATAGGAGATAGAGCACCACTTGTTGAAGTAAAACTATATTTACAAAAAAATAATTTAATATTTTCTGTCTCGAACGACGCGGTAAAGCCGCAGTTTAAAGAAGGATTAATACTAACTAGTAAGCTAGATAAAAAGAATCATGGAATTGGATTAAAAAATGTAAAGAAAGTAATAGAAGAGATGCAAGGATATTTTGAAATAGGTTATACAAATAATAAATTCATATTTGTCTGTAGAATACCAGTAGACGACTAAAAATTACATAAAATGAACTAAAAGTTACATCTTTAACACAAGACCAATTTATTGTGCTATAGTGTCAGCATAGAATGGAAAAGGGAAGTGGATTTCGTGTTAGATGTAATAACTAATTCAATTACAAGTTATTTAATTAGCAATAAAGCAGCTAAGGAAGAAGATCGGGACGTATATAAATATGGATTAGCTATTTTGCTTTATAACATTTTCCTTGTCCTTTTTATAGTAGTACTCTCTTTTTTTCTACATAATGTAATTGCAACAATACTCTTCATAGCTACATTGATTATTATGAGAAAGTATACTGGTGGGCATCATGCAAATTCAAGAGTAAAATGCTTTACAACAACTGTGATAATTTATACACTCACAGTAATAGTGAATAACTTCCAGAATATTGTACCGATTCAAGCTTTAGTGTATGGGCTACTAATGATCTCATATGTTTTAATGTTAATGTTTGCACCAATATGTGGAGAGCAAATACAATGGTCAAGTAAAAGAATGGAGTACGTTAAGAAATGTAATCGTATATGTTTATTAGTATTTATATTCATAATTATATGTATGAGTTATCTAAATTGGAAGACATACGTAAATTACATTTCGATTGCTATTATTGCAACATCATGTTCATTGGTTATTGAAAGACTAAAACTAAGGGAGGGAAGAAAATCATGAAGTCAAAATTTGTTCAAGCATTTGCTAGTTTAATCTTCGGATATGGGTTATATGCCATTAATATCTGCAGATGGATATGGTATGATGAAGAAGTACCAGCTAGAGTAAAAGAATTAGCTAAAGAAGACTAATCATTGAAATGCAAAAGATGAAATCATGGTTTACTTTAATGTAATTGGGATTATTGCTGAATTTCTAGTTGAATTAGAGCTTGTTGAATTATCATAAAATATGTAGTAGGCAATTTAGTTACAAATAATTAAAGCAATTGAACCAATGAAGCAGGGATAGTATGTGGGGGTAGTATCAAAGGGGAACTATAGAAATGGGAGATAAAAGTAGACAATTCTTTGATATGTGTTACATAGATAATAGAAGTTCGCTATTGTATATTTAATATATGGGAAGATATTAAATATATGATAGAATAAAAGTACTAAAATACATAGTATGAATTATATGGGAGAATTAATTCGAATATACTTTGTAGATTATTCCAACTACATATTTATAAGAAGTGATATCTAGTAAAGGATATCACTTTTTGTAATTTCAGTATATTTTTATTAAAAAAATCAGCGATCAATTTTAAAAAGCCTTGACAAAAACAAACATGTAACATATAATTTATCAGTGTGCATTCTACTTTATGTAGTAAGCACCATTTTAAGGTTGAAATAATATTCGTAAAATGAAACCGAAGCAACCAAATCATCAGGAGGTGAAAAGTAATGCCAACTTTTAATCAGTTAGTAAGAAAAGGTAGAAAGACTGTTGAGAAGAAATCTACTTCTCCAGCGCTTCAAAAAGGATTTAATTCATTAAACAAAAAATCAACAGATGCATCTGCACCACAAAAAAGAGGTGTTTGTACAGCTGTTAGAACTGCAACTCCAAAGAAGCCTAACTCAGCACTTAGAAAAATCGCCAGAGTTCGTCTTTCAAACGGAATCGAAGTAACAAGCTATATCCCAGGTGAAGGCCACAACTTACAAGAACATAGTGTTGTTCTTATCAGAGGTGGTAGAGTAAAAGATTTACCAGGTACAAGATACCACGTTGTCAGAGGTACTCTTGATACTGCAGGTGTAGCTAAGAGAAGACAAGCTCGTTCTAAATATGGAGCTAAGAGACCAAAAGACGCTAAATAGTCAATATCTAAAAAATTATCACAGATATTTTGATTCATGTGCCAGATTAATAAGTTAAGTTTCCTGTAGGTTGCAGGTTCAATATAAATTAAGCTGAGCGCGAACACAAGTAATCATGTGAGTACCCAAGAATCATGTATTCTAATAAGGAGGGAAGTACCGTGCCACGTAAAGGACATATACAAAAAAGAGATGTATTAGCAGATCCAATTTACAAAACTAAGGTTGTAACTAAACTTATCAATAACATCATGTTAGACGGTAAGAAAGGTGTTGCACAAAAAATCGTATACGGAGCGTTTGATCGTATTGCTGAAAAGACTGGAAAAGAAGCTAGCGAAGTATTCGAAGAAGCTATGAATAATATCATGCCAGTACTTGAAGTAAAAGCTAGACGTATCGGTGGAGCAACATACCAAGTACCTATCGAAGTAAGAGCTGACAGACGTCAAGCATTAGCACTACGTTGGATTACATTGTATTCTCGTAAAAGAGGAGAAAAAACAATGGAAGAAAAACTTGCTAATGAAATTTTAGATGCTGCTAATAACACTGGAGCATCTGTTAAGAAAAAAGAAGATATGCACAAAATGGCAGAAGCAAACAAAGCATTCGCTCATTACAGATGGTAATAGCAATTTGCTAGTTTATCTGCAAAACATTGCATAAAAAGATAAAAAAGTGTAATTATATTTTATATGTAGATTAATTCGCATAACAGTTGTAGCGAGTAGCTATGATTCCTTATGCGATTAATCATATTAATTAAAAAGGAGGGATTATCCTTGGCTGGAAGAGATTATCCGTTAGAGAGAACTAGAAACATTGGTATTATGGCTCATATTGATGCTGGTAAGACTACTCTTACAGAACGTATCTTATACTATACTGGTGTTAACTATAAAATCGGTGATACTCATGAAGGTACTGCAACCATGGACTGGATGGAGCAGGAACAAGAAAGAGGTATCACAATCACATCAGCGGCTACAACTTGTCACTGGACTCTACAAGAGCATGCTGTGAAAAAGAATGGCGCTCTTGAAAATCGTATCAACATTATCGATACTCCAGGACACGTTGACTTTACAGTTGAAGTAGAACGTTCCCTACGTGTACTTGATGGTGCAGTAGGTGTTTTCTGTGCAAAAGGTGGAGTTGAACCTCAATCAGAAAATGTATGGCGTCAAGCAGACACATACAATGTACCAAGAATGGCATTCATCAATAAGATGGATATCTTAGGTGCGAACTTCTATGGCGCTGTAGACCAAATCAAAACAAGACTTGGTAAGAACGCTGTACCTCTTCAATTACCAATCGGTAAAGAAGATGAATTTAAAGGTGTTATTGACCTATTTGAAATGCAAGCATATATCTATAATGATGATAAGGGAGAAAATATTACTATTGAACCAATCCCTGAAGACATGAAAGATGATGCAGAAATGTACAGAACAGACATGATCGAAAAGATCTGTGAAACTGATGATGAATTAATGATGCTTTACCTTGAAGGTGAAGAACCATCAACAGAACAATTAAAAGCTGCTTTAAGAAAAGCTACTTGTAATGTAACAATCATCCCAGTTTTATGCGGTTCAGCATATAAAAATAAAGGTGTTCAAAAACTTCTTGATGCTGTTCTTGAATACATGCCAGCTCCAACTGACATTCCATCAATTCAAGGTACTGATTTAGATGGTAATCCAATGGAAAGACATGCATCTGATGAGGAACCTTTCTCTGCATTAGCATTCAAAATCATGGCTGACCCATTTGTTGGTAAGTTAGCATTCTTTAGAGTTTACTCTGGTAGCATTAATTCAGGATCATATGTATTAAACGCTACTAAAGATAAAAAAGAACGTGTTGGTCGTATTCTTCAAATGCATGCAAATAAGAGAGAAGAACTTGATAAAGTATACGCTGGAGATATCGCAGCTGCTGTAGGTTTTAAATTTACAACAACTGGTGATACAATCTGTGATGAACAACATCCAGTTATTCTTGAATCAATGGAATTCCCTGAACCAGTTATCGACGTAGCTATCGAACCTAAAGATAAAGCATCTCAAGGTAAGATGGGTGAAGCGTTAGCTAAACTTGCAGAAGAAGATCCAACATTCAGAACATCTACTAATCAAGAAACTGGTCAAACAATCATTTCTGGTATGGGTGAACTTCATCTTGAAATCATTGTAGATAGACTTTTACGTGAATTCAAAGTCCAAGCAAATGTAGGTGCTCCTCAAGTTGCTTATAAAGAAACATTCACAAAAGCAGTTGATATTGATAGTAAATATGCAAAACAATCTGGTGGTCGTGGTCAATACGGACACTGTAAAGTTAAATTTGAGCCTATGGATGCAAATGCTGAAAAGACATTCGAATTCGTATCAACAGTTGTTGGTGGTGCTATTCCTAAAGAATATATCCCAGCAGTTGGTGCAGGTATCGAAGAAGCTTCTCATGCTGGTATCCTTGGTGGATTCCCAGTACTTGGTGTAAAAGCTACTGTATATGATGGTTCTTACCATGATGTCGATTCAAATGAAATGGCCTTCAAGATTGCTGGTTCTATGGCATTCAAAGAAGCTATGCAAAAAGCAGGCGCAGTATTACTTGAGCCTATCATGAGAGTTGAAGTATCTACACCAGAAGATTACATGGGTGATGTTATCGGTGATATCAATTCACGTCGTGGACGTATCGAAGGTATGGATGATATCGGTGGTGGTAAACTTGTAAGAGGTTTCGTTCCACTATCTGAAATGTTCGGATACTCTACAGACTTACGTTCTAAGACTCAAGGACGTGGAAGTTATTCTATGTTCTTTGATAAATATGAACCAGTTCCAAAATCAGTTCAAGATAAAGTAATCGCTGCAAAGACTGGTAAATAATTCGTTTTATTCTATTAATTATAGGATTGTATAACTTTTGCTTGAAAATATTTCAAATATGAAATATAATTAGGCATATGGGTAATAATCTTATGTATGGATTATTATAAACACTAGGGGTATAGTAAATAGCCCTAGTGTTATATAAATTAATATAGCCCTAGGGGCATTATTTAAAGGAGGACATTTTAAAATGGCTAAAGCTAAGTTCGAAAGAAATAAACCACATTGTAATATCGGTACAATCGGTCACGTTGACCATGGTAAAACAACATTAACAGCTGCAATCACTAAAACTCTTCATGACAGATTAGGTACTGGTGAAGCTGTTGCATTCGAAAATATCGATAAAGCTCCAGAAGAAAGAGAAAGAGGTATCACTATCTCTACAGCTCACGTTGAATATGAATCAAAAGCTAGACACTACGCTCACGTAGACTGTCCAGGACATGCTGACTACGTTAAGAACATGATCACTGGTGCTGCTCAAATGGATGGTGCTATCCTTGTTGTTGCTGCTACTGATGGTGTTATGGCTCAAACTAAAGAACACATCCTTCTTTCACGTCAAGTAGGTGTTCCTTACATCGTTGTATTCATGAACAAATGTGATATGGTTGATGATGAAGAACTTCTTGAATTAGTAGAAATGGAAATCAGAGAATTATTAAGCGAATATGAATTCCCAGGCGATGATACTCCAGTAATCAGAGGATCAGCTCTTAAAGCTCTTGAAGATCCTTCAAGTGAATGGGGAGATAAAATCCTTGAATTATTTGATGCTGTAGATAGCTGGATTCCAGATCCTAAGAGAGCAACTGATCAACCTTTCTTAATGCCAATCGAAGACGTATTCTCAATCACTGGACGTGGTACTGTTGCTACAGGACGTGTTGAACGTGGTGTTCTTCATGTAAATGAAGAAGTTGAAATCGTTGGTATCAAAGAAGAAACTCGTAAAGTTGTTGTAACAGGTATCGAAATGTTCAGAAAACTTCTTGATGAAGCTCAAGCTGGTGATAACATCGGTGCTCTTCTTCGTGGTGTTCAAAGAACAGAAATCGAAAGAGGTCAAGTATTAACTAAACCAGGTTCAATTACTTGCCATACAAAATTTACTGCACAAGTATACGTATTAACTAAAGATGAAGGTGGACGTCATACTCCTTTCTTCAACAACTACAGACCACAATTCTACTTCAGAACAACTGACGTAACTGGTGTATGTAACTTACCAGAAGGTGTAGAAATGTGTATGCCTGGTGATAACATTGAAATGACTATCGAACTTATTCACCCAATCGCTATGGAACAAGGTTTAAGCTTTGCAATCCGTGAAGGTGGTAGAACAGTAGGTTCAGGTAGAGTTGCAACTATCATTAAATAGTTAATATTTCTATATAAAAACCGCAATCTTTTAATAAGATTGCGGTTTTTTGCGTTCATGAAAAAGAGTTCCATATATAGCGTATAAGTTAGAAAACATGCTACTGAATCTGATAGTTATATATTAGAGAAATTCGAGCTTAATTTTTATATTATTACTAGAATTTCGATTTATTAAAAAGATTTGACACTAGGATTATCAATACAATAATGTTATAATAAATTAATGGAAAATATTTTAAATCATCTAAATATTTAGTTATTAGTCGGTTTAAAGAAATAAAAAGGGATAGATGTGATTCGTCTTGCATTGAACAATATAAATTAGTTATAAATATAAGGTGGTAATTAAGGTGAAATATTTAGATAGAATACGAATAAAGAGTATAGCACTGGTGATATTATGTATTCTACTGATGGGATGCAATAATATCAATAGTGAAAAGATAAATGGGAAACAAGAAAATAAAAAGTCATCTCAGAATACTAATCAAAAAGTGGATGGTACTGATGAGTCAGAAAGCAATACTGTTTCTAATCAAGATAAAGAGAAAGTTGATGATAACAGTTTAGAAACAGTCCTATCCAATATAAACAATATTAAGGATATACCAGAAAATACTCATAATATATTTGAAGGTTTTATAGGAAGAGAAAGAATCATAATGGATATATACGTTGATTCCGAGGGCGTAACACTTTATTATGTTGGAAAAGATAAAACAAAAGAGTATAAATTAGTTGGCAGTATCTTGAATGATAATATTATTGTGAAAGATAATGATAACACTACTTTGATGATACTTAATAATGCTCAAAACGGTGAAATTTATGGCGAATACTATGCAGATGGTCCTAAAACAAATATAAGGGTGCGATTTAGTTATATAACTGGCGAGGGTAATTTGGACAACAGATATACATTAGGTGAGGATGATACAAAAACAGAAAGATTTGTTCAGGAGATAATAGATGCCATTACAAATAAATCGTTAAAAGACTTTATGACATATATTGCTTATCCATTGAAGGTACGTGGTAATAGAAATATGGAGATAATTAATTTGGAGCAATTTAAAAAAAATAAAGTATTAAATAAGAGACTTAGAAATACCATAACAAACTCATTTTCTAAATTTATGTATAGTTCAGAAGAAGGAATTCGGATTGGAGATAGCAAGTATAATATTTGGATTAAATTGAATGATGATGGCGAATGGATAATAACAGAAATTAATAATTAAAAATTTCAATATCCTTGATGTAAAAAGGCGCAAATTGTGGATACTAATAAAGCAAATCCTTAGTTGACTTATAAAGATAAGTTCAATGAAACAGGATGAATGTAAGTTTGTAAAAAGCTTACGTATATTAAATTTTAGATTACCTATAAATCAATACGCCTAAAAGGAGTGATAGTTATGAATTTTTCAGATCGAGGATCTTTACCGGTGGGTTTTAGTATGTCGTTGGCACAGGATCTTAAGGCTATGACTAATTTTGTATCATTATCAGAGGATAAAAAAGAAAATATTGTTGAGTACATTGAAGGGTCAACAACAGGCTATGAAGCAAAAGATAGAATCACACAGGTGGTGAATGATCTTCATAATGAAAAGATGTTTTAATTAGCTAGAACTGTGTAACAACTTCAGACTTATTAATTTGTGATTATTAATTTTACAATTAGGTATTTGATGTTATTCGTTTTGGATTAAACATTTAATTAGGTATGCATAAGTACAGGTACAAATATGTTGGGAAGTTATATTAAGTGCATTACTTAATTCTAATATAACTTCTCAATATAATTATAATTCTTATAAAATATAAAGGAGAAGGAATGACCAAGTTATACGAAGCTTTAAAAAAATATTTTGGATATGATAATTTCCGAGAAAATCAAGAAGATATTATCTTACACATCTTAGAAGGTACTGATGTTTTAGGAATTATGCCAACTGGTGCTGGAAAATCTTTATGTTATCAACTACCTGCTATTCTGTCGAAGGGCATAACTCTTGTTGTATCGCCATTAATTTCTTTAATGAAAGATCAAGTTGATTATCTTAATAGTGTTGGAATTGAATCTGCATATTTAAATAGTTCATTATCAGGAGCTGAATATTCTTTTATTATCCAAGGAATATATCAGAAGAGATATAAAATGATATATGTTGCTCCTGAGCGTTTGGAGAACGAATCTTTTCTTAAGACAATAAATGAAATGAATATAGAGATTAGCAATGTTGTAATTGATGAGGCACATTGTGTATCAAGATGGGGACATGATTTTAGACCGAGTTATACTAGAATAATGCAGTTTATTAATCAATTACATATTCGTCCAACAGTTGCTGCATTTACAGCTACTGCAACAACAAATGTTAAGGAGGATATTGTTCATTCTTTAGATCTTAAGAGTCCTGAAGTATATATTACAAGTTTTGATCGAAAGAATCTTGAATTTAAAGTGTTTGTTAATGAAAATAAGGAACAATATATTCGAAATTATATAACCAATCATGTAGATGAGAGTGGAATTATCTATGCTGCAACAAGAAAAGATGCGGAAAAATTGAATCAATATTTATCTGGTCACAACATAAATGTTTCAATATATCATGCTGGGCTATCGGATGCAGATAGAATGAGAGCACAAGAAGATTTTATATATGATAACGTACAGGTTATGATTGCTACAAATGCATTTGGGATGGGGATTGATAAATCCAATGTCAGATATGTTATCCATTATAATATGCCTAGAGATTTAGAAGCTTATTATCAAGAAGCAGGGCGTGCGGGACGTGACGGTGAGAACAGCGTGTGTATACTGTTGTATTCAGCAGCTGATACTGCAATTCAAAAATATTTTATCGATGAAAGTGATGTTTCAGAAGAATTAAAAAGCCATGAGTATAAGAAACTTCAACTTATGGAAAGTTACTGTCATACATCTACATGTTTGAGAAGGTATATATTAGAATACTTTGGGGATTACTCATTGACAGAGCCTTGTGGTAATTGTAGTGTATGTAATACAGAAGTTGAAGAAAAAGATGTTACAATACAAGCTCAGATGATATTGTCTTGCATACATCGTTCTGGTCAAAGGTTTGGAAGAAGTATTATAGTAGATACGTTAAGGGGGTCAAGAAATCAAAAAGTTCTCAAATTCAATCTAAATGAACTAAAAACCTATGGACTAATGAAAGATTATCCCAAAGATGATTTAGATTTGTTGATGAATCGTTTGATTGCGGATGGATATATATATAAGACAGAGGAACAATATCCAATCTTAAAATTAACAAATCTTTCAATTCCCTTGTTGAAAAATGAGACATCATTAACGATACAAGTAGCGAAACAGGAAAAGAAAGTTCATGCAGATAACAGTCTGTTAAATAAATTAAAAGAGATTAGATCTCAGATAGCCAAGAAGGAAGGGTACCCGCCATATGTAATATTCCATGACTCTACATTAATTGAGATGAGTATTCAAAAACCAAAAACATTAGATGAATTAGGAGAAATAAAGGGTGTCGGAGAAAATAAAAGAATAAAATATGGTAGAATATTTCTTGATGTATTACTGGAGTATGAGAATCCAGAAAAGAAAGAAGAGAAGAATGTAGAGGCACAGGAAGAGATTAAAGTTAAAAGCAATTCCAATTATAAGATGGATGACATTCAAAATGGTTTTAATGAAGCTAGAATAGTGCCTAGAGATAATTCGGATGTTGATGAAATTTGTAATGATAATAATTCAGGGAATGTAGAAGAAGTATTTCATAAATATTATCACTTATATAAGGAAGACAATACAATAGAAGAAATAGCAAGTATATTGGGAGTAAAAGATTCAACAGTTGAGAAAAACCTACTTAAGGCGTATGAATCAGGAGAAGCTATATTGATTGATGACTTCATACAAAAAGAGTATGAAACTGAAATAATTAACATAATTCTTTTAGATGAATGGGATGGAAGACTGAGATATATAAAAGATCATGTGGATGAGAAAGTAACTTACCGTACCATTAAAGCTGTTATTATTAAATTAAAAACTAAGATAAACAAGTTTGAGCTATAATATAGTAAAAGCTATTATAGAGAAGTTTAAGTTATAAAGGATAAATTAAAGTAATTGATTTTGAATGATAGAGTGAATTTACTATAATATTGATATATATTGCAAAATATGCTAAACTATAATTGGAATAGTCGATATATGTCGAAAGGCATGACTAACCGGGGAGCTATCTTTATTTGTACATTTAGAATTTACATAGGAAATACTGAAAAATGTAATAATATAATGATTCAATGCAGAAAGATAATAAGAGGTGAATTATATGGAGATATTAAATTGTAGGGATTGTGGAAAACTTTATAGTTACACGAGTGGACCTAGATTATGTCCTGAATGTGTAAAAAAATTAGATGAAAAATTCATTGAAGTGAAAGAATATATTCGTGAAAATCCTGGTGTTAGCCTTTACCAAGTATCTGAGGAGATGGAAGTATCAGTTAACCAGATAAAAGCATGGATAAGAGAAGAAAGATTGGCGTTTACTGAAGAGTCAACAATTACAATTCAGTGTGATTCTTGTGGTAAAGAGATTAAAACTGGGCGATATTGCAAGGAATGTAAGGCTAAATTAATCAATAATCTACAAGGTACCTACTCTGGAAAAGAAAGCGATTTAGCTTATGTGGAAAATCCACTATCGAAATTGCGTTTTCAAGATAATAAAAACAAAAGATAGAGAATATAAAAGATAATAAAAATATAATATAATAAATATTAAAGATATTATTAAAGGTGTTGCTGATGCAACACCTTAATTTTGCTTATAAATAAAACTATTTCTCTTTAAAGGATTCAGCCATATGGTTAATCACTTCAATTGGTGAAGGGGATACACCATCTCCAATATCTGTTGATGTAATGACAACAGTTTGATTGTCCATAAGAATATAATATTGAGTTTGAACCATTGTAATATCTCCAAATTGGACGCTGTAGCTTAATGTAAATACTTTTCCACTTGGAACAGATAACTCATCAAACTTAAAATCTTTAGCATCTTTAAAAACGCCTTTAATTTGCTTCTCTAAACCAGCTGTTGAGGATTTTAATTGTTCCATAGTAGGAGACTTATCAGTTTTTGGGATTATTGTTATTGCAACATTGGATGAGTTCTTAGTAAGGTCAGCATTTTCAGGAGTGAAAATATAAAGAGCGGAATTGATATTAGGGTCTTCAACTCTCTTCCAGGTATCTGGTATTTCAAATTGATATTTATCAATTTCAATTGTTTGTGTTTTGAAAGGGGCTTCTTTTGCAGTAGAACCGATTTTGCTACATCCCAACAATGTGAGAGCAGTCATACATAGCATAGATAGTATAGCGAGCTTCTTCATAATCATTCTCCAATTCTTAAATATTCTTACTTATACTATCATATTAAGGAAAGGACAATATTAGAATCGAGAACATTGTATTTAGAAGATTTTAAATGGGATTTATTTTCGCAGTAGATAAAAAAATATGGGAATTGAAATTTGATGACAAGTTGGTATTAATATATATAAGACTAAGAAGAAAATGTAAAATATATATGTGGATCAAAATGAAGAGTATTAGAATTAATACTAATGTAGAAACTAAATAGTAAGTACAAATCAATATAATTAAATATATTAAGATGAAAAAATACATAAATTATAGAGAATATGGTATTGATTATGTGAAATAGAGGAATAATAAAATATACAATAATCTATAACTAAGTATCGGTATATTCCTTAATAATGTAGAATTAATAGATACTACAATGATTTTACTTCGAAATTAAGTTGCATAATAGAGAATAGGCATTTATAATGATTTACATTAGTGAAATATGCAAGAGTATCATATTATAGGAAGATAGTTATAATAAAAAGCTGTTTTGTTTAATTGCGGATGTTTAGTGTTATTAAGAAAACAGAGAATATATAAAGGAATAGAAAGAGAGAATAGATTATGTGGATTGCAGATGGATGGAAAGATTATGAAGTAATTGATGCATCGAAGGGTGAAAAATTAGAACGTTGGGGAAATTATATATTGGTACGCCCCGATCCTCAAGTAATATGGGATACCCCTAAGACTGCTAGAGAATGGAAGAAAATGAATGCTCATTATCATAGAAGTAGCAAAGGTGGTGGTGAATGGGAGTTCTTCGACTTACCAAAGCAATGGCAGATTCATTATAAGGAATTAACGTTTAACTTACAACCATTTAGTTTTAAACATACAGGATTATTTCCAGAACAAGCGACAAATTGGGATTGGTTTTCAAATAAGATTAAGAATGCTAATAGACCAGTAAAGGTATTGAATTTATTCGCATATACAGGTGGAGCAACAATATCTGCGGCAGCGGCAGGTGCGAGTGTAACTCATGTAGATGCTTCTAAGGGTATGGTAACATGGGCAAAGGAAAATGCGGCATCTTCAGGTCTACAAGAATCACCAATTCGTTATATAGTAGATGATTGTGTAAAGTTTGTAGAGAGAGAGATTCGCCGTGGAAATAGATATGATGCAATAATCATGGATCCGCCTTCCTATGGAAGAGGACCAAAGGGTGAGATATGGAAGATAGAAGAACAAATACATGAGTTCATTAAATTATGTACCAATGTATTAACTGATAATCCACTATTCTTTTTAGTTAACTCTTATACAACAGGCCTTCAACCAGCGGTGTTAACCTATATGTTATCTACTGAATTAGTTAAAAAATATAAAGGTAAGGTTAATTCAGAGGAAATAGGACTTCCAGTATCGGGTAATGGACTAGTACTACCATGTGGTGCGTCAGGTAGATGGGAGTGCAATTAACCTAAATCTAAAGTAAGGTCATAAACAGTTTCTACATATGAGAATTGTGTAGAAACATGTAATGACTTATTATAGAAACTATGCAAAAATTAATAAATAATTTTTATAAAAAATGCTTGCAATAGTTGAAATGCTAGTGTATAATAAATAATGTTGTGACATTGATAGCTGTGAAGTGTGAGGTTGCTACATATTGTAGGTTATTCCGCGGAGCGAATGTCAAGTTATGAAACTGGCGACAAGTCACTGTACAAAAATAGTATCTTATTGAGAATCAATAAGTATATAATCTACAATCGTGTAGAAACGTGTGTTTTTAGTGCAATTGCACTAGTGCGTTTAATTTACTCTTTTTAGAGTAGTTTGAATGATACACACGGGAGAGTGTACAGTCACCGCTTGTCGTACTGAAATTAAGTGCGAAAAGGAGGCGACTTTTTTTATGGCAAGTCAAGTAATGAGAATTACACTTAAGGCGTATGATCATCAATTAATCGATCAATCAGCTGGAAAAATTATTGAAACTGTAAAGAAGACAGGATCAAAGGTGAGCGGACCAGTTCCACTACCAACTAAGAAGGAAGTAGTTACTATCTTAAGAGCGGTTCACAAATATAAGGATTCCAGAGAACAATTCGAACAAAGAACTCATAAGAGATTAATCGATATCATCACACCTACACAAAAGACAGTTGATGCATTATCAAGATTAGAAATGCCAGCTGGTGTGTACATCGATATTAAGATGAAAAACAAATAATTGAAATGAAGTAAGTAAAATCCTTTAGGGTTTATATATAGAGACCAAGTGCTCAATGAGTAGAAATCGTATAGATACATCTAGAGATATATTTCTCATTTAGAGACCAAGCGCTCAACGTAGACCATCTAGGATGATTATGCGAAATGCGTAATCCGCTGTAGATTAAACAGGAGGTGCAAGTTAAATGAAGAAAGCAATTTTAGCTACTAAAGTCGGAATGACTCAAATCTTCAATGAAAACGGAGTATTAACTCCAGTAACTGTATTACAAGCTGGTCCTTGTGCTGTAACACAAGTGAAAACAGTTGAAAATGATGGATATAATGCAGTTCAAGTAGGTTTTGGCGACATAAGAGAAACATTAGTTAACAAACCTAAAAAAGGACATTTTGCAAAAGCAGGTGTTGCAGTTAAGAGATTTTTAAAAGAATTCAGATTTGAAAACGCTACTGAATACACAGTTGGTCAAGAAATCAAAGTTGATATCTTCAAAGAAGGCGACAAGATTGATGCAACTGCTAAATCAAAAGGTAAAGGTTTCCAAGGCGCTATCAAAAGACATGGTCAATCAAGAGGACCTATGGCTCATGGTTCTAAGTTCCATAGACATGCTGGTTCAAATGGTTCAGCAACTACACCAGGTAAAGTATTCAAAGGTAAGAAAATGCCAGGACACATGGGTAGCGTTAAAGTAACTATTCAAAATCTTGAAATCGTTAGAATAGACGTAGAAAACAACATTATCTTAGTTAAAGGTGCTGTTCCAGGACCTAAAAAATCTATGGTAATGCTTAAAGAGTCAGTAAAAGCGATCTAAGCTTTAAGGAAGGAGGAACACACAGATGGCAAACGTATCTGTTTACAATATCGAAGGCAAAGAAGTTGGTTCAATCGAACTTAACGATGCTGTTTTCGGAGTTGAAGTAAATGAACATTTAGTTCATATGGCAGTTGTTCAACAACTAGCTAACAAACGTCAAGGAACTCAAAAAGCAAAAACTCGTGCTGAAGTTCGTGGCGGTGGAAGAAAACCATGGAAACAAAAAGGAACTGGTCATGCAAGACAAGGTTCAACAAGATCACCACAATGGACAGGCGGTGGAGTTGTATTTGCTCCAACACCAAGAAGTTATTCATTCAAAATGAATAGACAAGAAAAGGCATTAGCTATTCTGTCAGCTTTATCTTCAAGAGTTGAAGAAAAGAAAATCATTGTTCTTGATGAATTAAACTTAACTGAAATCAAAACTAAAAAAATGGTTTCTGTTCTTGAAAACTTAAAAGTAAGTAAAGCTTTAGTTGTTTTAGGTGAAAAGAATGAAAATGTAACTCTTTCTGCTAGAAATATTTCATCAGTAAGAACTGCATTAACAAACACTATTAACGTATATGACATCTTAAAATATGATACATTAGTATTAACAAAAGATGCTGTAGCAAAAATTGAGGAGGTGTACGCATAATGGCTGATTTAAAATATTATGATGTTATCCTTAAACCAATCGTTACTGAAAAAAGTATGAATGCAATGAGCGAAAAGAAATATACTTTCTCAGTACACACAGACGCTACTAAAGGTCAAATCAAAGAAGCTGTTGAAAAGATGTTTGCTGGAGCAAAAGTTGCAAAAGTAAATACTATGAACCAAGATGGTAAAAGTCGTAGACGTGGTGCTACTACTGGCAAAACTTCTAAGACTAAAAAAGCTATCGTTCAATTAACAGAAGACAGTGCTGATATCGAAATTTTTGAAGGTCTATAATTAGACATTTGATAATAGTAGATTAAAATATAGAAATAATAGATTTTAATAACAACAATCTATTATCGCCCAATATGGTTGTTTATAACCGAGAAGAATAAAACTAACAAACGCTAGGATGCGTTGTTAACACAGCGAAAGGAGTGCAAAACATGGGAATTAAAAAGTTTAACCCATATACACCTTCCAGAAGACATATGACTAGCTCTGATTTCGCAGAAATCACAACTAACAAACCAGAGAAATCATTATTAGTTTCTCTAAAGAAAACAGCTGGTCGTAATAATCAAGGAAAAATTACAGTAAGACACCACGGTGGTGGTTCTAGAAGAAAATATAGAATTATCGATTTCAAGAGAAGAAAAGATGGTATTCCAGCAACTGTTGTATCAATCGAATATGATCCAAACAGAACTGCTAATATCGCATTAATCTGTTACGCAGATGGAGAAAAATCTTATATTCTTGCACCAAACGGACTTCAAGTTGGAACTACATTAATGAATGGTGAAACAGCAGAAGTTAAAGTAGGTAACTGCTTACCACTTCAAAACATTCCAGTAGGTACACAAGTTCACAATATCGAGTTATATCCAGGAAAAGGTGGACAATTAGTTCGTGCAGCTGGTAACTCAGCTCAATTAATGGCGAAAGAAGGAAAATATGCAACACTTAGATTACCTTCTGGCGAAATGAGAATGGTACCAATCATCTGTAGAGCTACAGTTGGTCAAATCGGTAACATTGATCATGAACTTATTAACATCGGTAAAGCAGGACGTAAACGTAACATGGGTATTAGACCTACAGTTCGTGGTTCTGTAATGAATCCTAATGACCATCCACACGGTGGTGGTGAAGGTAAGACTGGTATCGGTCGTTCAGGCCCTGTTACACCTTGGGGTAAACCAGCTCTTGGCTTAAAGACAAGAAAGAAAAACAAGAAATCTAACAAGATGATCGTAAGAAGTAGAAGCGGAAAGAACGTAAAGTAATACGCTGTTCTGATACGATTTAGCAGGCTAACAAAAGTTAGCATAGATGAATTTCACGGAATAAAATGAAATTTTAAGGAGGTAGAACCTATGGCTCGTTCACTTAAAAAGGGACCATTCGCTGATGATCATTTACTTAAGAAAGTAGATGCATTAAACGCTACTGGTGATAAATCAGTAATCAAGACTTGGTCACGTCGATCAACTATCTTCCCACAATTCGTTGGACACACAATTGCTGTTCATGATGGAAGAAGACATGTGCCTGTATATGTTACAGAAGATATGGTTGGACACAAACTTGGTGAGTTTGTAGCAACTAGAACTTATAGAGGTCACGGAAAAGACGAAAAGAAAACTAGAAGATAGAACTTAAATAGATAGAATGAATTGTTTCCAATTGAAAGGAGGTTTCATCCATGGCTAAAGGACATAGATCCCAGATAAAGAGAGAAAGAAACGAAAAACAAAGAGATACTAGACCATCAGCAAAGTTATCATATGCTAGAGTTTCAGTTCAAAAAGCTTGTTTCGTTTTAGATGCCATTAGAGGTAAGGATGTACAAACAGCACTTGGTATTGTAGCTTACAATCCAAGATATGCTTCAACTTTAATAGAAAAATTATTAAAATCAGCTATCGCAAATGCTGAAAACAATAACGGTATGAATGTTGAAAACCTTTTCGTAGAAGAATGCTACGCAAACAAAGGACCAACAATGAAGAGAATTAGACCAAGAGCTCAAGGTAGAGCTTATAGAATTGAAAAAAGAATGAGCCACATCACAATCGTGGTTAATGAAAGATAAGGAGGGCAATAATGGGACAAAAAGTTAATCCTCATGGTTTAAGAGTCGGCGTTATTAAAGACTGGGACTCAAGATGGTATGCTGAAGCCGATTTCGCAGACAACTTAGTCGAAGACCACAAAATAAGAACTTATGTTAAAAAGAAATTATACAGCGCAGGTGTTTCTAAGATCGAAATTGAAAGAGCATCAGATCGTGTTAAATTAATCATTTTCACAGCTAAACCAGGTGTAGTTATCGGTAAAGGCGGAGCTGAAATTGAAAAATTAAAAGTAGAGTTAGCTAAATTTACTACTAAGAAGATCATGGTTGATATTAAAGAAATTAAAAAACCAGATAATAATGCTCAATTAGTAGCTGAAAGCATTGCTGCTCAACTTGAAAATCGTATTTCATTTAGAAGAGCAATGAAATCTACAATGTCAAGAACAATGAGATCAGGAGCAAAAGGTATTAAGACTGCTGTTTCAGGACGTCTTGGTGGAGCAGATATGGCTCGTACAGAATTTTATAGTGAAGGTACTATTCCACTACAAACATTACGTGCAGATATTGAATATGGATTTGCAGAAGCAGATACAACTTATGGTAAACTTGGCGTAAAAGTATGGATTTACCAAGGTGAAATTCTTCCAACAAAAGCACCAAAAAAGGAAGGGAGCGATAAATAATGTTAATGCCAAAAAGAGTAAAGCGTCGTAAACAATTCCGTGGATCTATGGCCGGTAAAGCAACAAGAGGTAATAAGATTACAAACGGTGAATTTGGTATCGTAGCTTTAGAACCAGCTTGGATTAAATCAAACCAAATAGAAGCAGCACGTATTGCTATGACTCGTTATATCAAACGTGGTGGTAAAGTTTGGATCAAAATATTCCCAGATAAACCAGTAACTACTAAACCAGCTGAAACTCGTATGGGTTCCGGTAAAGGAACACTAGAATTTTGGGTAGCTGTTGTTAAACCAGGACGTGTAATGTTCGAAATCTCAGGAGTTGCAGAAGAAGTTGCAAGAGAAGCATTACGTCTAGCTACACACAAACTTCCAGTAAAATGTAAGGTAGTTTCTCGCGCAGACTTAGAAGGAGGTGCGGGCAGTGAAAACTAATAAATATGTTGAAGATTTAAAGAATAAATCAGTTGCAGAATTATCAGAAGATTTAGTAGCTGCTAAAAAGGAACTTTTTAATTTAAGATTCCAAAACGCTACAAATCAATTAGATAACACAAGCAGAATTAAAGAAGTAAGAAAAAATATAGCAAGAATTCAAACAGTTATTACTGAGCAAGCTAAAGCTAGTAAGTAGTAACGGACTGAGTATGTAGTTCATAGAAAGGAGAATTGCTGTGGAAAGAAAGCTTAGAAAAACACGTACTGGTAAAGTAGTTAGTGATAAAATGGATAAAACAGTTGTAGTAGCTGTTGTAGATAACGTAAAGCATCCACTATACAACAAAATCGTTAAGAGAACTTACAAATTAAAAGCTCATGACGAAAATAATGATTGCCATATCGGTGATACTGTAAAAGTTATGGAAACAAGACCATTATCTAAAGATAAGAGATGGAGACTTGTAGAAATTATTGAAAGAGCTAAATAATTCTGGCAGATTGCAAATTATATGAAGTTAATATAATTAATCTGATGTTCCCGGAATCTGAAAGGAGATATCAAGCATGGTACAACAAGAAACAAGACTTAGAGTTGCCGATAATACTGGTGCAAAAGAATTACTTTGTATTAGAGTATTAGGCGGATCAACTAGAAGATATGCTAATATTGGCGATATCATCGTAGCTACGGTTAAAGATGCAACACCAGGCGGTGTTGTAAAAAAAGGTGATGTTGTTAAAGCTGTTGTTGTTCGTTCTGTAAAAGGAGCTCGTCGTAAAGACGGTTCATATATTAAGTTTGACGAAAATGCTGCTGTAATTATTAAAGATGACAAAAACCCAAAAGGTACTCGTATCTTTGGACCAGTAGCAAGAGAATTAAGAGAAAAACAATTCATGAAAATCGTTTCATTAGCACCAGAAGTATTATAAGGAGGTGTCGGCTGTGTCAACAAGTAAAATCAAAAAAGGTGATACTGTTAAAGTAATCGCTGGTAAAGATAAAGGCAAAGAAGGCAAAGTATTATCTGTAAAAGATAACAAGGTATTAGTTGAAGGTGTTAATACTATTACTAAACATAGTAAAGCAAGCGCATCTAATCCAAAGGGTGGAATTGTACACCAAGAAGCACCTATTGATATTTCAAATGTAGCATATGTATCAAAAGGTAAAATTACAAGAGTTGGTTTCAAAATTGATGGTGATAAAAAAGTTCGTGTTGCTAAATCAACAGGCGAAGTTATCGACTAATTCGTAAGGAAGGAGGTCTCAAAAGTTGAGTAGATTAAAAGAAACTTATTTAAATGAAATAGCTGGCGGTATGCAAAAAAAATTCGGTTATAAGAATGTTATGGAAATACCAAAGCTTGATAAAATAGTAATTAACATGGGTATTGGTGAAGCTAAAGACAATGCCAAAGTATTAGATACAGCAGTAAAAGATCTTGAAATTATCGCTGGACAAAAAGTTGTATTAACAAGAGCTAAAAAATCAATCGCTAACTTTAAGTTAAGAGAAGGAATGCCTATCGGATGTAAAGTTACATTAAGAGGCGAAAAAATGTATGAATTTGCAGATCGTCTTATTAACTTAGCATTACCTCGTGTACGTGACTTTAGAGGTGTTAATCCTAACGCATTTGATGGTAGAGGAAATTATGCTCTTGGTATTAAAGAACAACTAATTTTCCCTGAAATCGAGTATGATAAGGTTGATAAAGTTAGAGGTATGGATATCATATTTGTAACTACAGCTAAGACTGATGAAGAAGCTCGTGAACTATTAACATTATTCGGTATGCCATTCAAAAAATAGTTAGGAGGGAATTTCATGGCTAAGACGTCAATGAAAGTAAAACAGCAACGTACACAAAAATTCTCTACTAGAGAATATAATCGTTGTAGAATCTGTGGTCGTCCACATGCATATTTAAGAAAATACGGAATCTGCAGAATCTGCTTCCGTGAACTAGCATATAAAGGACAAATTCCAGGTGTTAAAAAAGCAAGCTGGTAAGATTAAGGAAGGAGGCAAATTTAAATGACTATGAGCGATCCAATCGCAGATATGCTTACAAGAATTCGTAATGCAAACACTGCAAAACATGATACAGTTGATATACCTGCTTCTAAAATGAAGTTAGCTATTGCAGATATTCTTCTTAAAGAAGGATATGTAAAAGGTTATGAAGTAGTAGAGGTTGGTAATTTCAAAAACATCCATGTTACATTGAAATATGGTAAAGATAAAAACGTTAAAATCATCACAGGTCTTAAGAGAATTTCTAAACCAGGACTTCGTGTTTACGCAAATAGAGATGAACTTCCAAGAGTATTAGGTGGTCTTGGAACAGCTATTATTTCTACAAACAAAGGTGTTATTACTGATAAAGAAGCTAGAAAACTTAATGTTGGTGGCGAAGTATTAGCATTTGTTTGGTAATAAATTAGTAAATTAAGAAATTAATTTATTGTAGAGACTATTAATAAGAAAAAAATATTTTTCAAGTAGAATATACTATATGATTACTATATTTTTTGATCCCAATAAGGAGGTGCGGGCATGTCACGTATAGGAAGAATGCCTATCGCTATTCCAGCAGGTGTTACTGTTGATATAGCAGAAAATAACAAAGTGACTGTAAAAGGTCCTAAGGGAACACTTGAAAGAGTGTTACCTGCAGAAATGGATATTAAAATAGAAGGTACTGATGTTGTAGTATCTAGACCAAATGATTTAAAGAAAATGAAATCATTACACGGTTTAACTAGAACACTTATCGCTAACATGGTAACTGGTGTAACAGCTGGTTATGAAAAAGTTCTTGAAATCAATGGTGTTGGTTACAGAGCAGCTAAGAACGGTAAGAAATTACAATTAGCATTAGGATATTCACATCCAGTTGAAATGGAAGATCCAGAAGGTCTTGAAGTTGTTGTAGAAGGACAAAACAAGATCATCGTTAAAGGTATCAATAAAGAACAAGTAGGCCAATACGCTGCTGAAATCAGAGAAAAAAGAGCTCCAGAACCTTACAAAGGTAAAGGTATCAAATATGCTGATGAAGTTATTAGACGTAAAGTTGGTAAGACTGGTAAGAAATAATTAAAGGAGTGATAATACAATGGTTAGTAAAGTGTCAAGAACAAAAGTTCGTGTAAATAAACATAGAAAATTACGTAATCGTTTTACTGGTACTGCACAAAGACCACGTTTAGCTGTGTTTAGAAGTAATAATCATATGTACGCTCAAATTATTGATGATACAGTTGGTAATACTTTAGTTTCAGCTTCAACTCTTCAAAAAGAAGTAAAAGCTGAATTAGAAAAAACTAATAATGTTGATGCTGCAGCACAATTAGGTACTGTAATTGCAAAGAAAGCATTAGAAAAAGGTATTACAGCTGTTGTCTTTGATAGAGGCGGATTCATATATCAAGGTAAGATTAAAGCATTAGCAGACGCAGCAAGAGAAGCTGGTCTTAATTTCTAAGCAAGGAGGAGAACACATGAAACGTACAATCGTTGATGCTAGTCAATTAGAATTAGAAGATAAAGTAGTATCAATCAAACGTGTAACTAAAGTTGTTAAAGGTGGACGTAACTTCAGATTTACAGCTTTAGTAGTTGTTGGTGACAAGAACGGACACGTAGGTGCAGGATTAGGAAAAGCAACTGAAATTCCAGAAGCTATTCGTAAAGGAAAAGAAGATGCAATCAAAAAATTAATCTCATTACCTATTGATGAAAATGGCAGTGTACCACATGATTTCCTAGGTAAATTCGGAAGTGCTACTGTATTATTAAAAAGATCACCAGAAGGTACTGGAGTTATCGCAGGAGGCCCAGCTCGTTCTGTTCTAGAACTTGCAGGATTCAAAAATATCCGTACAAAATCATTAGGTTCTAATAATAAACAAAACGTAGTGCTTGCTACAATTGAAGGATTAAGTCAATTAAAAACTCCAGAACAAGTAGCTAAACTTCGCGGTATCTCTGTAGAAGAGCTATTAGGTTAAGGAGGAACTAAAAATGGCAGGAAAATTAAAAATAACTTTAGTAAAATCTACAATTGGTGCAATTCCAAAACATAGAAAAACAGTTGAAGCTTTAGGTTTAAGAAAACCTAATAGATCAGTTGAACAAGCTGATAATGCTGCAATCAGAGGAATGCTACAACAAGTAAGACATTTAGTTAAAGTAGAAGAAATTTAATAAACTTAGTAAGGAGGTGCAGAGGATGAATTTATCAGAATTAAGACCAGCTGATGGTGCAAAGCAAAGTGATAATTTCAGAAGAGGCCGTGGACATGGTTCAGGTAACGGAAAGACAGCAGGTAAAGGTCATAAAGGACAAAAGGCTCGTTCTGGAGGTACAAGACCAGGATTCGAAGGTGGTCAAATGCCTTTATACAGAAGATTACCTAAGAGAGGTTTCACTAACAGAAATACGAAAGAAATCATCGGTATTAATGTTGATGTTCTTAACAGATTCGAAGACGGAGCTGTTGTTACTGTTGAATCATTAATGGAAATCGGCATTATTAAAAATCCAAAAGATGGTGTAAAGATTCTTGGAAATGGAGAACTTACTAAGAAATTAGATGTTAAGGTTAACGCTTTTAGTGAAAGCGCAATCGAAAAGATCAAAGCTCTTGGTGGAAATGCTGAGGTGATTTAAGGATGTTTAAAACGTTACGAAATGCTTTAAAAATTAAAGATATTAGAAATAAAATAATATATACATTTTTAGCACTAATCGTAGTTAGACTCGGGTCACAACTTCCGCTTCCAGGTGTAAATAGAGAACTATTTGCAAACTGGTTTCAGAATATTACTTCTCTAGACTTTTTTAATTCATTGACTGGTGGTTCTTTTACCACCATGTCAATTTTTGCATTGAATATTACTCCATATATTACTTCTTCCATCATTATGCAACTTTTAACTATTGCAATTCCTAAGTTAGAAGAAATGCAAAAAGATGGTGAAGAAGGAAGAAAGAAAATAGCAGAATATACACGTTATGTAACAGTTGCATTAGCAATCATCGAGAGTGTTGCTATGGCTATTGGTTTCTACAGAGGTGGACAATTATCAACTGGTAATGCTTTCCTTAACTGTATTGTTATTGTAGTTGCATTAACTGCTGGTTCTGCATTCTTAATGTGGTTAGGTGAAAGAATAACTGAAAAAGGTGTCGGAAACGGTATTTCAATCATCCTTTTAATCAATATTATTTCACGTATACCACAAGATCTTATGACCCTATATAATAAGTTTGTTGGTGGAGCAAGTAATTTTGCGAATGGATTTGTTGCTGCAGTAATTATTCTTGCAGTTATAATTGGTATGGTTGTATTTATCGTAGTATTACAAAACGGTGTAAGAAAAATACCAGTTCAATATGCAAAGAAAGTACAAGGAAGAAAGATGGTTGGAGGACAAACTTCTAATATTCCTTTAAAAATTAATACAGCAGGTGTTATCCCAGTAATCTTTGCTGGTTCATTAATGCAATTTCCAATCGTAATCGCTTCATTCTTTTCATATACGGGTTCAAGAACTACAATCGGACATAAAGTATTATATTTGTTAAACCAAAATAACTGGTGTAATTTCAGCAGTTTAGGAGAATTGAAATATTCTATCGGTTTACTTATTTATATGTTCCTTGTTGTATTTTTTGCATATTTCTATACTTCAATTACATTTAATCCAATGGAAGTATCTAATAATATGAAAAAACAAGGTGGATTTATTCCTGGTATTCGTCCAGGTAGACCTACCACTGATTACTTAACTAAAGTACTCAATAATATTATCTTTATTGGTGCAATCGGTCTTTTAATAGTTTCAGTATTACCAATCTTTTTCTCAGGTGCATTTGGTGCTGATGTTTCCTTTAGTGGAACATCACTTATCATTATCGTAGGTGTTGTTCTTGAAACAATTAAACAAATTGAGTCTCAGATGTTAGTACGTCACTATAAAGGCTTTCTTAATGATTAATTCATAAGTAAATAATCATATTTACTGAAGTAAAAGCTGTAGTAGACGAATGCTACAGCTTTTACTTCCATAAAGGAAGAATTTTAATCCATTTCTACTATATAATATTAATATTTGAAATAGTTATAGGTAATGTACAAAAGAATTCTGTGACTGTTCAAACGATGAATTTCTTAAAATTACATTTCAAGCTAAAACATTTCGTTTAATATCATACTTATTAATACATATCATATGTAAAAAGTTAAAGGAATGGTTAAGATTTATTCTTAAATGTGTTAATGTAACATATTAATGATTAGAAAACATAAAAATAGGTAATAATAAAGACAATCATTGGGTATTCACCCATATTGTTTTCGTATTGGAGGAATCATATGAAGATAATCATGTTAGGTGCTCCAGGTGCAGGAAAAGGAACACAAGCAAAAAAAATCGCTGAGAAGTATCATATTCCACACATATCAACTGGAGATATTTTCAGAGCAAATATTAAAGAAGGAACAGAACTTGGAAAGAAAGCAAAAACTTTCATGGATCAGGGTCTATTAGTACCTGATGAATTAGTAGTTGACTTAGTAGTTGATCGCGTAAAACAAAATGACTGTACAAAAGGTTATGTACTTGATGGATTTCCAAGAACAATTCCTCAAGCAGAAGCTCTTGATAAAGCATTAGAAGCAATTAATGAGAAAATGGATTATGCTATTAATGTTGAAGTTCCAGATGCTAACATTGTTAGTCGTATGTCTGGTAGAAGAGCGTGTTTAAAATGCGGTGCAACTTATCACATTGTAAATATTCCAACAAAAGTAGAAGGTATCTGTGATGTATGTGGTTCAGAAGTTGTCTTAAGAGATGACGACAAAGAAGAAACAGTAAAGAAAAGATTATCTG
Source organism: Anaeromicropila herbilytica (assembly GCF_016591975.1). Classification (GTDB taxonomy): domain Bacteria; phylum Bacillota; class Clostridia; order Lachnospirales; family Lachnospiraceae; genus Anaeromicropila; species Anaeromicropila herbilytica. The sequence continues at coordinate 4,771,169 of NZ_AP024169.1, read as the reverse complement.
TTTATCATGAACAAACACAGCCACTTATTGAATACTATAATAAAAAAGGTATCTTAGTTGAAGTTGATGGAACTAGAGATTTCGATCAAGTATTCCAAGCTATTGTTAAGGTATTAGGAGAGTAAATTATGTCTGTTACAATAAAGTCAAACAGAGAAATTGAGTTAATGAGAGATGCTGGTAAAATATTAGCAAATGTACATGAAGAGCTCAAAAACATAATTAAACCTGGTATCACAACTTATGATATTGATAAAAAAGGAGAAGAATTAATCAGAAGTTATGAATGTATTCCTTCCTTTTTGAACTATAATGGATATCCTGCATCAATATGTGTATCAGTAAATGAAGAAGTAGTGCATGGTATACCTTCGAAGAAGAGATTTATCGAAGATGGTGATATCGTAAGCTTAGATGCAGGTGTTATATATAAAGGTTATCATTCCGATGCTGCTAGAACATGGGCAGTTGGAGAAATTAGTAATGAAGCTAGGAAATTGATTGATGTAACAAAACAAAGTTTCTTTGAAGGAATAAAGTATGCGAAAGCAGGAAATCATCTACATGATATTTCAAAGGCTATTCAAGAATATGTTGAATCGTACGGATATTCTGTAGTAAGAGATTTGGTTGGTCATGGCATAGGAACAAACTTACATGAAGAACCTCAGATACCAAATTTCAAGCAAAAGCGTAGAGGCATAAAGTTACAAGCTGGAATGACTTTAGCTATTGAACCAATGGTAAATGCCGGGCATTATGATGTCTATTGGTTAGATGATGACTGGACTGTTGTAACTGATGATAATTCCTTATCCGCACATTATGAAAATACACTACTAATTACGGATGATGAACCAGAAATATTGTCTGTTTAAAAATGTAATGTAGTAGAGGTGGATTAATGCAAGGATATGAACCAGGTATGCTAGTTAAGTCTAAAGCTGGGCATGATAAAGATGAATTATTTGTTATAATTAATATAGAAGAAGAATATGTTTACTTAGTGGATGGCAAGTATAAGACGTTACAATCCCCTAAGAAAAAGAATAAGAAACATATTCAATATATTAATTATAGCGATGAAAATTTGGTTTCCAAATTAAAAGGAACAAATAAAGTAATAGATGAAGATATTAAAAGAGCTATAAAGCTTTATTTATTAAATTCCAATATGCTTTAGTTTAAAAATATATGGTAAAGAGTAACATTATGATTTAGTTGTGAGGTTTTTTAGGAGGTTATTGAATGTCAAAAGCAGATGTTGTTGAAATTGAAGGAACTGTTATTGAAAAGTTACCAAACGCAATGTTCCAAGTTGAATTAGAAAATGGACACAAAGTATTAGCACATATCAGTGGTAAATTACGTATGAACTTCATTCGTATCTTACCAGGAGATAAAGTAACATTAGAATTATCCCCTTATGATTTGACAAAAGGTAGAATTATTTGGCGTGATAAATAAGCAAAATAATAAATGAACTTATCAGAAAGATTTGCTTGCTATTTATATATAGTAATGATATAATAGAAAGCGAACTTTGTTGAAAGGAGAGAATTACTGTGAAAGTAAGATCATCAGTTAAACCAATCTGCGAAAAATGCAAGATTATTAAAAGAAAAGGATCCGTTCGCGTGATCTGTGAAAATCCTAGACACAAACAAAGACAAGGCTAATATTAATTTTGAAGTATAAAATATAATAGTTCTTGCTTTCTGTGTTACAATCTGCTATAATTGGCAATTGTGATATTGTGGGTAATTCTGTTTATTTCCTTTATTTAAGCCTTTTATGGCCATTAAATGTAATAAACTTTGTTACTAAAAAGATGAAAATATCATATTTTTGTATTTTACAATCAAGTTAGGATCTTGGTTGTCACAATTTAAAGCGGCTGAAGTAATGGAACACTCGGAAGAGTTGTTCATTACGTATTTTTTAAAATAAATTATAAATGATTGAAATTATGAATAAAGATATGAAGTATTCATTTCACGTACACCTCATGGTGTGCGATACTAAATATGTTTATTCAACTGAGACAAAAGTTCTATAATAATAATTAATGGAGGTGCAAGACACACATGGCTCGTATTAATGGTGTAGATTTACCAAGAGAAAAACGTGTTGAAATTGGTCTTACTTATGTTTATGGTATTGGTAGAGTAAGTTCAAACAGAATCTTAGCTAAAGCAGAAGTTAATCCTGACACTCGTGTAAGAGATTTAACAGATGAAGAAGTAGCTAGAATTCGTGACGTTATTGATGAAACACAAACTGTTGAAGGTGATTTACGTAGAGAAATCGCATTAAACATCAAGAGATTACAAGAAATCGGATGTTATAGAGGAATTCGTCATAGAAAAGGTCTTCCAGTTCGTGGTCAAAAGACAAAAACAAACGCTAGAACAAGAAAAGGTCCTAAGAGAACCGTAGCGAATAAGAAGAAATAATAATCCAATAGGAGGGTTTGTTAATGGCTAAGAAAATAGCAAAAAAAGTGACTAAGAAACGTGTTAAGAAGAACGTTGATCGTGGACAAGCACATATTCAGTCATCTTTTAATAATACAATTGTTACCTTAACAGATGCAGAAGGTAATGCCCTTTCATGGGCAAGTGCTGGTGGATTAGGATTTAGAGGATCAAGAAAATCAACTCCATATGCAGCACAAATGGCAGCTGAAACAGCAGCTAAAGCAGCAATACCACACGGTTTAAAATCAGTTGAAGTAATGGTTAAAGGTCCTGGTTCAGGAAGAGAAGCTGCAATTCGTGCACTTCAAGCTTGCGGAATTGAAGTAACTAGCATTAAAGACGTTACTCCAGTACCACACAACGGATGTAGACCACCAAAACGTAGAAGAGTCTAATTTAATTCAATAGGAGGTGCAATAATAACATGGCAAGAGACATGAGTCCTGTTTTAAAAAGATGTAGATCACTTGGTTTAGACCCAGTATTTATGGGAATTAGCAAGAAATCTAACAGACAATCTGCAAGAGCTGGTAGAAAAATCAGTGAATACGGATTACAATTAAGAGAAAAGCAAAAAGCTAAATTCATATATGGTGTATTAGAAAAACCTTTCAGAAACAACTATGAAAGAGCACAAAAAATGAAGAATGGTACAGCTGGTGAAAACCTTATGATTATTCTTGAACTTAGACTTGATAACGTAATCTACCGTTTAGGTTACGGAAGAACAAGAAAAGAAGCAAGACAAATCGTAGACCATAAGCATGTATTAGTAAATGGCAAATGTGTAAACATTCCATCTTACCAAGTAAAAGCTGGTGATGTTATTGAAATCAAAGAAAAATTCAAAACTTCACAAAGATATAAAGATATTTTAGAGGTTACAGGATCAAGACTAGTTCCAGCATGGCTTGAATCAGATCAAGATAACCTTTCAGGAACTGTAAAAGAAGTACCTTCAAGAGATCAAATTGATGTTCCAGTTAATGAAATGCTTATCGTTGAGTTGTATTCTAAATAATAACGGACGATAGAAGATTAGTAGTAATTTTCCAACGTTATTTTTATTGATACCCTCAATTATTGAATAACCCAAAAGGAGGGTCCTATAGTGTTTGATTTTGAAAAACCAAAAATAGAGATTGCTGAGATTTCTGAAGATAAAAAATATGGACGTTTTGTTGTAGAACCCCTTGAAAGAGGATATGGTACGACTTTAGGTAATTCTTTAAGAAGAATTATGCTTTCATCACTACCAGGTGCTGCAGTTAGCCAAGTGAAGATTGACGGCGTTGTTCATGAATTCAGTGCTATTCCAGGTGTTAAGGAAGATGTTACTGAGATTATTATGAACATTAAAAGTCTTGCAATTAAAAACTCTAGCGAAACAAATGAGCCTAAGACTGCATATATTGAGTGCGAAGGTGAAGGTGTTGTAACAGCAGGTGATATCCAAGCCGATCCTGATATTGAAATTCTTAACCCTGATTTGGTTATAGCAACTCTTAGTGGTGGTACAGATAGCAAATTGTACATGGAATTAACAATTACTAAAGGAAGAGGTTATATCAGTGCTGACAAAAACAAGAACGATGATTTGCCAATTGGTGTTATTCCAATTGACTCCATCTATACTCCAGTTGAACGTGTAAACTTAACTGTAGAGAATACTCGTGTTGGTCAAATCACTGATTATGATAAGCTTACATTAGATGTATATACAAATGGAACTTTAGTTCCTGACGAAGCTGTTAGTTTAGCAGCGAAAGTTCTTAGTGAACACCTTAATTCCTTTATTGATTTATCTGAAAATGCTAAGACTGCAGAAGTCATGGTAGAAAAAGAAGATAATGAAAAAGAAAAAGTTCTTGAAATGAATATTGACGAACTTGAATTATCTGTTCGTTCTTATAATTGTTTAAAGAGAGCTGGTATTAACACTGTTGAAGAATTAACTAACAGAACTTCTGAGGATATGATGAAGGTTAGAAATCTTGGACGTAAATCTTTAGAAGAAGTATTAGCAAAATTAAAAGAACTTGGTTTAGCATTAAACCTAAGTGATGAATAGAAAATAAGTAATAATCATATTGATCGAAAGCAATGATTATTTAATAATTATGCGTCGAAGGAGGTAAACAAATGGCAGGCTATAGAAAACTTGGAAGAACTTCAAGTCAGAGAAAGGCTTTACTTAGAAATCAAGTAACTAATTTATTATATCATGGTAAAATCGTTACTACTGAGGCAAAAGCAAAAGAAATCCGTAAAATTGCTGAAGGTATGATTGCCTTAGCTGTAAGAGAAAAAGATAATTTTGAAACTGTAACAGTTACTGCTAAAGTTGCACGTAAAGATGAAAATGGTAAGAGAGTGAAGGAAGTAGTAGATGGTAAAAAGGTTACTGTTTATGATGACGTTCAAAAGACTATCAAAAAAGACAATTCTTCAAGATTACATGCTAGAAGACAAATGTTAAAGAATCTTTATACTATCACTGAAGTTCCAACTGAAGCAGCTGGTAAAAAGAGAAATACTAAAACTGTAGATATTACAGATAGATTATTCGAAGAAATCGCTCCTAAGTATGTAAACCGTAACGGTGGTTATACAAGAATCGTAAAGATTGGCCAACGTAAAGGTGATGCAGCTATGGAAGTTCTTATTGAATTAGTATAATTAATCTAGGAATAGATTAATTTATCCATAGAAGTACAAAGATAAAAGGCTCTTTGTCAAGTGTTGGGGTGTGAGGTGCGTTGCACCCGCACTAACACTGACAATAGAGCTATTTTTATGACTAGGTTCTATAATAGATGTTTTTTTGCATGACAAATAAGCCTCTTGAAAACCGACCATTTTTTTACATAGAACTGTGAATGATACGTGTACGAAATCTTTCGAAATTACGTACACCATAAGAACTTCTTTTTAGTACTTTGATTTTATTATTGAATCCTTCCGTAGGTCCATTTGTATATCCATACTTAAAGGCATTAAGTATATACTCAGACCAGCGTCTATATGTTTTTGCACATGCTTCAAATTCGTGTAATCCAGAGCTTTCAGCACTTTTTACCCACTCCCAAAATTCAGTTCTTTGATATGTATAGCTATTACTCTGACATATTTCATAGAACCATTCTTTTAACCTGTGAGCTAGTCGTAAATCATCACTGTATTGTAGCATTAAATCACAGGCTTTTTTGTTGTCATCTTTTAATTTAGAATATCGAGTCAGTATAAGTTTTCTACTTCGCTTATAGTACTTTCTAAGAGTTGGTGTCATGGATGCTTGTAAACGTTTACGAACACTTTCAATTGCCCAGGAAACCTGACGAATGTAGTGATATTTATCTACGATGATTGTGGCATTAGGAAAGAATGTTTTGGCAAGATCTATATAAGGTTGCCACATATCAGAAATAAAAAATTTAACACGATACCTTTCATTACGACTGCAAGATTTAAAATACTCAATAAGATGGGACTGAGTACGATCCGGTAAAATATCAAGAATACATTTTTTCTTTGCATCCACCAGAATACATTGATATTTGGAATCACCAGCATTCCCTTTAAATTCATCAATTGAAATGCATTGAGGAATATGTGGTTTATCATACGAGAGTGTATCAAGAATACGTATTACTGTATTCATTGAGACATTAGTTTGGGAAGCAACATATTTAATACTGTTGGTTGAACGAAGCAATTCAACAATTTTGAAGGATAGTCGTGTTGTACGTTGCTGATATTTAGCTATAAAACTATATTTCTCGTAAAAACGTTTACCACAAGAACATACATATCTTCGTTTTCTTAACAATAAATAGGCATTGGACAACTGAAAAGGTAAGTCTTTAATTTTCTGCCAACGATAATCGTGTATTTTAGATGTTCCAGCTCCACAACAAGGACAAATTTGAGGTTTGGGATTGGTTTCAATCTTGATGATAATTCCATCTAAAGTGTGTTGCACACTTTTTAATTTTACACCTTCTAAATTTAAAAGATTTTTGTTACAATTAGATTGCATCTATATAAAATACCTCCTTTAAAATGTTAGCTTTGGTCGGTTGGCATGTGAAGAGGCTTTATATAGATGTATTTTAATATAAAAACAAAAATGTTGGAAGTGTGTTTTTAACACACCCCAACATTTATTATAGAACCAGATAAAAAACCGATGTGTAAGCATCGGTTTTTTTGCGTTGTAACCATTGCAATTAAAGCGAATTTCACTTACAATATTCTAATAGAATCAAGGACAATTAAATAGTTAAGGATAATAAAACAGTTGCTATAGTGAAAGGCACGGGAAAGAATGAATATAATTGAAACAAAGGATTTAGTTTTTGAATATATAAGACGTGATGAAGAAGGAAATGTAGAATCTATAAGTAGAGCAATCGATGATGTGAGTTTTGACATTAAAAAGGGAGACTTTGTTGCTATCCTAGGCCATAATGGATCAGGTAAGTCAACACTCGCAAAACATATTAATGCTTTGTTAATGCCTACCGAAGGTGCTTTATGGGTAAATGGGTATAATACAAGTAATGCAGATAATGTATGGAAGATTCGTGAGTCAGCCGGTATGGTATTCCAGAATCCAGATAATCAGATTATAGGAACCGTAGTAGAAGAAGATGTAGGATTCGGACCAGAGAATATAGGGGTTCCTACCAAAGAAATATGGGAACGAGTTGAAAAGAGCTTAGAATCAGTTGGTATGTTAGAATACAGACATCACTCACCGAATAAACTATCAGGAGGACAGAAGCAGAGAGTGGCTATAGCGGGAATTATGGCTATGAAACCAGAATGCATCATATTGGATGAACCCACTGCAATGTTAGATCCCAATGGTAGGCGTGATGTCATAGAGACTGTTAGAGAACTGAATCAGAAGGAGAAAGTAACAGTAATACTAATAACACACTATATGGAAGAAGTAATTCATGCAGATAAAGTAATTGTTATGGATTCAGGTAAGATTGTATTAGAAGGAACTCCAAGAGAGATCTTTTCCAAGGTAGAAAAATTAAAACGATATAGCCTTGATGTTCCTCAAGTTACGGAACTAGCATATGAATTGAAACAAGAAGGACTTGATATTCCTAATGCAATATTAACAGTGGATGAATTGGTAGAAGCATTATTAAAATTAGAAAGGTAATGCATACTTATATTAGAGGAATACTCGGATTGGAGGTACTATGTCAATCATTTTAGATAAAATAAATTATAGTTACAATAATGGTACAGCATATGAAAAACAAGCTTTAAGGGATATTAATCTAGTGATAAACGATGGTGAGTTTATAGGGTTAATAGGACATACAGGTTCAGGAAAATCTACCTTAATACAACATCTCAATGGCTTAATAAAAGCTAGTAGTGGTAATATTTATTATAATGGTGCTGATATTTATGATAAAGACTATAAAATGAAGGACTTGAGAAGTAAAGTTGGACTGGTATTTCAATACCCAGAACATCAACTTTTTGAAACAACAGTATTTAAAGATATATGCTTTGGTCCTAAGAATCTGAAATTAGATCCTTTAGAAGTGGATTTGAGGGCTTATGAAGCTATGAAATTAGTTGGACTTGGAGAAGATATGCTGGATGTATCTCCATTTGAGTTATCTGGAGGTCAGAAGAGAAGAGTTGCAATCGCAGGAGTACTTGCTATGAAGCCTGATATTCTAATCTTAGATGAACCTACAGCAGGTCTTGATCCTAGAGGTAGGGATGAGATCTTGGATCAGATTGAAAAGCTTCATAGAGAAACCAAGATAACTGTTATATTAGTTTCTCATAGTATGGAGGATGTTGCAAAATATGTGGATCGTATTATCGTAATGAATAAGGGTGAAGTATTTTTTGACGATGAGAAAAGAAAAGTATTTGCAAACTATAAACAGTTAGAAGAGATCGGTCTTGCTGCACCACAAGTAACCTATGTAATGAATGAGTTAAAGAAACATGGTGCTTCTGTTGATACAAAAGCGATTACAGTTCATGAAGCTAAGGAAGACATCATGAGATGGATTAAAGGTGAGAGAAGATGATAAGAGACATAACAATTGGACAATATTATCCTGTGGAATCCAAATTACATAGCTTGGATCCAAGAGTTAAATTAGTATGCACTATTTTCTATATCCTCTCACTATTTTTATTCAATAATTATTATGGATATTTAGTTGCTGGTGTATTCTTGATATTTGTAATCGCACAATCAAAAGTACCAGTTTCATTCATATTTCGAGGGTTAAAAGCAGTTATTATGCTATTGCTGGTTACAGTAGTATTTAATTTATTTTTGACTCCAGGCGAACCTATATGGCAATTTGGTATATTGAAGATATCAGAAGAAGGGATACATTTTGCAGTTAAAATGGCAATTCGACTAATCTTCTTAATTATAGGATCTTCTTTAATGACTTTTACAACAACACCAAATCATCTAACGGATGGTCTAGAGCGCTTATTAGGCCCATTAAAGAAGATAAAAGTCCCAGTCCATGAAATATCCATGATGATGTCAATTGCGCTTAGATTCATACCAATTCTACTAGAAGAAACGGATAAGATTATGAAAGCGCAGATGGCAAGAGGTGCTGATTTTGAGAATGGAAATATGATAGACAGAGCTAAAAATTTAGTACCATTACTTGTACCATTATTTGTATCAGCATTTCGAAGAGCAAATGATCTTGCGATGGCTATGGAAGCTAGATGCTATAATGGTGGCGAAGGTAGAACAAAAATGAAGCCATTAAAGTATCATAAAAATGATTATGTTGCGTATATGATATTCATTTTTTACATTGCTATTATATTTGTAATTCGTATGGTTCTATAAGAAATTTATGAAAAATATAGGGTATAAAATATAAGGTATAAAAGATAAGGTACATTGTATCAAATTAAGGTGCATGGTTATAAGGTACATGATATCGAATATAAGATACATGATTTAAAATATAAGATATACAGGATGCATAATATAATAAATACATCTAGATTAAGATGGATTATTACGTAAACATTTTTATTGGTTCAAATACCATAAGTTTTTATGACACATTTCATATAAATAGTAGTTTTTGTTGGAATGTATAGTTGCAAAAATTACTTATGATATTTGGACCAATTTGATTCATTAGAAACATATATTCAAGATGTTGTGATCAAAAGCCTTTTATACTTAACTAAGGCTTTTAATCACAACAACATATTCAAGAAATATTTATAAAAATAGAGGGAAACATGAAGAGAATAAAATTGGAGATTGCGTATGACGGTACAAACTATCGAGGTTGGCAAATACAACCGAATGGTATCACCGTAGAAGAAGTGGTAAATAAAAAACTGTCTGAGTTATTAAAAGAAGATATACAAGTCATAGGTGCAAGTAGAACGGATTCTGGTGTGCATGCTTTAGCTAATGTTGCAGTATTTGATACAAATACAAGAATACCATCGGACAAGTTCTGTTATGCATTAAATCAACGACTTCCAGAAGATATCCGTGTGCAAAAATCTATGGAGGTACCTTTAGATTTTCATCCAAGATACTGTAATAGTACGAAAACATATGAATATAAGATATTAAATCGTAATATTGATATTCCTTGTTATCGAATGAATTCACACTTTGTATACCTGCCCCTAGATGTAGAGAGAATGCAAAAAGCAGCAACTTATATCGTTGGTGAGCATGATTTTAAAAGCTTTTGTTCTACCAGAACACAGGTATTAGATACAGTACGAACCGTATATAGTCTCTCAGTAGTGAAAGAGGGAGATTTTATCAATATTCGTATAACTGGAAATGGATTTTTATACAATATGGTTCGAATTATTGTTGGTACTCTGATTAAGGTTGGACTAAAGGTATATCCTCCTGAACATATAGGTGAAATCATAGAATCAAAGAATCGAACACTCGCCGGACCGAAAGTTCCTGCAAAGGGGCTGACCTTAATAAAAATTGAATACGAGTAGAATGAAAGTAGAGAGTGCATAAAGATACTATCATATCGTTGAATAAATGACAAAATATACAAAAATAGCAAAAAAAGTGGGTAGAATTATCTGATAATTATGTTATAATAAGAATATAAATAAAATATATAATTATTTACAATTAAATAGTCACAAAATGTTTAATCAAAGTACTCATAAATAGAAAATTACTTTCTTAAACATAGACGGCAAGGAGGCTACATTATGAAGAAAAGTTTAAAGACTCAAATTTTAACGTTAGTTCTATTACCTATCATAATCCTTGGAGGCATAACAATCATAACAAGTAATGTATCTCTAAAAAAGGGTATGTATGATGAGATAAAAGCAGAACTACGAGCCTCCGCGGTAGCAGGACTACATACTTACGAGTATGCCAATACTGCAGACTATGTTAAGAATCAAGATGGAACAGTATCAAAGGGAGAAGCACTTACCCTAAGTAATGACTATAGCGTCGTTGATAATTTAAAAGATAATGCAAAAGTAGATGCTACCTTCTTCTATCAAGAGGAACGTATTTTAACAACAATTAAAGATAGCAGTGGTAATCGTTTAATTGGTACCAAAGCAAGTAATGAAGTCGTGAATCATGTACTAGACCAAGGAAAAGATTATTTTGTAACCGATATTAAAATAAATGGAACCAAATACTTTGGTTACTATATACCAGTGAAGCAACCAAGTTCTGGCGATGTTATAGGAATGTTCTTTACAGGAATTAGTCAGAGTAAAGTTAATAATCTAATGAATCATATTCGCATGCAGATGATATTTATTACATTGGGAGTTATAGTTGTATTCTTTGTTATTTCCTACATATTAGCTCATATCATTAGTAGATCAATAAAACGTTCCGTAGCTACGCTAGAAGCTGTAGCAGAAGGTAATCTAGAGGTAGAGATTAATGAGTTGGATCTAAAAGGAGCTGGAGAAGCTGGAGATTGTGCGAGAGCTACATTAAAGCTTCGAGATTCATTAAGAAAAATGATTGGAGATATCACTGAGACATCCAAGATATTAACAGATTCAGCTTACATATTAGATGAGACAATAGAACAGACATCAGCTACTACAGAAGATGTGGAACGTGCAATTGAAGAGATCTCCAATGGAGCGATGACTCAGGCATCCGAGACACAAGAAGCAAAAGACAAGATTATTGTCATGGGTAACATGATAGCAGATACTGTAGCAGAAGTGGATAAATTAAATACTAATTCTGAGTATATGAAGAATACTGGGAATGAAGCACTTAAGACATTATTAGAACTTCAAGAATCAAATGAAAAAACTATAACTGCTATGACCACAATTGAGAATCAAACGAATACAACAAATGAATCTGCTCAAGAGATAAGACAAGCAGCTGAAATCATCGCATCGATTGCAAGAGAAACTAATCTATTATCTTTAAATGCAAGTATAGAAGCTGCAAGAGCTGGTGAACAAGGTAGAGGATTTGCTGTGGTAGCAGCACAGATTCAGAAGTTAGCAGAACAGTCCAATGATTCAGTAAAACAAATCAATTCAGTCGTAAATAATCTATTACAGGATTCGAATCAGACAGTGCAAACAATGAATGAAGTGAAAGATATTGTGTTAGAGCAGAGTAATCATGTAATTCGAACAAAGGAAATGTTTGAAAATGTATCGGAAGGTATTACAGTATCAATAGAAGGTGTAAATCAAATTGCTGAAAAATCAAATGTGTTAGATGAATCGAGAAGTACTATTATCGATATTGTTCAAGGATTATCAGCAATTGCAGAAGAAAATGCAGCAAGTGCTGAGGAGACATCAGCCGCAACCGAAGAATTGAATGCTACGGTAACAGAGATATCAGGTTCAGCAGAGGAATTAAAGAAGATATCGGATCGTTTAATGGAAGATATAAAGAAATTTAAAATGTAATTAATAGGAAGCAACTTTGTCAATAATTATTGAAGAAGATAGAAAACCTTAGTTTAAGAATGGATAAAAATATTAATTATAAGATTCGCTCTATATAGTAATAATATAATTGAATGTATGGAAAAGATGGTATAAAGATAACATTAGATTATATCATCTTTTTCTTATGTAATATGCATTTTTATGCTGAATTTTAAATAAAAAATTGCATAAAAATATTGACAGGTTATGCTAGATATTATATAATATAAAACTGTGACATAGATATTAGTAAGTGGACACAAAGAAAAATACTCGAACCAAAGCCCCGGTAAAAGTATTTTAATATAAACATTTAAATACAATTATCCAAGGAGGTAAATTCCATGAAAAGTTTTATGGCTACTCCATCAACAATCGAAAGAAAATGGTATGTTGTTGATGCAGAAGGACAAACATTAGGTCGTCTTTCATCTGAAATTGCAAAGGTATTAAGAGGAAAAAATAAACCAACTTACACACCACACATTGATACAGGTGATTATGTAATTGTTGTTAATGCTGAAAAGATTAAAGTTACTGGTAAAAAAATGGATCAAAAAATCTACTACAATCACTCTGATTATGTAGGTGGTATGAGAGAAACTACTTTAAAAGAAAAGTTAGCTAAAAAACCAGAAGACGTTATTGAACTTGCAGTTAAAGGTATGCTTCCAAAAGGACCTTTAGGAAGAAGCATGATCAAGAAATTACACGTATATGCTGGACCAGAGCATGATCAAGCAGCTCAAAAACCAGAAGTATTAGAAATTAAATCAAGATATTAATCACCAAAGGTGAAAGGAGGAAATAACAATGGCTAATGTAAAATTTTACGGAACTGGTAGAAGAAAAAGCAGTATCGCAAGAGTATATTTAGTACCTGGAACAGGTAAGATTACTATAAATAAAAGAGATATCGATCATTATTTCGGTTTAGAAACATTAAAATTAGTTGTACGTCAACCACTTGAATTAACTGAAACTTTAGATAAATTCGATGTACTTGTTAACGTACACGGTGGTGGATTCACTGGTCAAGCTGGTGCAATCAGACATGGTATTTCAAGAGCATTATTACATGCAGACATCGAATACCGTCCATCTCTTAAAAAAGCAGGTTTCTTAACAAGAGATCCAAGAATGAAAGAAAGAAAGAAGTACGGCTTAAAAGCAGCTCGTCGTGCTCCTCAGTTCTCAAAGAGATAATTTATTATCAATTATATTACCCTCAAAACCTTTGTGTTTTGGGGGTTTTTGTTATTTTTAAAATGATGTGAAAAGTCATGAGATTCAGAAAGAAAGTTTAGAAAATAAAATTCGTAGCCTTGGATTGATAAATCCGAGGCTATTTTTGATATATTATGTCAAATCGAAATATAGAAATACAGTCCTCGCTATTGTATAATTATGGAGTTAAAACTAAAAGCATACAAATGATAACGATATATACATGATTTGCATGATAACCTTAAACCCGCCAAATAATTAATCGAAAAGTCGGGTAAATAAAATATACTTTTGATAGAATAGGGGACATGAGGATGGATTTGATTACAGAACTTAACCAAGCAATTGAATATATTGAAGAACGTCTGGATAATGATATTCAGTTGGAGGATGTAGCAAGAATCACATCATATTCGCCATATCATTTTCAGAGAATTTTTAATTACATCTCAGGAATCTCATTATCTGAGTACATACGAAGACGCAGATTATCTGTGGCTACTTTTGATTTGCAGAACGGGGAGAAAGTAATTGATGTCGCTATGAAGTACGGATATGTTAGTGCAGATAGTTTCACCCGTGCGTTTGCAAAGCAGCATGGAATAACTCCAAGTCAGTTTAAGAGTAGTTCTATTAGTATGGAGCTGTATCCGCCTATAAATTTTAATATAACAGTGAATGGCTTAAATGGACTGAGATGCCGTATTGAAACAAAAAAAGCATTTAATATGTTTGGATTATATACTCAGGTTGAGAAAAATGAGAAAACTATGCATTTAGAGATGGAGAAGTTTTTGCAGAAATGTGTAGAAAATAGATGGTATGCCAGTATGAATACAATATATGGATATGATCAAGATACGATGTTACACAGGGCTTTTATGAAGTCAGGTGAAAATCAGTTTACCTATATGATTTGTCAGTATATGAAAGATGGTATTTACTTACCTGATAACTATCGCAGATATCATATTCCGGCAGGTCAGTGGGCAATATTTCATTCAGAAGGGGAAGCATTGTCAGACCTGTGGGATAGGATTTATTCAGAATGGCTTCCAGATGCAGGTTATGAAATTAAAGATGGAACAGCTTTTGAAATGTATTATGGAAATGCTAAGAAAGGTAATGTCCGTGGTGAAATCATGATTCCGATACAAGAAAAGAAAGACAAAGTATATAAAGCAGGAAGACAAGGACGCTTATGCAGAGTTAAGGAGGATTACACCTTGAGTGGAAAATATCGAATTGAAGAATTTATCAATAAGGATGAATGGTATGCAACGTTAGGAGATTTATATCAAGTAGTATCAAAAAAATATCCGAACGGAATCTATTGGAATATTGACCCGAAAAGTAATGAGGGAAAGCATGTATTCATATGTTTAGATGAAGAAAACCGCATCATTGGCAAAAGCCACGCAATGATTTATGAGAAGCAGGAAGATGATGCACCAGGATATGCGGAACATAGAATTTTTATGCATTACAGGGTATTGCCAGAGTATGAGAAGGATGAAGAAGCGCTGGATTTATTATTTGAAAGTGCTTATCAATGTGCATTAGAATTACGAAAGCAGTTAAGCAACCGTGCTTGTCAGATATGTATTGGTAACTTTGATTTTGAGGAGAGATATAACTGTCATATTGAAAAAAAAGACTGGCCAGAGTATGGTAGCATCTATCATCTCAATACAGAAACAAAGGATTCTGTTTCAACGATTGATACAATTGAAAATATTACTTTACGTGAGTTCTCTTTAGATAGTATGGATATAATCAGACAGCTAGTAGAAAATGACCAAATCTGTTTCCGTGATAGCATTTCTTCTGCTAATAATTATCTGGATATTGCGAAAGGCTTATATCTTGCCTATGGAGCATTTGTGAGAGAATCAGATGGTAAAGAGCGACTGGTAGGTTCTGTTGTGACCGAAATGGAAGATAATGCAACCCCAGAAATAACCGGAGTTATGGTATTGCCAGAGTATAGAAGGAAGCATCTTGCATCAACAATGATTCAATATGTAATAGCTGCCTTACATAAAAAGGGTTATAAAAGAACATGGCTTGTCTGTAAATGTGTGAATAAAGAAGCACTCGAACTGTATCAGAAAGAAGGCTTTTCCATCTATTCTCATGAGAAACGCTATATGAAATATATTTAAGAAAGTGAGTAATATAAATGGCTAAGACAAAGCGAGGAAAGAATATTAAAAAGATATCTGGGTGGCGTGGCACATGTCCAATGTGTAAAAGAACCCGAGTAAAGTTGTTGTGGACGAGTGCTAAAGAGGCAGTGGGCACAAATGTCTGTAAGAAGTGTGGTAAATAGGATAAATCAATGAACAGTAACATGGTGGTTGTAGACATTAATCTAGTTTTGCATAGTAATTGTTAATTGAAGCGTACTGAGACGTATTAACGTAGTGAAACATATGTGCAACAATGATTACTACAAACCTCGTATTAGGACGCTTTCAAGCTCTCAAACGCTTGACATCAATTAGATAATATGTGTCGTTAGTGGAATTGTTTAAAACTGAATATTTACTGGCTACTTGAAGTTTTTGAATAATATGGATTTGGTCGGTAACTAAAATATAGGATGTTTTCAATAACTTCGGGTGTTGGAAGCATCCTTTTTTGATGTGATTTTACGGTGACTCAAAGACCAGAAATTGTTGTAATGATTTGTAGTACTTGAAAAGTTTATGTAGAGACTGAAGAAAAAAATAAGTGAAAAATTCATACTCTTTATGCATGTTAATGTAGAAAAAACTAATAAACTAGTGTAAAATATTAGATGAACTGTAAAAGTGTTACATTAGAGTTGAGAAACTATTAATACTATAATTAAGAGGAGACGAGAATAATGTATTTATCAAATGAAGAGACTGTAAAGTTACATTCTGCAGTAAAATATTTTGAGGTTGGCTTTAGATCGTATGTTTCGGAAAAAATAATAGAGTCTTTTGAAGATGAGAAAAAATTACATGAATCAATAGAAATGCAACGTGATAAACATATAAAAAATTCAATGATTTTTAATGGAAAAATTCAAGGATTTTTAGATAAATTTAAAAAAGAAAGAGATACAAAAAAAATATATAATTTATTGCAGGAAGCCTATGATATGTATAAAGCTCAAACAAAGTGTGATATTAAAGAAGAAAAGGCAGAGGCGTTTTTATTGATCTCTGATATATACTCTATTACATACATATTCTATGCAGATATATTTAATGGATTACTCCAAGATTTCCCTAATGCATTAGAATATATGTATTTTTCGGAAAAATATAGAGTGGTGAGAAATAATTTATGTCATCCAGCAGCTAAAATAAGTGAGGAATCATGTAAAGACGTAATTAGATATATTAGAAAAATAGTATTGATACTTGAGGATAAATATTTTTGGTTTGAAAGTAAAGACAATTTAATATCGCAATTAGATGATATTTTAGTGATATCAAATTCAAAAGTTTTAGAAAGTCATAATTTAGATTCTCTACCTAAAAATGTTGGACACTTTGTATGTAGGGAAAATGAAATTACTACATTGAATAAATATATTATGGGAAATGAAATCGGTTTAGGACGCATGAAATATATACTAGTGTCAGGATATGGTGGGATGGGAAAAACAACTCTAGTAACTGAAGCTATTTTACGATTAATTAAAGAATATGTTGATAAGATGTTTGCTGAAGATAGATGGTTTGATTTTATTTTGTTTTTTTCTGCGAAGGAAGAGAAACTAGATTTTGATTATGTTACTAAGAATTTGAAATTATGTAATTTAAAGAAGCAAATTACAACATTAGTTGAATTGAAATCTGAAATAAAACAGTATTTAGGAACTGATAATCTAGCTACTATGAGAAAAAAAGGCCTTATAGTAATTGATAACTTCGAAACAATAAATGATACTGAGAAACAAAAGATTGATAATTATATACTATATGAATCAGCTGATAGTATACAATACATTGTTACTTCAAGAACGGAACAAAGAATAAATACAAATTGTAAATTACATTTAGAAGAAATAAAAGAAGATGGAATAGAATTTGTAAAAGAATATATAGATGTCAATGGATTAAAAATTGATTTAAATGATAGTGATATTGGAAGGTTAGTATTTTCCTGTAAAGGGAATACTCTTGTTTTGGTATTGGCACTTCACAGAATGGATCAGGGAGTATTTTTAAAAACAATAGAAAATGAGTTAAATTCAGTCAATTCACAAACAACTCAGTACATAGTTAATTTTATGTCGAAAAACGCATTTGATGACATATATAATGGAGAAAAATTTAATAAACAGGCAATAGATACAATAATTAAAATTTTAGTTATGTATGATGAACCAATAGATATATATTCAATAAGTCGATTAGGAAAGTTGGACAGTATTGAGGTTGAAAAAGTAATATTAGCTTTAGTAGATAGTTTAATACTTGAGATTAAGAATGAAATCATTTCTATTAATGAATTTGCTAAATCATATTTACTAATAGAGTTCAAACCAAACGAATTTGAATATAATGAATTAAAAGATTTAATTTGGAACTATAAATTTGAAATGGATGGAGAAAAAAAGCATCTAGAATCCATGAAACATAGTAATAAACATATTTCAGATATATTAGAAGATTGGAAACCTTTGAATGTAGTAGATGAATTAGCTATAATGAATGCATTTAATTTATATTCTAAACTAAATGTTGCTCAAACAATAAAATATGGAATAAAAAATTTTGATTTAAAAGAAATAAAAACCAGATTTGAACAAATTGAAATGACATCTAAGCATCCATATATATATTTCCAAAAAACTCGAATACTGAATGCATTATTATTGGCTGAAATGAGTGATAAAGAAAGGGAGAATATTTTAAGAGCTATAAAGGCATCATATGAAAATTGTTTATTGTCAATTGATTTACAATATTCAAATATTAGAGGTACTGTATCATATGCTAACACGCTAAGAGAATATGGTAGGTTTTTGCAATATGAAAATAAAGATAGTAAAAAAGCATCAAGCAATTTAGAAGAAGGAAAGAGAATATATGAAAAGTTGGGATTGAACCAAAATAAATATTATTATTTCTGTATTTTTGACTTGGCAAATGCGTACTATCAATTATTTATTGATACTGCAAGTGATTTATATAAAAAATATAGTATTGAATATACTAAAATTGTAGCAAATAGTAAACACAATGATATTCATTCAATAAGAACAAAAGCCAAAGCGTTACTTAGAGAACGCTTTATTTAAGACGTAAATAGATTACATTCGTAAAATTGATATAAAAGAAACCAGCATACATTCAATTTACAGTTCCTAACATTTATCAAAGAGATATTATTCAGAACCTCTCAAAACTAATCTTGAGAGGTTTTTTTACGTGTTTTTAAGAGCACTTTGTACAAAGTGATTGGATGTGGGTGCATTCGTACTAACACTACAATAGATTTATTTTTATTTTAGATATGTATACATTTGTAGATAGCACTAGATTATAAAAGTCTAGCGTTATTTATTAGTGAATATTCTGGCTACAAATAAATATATATGTTATATAGAGTGGCAAATTATTGTTTTTATACCGAGAATGTTTGAAAAAAAATATACCTGAGATTATTATATAAAGTAAAGTTCTTTAATCAATTGGAGGAATAGAAAATGAATTATTGTATCTTAGTAACTGGAATTCCCGCTTCAGGAAAGACTACAATAGCAGATTTCATAGCAGCAAATCTGGAGTTGCCTGTTATCTCTAAGGATAAAATAAAGGAAGTAATGTATGATGATATAGGATTTCAGTCAAGGGAGGAAAAGTGCAAACTTGGTATTGCTAGTATGAATATCATCTATTATCTAGCAGAGCAATTAATGAAGGTTCATAAAGCATTTATTTTAGAGAACAATTTCGAAAATATATCAAGAGAAGGTCTTGTATCGCTTCTCGATGAATATTCCTATAAGGCTATCACTATCACATTAACAGGAGATTATAAGACTATTTACCAACGTTTCTTAGAGAGAAACGCCAGCCCAGAACGTCACCGTGGGCATGTTGTTAATGAGTGCTATCCTGAAAAGAATATAGGAAGAATGGAAAAACAAATTACATACGAGTCTTTTGTAGATGCTATAGTCAATAGAGGCATGGATCAGTTTGTGGTAAGTGAATCAAATATTAGAATAGATACTACAGATTTTGCGACCGTTGATAAAAATGCATTGTTAGATGGGTTAATTAAGGCTCTTGATGATATTCAAAATGATTGATGCACATGTTCATTTAGAAAAGGGGCAATATTGTACCCCAACATGAAAGATTAGCACTAAAACTAAAATAAGCTATTAAGAGTTGCAGAAGAAGCCTTTATAAATAAAATATTATATTAGTCAATGGAACCATTAACGTAGAGTGTATGTAAAATTCTATTGTATCAGTTAAGTATTTTGATATAATAGACTATAAGTAATTTTACGTTAAAATCAATTTCAGCATGTCTTAATTGAAGGCGTAATTAAACTGGCTATGGAAAAGATAGAAAGCCATCTTTACCACATAAGTAAGAGAATATATACAAATCTATTAAGAAATTCTGAAATGATTGACAAAGAGAAAGTGATTTGGAGAAACGTTAAATGGAACCATACTATTACAGTCAGATGAATAAACAACAACAAAGAATATATCAAGTCATCAAGAATGGACTTGAGGCGCTTTTGGAAAGCTTTGATGTACCAAGAATAGATGGAGCAGAGCTGAGCGACATTTTTTATAAATTGAGATTGGATTGTCCAGAGATATTTTATGCATCGACATTTCATTATTCTTTTTACGAGGATTCCACGCTGATAAGGATGAAGCCAGTCTATTTATTTGAGAAAAATAAAATTAGAGAGCATCAGATAGCGATGACTAGCAGGGTGGAGAAGCTTGCTAGAATCGTAAAGGATAAAAGTGATTTGGAGAAAGAGCTATATATTCATGATTTTATCTGTGAAAATGTAACTTACGATAAGTTAAAGAAACAGTATTCACATGAAATTATAGGACCATTAGGACATGGAGTTGGTGTCTGTGAAGGAATTGCAAAATCAGTAAAGGCTCTATGTGATCAGCTTTCTATTCCTTGTATTGTTGTTATTTCAGAAAATAATCCAGAGAAGAATATCAAATATCGTCACGCATGGAATGTGATTAAGATTCATGGAGTATGGTATCATCTGGACGCTACTTTTGATAATACGTTAGGAAAAAAAGAGGTGAGATATGATTATTTTAATTTGGACGATAAGAGTATCTTCAAGGATCATGAACCAGTGATATACAAGATCCCAGCGTGTATCGAGGGTGACCATTTCTACTATAAGGAAAAGAAGCTTTCTTTTACAAAGCTGGAGGATGTGGCAAAGCGTTGCCAACAAGCTGTTAAAAAGGGCAAAGTTCTAACATTTCATTGGAGAGGAGGTTATCTTACCAAAGCTGTCATGGAAGAATTACTGCATATCATAGCAGGGGTGGCAAAGGAAAAGGACAGACACAGTCAAGTCTCTATCAACTGGGCACAGGCAGTCATTCGTGTGAGATTCTATCAGGAACAGATAGAAGATTCATTGAAAATGGAGAATGCGTACGAAGAAGAAAATGATGCAACATCGTAGGAATTCTCTATTGAGGAATGGAATAAATTCAGTAACCTGGATGCTTAAATTATGAACCTTTATATGGAATTACTAAGGTAATTAGAAGTATAGTTATTATTGATAAAGATAAATTGAATGCGATTGGTGGACATGATATGTAATATTGGTTTCTTGATATTGTAAAACTGGTTAGACAAACTTCAATATAAAAGACAGTAGTATATGTAGTAGGATAGCATTCAGAATTAAGTAAATAAACCATTCAAGGAAATAATGATTCCATGAATGGTTTATGTTTTAAGTTGGAAAAGGAAGCCTGGTAATACCTGACTTCCTTTTCCTTTACCAGTTAATTCTTTGCTTTACTCAGTGCATTTGCTACAGCATCCATGATACCATTGCTGGAATATGTTGCACCAGATACCGCATCCACATTAGTGGATTGTGAATCCATAATCTCACCAATAACTATTGGTTTTGCATAATTGAAAAATCTGGATGTATCTTGATTAGATAGAACGCTAATATTTGTGATGACATCATTCTTCAATATAACCGAAACCTTCGTAGTTCCATTACGGAAACCAATACCGGTGCCAGTATAAGTACCATCTGCATATACGGTTTTTACGGTAACCTTGCAGGTATACTTTTTACTACCAACGGTGGCGGTAATGGTGGCAGTCCCTTTGTTCTTAGCAGTTACTTTACCGGAGGTTGATACCGAAGCTACAGATGATTTGTTAGATGACCAGGTTACTTTTTTGGTTGTACCAATTATTTTAAGATTATAAGTTTGTTTGACTTTCAGATTCAAAACGGTCTGTGACAATTTGACTGTTGCTGCTTCAACGATGGCCACATTGCTGTACTGTGGAATTTGCACCACATTAAGTGTAGTAGGCAAAATTAATGCTGATATTATACCTATACCAATTATTTTTCCTTTTTTCATATCGTAATCCTCATTTCATATACTAGATTTTCTGCCATATAAGCACATCAAATGATATGATTATACAGTAAGTTTTCGTGGAATGATTCTCTTTTCGTGGCATCCAAAAAGCTTAGTGTAAACACATACTTGGATTCATAATAAATTTCTCTCAGTATATTAAGTACTTACAACTCTATTATATGTTAGCTTTGTGAACAAAAAGTGATATAAATATGTCTGTTGTGTGTCACTTAATATATATAAAACCTTTCTATAAATTGACCGAAGGTGGTATATATTAAAAATACCCTATTGTAAATAATCTATGTGAGGGTATGAGTTTCAAAATGTATTCTTCTACAAATGAAAGAGGTTCTTATAAAGATGTTACGAATAGAGAGCATCAGAAAAATACATCATATACAATTATTGGTAACCATGATAAAATAATAGCAATGAACGGACTATTATTAATTGGTTATAGCTTTTTAATATTACGGAATCTATAACTAGATTACAAATCGTGTTAGTAATAAAAATAAAGGAGTTTTTATGGGGCACATACTTATCGTAGATGATGAAAAGTCCATTAGTGACCTAATTGTAATGAACCTTACCATGGTAGGACATACAACTGAGCAGGCTTTTGATGGGAAGGAAGCTCTGGAGAAAATACGGACAGAGCATTTTGATCTGTGTTTATTAGATATTATGCTTCCAGGAAAAGATGGTTTTGAATTAATTGATGATTTTAAAAAGTCAACTATTCCTGTTATTTATTTATCCGCTAAAAATTCATTGACGGATAGAGTGAAAGGTTTGCAGTTAGGTGCTGAGGACTATATTATTAAACCCTTTGAGACTTTGGAATTAATAGTAAGAATTGATGTAGTTCTAAGAAGAGAGGGGAAAGATAAAAATATATTTACTTATAATAATGTTGTTGTTGATATGAAAAAGCATCTGGTACTTAAAAATGATAAGGAAATCGAATTGACTGCACAAGAATACTCACTCCTTGAAGCAATGATTCAGAATCAAAATCTTGCGCTCACAAGGGAACAGCTACTTAGTATTGCATGGGGGTATGATTACAGTGGCGAAACCAGAACGGTTGATATGCATATTCAAAGACTTCGAAAGAAATTAGGGTGGGAGGATATTATTAAAACCGTGTATAAATTTGGTTACAGATTGGAGGTACCTAGAACGTGAAGTTATGGGTTAAAATATTTCTGAGCATTCTAGTGTTATCCTTATCCACGCTAACAATTAGCATTACATATATCATTAACGAGAATCATATCATCAGCATGAATAGAGAAAAGGAAAGAGATCTAGGGGAATTCGAACTGATTGCAACTTCATTAAGTAATAGTCTGGATTTTTCAGGAGCATCGACAGATACTCTTACGGTTATTATGGATCGATATGGAGATTATTATAAGAGCAGGGGAATCTATTTAGGGTTATATAAGGACAGCAAATATGTTTACAATAATTTTTCTTCCGTAAAACTGGATTCATATAAAAAGTTGCTATCCGTTAAGAAGAAAGAAAAGATCGCTCAGGTGATTCATTCCACTTCCAATGACTATATTCTAATATCGAAACAGATGTATGACAATGTCATACTTCTATATGCTAGGGACATTAGCGAGATATATACAGCAAAGAATAACAGTATTACACTGTATTCCATTATGCTTATTATTCTTACCTGTTTCCTTGGTGTTTTTTCTTACCTTTGCTCAAAATGGATCACTCGCCCTCTGAATGCTCTGCATAAGGGGGTAATGGCTGTATCCACAGGTAAATATGATATCTCTTTGTCTGAGCATGATAAGGAATTCCGAGATGTTGCCAATGCTTTTAATCAGATGGCAAGGGATGTAAAGGATAGAACACAGGAGTTAGAAGAAAGAGCAAAGGAACTGCAGACATTTATCGATGATTTATCCCATGAAATGAATACTCCGTTAACGTCGATTCAAGGATATTCTAGTTTCTTATTAAGTGCAAATGCTTCTGAAGAGCAGAAGAGAACGGCTGCAATGTATATTCATTCTGAATCGAAAAGAATAAGGGATATGTATTCTAAATTAATGGTGCTTAGTTTTGCAAGAGAGCATAATATTGAGCGCCAGAAGTACTTTTGTGAAGAAATGGTTGAAGAACTTCGTCAAACCTTTTATCATGAGTTAATGAATCAGAAAATAAATGTTACAAAAGAAATATTGGTAGACTATCTTATGGTAGATCGAACTCTTTTTCATATGCTTTTAAGTAATCTAGTTAAGAATAGTATACAAGCGATGGATATGGGAGGTCATATTCATATCAAAATCTATTGTCAAAATAATATCTCCAAGGTAATCATTCAGGATTCGGGGATGGGAATACCAGAAGACAAGCTGGAAAAAGTAACTAAGCCTTTTTACAGAATTGATAAATCAAGATCCAGAAAAACAGGTGGTGCAGGTCTTGGCTTATCTATATGCAGTAAGATTGTAGCATTGCATGGTGGTAGTATTGAGATTCTTTCTACACTTGGTGAAGGTACTACTATCATTATTACACTTAATGACTAGATAATGAATCGGATTTATTTGTTTACAACACTGTTACAACTTTATTGTGAGTTTGATAAATTCGGTAGCTATACTATATTTAACAGGTAAGAACTGTTAAATATTATGTTATAAATGTCGCCACAGGCGACGGATGGGAGTAATATGAAAAAAGCAATAATGTTATTATGTGTCATCACTGTCTTTGGATCATTAGGGTGTTCAAGAGCTGAGATTGAAAAGAAACCAGTTGTTATTAAAGAGAATGTATCTCTTGAAAATGTAAGTAATCTAAGTGCATCGAAAAAAGCATCTGAAGTAGATAAAAAAACTAAGGCAACCGAAGCTACAACCGATGAGACAGAGAAAGACAAATCAGAAACAAAAGATAAACCTGCATCATACACGGTCGAAGTTGAAGGGGTAAAAGAGAAAGTTAAGGGGTTGCTTCATAAAGGAGATGGATATGAAATTGTATATGGTACTGAATTCAAATATTCAGCAAAAGACGGGGTTGATAGTTATATAGCAGACAATTCGGATCCAGCAATCTATCCATATGTGTACTTTAGTATAAGTAAAATTAAGAATAAAAGTGCTTCTGATTATGTAAAGAAATTATCCAAAACACGTTCAGCTAATGGATTTAAAACTAAGATAACGAAAAATGCTACCATTGGGAAATATAAAGGTACGATGCTATCTGCCCAGGCTGGTACAAAGTGGAATTCTATTATACTTAATAATTACATTATTAAAAAGGGCACATATATATACAATATAGAAGTTCAGTATTTTGTAGAAGCAACAGAAGGTTATGGTGCTAGAATTCAGGCTATGATAAATACATTTAAAATTAAATAATACAAGAGACATAAGAAGATAAAATTGGTGGTGATAAATAATGATTACAAACGAAGTAGTAAATCAAGCGATTAGCTATATTATGGAGCATATTGGGGAAGAGATATCCATTGAAGACGTAGCAGATTACTGCCATTTTTCAAAATATTATTTCAGTCGGGTATTTAAGGAAGAAACAGGTGAGAGTATTTATGCTTTTATTAAGCGAGTAAAGCTAGAACAAAGTGCATTTCGCCTAAAAGTAGAGAGAGTGAAATCAATCACAGACATCGGATATGATTATGGATATAGTCCACCCAACTATAGCGCAGCTTTCAAGCAGCATCATAAGGCTACGCCGATTGAATTTCGCAAAAAGATTGCCCAGAAATCCATACTACATCCTTTTTATCCGAATACAGTAAATAAGATAGATACATTGGAAGAGTGTAATGAGAAGATAACAATTGAGATAATCGAAGATCAATATGTGATCTATGAAAGACGCATTGGAAATTATAAGAATCTAAGTGAGGACTGGACGGAATTCTTGGATAGGTATAAGGATTATCAGACAAATAGTACACTGTTATTGGAGAGAACCTTTGATGATGTGTCTATTACGGATGCGAATAGCTGCCTTTATGATATTTGCATGAGCGTTGACCGAAGTTGTACACTGCCAAATACCTGCATTATTGAGGGAGGTAAGTACGCAGTTTATCATTTTAAGGGATATCCTTGGCAGATCTATGGTGCATATCAAAGTCTCTTTAATGTGTGGATTCCATTGAGCAATCATAGGATAGATAAAAGATATGGCTTTGAATGTTACGGTGATATCAATTGCGATACGATGTATATGGCTTTGGATATTTACATTCCAATTGAATAACATATAAATAAAGCGTAGTTACTCAGAATCTATTTAATCATGAAATGATGGTACTGAACAATTACAATAGAGCAAGAATTCATAAGTATATTTAATAACTCTTTTCTATAATGGTATCTGACAATTAGAGATGCCATTAAGAAAGGAGTTATTTTTATGGATTTAGAGAAGATCAGAAATAACAGAGGAAAAATGATATTTAAGTTTTCAGTTCCAGCAATTATTGCGATGGTGCTGACGTCATTGATAACAATAGCAGATGGGTTCTTTACGGGACGTTATGTTGGTAAGGAAGGAATTGCAGCAATTAATCTAGGACTTCCTATTGTCTATCTGTACCTTGGGCTGGGACTTATGCTATCAGTAGGTGGAAGTTCACTTGCAGGTATGGCACTTGGAGAAGGAGATAAGGAGAAGTGCAATAAGATATTTAATCAGACTATGTTTACAACCGTATTGGTTACCTTTGGAGTAAGTTTATTGGCATGGGTATCGTTTCGACCTATCTTAAGTATTCTAAAGGTGGATGATCAAGTGGCGCATTACTTTTTGGGATACTATATGATTATGTTAGTGGAACTCCCTGTACTGGTAATTAATAATGCATTTGGTATGTTCATTCGAGGGGAAGGTAATCCACAGTTTTTTATGAAGATAAGTATCCTGAATGTGGTAGGCAATATAATCTTAGATGATCTTTTTGCAGGAAAATTGCATATGGGGATTGAGGGGATTGCGTTGGCATCCTTACTTTCGTCGTGTCTTTGCTTACTGTGCATTCTATACTATTTTATTCGTAAATCAAGTGTGTTCAAGTTTAAAAGGTTTCAATTCGTTAGAGAAGTAGCAATAAGAACAGTAATGATTGGTTTTTCAGAATTTATCGGGGAGATCTCAATGAGTATCACGATGTTCTTATACAACTTAGTAATCATGCGAAATATTGGAGTGGATGGTGTAACAGCATTTACGATTGTTGGGTATATCTCATATGTATTTAGCATGATTCTGATTGGATTTGGACAGGGAATATGTCCGCTCGTCAGTTTTACGTATGGAGCAGGGGATAAGAATCTAGCGAAAAGCATTCGAAAAAGTACAAATGGGTATGTGTTTGTTGCAGGAGTGATTGTGTTTTGTGTCATGTTCTTTCTCTCAGGCTGGTATAGTGGTATATTTGTAAAAAGTGAAGCGGTAAAAGAGATGGTTCAATCAGGTATTACAATTTTTACACTTTCCTTTCTGTTTTCCGGTA
Organism: Anaeromicropila herbilytica; assembly: GCF_016591975.1. GTDB lineage: Bacteria > Bacillota > Clostridia > Lachnospirales > Lachnospiraceae > Anaeromicropila > Anaeromicropila herbilytica. The sequence continues at coordinate 4,743,309 of NZ_AP024169.1, read as the reverse complement.
TTAATACTATTACATGCTTTTATTTTACGTCGATTGGAAGAGCAAAAGAGTCTGCTACGATATCTGTTATGCGAGGGCTTATTGTGTTATTGATTTGTATCGCTTTCTTTCCAGTTCTATTTGGTATGACAGGGGTGTGGATGGTCGCACCAGTGACGGAGATGATTACAATGCCAGTTTGTATTTATTTTATATGGAAAAATGATAGGATGATATGGGCAAATAGTAATATATCTATAGAAAATAGACCGAATGCCACCACAAGATAACATCATTCGTCGGGCAACTCACATCATAATCAAAGGATTGATTTAGACCTATGAGGATTTTTGTGTATTTTTTTATGGAACTGTAGTAAAATACTTATAGAAATATAATTGATGGGGAAATAAAGCTTTGGTGGATATTTGTAATGCTAGAGTAATAAAAGGTGTATTGCCATCCAGACAACTTAAACTGGTATTAGCTTGGTGTGTGATTCATCAGGATGAATTAATGCAAAATTGGGAATTATCAAAAGATGGAAAGCCATTGAATGGAATCAGTCCATTGATATAATTTGGAGGTGAGAAGATATGTTTCCTGAAATAGTTCAAGTAGCACCAAATGAAAATTATACGGTTACTGTTCATTTTGAAGACGGAAAGATTGTTCTGTATCATGTTGAACCGTTATTGGAGAAAGAAATTTTTCAACCATTAAAAGATAAGAATGTTTTTATGAATACTTGCACAATTATGAATGATACTCTGGCATGGGATTTATCAGGAAATAGAGATACTAGGAAGTGTATTGATATCGATCCAGAAACGCTTTATGCATTACAAGCGATAGAAGATAGAATAGTATAAAATTGGATATATAAAAATATAAAATAGTGATAATAAGACAATTGGTAGGATGTCTTTCGGATAGAGTTAACTGTCTGAAAGACATCTATTTTTCGTTAATATACATCACGAGAAAGTAAAATAATGGAAAAGATACTTGAGATATGATATACTACCTATAACTAAGAATATTATTTTATAAAAATAGGAGAATGCAGTATGAAGGCTTTGATACTTTATTTTAGTGGTACTGGTAACACAGAATATGTAGCTAAGAAAATTGGTTCAATTATGAATGATTCAGGAATAAAATCAGAGGTTCATTCAATTGAAGAAAAGTATAAGATTAACCCAAATGCTTTTGATCTACTAATACTCGGGTGTCCAAAATATTATGAATATCCTGTTCTAGATTTCATTGGATACTTAAAAAAGAAGTTACCAAAAAGTGATAAGATCATACCAACTATGGTATTTTGTACGCAAGCAGCATACTTGGAGACAGACTTTGGTAAGATTGAACGAATACTCAAGAGGAAGAATTACAAGGTAACTGTCACAAAAAGTTTTCAAATTGCAAACAATATGGTAATATTCAAAGCTTTTCCACTTACTGATAAGGAGAAGATACAAGCCAATCTAGAGAAACTGAATCGTGAGTTAGAACCACTAGTTCAAGAATTTCTTAATGGAAAGGAAATGAAGGAGAGCCCAAGAATTTTCTTTCGAGTAGTATCGCATCTATCCGGCGTTGTCTTTACGAAGCTATTCCCTATCTTTGGTATGAAGTATTCTGTTTCAAAACAATGCACTGGTTGTGGTGCGTGCGCTAAGAAATGCCCTAGGAAAAATATCATAATGCAAGGAGGTAAACCACGGTTTGGTCGGAAATGCTTATTCTGTATGAGGTGCATTAATATATGTCCAAAGAATGCAATCCTATATAAAAAGAGAGTATGCGAACAGTATAAACGTTTAAAGTAGTAATATGAACTGGGTTTGATCTGGTAAAAGATTGGAGGAGAATATATGAATCGTACCTTAATTCTATATGATGATGAGGTCTTTGATAATAACTTACTTGACTTACTACATAAAGTGTTTGGTCCAGCATCTGTACAACATCTGAACAATTATCATGGGGAGATTGGTGGAATTGACAAACTTGTTCTTACGCTTAATGCCTACACTTTGAGCGTGAATAAAGAACTTGATGCATTTATTAAAGAATATAAGAATCAATTTGCAGATATTTTAATAGCAGTTACCTATATTTTTGTTGATGGAGATAGTAGAAATGAGGTAACAGAGAAAAGGATAGCTCTTGAATGGAAGGAACTTAGTACCAGGTTTAGTGAGTGTAATATATTTTGCGATTATATTCATTATAGTATGGATAACAATGAGAAAATGGCTCGTGAACTAAGAGATTTGAAGAGAAGACTTATGGATACCTCCAATATGCCACAGGAGCTTCTCGAGAAGGAAATAGCAAATATCTTAAAGTCACACAATACCTGTACATTATGCACAGGATATGGTAGTAATCTAAGAGCTACACCAATCGAGTATACATACTATAATAATAATCTTTATTTTCTAAGTGAAGGTGGAGAAAAATTTATTAATCTATCAGTAAGTCCTGAGGTAGCGGTAGCAGTATATCAGGAATATGAGGGATTTGATAAGCTTGAGGGAGTACAAATTGAAGGAGTTGCAACAATGGTAGACTTGTTCTCAGAAGAGTATAACAAAGTTATTGTTCTTAGAGGATTATCATTAGAACATTTAAAGTCTATGCCAGTTCGTCTTCATATGGTTAAAGCAATCCCAAAAAGAATTGAAGTACTATGTTCTAAGTTTAAGAAAGAGGGATATCTCGCAAAGCAGGAAATTCAAAAGTAATCGCATTTTATAAAAGATAACTTAAAAATAGAAAAACCTTAGTTTAGATGAGACTTTTTCCAAGCACTCATTGAAAGCTAAGGTTTTTACTATATAACTAAGAAGTATCAGAAAATGTTTACTACCATATTTAGGAACTATTTGATATAATGATTTGGACGACAAATGACAAAAGATACGCAGATATAGGTCATTTTATAATAATTTTTGATAGAAGGACTGAGAAGAATGAGCAAGATATTAATCGTTGAAGATGATCTACAAATCAATAAAATGGTACAAACATTATTAAAAAAAAATCAGTATGAAGCGGTATCCGCATTTTCTGGCACGGAAGCTCTTTTAATATTGGAAAAAGAAACTTTTGATCTCATATTGCTAGATCTAATGTTACCAGGGTTAAGTGGAGAAGAGATATTAGGAAAGATTACGGAGCAATTACATATTCCAATTATATGCGTATCGGCCAAAGATGATATAGACACGAGACTAGGAATGATTCGAGATGGAGCAGACGATTATATAACGAAGCCATTCAACAATGAAGAATTAATTGTACGCATTGGTGCGGTATTAAGAAGAACAAGTAAGAGTACAGCAATTGATAATAATAAGAATAGATTGCAATATAAAGATCTGGTTATGGATTGCGATAATCATATGGTAACGATAGAGGACGAGCAAATAGAGTTAACAGTCAAGGAATATAATATCTTAGAATTACTAATGAGTAATCCCAAGAAGGTATTTACCAAGCAGAATATCTTTGAGAGTGTGTGGTCAGAAGAATATGTAATCGATGAGAGAGCAGTTACAGTACATGTTAGTAACTTACGTAATAAATTGAAGCATGGAGAAACTTATATCAAGACAGTATGGGGAATCGGGTATAAAATGCAGGATCATTAATCAATAGTTAATAAGCTAAGAAGAACAATATTAAATATAAAGCAATTATCTTGATACTTTCTTAATAAATTCTAAATTCTAATTTGATACCTATCCTTTATGATGAAGAGGTAGCGTGAAATAAAGAGTGATTTTACACGGTGAATATAGGCCTGGGAGCTAGGCGGAGACATGGAGATTAGTGTGAAATAAAGTGTTTCACACCCCTGATTTGTACGTCGCCAAAGGCGACAGATGGGAGCTAGTGTGAATGTATATTAGAATGAATGAATAGTTGAATGACGGAAAGTAAGAGGTAAAAAGATATGAGTATGGTATTACAAACGAATAATTTAACCAAAAGATATGGAAAGCAATTAGCCTTAAATAAGGTCAATATGAATGTTGAAAAAGGCGATATCTATGGCTTTATTGGAAGAAATGGTGCAGGAAAGACTACACTAATGAAAATAGCGAGTGGGCTCATTCGTCCGAGTCAGGGTGAAATCACACTATTTGAAAGTAAAGATTTAAATAGGAGTAGGAAAAGAATCGGATGTGTAATTGAGCAACCAGCCCTTTATCCTGGAATGACCGCTAGACAGAATCTAATCTATTATAACAAGTTATTAGGCATTACAGATAATCATAATGTGAATGAAGTTCTTGATCTAGTAGGGCTACATAATACAGGGAGAAAGAAAACCAAGAACTTTTCACTTGGTATGAAGCAACGTCTATCCATTGCAATTTCATTACTGAGTAATCCAGATTTTCTTATTCTGGACGAACCAATCAATGGTTTAGATCCGTCTGGTATTAAAGAAATCAGAGAATTAATACAGAAACTGAATAGTGAAAATGAGATTACTATATTGATTTCCTCTCATATACTAGGAGAGCTTGCTAAGATTGCAACAAAATATGGAGTGATTGAGAACGGTGTGATGGTGGATGAATTTGCAGCTACTGAATTAGAACATCGTTGTAAAAAATGTCTTTCCCTAGAGGTAAATGATACTGAAAAGGCAACCTACATCCTAAAAAATAAAATTCAAAGTACTAATTTTAAAGTATTTGATCATGGTAAGATCTGCATTTATGATTGCTTAGACATCCCAGCACAAATTAATAAAGAATTAATAAGCAACGATGTCCTTGTATCTAGAGTTGCTCTTGATGGACAAGATATCGAAGCATATTTTGTAAAGATGATGGGAGGAGAAATGTAATGATGAATGTGATAACAAGTGAATGTTATAAAATATTTCGAAGTAAGATCTTATATGTGATATCAATTATTTTATTATCAATTAACGTTATTCAAATGATAGCTTTAATATATGTGAAAAAAACCAGTACAGTTACTGCTAAGTTGCTTGAAGAAATGTCAGGAATAAATGGCTATCAAGGATCCTATAATGCAGATATTGTCTTTTATATCATTGTTATCTTTGCAGCATGTCTTATTACCGCAGAGTATGCCAATGGAAGCATACGACAGATGGCTTGTCATGGTATTGCTAGATGGAAATTAGTCCTTGGTCAGTATATTGCTATCTCTTCTGTAGTTACAGTCATATTAATCACGTATGGATTAATTAACTTGTTATCTAGTACTATATTATGTCAACTTGGAGATATTGATATGAACGCTTTTATTCGAATGAACCTTGGAATGATTTGTATGTTTTGGGGTGTTTCGGGAATAGGTACTTTCTTCTCTTATTTATTTAAAAATAGTGGTATTACAATTGCCATTTCGGTTTTACTTATTTTATGTGGAAACATAATTGCACAGGCAGCAACATTAATAACCAAAAATGATATTTTTCTAACATACAGTCTTTCCAATATGCGTAAGACAATTATTGATTTAAATGCAAAACCTGAGGACGTTATAACGTGTTCCATGGTATTTTTGATCATTGGAATTGCTACTATGATAGGTTCCACTTTACTATTCGCGGTAAGAGATGTAGATTAGTTATAACTTGAGAAAGCAGATAGAAGTTTGCGTATAACAAAAAGGCGCCAATGGAAATGGATGGAAGGCGTCAGTTAGGAGCTAAGATGGATAATGTTTGGATGATTGCAACATTTGTATTATTACTTATATTGCTCATAATAATGATATATCACATATATTTTCGTATCAATATCAAGAATATTACAAAGCAGTTAGAGGAAATCATGAATATAACAGATACCAATAGCCTCCTAACAGTCGTAGCAAAGCAAAGTGATATAGCGGATCTGGTGAATATTATAAATAATATGGTGAGAGATATTAGACAATCCCGTATTCAGATTAATCGATTAAATAGAAATTTTAGAAAGACAATAACCAACATATCACATGATTTGCGGACTCCGTTGACAACAGCTGGCGGATATGTTCAAATGCTCCAGGAAAGTATTACAGATGAAGAACGACAGGAGTATACAACAATAATCCTAGAGCGACAGAATATGGTTAAGATACTACTGGAACAGTTATTTGAGTATGTACGTATAGAGTCAGGCGAGATTCATTATGAACATGTGTCTATCGACGCAAAAAAGGTATTAATTGATACACTTACTATGTATTATGATGATTTTAATAATAAGGGGCAAGAACCAACGGTTCAATTACCTGAGGGGCCTTGCATTATACGTGGAGATGAACAAGGACTAAAAAGAATATTTTCCAATATCTTATTTAATGCAATTGTACATGGCAATGGGGAATATCATTTTGAAGTTCAGGAATCTGGAGATTGTTATACTATTGTTTTTTCAAATGGTAGTGAACCTATGACGAGTGAAGATTTAGATTACATATTTGATCGTTTTTACACGAAAGATCAGTCTAGAAATAAGAAGACGACAGGATTAGGTCTAGCAATAGCTAAAGAGATTACGAAACGATTAGGTGGAACTATTGAGGCCTATTATAATAATGGAAGGTTCCAGGTGGAGATTTCATTTCCAGTAGTTGAAGGATAGAGATTGTTGTTTTGGTTATAGTTCTGAATACTATGAACGGATAACATGTTATGTGAGTAAAAGAAGAAGGAGAATAGAGTCCATGAATGAATTCAATCGTATCAATAAGTTAACCATTATTTTATTTATCATATATTTAATCGCTATATTTGAAATTATTGTCTTCAAATTAGAATTACCATTTAGTCAGGTAGGACAGTTTAGAAATATTAACTTCATTCCGTTTCATGAATCCATGATTGTAAACGGACAAGTTAATTATTCAGAAATAATTATGAATATAATTATTTTCATACCTTTAGGTATCTATGTAGAGATGATATTTTCTAGATGGTCAACGTTTCATAAGGTTATCATATCTTTTCTTGTCAGTTTGATGTGCGAAGTATTACAGTATATATTTGCTTTAGGAGCTTCTGATATTACGGATATTATAAATAATACGTTAGGCGGTATCATAGGCCTCTTAATAATCAAAGTCTTAATAAAGTTATTTAATAATAGAAGTAAAGTTTATAGATTTATTAATGTAGTAGCAACAATTGGAACGGTTGTTATGGGATTACTTCTTGCAATCCTTATAATAGCTAATAGATAATTAGTAAAAGATAATATAGTAGTTTGTAGAACATTATGCTTTAATATATTTTATAACCCTCAACCGTGTGTTTGAGGGTTATTTTGATTAATAGAGTTAGTATCATTGCTAAAGTAGAAGAAAACGAAACGTACACTTCATAATGATACATTTACAAAATATGGAATATTTGATATATTGGAATTCATAGATCTTAGCGTAAATGTGATTACTATTTATAACTAATTGTATAACATGAATACTACTTAGAACTAAGCTTATTATTATTTAAAACCAAGAAAATTGTAAGGAGTAATAGGAGAGAAGGAAAAAACAGAAAAGGTGGAATAGTGTATGGAAAATTGCATTGAGATGCAAAATATCTCTAAAGATTTTGGAGATAAAGTAGTGCTAAAAGATATTAATCTTAATATTAAACGTGGTGAAATCTTTGGATTACTAGGACCTTCTGGCGCAGGAAAAACAACCTTAATCAAAATACTGACGAGGCAGTTAAAGCAATCAGATGGAATTGCAACGCTGATGGGGATAGATACGAGAGAGTTGGATCAGAATACATATTCGAATCTAGGTATGGTTCTAGATAATGTAGGATTGTATGAGAGGTTATCCTGCTATGATAATCTGAATTTATTTACGAAAATATATAATATTTCAAAAGACAGGATAGAAAGTGTACTTGCCAAAGTTGGATTGTTAGAAGATAAGAAAACTACTGTCATGAAACTTTCAAAAGGAATGAAACAACGATTAGTCTTGGCTAGAGCTCTGATCAATGAGCCAAAGATATTATTTCTAGATGAACCAACGAGTGGTTTAGATCCTAGTACTGCATCAGAGATTCATAATCTGATCGTGTCTGAGAGAGAAAAGGGAACAACGATATTTCTAACAACACACAATATGGAGGAAGCTACGAAGCTTTGTAATAATGTTGCACTTCTACATGAAGGAAAGATCGTAGAATACGGGAATCCAAAAGAAATATGCAGGAAATATAATTATCAGAATAAAATAAAAATATTGCTACACACAGGTGAAACCGTAAAATTAGAAAATGATGAAACATCAATTGAACTGATTAGCAATTATTTAAAGAGCCATATAATAGAGACAATTCATTCTACAGAGCCTAATTTGGAAACTGTATTTATCGAATTGACAGGAAGGAGTTTTTCATAGATGAGTATGAGAAAAACATTAGCTATTTTCCAGAAACAGATTAAAGACACGTTCAAAAATAAGGCTGTTTTTATTCAGTTCATTATGTTTCCAGCGATGGGTGTCATTATGAAAAATGCAGTGAAAATAGATGGAATGCCAGAAAACTACTTTATAATTCTTTTTGCAAGTATGTATTTAGCAATGGCTCCAATTACTTGTATGGCAGAAATTATTGCAGAAGAGAAAGAGAAGAATACGCTTAGAGTATTATTGATGTCCAATGTTAAGCCAGCAGAATATCTTATCGGTGTAGGAAGTTATATATGGTTAATCTGTATGCTAGGTTCGATTGTATTTGCAATTACAGGTGATTATAAAGGTGCTAGTATCTTGCAATTTCTTCTGATTATGGCTATTGGGATTATGATATCGACACTGATCGGTGCAGCAATTGGAACATGGAGCAAAAATCAGATGACAGCTACTTCAATCACGGTACCGGTTATGATCATATTTTCCTTCCTACCTATGTTGTCTACTTTTAATAGTACAATTAAGAAATTTGGTACAGTTATCTATTCTGAGCAGATTAATCTTCTTATGAATGATATAGGGAATCTACAGATAAAAAGTGAAAGCGTAATTGTAATTATTGTGAATCTAGTAATAATGCTAGGTTTGTTTGTATATGCTTATCGGAGAAGCGGTTTAGCCTAGAAGCCTAGTTGATATTATGTTTCTCTCAATATATAGAAAATAATGCGGTAACAGGTTAGTAATAGTTTAATTACAATTTAGTCAATAGAATAGTTTTACATATTGGAAAATCTTTAGTTTTATGAACTGAAGGTTTTTCTTTTTTTCTAAATCTTTATCTTGACACTTATATCACGTCGTGATATAAATATATCAAGAAGAGATATATCACGACGCGATATATAGAGCATATAATAATAGGGAGATGATAGGAATGGAGAATAATTTTAGCCCCATGAGTGAAACAGCGTATTACATTTTACTATCTTTATTAGAAGAGAGGCATGGCTATGGCATTATGCAGTATGTAGCAAGCATTACTTCAAATCGAATCAATATAGGTGCAGGCACCATATACGGAACGTTAGGTAAATTAGAAAAAGGAAAGATGATTATTACGACTAGGGAAGAGGATAAAAGAAAGTATTACCAGATAACGGATGAAGGTAAAGAAGTGTTGCAGATAGAAATTAAGAGATTGGAAGAATTATATCAGAATGGAATGGAGGCATTGAATCATGAAAAATAGAATTATGAATAATAGAAAATATGTTAGAAAGACATTTCTGGTACACCAATATGAGGAGGAAGAAATATTCTTAAGTGATATGAGAGCACAAGGCTGGAAATTCATCGCTCTATATTCAGGGGTTCCGACGATGTATGAATTTGAACAATGTGAACCAGAAGAATATATTTATCAGCTTGATTACGTTGAGACGAAAAATGATACTGAAGATTATCATCAATTGTATCAGGATTCTGGTTGGGAAGAAGTAGTTCCTTGGAATGCGCTAGGAGGAAAGTGGTATTATTTTTGTAAGAAGAGCGATAACAATGATGAGAAAATATATACAGATCCAGAATCAAAAATAGGACTATTTAATATGTTGTGGAAGAAATACACGGTATTTTTAGCAATCTGTAGCTTTTTTGAAATCAATGGAATAATAGCATGCTTTCACATGATAGCAAGAGATGCTTCCTTTCTAAAGATTGTAGCAGGTGTAGGAATAGTAGCCTTTACAAGTGCTATTATATTCTTTGCTTATAATATGATAGCAATTTCATTAAAGAAAGCCCAATTAGAGAAAGCAAAAAAGGAAAGGTGGTAATTGGTATGAAAAGTGTTAGTGTAAATAATGAAAATAATAACGATGAGAAGAACATTAAAGCCTGTCCAGAATGTAATGATGACCAAAATACAATTCATATCAAGGAAACGGAGGATACGTATATGCTGTTTGGTATGTTAATTGGGTTATCAATCGGGCTTGCAGTTGGGCAATATTTATTCAATAAGGGGCCAATTGGCATGAGTATAGGGATGTGCGTAGGCATGGCAATTGGTAGTTTCATAAAAGTAAAGAAGTAATGTCATAAAATTGTCATATTTGTCATTCATACTAATATTATGCAAAGCTTCAAAATATCAATTATGAGGTTATAATTATGAGAAATGGAAAAAATGTAATATTATTAGTAGAAGATGATGTGAAATTAAGGACGACAATAAATGAATATTTGAAATTAAGTGGTTATGAAGTAATGACTGCGATAAATGGAAGAGAAGCGTTAGAAGTATATTGTGAACATAATACGACAATAGAGTTAGTAATATTGGATGTGATGATGCCAGAGTTAAATGGCTATGAAGTACTTGATGAATTAAGAAGGACCTCAGAGGTTCCAGTCATTATGTTAACAGCAAAAAGTAAAGAAGAAGATCAGTTATATGCATTTGACAAAGGTGCAGATACTTATATGACAAAGCCCTTTAAACTCAGTTTACTAAAGGCTCAGATAAAGGCCATCCTAAAAAGAGTTGGAAAAAGTAGTGATGCAGTAAAAAAAGCTGGTGAATTGAAGATTATAGCAGACTCTCAACAAGCTTTATTAGAGAATCAGATCATCTTAACGACTCCGAAGGAATTTGAACTGCTGTCTTACTTTGTGGATAATATTAACTTAGTGTTAACCAGAGAACAGATTCTTAATGCAGTATGGGGATACGATTATGAAGGAGAAAACAGGACAGTGGACACTATAGTAAAGCAATTAAGATCAAAACTCACCGATCAATATCCCTACATCAAGTCAATCTATGGCGTTGGATATCGATTTGAGGTGTAGAAGATGAGATGGAATTCGATTAGAACTAGATTTATTGTGATTCAGAGTGTTTTTCTCATGTCCATTGTTGGTGGTGTAGCGTTACTTTTTATATTATTTGGTAAAGATTACTATATTAATTGTGACCGAATTAAGATGGATAAGATATACCAGAATCTTGATAAAGTTAATCTTGGAAAGTTAGCGAAAGATAATACAGATGCAATCGATGAATATGAAGAAACAGGGTTCCGATTTGTGGTGGCTACGATAAATGATGACATTGATATTGTATATTCAACATTTGAGGGGCATGAAGAAAAAGAGATAAGAAAAGCTTACTACCGAAGAATTGAGCGAAAACGTGGCCAGTTCACTCGCCAACCAAAGGCCACCTATAATCAGAGGCAGCAGATTAATTTATATGGAATTATGGAACAGAATGGAACCAAGTATTATGTGTATCTATATAAATTTACAAGTCAGTTAAAAAATGAGATGGAATATACGGAAAAGTTCTTCATTCTGATCTTAGTGATATCCGTTTTAATTGGAGGAATCTTAATCTTTTATCTAACAGATAAGATTACAAAGCCAATTAAGAAAATTGATAATATTGCAAATAAAATATCACAAAAGGATTTTTCAGAGAGAATCGAAGAAGATAAATATTATGGCGAGATTGGAAGCCTGTCAAAGAGTATTAATCGGATGTCAGAGCAGATGCAGGGGTATATCAATGATTTAGAAAATTACAATTATATCTTGCTTGAGGAAAATTGTAATATGACGGAGATGAATGATATGCGAAAAGAGTTTGTAAATAATATGTCTCACGAACTAAAGACTCCTCTGGCTATTATATCGAGTCAAGTCGAACTTATTATGGAGATGGATGGCAAAGTAAATAAAGATTATTATTATAGTTCCATTCAAGAAGAAACAGAGAAAATGGGACGGATGATTAGTGATATGTTAGAAGTCTCCTTTGTAGAAAATGGACTGGGGCAGATGGAAATGTCAGAAACGAATATAACGGAACTAACGAAAAAATTAATCTTAAAATATGGTGCACTATTTCTTCAGAAACAGATCCAATGCGTCACTTCAATCGAAGAAGGATGCCTAACGATGGCAAATGGGAAGTATCTCGAGAAAGCGATTAATAATTACCTCCTAAATGCCTATGAGCATACTAAAAAGGGGCATCAGATAAGAGTGAAGTTATATTCAAAAGAAGATGATATTGTGTTATCGGTATATAATGAAGGAAATCAAATTGATGAGACAAACATCGATAAGATTTGGCTAGATTATTATCAGCAAAGCAAATCAAAGAAATTAGATGAGAATCAAAAAAATGTTGGTCTTGGATTATATATTGTAAAAAGTATTATTGATCAACATCATGGATTATGTTCAGTTGAAAATAAGGAAAATGGTGTTGAATTCAGTATTCGATTGAAAAAATTATAAAGGTATATTCATAAACCTAAAAACAGCTAAAAGGTGCATGAACTATATATAGAAAAATATAGAAATGCATGGACGAAAGAACAAATTAATAAAGAACAAATCAAGATAAGATCTGAAGATACGCCTCTGACACGCTAAGTGTCGGGGCTTTTTTTAATTCATAGGAAACTTCTTCGAATTTCCTATGAATTAAAAAGCACTCCGTGCAGGATGCACACAAGCGCGAAAGGAAGAGGTCGCTGGTGCGACCGCGCTTGGCGCGAGAGTTTGCATTGCAAACTCTTTGTTCTGTCATTTTCTATGTGACAATCAACATGGAAGTAGGTGGAAATAATTCTGTAAAAAGTAGGAGACATTTGGTATAATGTGATACAAGTTAAGTGTATGAATCTTATATTAATAAAAATATGCTATGCAGTTATTTATATAAATAAAGAAGAAATGTTCAGTTTATTGATTACCTCAAATTATTTTAGAAAAGAGATTGAGGTAGTAATAGATGAATAATTGAGGTAACATGAATTGCAAATCTAAATAAGGGCTAAAAGTCACATGATTATATGTAAGAATTGATGCAGTAATAGAGGTAGTATTAAATTTATGAATTAATAAAGTAAAATGAAGTTGAAAGAGAGAAATCATATGAATGAAAAATATAGAATGATAAAAGCCTATCAGAAAAATGATGCAATTAGAAAAAGTTTTAATATGTTAACTCTGTCTACATGGGGTTGGGATTTCGAGGATTGGTACCAAAATGGCTATTGGAGTAATAACTATATTGCTTATTCCATAGTGGATGGAGAAAGGGTAGTAGCTAATGTTTCTATAAGTCCAATGAAGTTTATAAACAAGGAAAAAGTCATGAATTTTATTCAATTAGGTACTGTTATGACAGACAATTCCTATAGACAACAAGGATTAATTCGCGAACTAATAAAAGAAATTGAACTTGACTATAAGGATAAAGTAGATGGATATTTTCTATTTGCTAATGATAGTGTGTTAGAATTCTACCCTAAGTTTGGTTATAGAAAAGCTATTCAATATGAATATTTCAAAGAAATAAATAATGAAATCATTAATGAAACTGAAGTCCAGGTGATGGCTAGAAGTATACCAATGCAAGGAAAAGAACAATGGTTAGCTTTTGAGGATGCAATTAAAGCTAGTTGCATTCAGAATGACTTGTGGCTTGAGAATAACCTAGAGTTAGTTATGTTCTATGTTACAAAGTTTATGTGCAACAATGTTTATAAAGTAGATAGTCAGGATGCGTATATAATTGCTGAAGTTAATGATGGGGTATTATATATACACCAGATCTTTTCTCCGATAGAAGTTGATATGGAGGAGATTATTGCTGCCTTTGGGAAAGACATTAAAAAGGTTATTCTTGGATTTACTCCATTATCAAAAGAAGGATTTGAGATAGAAGAAATTAAGACGGAAGATACTACGTGGTTTATAAAAGGAGAACTCTTAGAAACCCTGGAGAAGGAACACGTAAGAATTCCTACTTTATCACATACATAAGAAAAAGGAGCCAGTTTGAAATAATAATAAATGCTATTTTTAGCGGAATGGAGATTATAATGGAGAGAATGAATGAATTTTTTGCAGCTCGAGTGGAGGGATATGATGAACATATGCTGTCCAATGTTGAAGGCTGTAAAGAAGCATATATTAAATTAGCGGAACTTATACCTTTTGATTGTAAAAAATTATTAGATTTGGGGTGCGGGACAGGGATGGAACTAGATGGAATCTTCAAAAGATTCGCGGACATTCACGTTACTGGCATTGATCTTACACAAGCAATGCTTGATAAACTAAAGGAAAAGTATAGTAATAAAAACATAAGCTTGATTTGTGGAAGTTATTTTGATGTTGATTTTGGTATTGGTCAATATGATTGTGCAATATCTTTTCAGACGATGCATCATTTTTCGCATGAAGCTAAAATTGGATTATACAAAAGAATTCTTGACTCTCTGATGGATAGTGGTGTGTATATTGAGTGCGACTATATGGTTCAAAATCAAGAGGAAGAGGACTTCTATTATTCTGAGAATACTCGGATTAGGAAAGAGATGAATATTCTAGAAAATGAATTTTATCATTACGATACCCCATGTACAATCGATAATCAGATTGCAATGCTAAGGAATGCAGGGTTTCAAAAAGTTGAAAAAGTATTTCGCATAGAAAATACTACTATTTTAGTAGCTTACAAATAGATAATTCAAATGATAGACTAATACTAGACATTATAAAACAAACCACTTGGAGGACAGATGAATACAATAACTTTTCGTAAACTAGAAGTAGAGGAATGTAAACGTATTAGAGAAATAGATGCTTCTCAGTACATAAACCGAGCTTGGCGAGAAATAGATGGAAATAGACAATTAGTAGATATTAATTACAACGACCTAGACTTTCCAAATGGCTTTGAAAATCACTTAAAAGATCTAACAGAGACAATCAAATCGGGTGGCATCGCTTTGGGTGCCTTTGATAACGAGCGTTTAGTTGGCTTTGGTGCTGTAAACAGTAAAATATTTGGTGAACAATATAAGTATGTCTTGCTTGATCAATTATTTATATCAAATGAATATCGTGGTAAGAGAATTGGTAAAAAGTTATTTTATATGGCAGCAGAGGAAGCTAAAAAGTGGGGAGCAGAGAAATTCTATATTTGCGCTGGCTCAGCAGAAGAAACAGTAGCTTTTTACATTTCAATTGGTTGTGAGGAAACAAAAGAAATTAACCAGGAATTATACCAAAAGGACACTAGAGACTATCAATTGGAATATGATTTCGCACTTTTGAAATAAAAGAATGAAAATACAAAATTAAGAAAGGATGCCACATGAAAATAGCAATTATTCAAGCGAGTTCACAAAAAGATAAGAATCCATTATTGTATGATAGTGTATCAAAGGCTATAGAAGGTAAGGGGTATGAAGTAATTAATTTCGGAATTTTTAAAGAAGAAGATGTTACTTATTCTTATATTCAAACTGCCCTTATGATAAGTATTTTGCTTGAAAGCAAGGCTGTTGACTTTGTAGTGACGGGATGCTCCTCAGGACAAGGAATGATGCTTGCATGCAATAGCCTACCAGGAGTTCTCTGCGGATATGTTGAGAATCCTGCAGATGCTTATTTATTTGGTCGAATAAATAATGGTAACGCAGTATCCTACCCACTAGGATTGAATTTCGGATGGGCAGGAGAGATTAATCTACAAAGTACGATGGAGAAATTATTCAAAGGGGACTTCGGAATGGGATATCCAAAAGAAGATGCGCTTAGAAAACAAAGGGATACCAAGATGTTAAAAGCAATCAATCAAGCTACCAAAAGGAGCTTAGTTGAAGTACTTCCGGTATTAGATTCTGATTTAGTGAAAAGCGCGTTGAAGAGAAAAGAAATCATAGATTATGTACTTCAATATGGAACAAATGTAGAACTGAAAAATACGTTAGAGACATATTTGTAAAATTCAAAGAACAGGAAGTAATATGCATATAAAGAATATTTCATATTATTTGCCGTATTATCTTAGGATAAAGAAAAGGATAGACCATAATGTTCAAAATAGGAGAATTCTCAAGAATAACCCAGGTATCTATTAGAATGCTACGGTATTACGATGAGCAAGGTTTATTAAACCCAAGTTTGGTTGATAAATCGAATGGATATAGATTATATACAGCAGACCAAATCGAAATGCTTAATCGAATTGTGCTACTTAGAAACCTAGGGTTTGGCGTAAAAGAAATGAAGAATATGTTAGCATCATGGAATTCAGAAATGATGCTAACAAATCTTTTGAAACAGATTGAAAAGACCCAGGAAAATATAAAAATTGAGCAGAATAGATTAATGCAAATGCAAGGTTATCTTATAGATTTACACAATCAAGACAAAAAGTTAAATATCGAAATAATAATGAAACAAATACCGATGCAACACGTGATATCATTGAGAAGAATAATGCCAAGTTATTATCAGGAAGGTATGTTATGGAAAGAACTGACCGAGAGTGTAGAAGATATTGAAAGTATAGCTTCTAATTCAAGTTTTTCAATATACCATGATCTTGATTACAGGGAGCAGGATGTGGATATAGAAGTATGTGTTGTTACCGAGAAAGAATTAAAGTATATTGGCTCAGACTTAATATATCGACAGGTAGATGCAGTTCCTATGGCAGCTTGTTTTATGATATATGGACCATATAGTAATATTTCAATTGCATATAAAGAATTTGCATTTTGGTTAGAGAAACATCCAGAGTATCGTATGGCAGGAGAGAACAGGCAGATATGCCATGTGTCTATGTGTCATACTACCAACTCGGAGGAATATATAACAGAATTGCAAATACCACTAAAATATAATGAGAAGTGAAAGAACAGAAAAATTAGATTTCTGTTCTTTTTTTCTTGACTCTCACATGATGTGAGGGTATATATTGAGGATAATTTTAGGAAAGGTAAGGGGCGGTTATATGTATCATTTGAATACAATTGGAACAATGCAACATGAGGATGGAAATACATGTATTACTATAAAAAAAGATTATAGGAAAGCATTGAAATATTTAGATAAGTTTAGTCATATCCATATATTTTATACGAGCTTAGAGAATAGCATTTGGAGGCTACAAACACGAATTGCTAACATCCAAACGGTTGATATAAAAAAAGGAGTTATTCTGACGGAGGCGTTATTAAAAAATGTTGATAAACTTGATGTGATTGATATTAAGCCATATTTTCCATGCGAAGATTCCGTAAAGGGAACAGATCAAAATGTAATCAGTAATGATATCACCTCTTTGAAAAATCAAATAAGACCCAACGGTGCAAATATAGAAATAATAAAAGTGGATGACTTAAATAGCTACCTGGTAGAACAAAAAGGTACCATTAGAAATACACAGGGAGAAGTATATATCCAACTAACGGACAAAATGGATATCACCAGCAACTATATTAAGATTTTATGGTGGTTTCATAAATTTGATTCTGAGATATATAGAAAAGTAACGGAATGCAATCCACCATATGAAAATTCACCCAGAACAGGAGTATTTGCAACAAGATCCCCAGTTAGGCCAAATCCTTTAGCTATGACAGTTGCTAGAATTCTAAAGGTGGATCATGAACAGAATCGTATCTATATCAATGCAATAGAAAGCTTTGATAAAACGCCTTGTATCGGTATCCTAGAGTATAGACAAGATAGCAATTGTATCTTGGAATGTAGGGTGCCAGAATGGTTGAGCCATTGGCCTAAGTGGTATGATGATAAGAAAATGGATGAAAAGGAATGTCGTGTAACGTGTAAGGATAGTGGATTGGTTTCATTATTAAATACAAATATAAAGAATAACATAAAATATAGCATAAAAAATAGGGATGATATTAAAATACCTACAGTATCATCAAAAAAGAAGAAAAATGATTCAATCTATATATTGGGTGCTAGAGAAAATAACCTAAAAGGAATTGATGTAAGGATTCCCTATGGAAAAATAACTGCAGTAGTAGGAGTGAGTGGAAGTGGAAAATCAAGTCTTGTCCATGATACCATATATGCAGAGTGCAGAAGACGAATGGAATATCTAAATAATAACCGTAATATGTTACAAAAACCAAAGGTAGAGAACATGACGGGTTGCATTCCAGCAGTTCTTATATCACAAAATGAGATTCGAGGAAATTCTCAGTCAACAGTAGGAACATATACCAATGCCTATGATTACTTAAGAATGATATATGCCAGTGTTGCAGTACGTCATTGTCCAGACTGTGGGAATGAAATAATACCATTAACCAAAGAAAATATATTGAATCTGCTAAGTGGAATAAAGGATGTTGAAATATTTGATCTGATGAAACAAACGATAGAAGAAGAAACACTTGAGAGAAAGGTTAACCTAGCGCTTGAGCGAGGAAAAGGGGCTTTTTATATCCAATTGCCAGATCATGAGTTTATTTTGTTACAGACCAAGCAAAAATGTTATCGATGCGATAAATTAATGTTTGAGATGACGCCTAGGACATTTAGCTATATAGATTCAGAAAGTAGATGCCCAATATGTAATGGTACTGGAGAAAATGTAGAAATAGATGAGAAGAAGATCATCGAACATCCAGAGGTGTCCTTATTAGATGGTGCATCTTCCTTTTACGGAAAACTAAGAGATTTTCTAGCTAGTCCGAATGCAAATTGGATGAAAGGTCAAGTATTTGGATTGGCCCATAAGATGGGAGAAGATCTGGAAAAGCCATGGAATGAGTTATCTCATAACTTTAGAGACAAGATACTACATGGTTCAGGGGATGAAATTGTTACATTCTCATATGATAATAAGAAACTAGGGAGAAAGGGAGAAATTACTCGTCCAGTAGAAGGGATATGTAATATTATAAAGCGTATATATGATGATAATACCG
The DNA here is from genome assembly GCF_016591975.1 of Anaeromicropila herbilytica. Taxonomy (GTDB): domain Bacteria; phylum Bacillota; class Clostridia; order Lachnospirales; family Lachnospiraceae; genus Anaeromicropila; species Anaeromicropila herbilytica. Next base: position 4,724,113 of record NZ_AP024169.1, on the reverse strand, counting down.
ATACAAAGACAATCAATCAATATATGAGCAAAGTCTCTTGTAAACACTGCAATGGAGAGAGATTAAATAAAGAAGGTCGAATGGCAACAATAGGGGAATTAAGATATCCAACAGCAGCTGCAATGACATTTGATGAAGTGATTGGGTTCTGTGATCAACTTGTAACAGTGATTAGTATAAACGATTATAAAAAAATCAATCATGCTATTCAATCCTTAAAAGAGGTTGCAGAATCAGCAAGAAGACTAGGGTTAGGATATATACAAATGAGCCAAGAAACAAGTACATTGTCTGGCGGAGAAAGGCAGCGAGTTAAATTATTAGCTGCTATGCTTAATCATATGACAGGAATATTGTATGTATTTGATGAGCCATCCAAAGGGTTACACCCAAAAGACTATGCGAAAGTAACCGATATGATTCAGTACCTAAAGGATGAGGGAAATACGATTATAATGGTCGAGCATAATGACGATATGATTCGAACTGCGGATTATATAATAGAAATAGGACCAGGCGCAGGCGAACAAGGCGGCTTATTAGTAGGTGAAGGTTCTTATGAAGTCATGATAAACAATAAGGATACACAGATTAGTCGTTACCTGAATTCAGAAGTTATAAAGAAGGCGCCATATATGAAAAAGAATCAAAATGATTTATCATTCATAACGATGAAACAATTAAAATATAGAAATTTAAAAAATATCACGATTCAATTTCCTAAAAAGGCCTTTACTTGTATTAATGGAGTCAGTGGAAGTGGAAAATCATCTCTAATGAAAGGTGAGATCTATCAGAAAGCGAATCATGAAAATGATTTTTCAGAAGTTATATTAGTAGATCAATTACCAATAGGGAAAACATCAAAATCAGTAATAGCAACGTATATTGGTGTTATGGATGATATTAGAGAAGCTATGGCGTTATCGAGCCAAGCGATAGAATATGGCTTTGATGAGAAGTACTTTAGTTTTAATGGAGAATTAGGACAGTGTGTAGCTTGTAAGGGTGAAGGAAGAGTAAGAATAAAATATCTAGAGGATTCTTATATGGAGTGCCTAGAATGCAGTGGTAAAAGATATCAGAAGAAAATTCTTGGAGTAGAATATCATGATAAGAGTATAGATGATATATTAAATATGTCAATTGACGAAGCATTGCACTTCTGGAGTGAGGTAAGTGATATAACCCAAAAACTTGAAATAGTCAAAAAAGTAGGGCTTGGTTATCTAAAAATTGGACAGAGTACACCTACGCTTTCTGGAGGTGAAGCATCAAGATTAAAGTTAGCAAAACAACTAATGAGTACAAGAAAGAAGAATGTATTGTATTTATTAGATGAACCAACAACTGGATTGCATTATTCAGACATTGAGCATCTACTGGGATTAATATCTGAACTAATTGAGAATGGTAATACAGTAATTGCAATTGAACATAATAAGCAATTTGTTCAGAATTGCGATTGGATTATAGAACTTGGACCAGGAGCTGGCAAGGATGGTGGTCAAGTAATAAGTCAGGGGACGTTCTGAAAACAGACTATTGATAGAATGGATAGCCTCTCAGGGATTACACAGGTTACTGAAAAAGTTCCTTTCAAAAAGTATAATGAATATTACTGTATCAACATGCGTGCTGTATTTTTGTTTTAAGAAGTATTAGAAAATCTTAATGAAGAAGGTAATCCTTCAATAATCAGAGGGAGTGCTGTCTGAGCGTTTTTCAGCGAGTTCGCTCCATCTGATTATGTTTGAAGGATTCCTTCTTCATTTAGATTCTCTTATACTTCTTTATCCAAAAAGCAGCACGCATATTGATACAGTGATATTCAGGTGAAAACTACAATAAGGGACTTTTTCAGTACCCTGGGATTACATTGGGAGGTTATTCAAAATTATGTTGACTTGGAAAAATATATCTGTTACTATTGAATTAATTGGAAGAAATATATTCCAAAATAATGCGTTAAGCAATTTCGAAAGGAGAACAAGAAATATGATGAATTTAAAATTAAGTGAGGTAGTAATCGGTTAATTGAATATTGGGCATATTTAAGTGATTGCTTGGAATGCCACATTTAGACTCTTATGAATAGCTTAACTTGGTTAAACACATGATAGGATGTGTTTTTTTTGTACTTATTTTTAAGTAGAAGACCACAGAGAATAGCATTAAGGGCTATTACTGTGGTATTTTTATACCCATTTTTCATTAACCTATTAGGATTTGATTGTTGTTAAAAGTTGCTTTAATTTATTGAGTGTATAGCGCTGAATAAATACTAGGATGTTACGAAAAATCGAAGGGAAGAGTGTTAAATGGAATTAAAAAAGACAGAAATAAAATATGTGGAAGAGGCATTAGAGTTAGCATTGGAGGAATATAAGTTAGAAGGTAATATAGTGAATCAATTGCCGGACATTGATTTTACGAATCAGCTTAGAGAATTTCTTGTAGATTTATTTGAGAAGAAGTATGGATTAGTGGCTATCGAAGATGGAAAAGTAATTGGTTATCTTGTCTTTGAGGGCCCATGGGATGGATTCTTTGGCAATTGCAAGGGAGCCTTTTCACCACTGGGTGCTAGTGCATTTTCTGGTAAGGATAGGGGAAAACTTTCGTCGAGGTTGCTATCTGCTGTAACAGAGATGATGGTAAAGGAAGAGGGAGTTACAAGCTTCGCTTTAAGTCGATACGCAAATGACAAAGAAGTAGGAAAATCTCTGGTGTTCAACGGATTTGGAATACGTTGCAGTGATGCTATTATGAAGTTAAGTGACCGTAAAAATAGAGATTACTATAATCCGAATGTATCATTTATGGAACTTAAAAGCGAGGAAAAGAAATTAATTCTTGATTTAAAATTCGGATTAACCAAACATATGCTAGGAGCACCAATCTATTTTCCTTCCTACATTGGAAACTATATGGAGTGGTTTGCTAAGGAAGAGATAAGAGTATTTGCAGCATGTGCAGATGATGAGATTATAGGTTTTATGTCAATTCAAGATGAAGCAGAAAACTTTATCACCGAATCTGCTTCTATGAAAAATATATGCGGAGCCTTTGTAAAAGAAGAGCACCGAGGCGATAATGTAGCTACAGATCTACTAACTTTTGTCTGCAATGTATGTGAGAGTGAAGGTGTTAAGTATCTTGGCGTAGACTGTGAGACATTAAACCCAACAGCTCTACGCTTCTGGGGAAAACATTTTCAGAATTACACCTATAGCTATCACCGTAGAATAGATGAAAGAGTAATTGGTTACGAAGAATATTTGGAACGTGAGTGGAGGAGTTAATATGAATAATATAATAATAAGACCTGAAAACAAAGAAGATTATTTTGACGCTGAATATATGACAAAGAGAGCTTTTTGGAACCTTCATCACCCAGGGTGTGATGAACATTATCTTGTTCATCTATTTAGACAGAGCGAAGACTACATAGAGGAACTTAGTAGAGTTGCAGAAGTAGATGGAAAGATAGTTGGAGGAATCTACTATTCAAAAGCTTATATTATGGATGGAGATAAAAAGGTTGATGTCTTAAATTTCGGTCCATTATGTGTGGACCCAGACTATCAAAATCAAGGAATCGGTGGGAAATTATTAGGAGAAACCATCAAATTAGCAAGAGAAAAGGGATATAAGGGAATTGTGATATTTGGTGAGCCTCTCTATTATCCAAAGCATGGATTCAAGACTTGTGACCATTTTGGAATTACGACAAAAGACGGTAAAAACTATGATGCCTTTATGGGGTATGAGATTGTGCCGGATGCTTTCTTTGATGTAAAGGGAAAATTCTATGAGTCAGAAGTATTTGAACAATTATATCCAGATAAGGTGGAGGAATATGATAAGAATTTTCCTTACATGGAGAAATTGAAATTGCCTGGGCAGTGGGATTAAATTGTAAAAAAAAATAATCTAATAGGAGATCAACTATGGATACGAGTATGGATATTATAGAATTAAATAGAGTAGAAGTTGAAGAGCTAGAAGACATGCTTGACGAATACGATCGAGCGTATATTCAATATAAAATAGAGGGTGCGATTCATATTGGTATAAAACAAGATGGCCAATTAATTGCTGGTGTAGATGCTTGCATGACTAGCTTTAAGATTTTGTATATCTCTACAGTCTATGTAGATGAAAGATACCGTAGATTAGGCTTAGGTACAAAGTTAATGGGTGAGGTTGAGAAGCGAGCAAGAGAATTAGGAGCTAATATGATACGCCTTGATACGTTTGATTGGCAGGGGAGAGAGTTCTACCTAGCATTAGGTTACGAACAAGCCGGTAATTATACAAGTGTGGAGGATGGATTTTCAGAATATTTTTTTGTAAAAAGAGTGTAAATAAATGTTGTATTGTAAGAGGAATAAGATAACTTTATAGGTGCAGCTACAATAGGCGCATATATAAAACAAGTAGGGAAAACAAGGAGAAAAAACATGGAATTAGAACAGTACTTAGAGACTCAATTAAGAGGTTGTATTCAGATAAAAGAAGGCAAAAATATTGTTGCAGAGAAGGCTTTTGGATATGCGGATTTGGCGAACGAGATTCCCAACACAGTAGACACAAAGTTTGCCACAGCGTCTGCAGGAAAAGTGTTCGTTGCAACGGGAATCTTGCAATTGATTGAAGCAGGGAAGCTTTCCTTCACTGATACGATTGGAAAGCTACTGGATATTGATCTAAAAGCGATTGACCCTGATATTACCGTAGAACAATTACTAACGCATACCTCAGGAATACCTGACTATTTTGACGAGAGCGTTATGGAGGAATATGAAGAATTATGGATCGACTATCCTAATTACAAGATCCGTACGAATCAAGATTTACTACCTTTATTTATTGATAAACCTATGATGTATCCGAAAGGTACACGTTTTCAATATAATAACACAGGGTATGTATGCTTAGGAATGGTAATAGAGGCTATTACAGGAATGCCATTCGATGTCTATTTAAAGGAGAATATCTTTGACAAATATGAAATGTTCTCTACGGGATACTATGAACTGGACAGATTACCATCAAAGTGCGCCAATAGCTATATCTTTGAGGAAGAGAGAAATAGTTACCGAACTAATATCTACAGCGTAGATGTCAAAGGAACAGGTGCTGGAGGTGCGTTTACTACAGTAGGTGATATATCAAAGTTTTGGGAGAAGCTCTTGTCTGGGGAACTTATTTCTTCTGCAATGGTAACGGATATGTTGAAAGTACATAGTGAAGGCGAAGATGGATATTATGGATATGGAGTATGGTTAAAGAAGGAAAGTGATGGAACCTTCTCACCATATTTTCAAGGGTGCGATCCTGGTGTAAGCTTTATTTCAGTATATCAACCAAAAAGTAATCGGGTTTTTACTCTTGTTAGTAATTATGGCGATAATGTATGGAAAATTACAAGAGAATTGAAAGAACAATACTTGGCATAATGAACACATAATTTAATGTTCAGTTAATGTTTCGCATGTAATCTGTTAAGTAATCTTTAGTATATTACTTTTATAAATGTGAGATAGAGATTACGGAGGTTTATATGAAGAGATTTTTAACAGTCATTTTAATGTGTGTAATGATAATGAGTGTATTGGATGTTAGGGTATTAGCATCCGAGGTAGATAAGAAGACACCATCAGGAATTGCATATCGTGATATTGGACAGAAGATTAATGGATATATGAAAGAACGTGAGGATGGGCTTGCAGCCTGCTCTGTGGCTGTACTCGATGGTCAGAATACAATTTATCAAGGATACTATGGACAGTCTAATCGAAAAAAGGGAACAGTTACGAATGATCACACAGTTTATGAATGGGGATCGATATCAAAACTATTAATATGGGTAAGTGTAATGCAACTCTATGAAGAGGGTAAATTAGATTTTGATACCGATATCTCAGAATATCTGCCAGATGGATTTTTAACAAAGCGTAAGTATCCAGATAAAATTACAATGCTGAATCTAATGAATCATAATGCGGGCTGGCAAGAAACTACTTATGATATTGAGGTAAAAGAGAAGAGTAAGATTGTCAGTCTAAAAAAAGCTTTACATGAGAGTGAACCTAGTCAGATCTATCGTCCGAATGAGATTACTGCATATTCTAATTGGGGTAGCGCTCTTGCTGCTTATATTGTGGAGAGAATATCTGGTGTTAGCTATGGAAAGTATGTTGGGGATCGTATATTTGCACCTCTTGGAATGAAACATACCAGTGTATTGCCCGATTGTTCGGATAACCCTTGGGTTAAAGAGGAAAGGCAGAAGTTAAATTGCTATAGTATAACACAGGATAGTAAAGAGGATTATGGTAGTTGTATCCGTTACATTTTGCTCTATCCAGCTGGATCAGCTACAGGTACATTGGGTGATATCGTAACTTTTGCAAAGGCATTTACAACGGATAGTAAAAAGTGCCCTTTATTCAAAAAGGAAAACACCCTTAACACTATGTTAAGGGCAAGTTCATATTATGGCAAACCTGGTGCTACATCTGGAATGGAGAGGGTTTGCCATGGGTTATGGACGATGGAATATGCTACTGAGGTAAAGGGGCATGCAGGGAATACAAGTGGATGCTCAACAAATCTTGTGTTCGATGACAAGACAGGACTTACCGTTGTTGTTATGACGAATGAAGTGGGAGAAACAGCATTTTGCTATGGTATTCCAGCCCTGATCTATGGTAGTTTTAAGGATAGGAAAGATTTTGCTATAACAAAAACAACAGATATTCATGGAATTTATCAAAGTGCTCGGTCAATACAAAAGGGATTTTTCAAATATAGTTATTATACTGGAGGCTTATTCCCGATTAGTAAGACGAATGCAAAGGGCGGCTATAAGTTAAGTATCGGTGATGGAACGCTGACACAGATATCGGATCAGGTGTATTTATTTGATAATGGAAATGGAATGCAGGGTATTCAGTATCTATATCAGAATGAGAAAGGGGAAACTTATCTACAACAGTTTTCTTCGGATTATAAAAGGGCAAACTCAGCTGTGTTCTGGATGAATATTATCTTATTACTGTTATGCGTAGGAGCAATTATATTAGCATACATAAGTGTTATAATAATTGTCGTTAAATTAATAAGTGGAAGAATTATTTTTATAATATTCAAGAGAAAGAATTACAACAATCAGAATTCCAGTAAGCAGAGAGAAAATACAGGAAGTTCCAAAGAAAACCTAATAAAATGGTTAAGAACTGGAAATCTAATTGTCATGATGATCGTTGGTGTGCTATGCTATCAATATATAATTCAGCCATTAGATGGCGGTACATTAACGAAAAGTATAGTTGTGTGGAAATGTATCTTAAATAGTATATTATCAGTATTCCCAATCATATATACCACGGTATTTATTAGAGAATGGAAGCATATAGTTGCTCGCAGAAAAAGGTATCTTCTAACAGCAATACTGGGGGTGGTTGTATCCTTTAGTATCTGGTATTGGCAATGGTATAATTTTGTATGCTAATGAGATGAGGAGAATGTTATGTATCATGTGTTAATTGTTGATGATGAAAAAGAAATCATTGATCTGTTAAGGCTATATTTAGAGCAAGATGAAGTGAAGATCTATGAAGCTTATGATGGGGAGATGGGTTACGAGGTATTTAAAAAATACGAAATTGATTTGGCACTGGTTGATATTATGATGCCACGTATGAATGGTTATGAACTAGTGAAAAAGGTACAAAGACTAATTCCAGGTGGTAAGGAGATACCCATTATGTTTCTTACCGCACGAGGCGAATTACAGGATAGAATCCTAGGGCTTGATTTGGGCGCTGATGATTATATTACCAAGCCATTTGAACCACTTGAAGTAGCAGCCAGAGTTCGAGCTAGACTTAGAAGAAGGAAGAACATGCAAACACCTGACAAGTTAGCACATGAGTTAAGAGTAGGAGATATTATTCTGAGTCTTGAGGAGTGTCAGATTACTCTTGGTGAAGAGGTAACTACGTTAACAAAAGTAGAATATTTGGTGCTTAAAATGTTCATGGAGAATCCAGGAAGAGTATTTACCAAAGAGCAGATCTACGAAACTGGATGGGAAGACTCTTATGTTGTTGATGATAACACAATACGTGTTATTATAAGTCGCCTAAGAGATAAGGTTGGAGAAGATAGGATTAAGACGATAAGAGGCCTTGGATATCGTATGGAAAAAGGTTAGGTAGGGAAGGTTTATGAAGCAATTAAAAAAAGATATTTCTAAAGCTTTTATTATCTATGCATTTATATTATCTATAATAGAATCAATGATTGACAGTGTATTTGACGACTTCCTTTTTCCGCACTATGAACAGAATGATAGAATCGGTCAGATATTATTCGTTGCATATATTGTGATTAGCATTCTGGTATTTATTTTGGTTGCATATTTGTTCACAAAAGCAATTAGTAAAAGAATTCGAGCGGAGATGCACCGCCAAATAGAAGAACGAAATGTGGTCTTTGCAAATATTACTCATGACCTTAAGACTCCTATTACCTCCATTCTTGGATTCTCTAGAGCTCTAACAGAGAAAAAATTGGAACCTGAAAAGCAGTCACAGTTAGTGGAAATCATATATGAAAAGTCAAAGCGAACATCTGAACTAATTAATACAATGTTCCATTATTCGAAGTTAGAAACTGAAATGTATGAGCTCAGGCGTGAACCAATGGATATCTGTCGATTAACGCGTGAAATCTTGGCTTCCCAATACGAGATAATAGAAGAACACGGGATTCTGTTAGAGGTTGACATTCCAGAGGAAGAGATTTTGTATCCAATCGATAAGATTGAGTATAGTCGAGCGATTGCGAACCTATTAATGAATGCTTGTGTCCATAATCAGCTAGGAAGTACTTTGCTCGTACGGATTGAAAGAGAGATGAATAAAAAGGTAGAAAAGCTATTAATAGTAGTAGCAGACAACGGAGTTCCAATTCCTGATAAGCTAAAAGATACGTTATTTGATGCCTTTGCTTGTGGTGATGAGTCACGTAGTTCCAAAGGAGGAAGTGGAATGGGGCTTGCCATTAGCAAAAGTATTGTGAAAAAACATGGTGGTAACTTGAAGCTAGTGGAAGAATATCAAAGCTATATAAAGGCATTTGTGATAGAGTTTGATATCTAATCAGAACATGATAAGAGAAAATATTAAGATATCCTGCAAGCTATATGTTTGCAGGTTTTTTTAATATATAGGATGAGTTGCCCGACAAATGATCTGTTTAGGAAGTAGTCTAGGCAATTTGCGCAAAACAGAAAAACTCATGTTTCATTGAGTATGTATAAGAAGTTCTAGTTACAAGCGTGAAGGGAAGATGTTGCTGATGTGGACTTATTGTTTTGCATTAATGCGTGTTACCCTTTTGAAATTAAAAGAAAGGTTATTGTAACTATATAGATAAAGCAATATAATGGTATTACAAATATTAACAAGGAGATAAATGGAACTGATTCAGAATTGAATACGAAAGGGGCTTGTGAATGAAAGTCGTAATATTATTAATTGTATTTTTATTACTAGTAACATTTATAGTAGGTGTATTTGTCATATCCAGAACTAAAACAGCAAGAAAACGTATTACAACGTGGTTAGCTTTGGGATTGCTAATGTGCATAGTAGTAATGACAGAAAGTTGTTCCCATAAGAATAATAAGCAAAAGGAGGAGAAACAAGTAAATTCAGAGAATGCCAAAAGCCAAAGTAATATTAAAAGCGAAAGTAATACCAAAAACAAAAGTAACTCAAAAAACGAAAGTAATACTGAAAGTGAAAACAATAAAGAAAGCGAAAACACCTCTGACATAAAGTTAAAGATTGGAGAAACAGAACAACGAGATCTTTGGACTCAAACCATTGTATATCCTAATAACATTCAAGGCGCGGTTGTAATAGATATATGTCTGCCTGATGACTACGATGAGAACATTACATATCCTGTAGTCTATTTGACGGATAGTTATTGGTGTCGCCAGAACTATGGAGCAATCAAAGAGCTCTATCAATCAGGAAAAACAAAGGAATTTATATTAGTTGGCATCGGTTATCCTGATAATTATGATTTCGATGCGTTTCGAAAGCGAGATTTATTACATAAACCGGATAATTTTCTAAATATGATTGTAAAGGGCATAATACCGTATGTAGAAAGTAAATATAAGATTGATTCCAAGGACAGAACATTTTGTGGTGCTTCCTATGGTGGATTTTTTATGATCTATAGTTTGTTACAAAGTGACGGGGTTACAAAAGATGTATTTAAAAATTATATATTGGCGAGTCCAACGCTTCGAGAATCAACAGGTGGCATTCCGCTGCCTGATTATGAAGAATTATATTGGAACAGAACGAAAATATTGAATGCAAATGTTTATCTTGCAGTTGGTGGAACAGAAGACGGATATTATTTTCAGACACCAATTAAAAACTTTGTTAAGCGGGTTAAAAAAAGAGGATACGATGGACTGAATGTGACTTATAAAGTATACGAAAGAAAAGATCATTATACTGTCTGGGTACCTACTTTGTTAGATGGTCTTCAAAAGTATCTCGCAAAATAATAGTGAGGTGGTAACAAGTTTATGAGTAAAAATATATTACTTCTAGAGGATGAAGAAAGTGTCAATCGTGGTATATCATTTACCCTTGGAAAAGAAGGTTATCAAGTTTTCTCTTGTTTTGATATGCGTCAAGCAGAGAAGGTGTTTCATGATAATGAGATTCAACTTATCATATGTGATATTACATTACAGGATGGAAATGGCTTGGACTTTATAAGGAGTGTCAGAAAGCGGAGTACAGTACATATCATTTGCCTTACGGCATTGGATCAGGAGATAGATCAGGTCATGGGATATGAAGCAGGTGCTGATGATTATATTACGAAACCATTTAGCTTATCTGTTCTATCATTAAAGGTACAAGCGTATTTCAAGAAACTGAGTAAAGAGAATGTGAAGATCATAAAATCAGCGGGTATAACATTTTCACTGTTAAGTATGAAAGTCTATATGGGTGAAGAAACAATTTCACTTACAAAGAATGAATGGCGAATGCTTCAGATCTTTATGGAACATCCAAAACAAATCTTATCCAAGAAACAATTACTAGAAAGACTATTTGATATTGATGAAAATTATGTGGATGAGAATACCATTGCTGTAAATGTTAGAAGACTACGAGAAAAAGTAGAGAGAGACCCTGCAAACCCAGAAATTATTAAAAATGTCAGAGGAATCGGATATGTATGGGACAAGGATTGCGTGAAGGAATGAGGAAAAAAAACGGAAACAACAAGTACTTACGTTTAATAAAACAGGTTGCAGGCTTATTGTTATTAATACTCTTGTTTGATATCAGTATATTGAAAATACAGTATGATAACTATCAGGATAAGATTCTTATTATCTGTAAAATGATGAATGATAAAGATGGATTAATGAAAGCGTCGGATATACTAAAAAAGGGACAGATAACCAATACAACACAAGGAAAAGAAATTCTTGATAAATATGGTTATAAGCTATCAGGGGATAATGAACTGTACCGTAGATTTCAGGTGCAAGAAATAATAATTGTTGGTATGTCCTTTCTATTTGTTATCATATTATTTGGAATTATATATGCATTGAAGGTTACGAATCGAAAGAAAACGTTAAATGAGTTACGAACCGTGGAGGCATTAATAGAAGATTATAAGCGTGGAGTGGTGGAGCAAAAATCTTATATAGAGCCTCCCTTTCAGAATGAAGAATTGAAAAACCTATATGAAGAAATCTGTTCTCTAGGGGACACTTTAAAACTTCTAAATGAACGTGAAAGTAAGGAAAAGGAATCTACCAAAGAATTAGTATCCGATATCTCTCATCAGTTAAAGACTCCTGTGGCAGCATTAAAGACAAGCTTTGAAATACTACAGCAAGATCTATCAGCAGAAGAGAGAATTGAATTTACCCAAAGGTGCAATGTACAGATTCTTGGAATTGAGAATCTATTAGGTGCACTTATTAATATTTCAAGAATGGAAGCAGGAATGATAGAGATTCAACTTGTAAATCAATGCCTTTTTGATACCATGTTGGAGGCTATTAATCGTGTGTATGAAAAAGCAAAGGAAAAACATATTGAGATTGAGTTTGAAGCCAAAGAAGAGTTAAAGGGAATAGGCATTCCACATGATAAGAAATGGCTTTGTGAAGCTTTCATAAATTTGTTGGAAAATGCGATTAAGTATAGCAATCAAAATAAGAAGATTATACTTTCAATGATAAAAATGGTTACCTTTCTACGAGTAGAAATCTGTGATGAAGGGATTGGAATACCGCAAGAAGAGTACAATCAGATCTTTCAACGGTTTTATCGTGGTAATTCAGCGCAGATTAGAAAAGAGTCAGGATCTGGTATTGGGTTATACCTAACAAGAGAGATCATCAGTAGACATCATGGAACTATTCGAGTAGAACCTGGGCTAAATAAAAAAGGATCTAAGTTTATCATTCAACTACCATATAAATAAAAGACCCGGTAAAAGTCTTACAGTTTTGTAAGGCTTTTTTGCCATAATGAAAGCAAATTGAAAGATTCCCACGGTATCCTATTACTATAAAAGGATAGAGTCGAATCCTAATAAAAATTTTAAAATAATGGGAGTGGATGATATGAAGAATATAATTCGAACAGAAAATCTAAGTAAGATATATGGAAAAGGAGATAACCTTGTAAAAGCAGTAAATAACGTAAATTTATCAATCATGCAGGGAGAGTTTGTTGCGATTATTGGAAAGTCGGGATCTGGAAAAAGTACTCTTTTGCATATGTTAGGAGGACTTGATCTTCCAACAGAGGGAAAAGTATATTTAAGAGATCAAGATTTATTTCAGCTGAAAGAAGATAAATTAGCAGTGTTTCGAAGGAGAAGAATAGGATTTATCTTTCAATCCTATAATTTGGTTTCCTCAATTAACGTATGGGAGAATATTGTTTTGCCACTTGGTTTGGATGGTAAAGAGATGGATGAAGCATTTATCCGTGATATTATTGCCACGCTTGGATTAGAAAGTAAGCTTCATAATCTTCCGAATACATTATCCGGAGGCCAGCAGCAGAGAGTAGCAATTGCAAGGGCGTTGGCTTCAAAGCCAGATATTATTCTTGCAGATGAACCAACTGGTAATCTAGATTCCAAGACAAGTGATGAAGTGATTGCATTACTTAAAATGTCTACACAGAAGTACGGGCAGACCTTAGTTATGATCACCCATGATGCTGACATTGCACAGATTGCAGATCGAACCATTATCATTGAGGATGGAAGGGTGGTAGAGTAGTCATGAAAAGTATCACCAATCTTGCAATTAGTAATGATAAGAATAATAAGACAAGAAGCATCTTGATAATCATCACAATTCTACTATCCACGATGCTGTTAACAGTAATTGCATTAATTTGCTATAGTTCGATTGCATATAATCATAAAAATGCAGGAGCCATATATGGGAGTTATTATGGGACCTATGCCAATATCACAGAGAATCAGATTCACGAGATGACACTAAGAAACGAATTCTCAGATATTGGGAAGATCGCATACGCAGGCATTGTAAAAAGTGATAATAACGTAAAAATGTATTGGTTAGACGATACTGTAAGAAAACTGGCAAATCTAAATCAAAACCTAGAAAAGGGGGCTTTCCCAAAAGAGGCAAACGATATTATTGCTCAGAAGGCTTTTTACAAAAGTATAGGTTATAATGACCCAAAAGTTGGTGAGAAAATAACGTTATCCTGTCGTGCTAATAATAGTAGTAAGTATAGCAATCATACTTTTGTAATCTGTGGAATCTTAAAAGATTCAAAAAGTAATGTGGAGCAAAAAGGATATCAAGTCTATGTATCAAAAGAATATTATGAGAGTCAGGTACCAAAAGAGAAACGATACTATTCGGTATACTTTCGCTTGAATCAGTCCGTTAGGGTTACTAGTGATAATGCAGAAGATGTATTAAAGAAGCTTGCAGATAAATGTGGAATTGCAGAAAATCAAGTAATTACGAACAACTATTATCTGATATTGTCATTAGATCCTGGAACAGAAACGATATGTGGTGGTCTAATTATTGCGGCTTGCATTGTTCTTTTTTCGGTGATCGTTATATATAATATATTTCAGGTTGGCATAACGCAGAAGATTCAGGAATATGGAAAGATTAAGGCGATTGGTGCAACCAAAAAGCAACTTCGAGCCGTTGTTATGCGGGAGGGCATGACATTAGCGGTCATTGGAATACCGATCGGACTAATTGGAGGAAGCATTGTTGCGAACCTCGGGGTTAAGTGGATGTTCCATCATGCAGAAGAAGTGAGAACTTCAAGTATCAAAACAGTCGAGATATCTATTATATCTATCCCATTATTAGTGCTAGTGGCCATGGTTTCATTTATTACGGTCTGGCTAGCTCTACGTAAGCCAATGAGAATTGTGTCAAAGATATCTCCAGTTGAAGCAATGCGCTATCAGGAGAAGAATTCAAAAAAAGCAAGTATAAGAAAAGGCTATCATACAATGGGTGTCAAGGAGATGATTTTTGCTTCGCTTTCAATGAACAAGAAAAGAACAATTATGACCGTTTGTACCATGGGACTTTCCTGTGTGTTATTTGTTGTAATCGCAAATTTGGTTGGAAATATTGATAATGAATACGATGCAAGACAGAGTGTAGAATATGGACAGTTTATGATTAATCTGGATTACTCGCTTGATGATAAAGCTTATCCTGAGAATAATCTAGATGCAATTCTTAAGAAAAACCCACTCGATTCACAACTGATTCAAGACATACAGTCACTGGAAGGAGTGACGAGTGTAAGAACAAGAAATATTCTCACAATGAGAATTGGTAAAAAGTTAAATTCCGTTTTGGTACTAGACAATGAAGGATTTGAACACCTAGGAGAAGGAGAGAATGGAAAAGGAAATCTAGATTATGATACTGCAGTAAAGAAAGATGCTATTATCTTTGGGTGGTCTTATTTTATTGAGGATTATGGATTTAAATTGAATCAAAAGATTATGGCTGAATTCTATGATGCAAAAGATACTGTAAGTTTTGAAGGCGAATTACTAGGTTCTTTTGGTAACTGTGATACGGATTGGGCGATTACCGATAAAACATGTGAGAAGCTAGGGCTAGAACATAATAATGTGGGTTATATATGGGTGGATTGTAAGAAAAATCAAATCATCAAAGTTAAAAAGGAATTAGAGGAATTGTTAAGAAATCTTGAACATATCGAGATTCAGTCATATCAGGATGTATTGAGTATGTCTAGATTAGGTACAGAAATTCTACAACTGGCTTGTTACGCGATCCTACTAATTATTGGAGTCATTGGTTTTATGAATATGGCGAATACAATAATTATGGGCATTATTACAAGAAAAAGGGAATTTGGGGTTCTTCAGGCGATTGGAATGACCAATAAGCAATTAAACTATATGCTACAAATGGAAGGAATTATTTTTACCTTCGGAACAGTACTGATAGCAATAATGGTTGGAATTCCAGCAGGATATGGGGTCTTTCAATATGGAAGAAGTCATGGATGGATGGGACTTCACATCTATCATTTCCCATGCATAGAGATATTTATTATGGTAGTGCTTCTGTTAGTTATGCAAATGGTATTGTCGTTCCTATTAAGCAGAAATATACGGAAAGAATCCTTGGTTGAAAGAATAAGAAATCAAGAATAATATAGCTGGGCTACTATGCCCAGCCTTTTTTAATTCAGAGGAAACTTCTTCGAATTTTCTATGAATTAAATAGCACTCTATGCAGGATGCACACAAACGCGAAAGTTTGCATTGCAAACTCTTTGTTCAGTTATAGGATTAGGGTGTCAAATTCATTCTCTACATAAATTGTGTATATTGATTACAATATGTATTCCGGTGGACATAAATTATAAAGTCATATATTGTAATAAATAATATAATGTGTAAAAAAAATAAGCATGAAGAATTACTAATTTGTCTAAATAGTCCAATATAATGAATTATTTTTACTTATTTGTGTTATACGATTAATATAGACAAGAGTACAAAAAACTCTGTAACAGGTATCGAAACTAATCATTATGAACATAATATGGCGCAGAAATATGGCGTTTTAACTTGATATATTATAAAATGTGTATATAAAAACGAATAAATACATCAAAAAAATATAAAAAATGTATATCAACCGATTGACATATAAAATAACCTATGGTAATATACATATATAACAAACAACCGAAACATATTACCTAGGTGAGATGTTTGCTTTATGAATTTAAGTTATAATAGGAGGATTTATTATGAGAAAGATCAAAAAAGCGGTTTCTGTACTTTTAGTTGGAACAATGATTGCTAGTTCATTAGTTGGATGTAGCAATAAAAAATCAACAAGTGATTCCAAAGATTCATCATCCAAAAAATCTGTGGAAATCACAATGTTAAATTCAAAAGGTGAGATTCAAGAGGGACTTGAAGCAATCGCTGAGAAATACAAAGAAAAGACAGGCGTATCAATTGAAGTTATTGCATGTGGGGCAGGGGAATCCCCATTTCAAAAAATTTCAACAATGTACAGTGCAGGTAACCCACCAACACTAGCAATTCTTGATACAACAGATGTTAAAGCAATTGCAGAAGAAAAAGCAACTGATTTATCTAGTGAAAAATGGGTTCAGGAAATGAATGGCATGACTACAGATGTTAATGGAAAAATCTATAGTTTCCCATTATGTATTGAAGGAAGAGGTATTATCTACAATAAGACAGCAATTGAAAAAACATTAGGAAAAGATTTTGATCCATCAACAATTAATTCTTATGATTCCTTAAAAGCTATTTTTGATAAATTAAAAGCAAAAGGAATGAAGTATCCAATTGTTATTTCAAAAGAAGACTGGTCATTAGGTGCTCACCAATTACAATATGTTTATGAAACTCAAACTGGGGATAATGCTGGAGCACAAGCTTACATTGATAAGTTAAAAGCTGGTGAGTCTATTGCTGATAATAAACGTTTTGATGAATTTATTAAAACATTTGATTTATTAAAAGAAAACAATATTAATAATCCAGATCCATTAGCAGCAACTTATGAACAAGATCCTATTTTCTTAGCTGATGGAGACGCAGCATTCTGGTTTAATGGTTCATGGGCTTGGCCAAACATTAAAGAAGCTGGCGGAGATAAAAATGAATATGGATTTATTCCTTATGTATTAGGAAATGACACAAGTGATTTTGCAAATACTAAGATTCAAGCAAGTCCATCAAAACAAGTAATGATTGATAAAGAAAAAGCTACACCTGAACAAGTTCAAGCTGCAAAAGATTTCTTAAACTACCTTGTATATGATGAACAAGGACAAAAAGCTTTAGTAGATGATTGCTCCATTATTCCAGTAGCTAAGAATAATCCAAATGCACCATCAGATCCATTAGGAAAATCAATCAAAGATGCTATGGGCAAAGATGGAATATTCACTGCATCAGCTATCGTACCAGGAGATCACTGGTCTGTACTTGGAGCAGAAATGCAAAAATATCTAGCTGGACAATCAACAAAAGAAGAATTAGCAAAAGCAATTGATAGTTACTGGGCAGCTCAAAAATAATGTTTAGTAAATGAGCGTGTCTAAATATTTCTAGATAGAAACATTGACGAGTGGGGATTGTTGTTAAGTAGATTCACAAGTAAAAAGTGAATAAAAAGCAACTCCCCACTCTCTAGTTAAAAGGGAAAGGAAGATAAGTCGTGGGAATTAAAGATAAAAAAGAAGGCATCAAAACATTTACGATCTTTGCACTACCTGGATTGTTTGTCTTTGCTGCAGTGGTTATCATTCCGTTTTTATATGGTCTATACTTAACATTCACCGATTGGGACGGTATTTCTACCAATACATCAATAGTTGGAGCTGCGAATTATATTGAAGTTTTTAAAGATGCTGAGTTTTGGAAGTCATTATTACTTACGTTAAAATATGTTGTTTTTAGTGTAACTCTTGTTAATGTTGTGGCATTTTTCTTAGCATTTATCTTAACAAGTAAGTTGAAAGGCGTTAGTTTCTTTCGTACTGGATTCTTTACACCAAATTTAATTGGTGGTGTTATTCTAGGATTCATATGGCAATTTGTATTTTCTAGAGTATTGGTTAACTTAGGACATGAAGCAGGAATTGAATTTTTATCAAGATCCTTTTTAGCAGATCCAAACAAAGCTTTTTGGGCAATGGTAATCGTATCTGTTTGGCAAACAAGTGGATATATGATGTTAATCTATATTGCTGGATTTTCAGGAATCTCAACTGATGTACTAGAAGCAGCAAGTATTGACGGTGCGACAGGATTTCAAAAATTAAAGAGTATCACTGTTCCATTAATGGTTCCTTCTTTTGTAATCTGTATCTTCTTAACATTATCTAGATGTTTCATGGTATATGATCTTAACCTATCATTGACAGGTGGAGAACCTTACGGAACAACTATTATGGCAGCAATGCACGTATATAATAAAGCATTTACATCAAGACAATACGGTGTAGGTCAAGCAGAAGCACTTATTTTATTCCTAATGGTTGCAATCATTAGTGGTATTCAAATCTATGTTGGTAAAAGAAAAGAGGTGGAGGCATAATGTCAGATAACAGTATTGGTGGCTTTAAAGGCAAAATCAAAAAAATATGTATCTTTGTAGTTTTGATAGCAGTATTTCTTATCTATATGTTTCCATTTGCTTTAATCTTAATTAACTCCTTTAAAATGAAGAGAGAAATTATAACTTCTCCTTTAAAATTATTGAGTGAGAATGGACTGAATCTTGAAAATTTTCAAAAAGCTTATGAAAAAATGGATTTTATGAAGGCGTTTTCAAACTCCTTATTTATCACAGTTAGTGCAACACTTTTGGTTGTATTATTAGCGGCAATGACATCTTATTATTTCGTAAGAATCAATAATAAGATATCTAAGGTATTCTTTGCCTTAATGATTGCTTCTATGATCATTCCATTTCAAGCTATCATGGTTCCATTGGTATCAATTTATGGAGCAAAATTAGGATTATTAAACCATAGAACAACCTTAATATTTATGCATGTTGGATTTGCAATTAGTATGTCAGTATTTATATATCACGGATTTATAAAATCAAATATTCCAATTACATTGGAAGAAGCTGCATACCTAGATGGTTGTACTAAAACACAGACATTTTTTAAGATTATTTTCCCATTATTAAAACCAACAACAGCTACGTTAGTTATTCTTAATGTATTAGCGTTCTGGAATGACTTCCTTTTACCTTCCTTAGTATTGTCGACAGAGGATCTATTAACACTACCTCTTTCTACCTATAAGTTCTATGGAACTTATTCAGCAGACTTAGGAACAATTATGGCAGCATTAGTATTAACGGTGGCACCTATCTTAATATTATATTTATTCTTACAAAAATACATTATTAGCGGTGTAGTAGCAGGTGCAGTTAAATCTTAAGGATAAGTGAGGGATTGGTATGAAATATCAATTACAAATTACAAAACCTTATTTATGGATTCCAATAAAATTAGGTGGAGAGAAAACATTGGTAGAGATATATGCCAAAGAACAAAAGCAATTTGAGTTTCAGATACCAATTGTCAAAAGTTCAGAAGATGATATCAACTATGATTATTATGCATCAATTAATGTTGAACATTTAATAGGCGATACCATTGATATTATTGGTGATGCTAGTGACAAGTTTTTGGATGGAATCCAAAATAGAGAAACTGCACCCGTTAATTTAGAAGAAGAACGACCAGAGATTCACTTTACAGCACAAACGGGATGGATTAATGATCCGAATGGTTTGGTATATCATAACGGGGTGTATCATTTATACTTCCAATATAATCCGTTTGATGTAGAATGGGATAATATGAGCTGGGGACATGCAACGAGTGTTGATTTATTACATTGGACAATGCAAGATACAGTATTATGGCCAGATGAGCATGGTATGATGTTCTCCGGATGTGGAATTCGTAACGAGAAGGAACTACTTGGACTTAACAAAGAGGCAATTATCTATTATTATTCAGCTGCTGGAGATTCCACACCTTGGTCGAAAGGTAAAGAATTTACGCAAGGCATTGCATATAGTATGGATGGTGGTAAGCATCTAATCAAGTATAATAAGGCTAGAATTGGAACAATTGAGAAAGAAAACCGTGATCCAAAAGTATTCTGGCATGAACTATCTAAAGCTTACATTATGGTGCTATGGCTGAAAGAAGATGAATTTGCCATATTAAGAAGTAAAGATATGGAGCATTACGCCATCACACAAAGACTTCGTTTGGAAAAAGCCTTTGAATGCCCTGACCTATTCGAGTTAGAAGTGGATGGTAAGGAGAATGAGAAACATTGGGTGTTCTGGTGTGCAGATGGTTATTACTATATTGGTGAGTTTGATGGGTATACCTTTCATCAAGTAGAAGAAAGAAAGTTAGGATATTCTAATTCTCTACCATATGCTGCACAAACGATATCAGGGGTAAATAATCGAGTAATTACAATTCCATGGTTACGAACTAAATTTGTCAATCGACTTTATACAGGGGCCATGGGAATTCCAAGAGAATTAAAGCTAATTGATACAACAGAAGGATTGTTGTTACAACATAGACCATGTGCTGAATATGAATGTGCAAAGGTACTTAAGTATTCGGTAGATGTGACTAGAAAAAGAGAAGAAGAAAATGTAACAGTATATACGGAGAGTATATATAGTGACGGTCACCCGTTAGAAATAGAGATATTACTTACGGAAGGCGGAACGAACAACTTTAAGATTCTAATTGGCTCCAATGAAATACAAATTGATTTAGATAATAAACTAATTCACAGTATGGAGCAAGACATTTTAATTCCTTACCACTTTGAGTGGGAGAATTTAAATCTTATTATTGATCATGGAATAGTTGAATTAACGGCAAAAAACGGTATAATATATATAGTGTTTGAGCTACCAATTTATGAGAATCCAGATCATTATAGCATTCAATATAAGCAGGAAAATCAAATAAATAAGATTAATATTTTTGGATTAGAAATGAGGAATTAGATGGCAACGTTAAAAGATGTAGCAGCAAAATCAGGAGTTACAGTTACTACGGTCTCTAGAGTGTTAAACAATCGTGGATACATTAGTGAGGAAACAAGAGAAAAAGTATATAAAGCAATGAAAGAGCTTAATTATCAGCCGAATGAAATTGCAAGGTCACTATCAAAGCAAAAAAGTAATATTTTAGGTGTAATTGTGCCTCATATTGAACATCCTTATTTTGCAAAGCTAATTGAATATCTCGAGCGTGCTGCGTCAAAGCAAAATTATAGGATTATGCTTTGTAATTCTCACTCAGAATTCGAAAAAGAAATAGATTATTTAGAAATGTTTCAATCAAATCGAGTAGCAGGTATTATGCTATGTTCTAGTAATGTGGATATTGGAAAATTTATCTCACTTAATATTCCTGTGGTCAGCTATGAGCGTAATGTTGATGTTGGAACGACTAGTATAGAGTGTGATAACTTTCAAGGTGGTGTATTAGCTGCTACTCATTTGATAGAATGTGGATGCAAGAATCTTCTACATTTTTCTGGTATCGAAAATGAGAAAATGCCTGCCGATGAACGTTGCAATGGTTTTATACATGTTTGTCAAAAAGAGGGCGTTAGACATCAGGAAATACAATGTTTAGAAGATGATTATTATAAGATGGATTATCGTAATTTTATAGAAAAGGTTTTAAAAGAAAAACCTGAGGTAGATGGAATCTTCGCTAGTAGTGACGTAATTGCTGCTCAAGTAATTCAAGTTGCAAAGCGTGTGGGAAAATCAATACCTGACGATATAAAATTAGTTGGATTTGATGATGTTAATGTCGCAACATTAACATCACCAACGATAACAACAATCCATCAACCAGTTAAAGAAATGGCTTATGAAGCCATTGGTAGCTTAATTAAAAGTGCAGAAAATGCAATTGTACCATCAAAAATTATGCTACCAGTTTCTTTGATTAAAAGGGAATCCACAAGTCTAGAATAATGAAACTTTATAAATACCTATCCATTTTTTCGATGTAAAAAAGGATAGGTATTTTTGTTTAGAGGGGACAAAGCCTTATTTAGTGTATTGAGTGTATCTCGCTGTATCATTATGAATTTTGGCTACCTTTTCTTCAAGTAACATATTTTTTACAAGCCTCATGGCAAGCAAAAATACTCACTCGCGTTCCTATTTTTACTTTGAGTCTTGACAAAATATAAACGTTACTTTCAGCCGGACTACGCCTAAATTAATAATGATACATCGATATACACAATATAGACTGAGAAAGGCTTTTGACACTTTGTTCTAACAAAGCATAAACAAAAGGAGAATGCTATGGCGATTTTATATAATGAGAAATCCAGAATATTTACTATACATAGTAAATATTCTACTTATCAGATGCAGGTGGATCAGTATGATTATCTATTGCATTTATATTACGGGAGTAAGATTGAGAATCAGGAAATGAGTTATTTATTGCAATATAATGACCGTGGATTCTCAAGTAATCCTTATGAGGTAGGGAAAAATAGGACATATTCGCTTGATTTTCTACCACAGGAGTATTCTGTATTTGGGATGGGTGATTATAGAGAGAGTTGTCTTTCAGTGGTAAATGAGGATGGTAGTTATGATATTGAGTTAAAGTATGAGAATCATACTATTTATAAAGGAAAGAAGCTATTAGAAGGTCTTCCAGCAGCTTACGGATCAGAGGAAGAAGTGGAGACTCTTGAGATATGCTTAAGGGATAGGGTAACCAACCTAGAAGTGACGTTATCATATTCTGTTTTTTATGAATATGATGTGATTACAAGAAGTGTGAAGGTAAAGAATGGTGGCAGTAATGCAATCTGGTTGGATAGGGCGTTATCTGTTTGTCTGGATTTTGCGAACCGTTCTGACTTTGATTATATTACATTCTATGGAAAGCATACTTTTGAAAGACAGCTAGAACGTACCAAAGTTCGTCATGGGAAGACTACCGTTGATAGTGTTCGAGGGTGTTCTAGCCATCAACAGAATCCATTTGTAATCTTATGTGATAGTAATGCAAATGAGGTTTATGGAGAGTGTTATGGATTCTCCTTTGTATATAGTGGGAATTTTAAGGCAACTGTAGAACTTGATCAATTTAATCAGACTAGATTTGTTATGGGTATTAATGATACGGGATTTTCTTATCGTTTGCAAGCAGATGAAGAATTCATAGCACCAGAAGTTATTATGGCATATAGTGAGCATGGACTTGGAGAATTGTCGAGAAAGTATCATAAAGTGATTCAGAATCACGTATGTCGTGGAAAGTATAAAAAAGCAAGAAGACCAATATTAATCAATAATTGGGAAGCAACGTACTTTGATTTTACATCAGAAAAATTAGTAAGTATAGCCAGAGAAGCAAGTTCATTAGGAATAGAGATGCTAGTTATGGATGATGGATGGTTTGGTGTCCGTAATGATGATTATTCAGGACTTGGCGATTGGTTTGTTAATACAGATAAGATAAGTGGTGGACTTAAGAAGTTGGTTGAGGATGTCAATCAATGTGGCATGAAGTTTGGAATATGGTTTGAACCAGAGATGATAAATGAAGACAGTGAACTTTATCGTGAGCATCCAGAATGGTGTTTAAGAACACCAACAAGAAAAGGAAATAGAAGCAGATATCAATATGTCCTAGACATGACAAGGAAGGATGTTAGGGATTATTTGTATGATTGTATCTCGAAGATATTAGAGGAAGCCAATATTGAATATATC
This sequence comes from Anaeromicropila herbilytica, assembly GCF_016591975.1. Taxonomy (GTDB): domain Bacteria; phylum Bacillota; class Clostridia; order Lachnospirales; family Lachnospiraceae; genus Anaeromicropila; species Anaeromicropila herbilytica. The sequence goes on along the minus strand of NZ_AP024169.1, from coordinate 4,700,145 downwards.
AAATGGGATATGAACCGTCACTTAACTAATGTGTATTCCTTAGGATTAGATAAAGAATCCCAAGGAGAAGTATATCACCGATATGTTCTTGGACTTTATGAGCTTCTAGAACGATTAATAAGCAAGTATCAAGATGTCCTATTCGAGGGATGCTCTGGCGGTGGTGGTAGATTTGATGCTGGAATGTTATATTATACTCCTCAGATCTGGACGTCTGATAATACGGATGCGATTGATCGACTTAAGATTCAGTATGGAACTAGCTTCTGCTATCCAATCTCTTCAATGGGAGCGCATGTTTCTGCAGTTCCTAATCATCAGACAGGACGTATTACACCTTTGAATACAAGAGGTATTGTTGCAATGTCAGGAACGTTTGGCTACGAGCTTGATGTTAACAAGATGACAAGTAGTGAAAAAGAAATGGTGAAGGAACAAGTTGAGCAATACAAAAAGCATTACAATACCATTAATTATGGGGATTATTATCGTATCACAGATCCATATCATGAAGAACGTTATATGGCATGGCAATTTGTTTCAGAGAATAAAGAGAAGATGCTTCTTCAATATGTGTTATTGAAGCCAGAATGTAATGCACCTATTGTGAATATTAAGTTGCAAGGATTAGAACCAGATCAAGTCTATACGGTAGTTGGAACCAGCGAAACGTATACAGGAAGCGCATTGATGAAAGCTGGATACCGAATCCCAGAGATGAATGGAGATTATACAGCAGTTCAAATAGAGTTTGAAGCAAGATAAACATTAGAGGGCAGAAGCCTTACTTTAGTTTATTGAGTGTATATCGCTGTATAATTATGAATTTTGGCTACCTTTCCTTCTAGTAACATATTTCTTACAAGCCTCAAAACAAGTGAAAAAATAATCACTCACGTTCCTATTTTCACTTTGAGTCTTGACGAAATATAAACGTTACTTTCAGCCGGATTACGCCAAAATTAATAATGATACATCGATATACACATTGTAGACGGAGAAAGGCTTCTAAATCAAATTATATTAGAAAGCAAGATAAAAACCAAAGAGAGAGGATAACACTATGAAAAAAATTGAGAATAAAATAATGTTAATTACCTATGCAGATTCCATGGGGAATAATTTGAAAGATTTAAAGGTTGTACTAAAAGATTATATCGGAGATGCTATTGGAGGAGTTCATCTACTTCCATTCTTCCCATCTAGTGGAGATAGAGGGTTTGCGCCTATGACATACCGTGAAGTGGATCCTGTATTTGGTGGATGGGAAGATGTAATGTCATTAGCGGATGATTATTATCTTATGTACGATTACATGATTAATCATATTTCTGCACAGAGCGAGTATTACAAGGACTTCTTAGCGAAAAAAGATTCCTCTGAATACAAAGATTTATTTATTCGTTATAAAGATTTCTGGGCAAATGGTGAACCAACTGAGGAAGAAGTTGATGCCATTTATAAGAGAAAACCTCGTGCTCCATATGTGGATGCAATATTTGCAGATGGTTCGAAGGAAAAAGTATGGTGTACTTTTGATGAAGAACAAATTGATATAAATTGCCCTCATGAATCCGCAAAGAAGTTCATCCGAGACAATTTACGTCACCTTTGTGAGCATGGTGCTGCAATTATTCGATTAGATGCTTTTGCGTATGCAACCAAGAAAGCAGGAAGTAGCTGCTTCTTCATCGAGCCAGAAGTATGGGATTTACTACATGAATGTGAAGATATCTTAAAAGAATATGGAGTGGCTATCTTACCAGAGATTCATGAACATTATACAATGCAACAGAAGATTGAGGATAAGGATTTCTATGTATATGATTTTGCATTACCAATGTTACTAATTAATGCATTATATTATGGAAACGGAAAATACTTAAAGAATTGGTTGAATATCTGCCCAAGAAAACAGTTTACAACACTAGATACTCATGATGGAATTGGTGTTGTAGATGTACGTGACTTATTACCAGATGAAGAAATTGATCGTACCAAAGAAGACATCTTCAAGTATGGTGCAAATGTAAAGAAAATCTACAATACAGCAGCTTACAACAATCTTGATATTTATCAAATCAATTGTACGTATTATTCCGCGCTTGGAGATGATGATGCAGCTTACCTTTGTTCTCGTGCAATTCAATTCTTTGCCCCAGGAATTCCTCAAGTATACTATGTAGGAATGTTAGCTGGTAAAAATGACTTGGAATTATTAGAGGAAACAAAAGTAGGAAGAAATATCAACCGCCATTACTACTCCATGGACGAAGTGGCTACAGAAGTAGAGCGTCCAGTTGTTAACGAACTTCTTGAATTAATGAGATTTAGAAATAGTCATAAAGCATTTGATGGTGAATTTATCTTAAATGAAAGTGATGAAAATATCGTTCATATTACAAGAAAATGTGGCGAGCATAGAGCGGATTTATATGTTGATTTAAAAGATAAGAGTTACAAAATTACTTATACTGAAGATGGAAGATTAGTAGAATATAAGTAAAGTAAATCAACTGTTTGGTTGCTTAAAATTACAAACTAGGTTGAATAAGTATTATACAATTTAAAAAGAGGTCGTCACACGTTGTTTATCACTGTGTGACAACCTCTTTTTGTTAATACAAGCCAAAAGTATGAGCTCTTTTGATAAATTATGCTTAGTTGTTTAGATTTGCACTTAATCATATAATCTATATGAATTGCATATATTTATAAAAAATATCTGAGGCCGTTATGTTAATTCATGTAGTAAAACCCGGTGAAACGATACAATCAATTGCTAATGATTATGAAGTCCCTTTAACAAGATTAATATTGGATAATGGATTGAATACACCATATCAATTAGTCACGGGGCAATGCATAGTGATAGCAAATGCAAAAATAACCTATACAGTAAAACAAGGAGATACACTAATTGGTATTGCTAGTTATTTTAATGTGGAAATAAATCAAATATTGATTAACAATCCTTTTCTTATGGAGAAACAATACATCTATCCTGGCCAAACACTTGTGATTGCGTACCCTAAAAAGGGAAAAATTACTACGCATGGTAACACGGTTCCATATATAGATATCGATACTCTTAAGAAGACATTGCCTTATCTAACGTATCTTTCGGTATTGAATTACACAGCTACGAAGGAAGGAGAAATTATTACATATAATGATGATACAGACATTATTAAAACAGCAAAAGAATATGGTGTAGTGCCACTTATGTTATTAACTACATTGACCATACAGGGCGAGGCGGACATAAGAACTGCATATGATATATTATTAAATGAAACTTTTCAGAATAAACAGATTGATAATATCCTAAAAATATTAAAAACAAAAGGGTATAAGGGTATCAATATATCTTTTGAATATATTAGTATATCAAATTTTAAATTATATGAAACTTACTTTACAAAAATAGAAAAAAGATTAAAGGATGAAGGTTATCTTGTATTTGTAACAATCAACACAAATATTACAAATATAGATAATCAAATTTATTTTGAAAGAGTTGACTATACCATTCTAGGTCAGTTAGCTAATAATATTATTTTTATGAACTATGAGTGGGCAACGAACATTAACCCACCATCTCCAATTAGTTCGATTTATAATATAAATGCCTTTCTAGAATATGCGGGTAAATTAATTTCGCTAGATAGAGTAATAATTGGCTTAGCGACAATAGGATACGACTGGGAACTACCATATTCCGCTGGTTTATCAAGAGTTTATCCACTGACCTTAGAAAGAGCAGTTGATTTAGCACGTAATAAAGAAGTGATAATTCAATTTGATGAAAAATCACAGACTCCTTTTTATAAATATATGCAAGAAAGTAATGGCCGAACGATTGAACATATTGTTTGGTTTATTGATGCGAGAAGTATTAATTCTTTATTAGATTTAGTAATGAAATATAAATTACATGGAATTGGAATTTTTAATATTACGATATATAATCCTCAATTATGGTTAGTAATTAATTCTCAATTTGATATTGAGAAAATAAAGTGACATAGTGCGTAACTATTACGTTCAATGGAGAAATTCAATAGAATTTTGAGTTGTTCTTTATATAAATAATTTATAAAAAATCTTGCAAGAATCTTTGCAAGATTTTTATAGTTAAAAGAGCGTAAAATCTATTATCAAGGAATCTGTATCGTATTAAGCTTATTATATCGATCAATAAGAAAGCTAAGTCTAAGAAGAAAATTGGAATTCGTGTTCTCTAAGTCAATGGAGCATAGTTCTGTAATGCGATTTAGTCGATATACTAGTGAATTACGATGGATATATAGATTTTCAGCAGCTAACTTAATACTACATCCTTTCTCTAAATATGTATAAAGTGTCTCGTAGAGATTGGTATTATTTTTGCAGTCTTGTTGTCTTAAGATTGCTAGAGCAGGATGGCAGAAGCGTCCTAGCTGATCTGGATTCTTAATCTCTGAGAATAGATCAAATACTTGATAGTTAAGGTAAGAGAATACGTTTTCTTCTGGATTTAATTTTTGACCAAGCTCTAATGCTACATTTGCTTGGTTGTAATAGTTTATAAAGTTTTCAATATTAGAAAAAGAATTACTTATTCCAATGCGTACGCTTTCAGAAGCAGAAAACTTTTTTATAGCGTTTAATAGATCCGTCTCAATTTGAGTCTCCCCTTTGACTGGAATAACAGCAACCATTCCGCTTTTATGATAAGTGACATGGGTTCCTGGTATGTATTTTTTTAAGTTTCTATAGGTGAAGTCTTTTAAATATTGGCGCCCTAGATATTTAGTTGGGCGGATCAATAGCACACACATTTTTGTGGGAAAGTGAATACCAGAGAGCTTTGATTCAATTACATCCGAAGGAGCCCCAATTAATAAATCATATAATACTTGCTGATAGAGAGTGCTCTCCTCGAATAAGTCTTTGGCATGAAATGAAATCGTATAACTAATAATATTACTTACTGTACTTAACATTTCATAATGGGAAGGAAGAAATCGGTTGTCACCTTCAATTAGTAATAGAAATCCAATTTGGATGCGATTATGAAATACCTTACAACTTAATTTGCGGTAAGGGGAGCTATTACAAGTAACTTCGACAGCAGCAGTATTCATGGAGGCATGCCTAATGGGTTCTAATTCTTTTACTTCTTTAATAAATTCATAGGAGCAGTACCCTTGTTTGATATTATCTTTCCAAAGTGGATCAATAACAGGAATGGTAGTTGAACTAGCTATTATTTTAAAATGCATATCACAAAAAAGTAAGGAACATCCAAGACTTACAGATGCAGCATCTATGACAGCTTCAATACTTTTGGTTTGATCTGCGAGTTTTGTTAGCTCTTTATAGATCCCTTTACTTCTTCTGGTTTCTATGATCGATTTTGCCTCATTAAATATAGAAAATAAAGATTCCTCAGGAACAAACGCTAAATTTTCTACAGGGAGAGAAGAGTCCAACAATTTATCTTTATGAGCAAGAATACATTGGGATGGAATTAATTCACAATCCCCTAATTGTTTATCATAACCAAAGTAAAGAATGCTTTTATTCTTTTCATGCTTGTTATCCAATAAAGCAACATCATGAATCTCTAAATGTTCGCTTGATGATATAATATCAAGGGTATAATCCTTGGATAATAGTTCGATTAACTTTGCAAATGTCATAATCTATTCCTCGTTTCAATTTAGTAAATATAGTTAAGTTATTCTGTTATATAGCCTCTATGTAACACAAAGTTAAGGGTGTTACATAAAGAATTTAATAATATACTTTGACCTCAACATCATATAATGAAATGCTCGAGAAATGACCTGTATCATAATCTAGCCTGGTAATTTGCACAAAACAGAAAAAGAGAATGCGCCTTTGAATATGTATTAGAAGTTCTTGTTCTCGGATCATTTCGTGTTATATTCTAGGACAGATCTGTTTGAGCGAAGCGAGTTATCTGTACTAGAATATGTTTTACACAAAATGATCTGAGAACTAGAAATTCTTATACATGTTCAATGAAGTATGAGTTTTTCTGTTTTGTGCAAATTGCCTAGACTATCCCTCAAACAGGTCATTTGAGGGGAGAACCATATATTGTGGCTATAATCTAACTTTAGTGCACCATGAACAAATTGTCAAATATTTATCATTCATAATACACATTGTAAAATTATAATAAAAACTGTATTATTATGGTAGATTGAGTCCATGACTTAATGATATACGCAATATGAAGATACTATTCGAATATTGGGGTAGCATCTGGAACTAGAAAGGTAAGGATAAGGTATGTATAAAAAGTTATTTGAACCAGGCAAAATAGGATCAGTAAGCATTAAAAATCGTTTGGTTATGTCTCCAATGGGGTGCGGGCTTGCTAATTTAGATGGAACTCCTTCCGATGAAATGATTGCATTCTATGAAGCAAGAGCAATTGGTGGAGCAGGACTGATAATTCCAGAAATAACACGTGTTAATGATCAACATGGAGCTGGTCTAATGAGACAGCTATCGGTTACCAAAGACAAACATATTGCACCACTAGCAAGATTAGCAGCAGCAGTACATAAGCATGGTACTAAGATATTTATTCAATTACATCATCCAGGAAGAGAAACAGTTTCTGCACTTCTTGGTGGTCAGCCAGTTGTTGCACCATCTGAGATTCCATGTAAATATCTAAAACAACAAACACGTGCTTTACAGACAGAAGAAGTCAAACAATTAATCAAGCAATTTATTGATGGAGCAGTTAGAGTACAAAAAGCAGGCTGTGACGGTGTTGAATTACACGCTGCACATGGATATTTGTTACAACAATTTCTTTCTCCATATACGAATAAAAGAGAAGATGAATACGGCGGTAGCTTTGAGAATAGACTTAGAATCATCGTGGAAATAATTGAAGGAATTCGTAAAGAATGTGGAGAAGACTTCCCAATTGGTGTAAGATTAAGTGTAGAAGAATTCCTAGATAAGACTGGGGTAGAAGAAGACTACATTCATATCCAAGATGGTGTGAAGATTGCAATGGCACTAGAACAGGCAGGAGTTAATTTCATTGATGCTAGTTGTGGTTTGTATGAAACAGGAATGACTAGTGTTGAACCAATCTCATTTGCACAGGGTTGGAGAAAAGATATGATCGCAGCAGTAAAGAGTCATGTGAAAGTACCAGTTCTTGCAGTTTCTGTCATTCGTGATCCAGCCGTTGCTGAACAATTATTAGAAGATGGTGTTCAAGACTTTATCTCTATGGGTCGTTCTTGGCTTGCAGATGAGGCATGGGGCAAAAAGGTACAAGAAGGTAGAGAGAAAGAATTAAGAAAATGTATCTCTTGTCTACGTTGCTTCCAAAGTTTAAATGAATACAATGCAGCTGGTCTACCATTAGAATGTTCCTTAAATCCAAGACTTGCAAAAGAAAAACAATTTGGAGATCTTGTACAAGATACAAAAGGGCATAACGTAGTTGTTATTGGTGGAGGCCCAGCAGGAATGTGTGCAGCTGAGACACTTGCACTTCGTGGAGTAAAAGTTACTCTAATTGACCGTCAAAGTGAGCTTGGTGGAACTGTAAATATTGCAAAGAAACCACCATTAAAAGAACGTATGCAATGGGTTGCAGACTATTATAGAAATCAATTTGATCGTCTAGGAGTAGAAGTTAAGTTAGATACAGAAGCAACTGCTGACGTAATTATGTCTTATCATCCTGATGCAGTAATTCTTGCGACTGGTTCAACATCCATCGTTCCATGTAGTATACCAGGAGTAAATGGAAAGAATGTGTATACAGTAGAATCTGTATTATCCGGTGAAGCAGGATTAAAGGATAAGAATGTTGCAATTATTGGTGCAGGGTTAACAGGACTTGAGACAGCAGAATATCTTGGAACTGCAGGAAACAAGGCAACTATGATAGATATGCTAGATAAAGTAGCTCCTAATGCAAACCATACGAATGTAGCAGATGTATGTGGAAGATTAGCGAAATCTGATGTTAAATATATGTTAGGTTATTCCCTAAAGGAAATTACAGAAGATGGCGTTGTTGTAGAAAAGTTAGAGGATCATCAAGAAACAAAAGTGTCAGTAGATGCAGTAGTACTTTCTCTAGGATTTAGACCAGATCAATCTCTGGTTTCTGAATTAGAAGGAAGAGGCGTGCTTGTAAAGGTAATTGGAAGTGCAATCAAAGATGGTCCAATAGCTCCAGCGGTACGTACAGCATATCAAGTAGGACGTGAATTATTTGCTGAGAATAAGAATACTCCAAGTTTTCTAATTGCAAAAGAGGACTTATCCAATTTTGGTAAGGTATCATTAATGGATAATCAAGAAGGTCTTTATATCAGTTATTTAACAGATCCAGCGGCTATTGCAAGAATATTACCAGCACCATTAAAACCATTCTCAATGCCAGTAGTTACGTTGTCTATCTGCCATGTAAATAATCCAACCTTTGCAGACGATTACTATGAAGCAATCTTGGGTGTTTATGCAACATACGGTAAGACTCTTGGTTTATATCCAGTAGGACTCGTACTTGGTGGCTCTGGAGCTGAGATGGCAGTACAATGTGGTAGAGATAATGGAAGCATCCCTAAGAAATTAGGAGCAGACTTTGTTATTCGAAGAAATGGAGATTCTGTAACTGCTTCTGTTACAAGAAGAGGAACACAACTAGTGGAAGCAAGTGCGAAGCTAGGAGAATACAACAGCCCATTAACAGCAGCACTTTATCAATTCCCAGCAGAAGGAAAACAAACATTTGGAGGCGGTTTCTATTTCCATATTGATCGTATTCCTGATGAAAGTGGTGTATCTCATTTTGAAAATGGCGCATTACTTATGAATCAATGCGAATATAATTATCAGTCATGGGAACCTGCAGATGTATCCTTGAATTTAAAATCAAGTATTGATGACCCATGGGCTGAACTTCCAATCAACACGATTATTGGAGGTGGTTATTCTAAGAATAGCTTATTAGTACATAAATTAAACTTAATGGAAAAATTAAATGCAGATGATATTGTTCCATATCTATTAACAGGACGTTATGATCGAACTGCCTTTATGGAAACTGGTCGTATCTAGAGAGTTCTAATAATACAAAAATCGAGGGAGCAAAGCTTACCTCTTGAATATAAGAAAGGGTGTATAACATGGAGAATTTATTTAATTTAACAGGAAAAGTAGCAGTAGTAACAGGAGCAAGTTCAGGACTAGGAGCAGATGCAGCACTTGCATATGCAAAAGCAGGAGCAGATGTAGCATTACTAGCAAGAAGAGTTGAAAAACTAGAAGCCGTAAAAGAAGAAATTGAGAAAACAGGACGCAAAGTAATCGCTGTTGGTTGCGATGTAACCAAAGAAGAAAGCGTTAAGGAAGCAATGCAAACTGTTTTGGATACATTTGGTCATATTGACATTTTATTAAATAATGCTGGTGTTGCTGTACGTGGTGGAGTAGATAGCATGTCCGTAGAAGATTGGGATAAATCCTTTGATACGAACGTAAAAGGAATCTTCTTAGCAAGTAAATATGTAATTCCACAGATGAAAGAAAGAGGTTATGGTAAAATCGTTAATATAGCTTCTGTTAACGCAATTATTGCTGACAAACAGGATATGTTTATCAGACATTCTTACAACGCATCCAAATCAGCAGTACTTGGTTTAACAAAAGGTATGGCATGTTCTTACGCAAGATATGGTATCACTGTTAATGCTGTAGGACCAGCATTATTTGAATCAGAGATGACTTCTGGAACATTATTCAAATCAGAACAATTCCTAAATGGTTATAATGCAGTAAATCCTGCAGGTCGTCCAGGAAATAGAGGAGAATTAAATGGTACAGTTCTTTATCTATCAAGTGATGCATCTAGCTATGTACAAGGTCAATTCATTGTTGTAGATGGTGGCGGAGCTCTTGTATAATCTAAAATAAAATAAGTAAAAAAATCATAAAAATTAAATGCCAGGGACTGCTAAATACAGCTCCTGGCATTTTTACTTATTTTTCTTCTTCTTGCGCGCGAAGATTATTAAAATAATCAATAGTAAATTGTCGAAATAATCTTGCAGCAAGAGGAAGATAGCGTTCGCCTGAAAAAGACAAGGATATCGTACGTTCGCATATGGGTTCCTCAATGTGTAGGAGTTTTATAGAGGAGCTAGTAGTACCACCCCACGAAATAGAAGGCATAAAGGCAATTCCTTGACCAGCTCTTATTAAGCCACGAACCATGGCCGGATCATCACTTTCAAAGATGATATTAGGAGTGAATCCAGCGTACTTACAGAAGGCGTCTGTTATTTCTCTTAAATCCTTACCACGTTTTAAACTAATAAACTCATCGTGTGCAACTTCATTTAATCTAATACTATTACGTTTCGCTAGCGCATGTTCTGACGGTACAGCTAAAAATATTTCTTCTGTAATCAAGGGAATATTATTGTTATTTTCTAATTTAAGCGCTGATGAATAGATGCAAAAGTCAAAGGTAACTGGCGATACAGAACTAGAATGGTGTTGAATTAAATCAAAATTAATATGTGGATATTGCTTATGAAAGGAAGCTAATAAGTCTGGTATTAGACTTGATGCAGATAGTATTACTAGTTTAATATCACCAAAGGTTTTCTGCGATAAGTCGTTTAGTTCATTTTTTCCATTCTCTAAAGCTGTTAATGCTTGATTAACACTCTTTAAGAAAGTCTTTCCATACTCATTCAAATAGATATACTTCCCCCTACGATCAAATAATAATACATCCAGTTCTTTTTCTAATAGTGATATTGTCTTACTTAGGGCAGGCTGAGGAATATGAAGTTCTTCGGCTGCTCGCGTCATATGCTCAAGACGAGCTACGGTCTGAAAATATTTCAATTGTAATAGTTCCATAAAGCCACCTTTTCCATACATCATAATGTATCAATATAATACACTATTATATATTAGACGTTATATAAATATCAAGCTTATAATAAGAGAATAAATTAGTAAATGAGTACGATTTTAATTATTGAAGTAGAAATAAAATTGGAAGTAAGCAGCTTCAATTGTTTTTATTAAAATTGTTATTCCAAGAAAGGGGAAGAAACCATGGATATATCAAAATTAACAAATGATTCAAGACGTTCATGGACAACTCGTCGTGAAAAAAAAGCACGGCAGATTGCTAAGGTACAAAAATTAGTTAATGGACAAGTAATACCTACAGACAAAATTGTGGAGGCGCTAGAGGCACTTATCATGCCTGGTGATTGCGTAGCATTAGAGGGTAATAATCAAAAGCAAGCGTCGTTTCTTTCAAGTGCATTGAATCAAGTAAATCCTGATAAAGTGAATAACTTACATATGGTTATGTCAAGTATCTCTAGACCAGAGCACCTTGATATTTTTGAAAAAGGAATTGCAAAGCTTCTAGATTTCTCTTTTGCAGGTCCTCAAAGTCTTCGCATGGCTCAGATGATTGAAGATGGAACAGTGACAGTTGGTTCGATACATACTTACCTTGAATTATATGGAAGATTATTTGTTGATCTTACACCAAATATCGCTTTAGTAGCAGCAGATAAAGCGGATGCCCAAGGTAATCTTTATACTGGTCCTAATACAGAAGAGACACCAACCATTGTTGAAGCCACAGCATTTCGTGATGGAATTGTTATTGCTCAGGTAAATGAATTAACAGATGAGCTACCTAGAGTGGATATACCTGGTTCATGGGTAGATTTTGTAGTTGTATCAGATAAGCCATACCAATTAGAGGCTTTATTTACAAGAGATCCAAGACAGATTAGTGAAATGCATATTCTTATGGGAATGATGGCAATTAGAGGAATCTATGAACGTCATAACATACAATCTTTGAATCATGGAGTAGGTTTTAATACAGCAGCAATCGAATTACTACTTCCAACTTATGGTGAATCACTTGGATTAAAGGGTAGGATATGTAAGAACTGGGCTCTTAATCCACACCCAACTTTAATCCCTGCTATTGAGTCCGGATGGGTAGATAGTGTTCACTGTTTCGGTGGTGAAGTAGGAATGGAAAAGTATGTAGCAGCAAGACCAGATATATTCTTCACAGGTAAGGATGGAAGTCTTCGTTCAAATCGTGCAATGTGCCAAGTTGCTGGACAATACGCAGTAGATGCATTTGTAGGTTCTACTCTTCAAATGGATGCTTACGGTAATTCATCAACAGTTACACTTGGAAGACTTGCAGGTTATGGAGGAGCTCCTAATATGGGTTCCGATCCACATGGAAGAAGACATTCTTCAGATGCATGGCTAAATATGATAACAGGAGAAAGTGAAATTCAACGTGGTAAAAAATTAGTTATCCAAATGGTTGAAACATTCCAACAAGGAAATAAACCGGTCTTTGTAGAATCTTTAGATGCAATCAAAGTTGGACAAGATGCTAAGTTACCAATCGCTCCTGTTATGGTATATGGTGATGACGTTACACATGTAGTAACAGAAGAAGGAATTGCTTATCTATATAAAGCTCAGAATGAAGAAGAACGAAAACAAGCGCTAGCTGCCATTGCTGGTGTTACTCCACTAGGAAAAGAAAGTACTGCAGATCTAAAACAAAGATTAAGAGAAAATGGAGTAATAGCATTCCCAGAAGATCTAAAAGTAAAACGTACTGATGCAAAACGTTCTTTACTTGCAGCAAGAAGTATCGACGACCTTGTTGATTGGTCCGGCGGATTATATGAACCACCAGCAAAGTTCCGTAGTTGGTAAAATAGTAATAGAAGATAAATTGATATGTTTAAAAAATGATCAATAAGGATTTGGAGGTAGCAAATAATGGAAAGATTAACCTTTGAATATGCTGCAACAAAATCTGTACCTAAACGTGCATATGTTGGAGTAGTAGGTTCTGGTGATTTAGAAGTCTTATTAGAACCATTAGAAGATAAAAAGGCTTATGTTACTGTAAGAACAAGATTTGATGGTTTCGAACAAATATGGAAAGATATATTGGATCGATTCTTTGAAAATAATGATATTGCAGCAAAAATAGAGATTAATGACTTTGGTGCGACACCAGGAATGGTATCGATGAGATTATTACAAGCTTTGGAGGTGAGTCAAGATGATAAAACTCAAAGATAGTTTTGTAGAACTTAAAGCACGTGAACGTGCAAAAGCATTACTTGATGAAGGGACTTTCAGAGAATTACTTGGACCATTTGAAAGATTGGAATCACCCCATTTAGAGCCTCAAGGAATCGTGCCTGAATGTGATGATGGAGTCGTAATAGCTCGTGGAACAATATGTGGTGAAAGAGCTGTTGTTATTTCCATCGAAGGTTCATTCCAAGGTGGTGGAATTGGAGAAGTATCAGGAGCAAAGATTGCAGGAGCGTTAGAGATAGCAGTCAAAGATAACGAAGAAGGAATAAAGACAAATGCTGTTATTGTACATGATAGCGGCGGTGTAAGACTTCAAGAAGCAAATTATGGACTATTATCCATATCTGAAATACAGTCCGCAATTGTAGCATTGCGTAATTATGTACCTGTCATTGGTGTAATACCAGGAAAAATTGGATGTTTCGGTGGAATGTCTATGACTGCTGGATTGTTCAGTAAGATTATTATAACTCGCGAAGGAAGAATGACATTAAACGGACCAGAAGTTATTGAACAAGAAGCAGGCGTAGCTGAATTTGATTCTAGTGATAAGAAAATGATCTGGAATACGATTGGTGGAGCTCAACGTCAAGCGATTGGACTTGCAGATGTACTTGTAGATGACGACATAACTACGATAATTGATGAAGTTAGAGTAGCTGTTAAAGACGGAAAGCCTTCTAAACTAAGAAGTAAACAAATCGATTTATTCCTATCTCGTATTAAAAATGTTGATCCAACCAAGCCTATAGGACCAATGGATGTTCGTGAAATGTGGTCAAAGGATGAGGATATAACAGTAGTTGATGCAGCCAAAGTTGAGCAAACTGATAAAAATGAACTCGTTGAAAAAGTAATGAGCAGAGGAAGAATCTGGTTTGAAAAATTAACTGGTATAACAGAACTTAAGGTTAGTGATGTTCCATCCGTATTATATGCTGATGTTAATTTAGGAAAGGAACAGGTTCGTTATATAGCAGTAGTTCCTAATCCTAATAACCGTTTCCCACGTGCTAGAAAAGGTGAAGTTGGTCTAGAAGAAGGATGGACAGTTGCTAAGTATGTAAGAGAAGTAATGGAAGAAGATGCAGATAAAGAGAAGAAACGTCCAATCATTGCCGTAGTAGATGTACCAAGTCAGGCATATGGATATAAAGAAGAATTACTAGGTATCTTCCAGTCTTGTGCAGGTGCTGTTGATGCCTATGCTTCTGCAAGATATGCGGGTCATCCAATTATATCCTTATTAGTTGGACCTTCAATATCTGGAGCATTTTTAACACATGGATATCAAGCAAATAGAATGATTGCATTAGATGATCCAGGAGTATTGGTACATGCAATGTCCAAACAATCGGCAGCCAGAATTACAAAACGTACCATTGAAGAATTAGATGAAGCAGCGAAAAAAGTCCCATCTATGGCATACGATATTAAGTCATATTCCACATTAGGCACATTAGAAGATCTAGTAAGTGGAATTGATGCAGAATCACCAAAAGCAGAAGATCTTGAAACAATAAAAGAAAAATTAATAAAAGCTATAGAAGTAACTCGTACTTCTGGAATCAGAGATTTAAGCAATCGTTTAACTTCTGAAAAAGCTCTTACAGGAAGAGCAGCAGGAATTAAGGTTCGTAGTAGGTTAAAAGAAGAATGGAATTAAGGGTTAATGATTTATTGAAAATCAAATCCGTAAATGATCTGATTGGAGATGTTTCAGAAGCCTCATGGATTGATGAAGCTATAAAGAGCGCACCATATGTGGTGGTGCGCCGTGCACCAATCATGAATAATAAAGTTCCAGTAGGAATACGCGGTAACAGTCGAAGTCAAAGATTAGCTACCACAGTATTATCTGGTAATATTATTGACATTATAACGCCAGAACAATTAGTGGTAGGTAAGTTATGGAGAGATAATAAACATATCAGTAATACGAAAATGTTAAGAACACTAGAAGCTGTAGATAGTATTTTTAAAAGTTATCGTATAACTTGGGGGCCAACGGGAAGCGTCGGATTTGAATTAGCTAGTGGAGTGGAAACGATAACGAATACTAGTGATTTAGATATCATAGCAAGAACACCGGAGGTTTTACCTATATGGATTGCAGAAAAGATCGAGAACGAACTTTTAGAGATGCCAATAAAGATTGATGTACAGCTTGAAACATTAAAAGGAAGCATAGCTTTAGCTGAGTATGCAAGGGGGAGTGGCAAAGTTATGCTTAGAACCCTGAATGGACCAATGTTAGTTTTGAACCCATGGTCTGATTATGAACAGTTGGAGGGATAGCATGAGTGTAGCATTTATATTTCCAGGTCAAGGATCACAGCATCCGAACATGCTCCATGAACTTCCGAAACACCCAGAAGTTGATAGAACAATAAAAGAAGCCAGCTATGTATTAGGAAGAGATGCGCTTGAACTAGATACGAAAGATGCACTTTTATCTACTGTTGCTGTTCAACTAGCCTTACTTATTTCGGGTGTCGCTTTAGCAAGGGTTTTAAGATATGAAGATGCAGCTCCTGACATAGTCGCAGGACATTCTATAGGATCTTTTTCAGCAGCAGTTGTATCAGGAGCATTAGATTTTGTAGATGCAGTATCATTAGTTGAACTTAGAGGAAAACTGATGGAACAGAGTTATCCTAAAGATTATGGAATGGGAGTAATTGTTGGTCTTGATGAGATGCGTGTAAGTATACTGACAGAACAGGTGAATTCAGTCAATGATCCAGTTTATATTGCTAATATTAATACTTACGATCAGATAACAATTGCAGGACGTTTGTCAGCAATTGAAAAAGTATTTGCACTTGCTAGTTCTATGGGAGCTCATAAGACTAAGATTTTAAATGTAAGTGTACCTTCTCACTGTGAGTTGCTAAGTGGTGTTTCGAAGGAAATTGCAAGTAAATTGGCTGCAATAAGCTTAAACAATCCGAATACTCTATTTGTTGGGAATTGCAGAGCTAGAGTTCTTCGAAATGCAGAAGATATATGCAAAGATCTTTCAGATGGAGTCGCAAATACAGTAAGATGGCATGATTCCGCTACGTTGATGTATGAACGTGGTGTTAGATTATTTATAGAACTAGGACCAGGTGAAACTCTTACCAATATGGCAAAGAAAGAGTTTAAAGATGCAAGATGCATTTCAGCATTAAATAGTGGGATTGAATCCAGCTGTATCTTAATAAAACGCGAAAGAGAAAAATAAAAGTTAAGGAGATAGGAATGGATCATAATAAGGTTATTTTCACGAATGGGTATAGAGAGGCGTTAAGCAAAAAGACATCGGAACCTGATATTATCAAAGTGTTTGCTGTACTATCAGTCATGTGGCAAGGAATATTGGGGCTAATGATGAAACAAAAATTAGACGTAGGTCAACAAGTAGAATCTGTGATATTATTGGATTTCCTTAAGTATTCTGCGCCATTTTTTATTTTTGCTATCTGTTTTGATATCTGTAAGATTAAAAATGTGTCGTATAAAACACATGTCACACATAAGTTTAAAGAATTATTAATACCATACTTTTGTTGGGCGACGGTTTACATATTGATGAATAGATCTGATTATAAAAGTACTGGAAGCGTTGTTGAAGGGTATCTATTAGGTACTAACGCTCCTCATACATGGTATTTGGTAATGATGTTTCAATTTCATTTGTTAGTTCCAGTTCTTTGGTATTTATATGCTAAATTTACAACAGATAAAAAGAAGGTATATCCTGTCTTAATTGGTACCTTTCTATTTTATCTAGCATTCGTATGCTATTATCATAATTGCATATTTAACGTTACAACCAATAAGGCGTTACTTTATTTGGATCGTTCCTTTATTGGATTTAGTATTTATGCTGTTCTTGGAGTAGTTGCTTCTGCACATTATGAAAAATGGAATCAATTTGTTTCAAAGACAAAACTAATTGCGATTCCTTTACTTTTTATTGTATTTAATATTGCAAATCAAGAAGTCTTCTCTTATGGCTTTGATCATCTAAGCTTAGCAAATGCAATTTATTTAAAACCATCCACGTTTTTCTATAATATTTTTGCAATAATCATTATATATGGTCTTTCTTTGATGCTGATAAAAGGTAACTCTAGATTGTTACCAGCGTTACGATTTTTAGCACAATATGCCTATAGAGCATATTTGGCTAACTTTTTTGTAATTACTATGCTAGTAAAAGCAATGGGAAAATCGGGAGATATGATGCCATATAGCTTACGCATTACTTTATTATGGATCATGACAGCAATATTTTCATTTAGTATTGTATATGCAATCGAATATATTTTAAAATATCTTCCTAAGAATATAATGGAAAGTAAGAAGAAAACACAAAGTAGTAACGTTATCACGGATTAATATACTGTTTCGCCTGATTATGTCAAGTATAATCAAGATGTTCAAAATACGAAGTTTGAACAAATAATCTAACTTAAGAAATACAGAACATTAAATATCATTACATAGAGAGAAGCCATGAAAAAAGAAAATACCATTTTATTAAATGAAATATCTTTAACCATTAGTAGTTATGCTATGCAAGCTATGTTATATGAAGTATCTTGCGCGCCCTCACCAGGATTAGTTTCACCAGTATCGAACGGAGCCCACAAGGATATGGATTATTTTACCTTTATTGATAGTTCAGTTGTATTGAGTAAATACTTTGCTCTGTTTGTACAAGAAGGATATTCTAATAAAAGTTGCAAAGAAATATTTAGAAGCATCAGAGCTATTGGAATAATGGCTGAAGAAGAGATGTTTATTAATACAAAAGGAGTAAACACCCATAAAGGTATGTTGTTTCTAATGGGAATAGCATGCGCTGCTACCGGAAAAGCCTTATATGATAATCAGTCATTTTCAGACATACAAAGTATTATAAAAGAAATGACGAAGGGAATTGTAGATAAGGAGTTATTACCTCTAAGAGAAAGCTTAAATCTGTCACATGGAGAAAAATTATTTTTAAAATATAAAAATGAAGGTGTGAGAGGTGAAGTTGAAAAAGGGATGCCTACGGTGTTTGACTATGCTCTTGAGTTTTATAAAGAAAATATGGAATTGAGTTTGAATAATAGATTAGTTAATACTTTAATTAAAATCATGGCAATTTGTAACGATACAACAATTCTTCACAGGCATAATCCGCAAACTTTAGAAGAAGTAAAGCAAAAAGCACAAGATATTCTTTCTATCGGTGGAATGCGTTCTTATCAGGGTAGAGAAAAAATTAATGAATTAAGTACAGAATTTATCGAAAGAAATATAAGTCCTGGCGGAAGTGCAGATTTACTTGCGATAACTGTCTTCTTCTATTTTGTTGAGAAGCATATGTCTTAAAATGTTATTAGGAGTGCAACACTTATAAAGTGAAGACTTCTATAGAATTGGAACAAGCAATAAATTATAGATTATATACTTTGTTTTACACCAGAAAAGCAAGGATAAGGTATGCTCATACACGAGCTAATATACGTTATCCTTGCTTTTTGTTGTTTGGAAGAAGACGAGGGTTAAAAGTCTTCAAAACAGAAAAACTCAGGCTTTACTAAGTCTTTCTGTTTTGTGAAAATGCCAGGCTAGATTTTAAATAGGTCATTTGTCGGGCAACTCATTTCATTAAATTAATAAATATTTATAGAAATGTTTTTAGAATGCAATTACTGTGTTATAATAAGGTTTGTTTTAGAACAGTCAGACCTGAGAATAATGTTGTAATAGGAGAGGTAAACCGAATGAAGAGAAACTGCAGCCTTAGTGATATATCGGATGGAAATCTATACGATGTAAATGACCTCGTTGAAGTAAGTTGTAATGGGTGTAAAGGACAAGCCACTTGTTGCCACGGAATGGGATATTCCATTGTATTAGATCCATATGATGTCTATCGATTAACGACGAATCTTAATGTGGCCTTTGAACAGTTATTAGTCGACAAAGTTGAACTAAATGTAGTAGATGGCATTATCTTGCCAAATCTTAAGATGATAAGTCTAGATGAGCAATGCTCATTTTTAAATAAAAATGGAAGATGTGATATACATTCAATCCGACCTGGAATCTGTAGAATCTTCCCTCTAGGTAGATACTATGAAAATGGTGGTTTCAAGTACATTCTTCAAATAAACGAATGCCAGAACAACAGTAAAACAAAAACAAAAGTTAATAAGTGGATTGATACCCCAGACGGAAAAGAAAATGAACAATTTATCATAGATTGGCATTATTTCCTGAATGCAATACAAGAAATTGTTAAGAATGCAGAAGATGAGAATCTGATAAAGAATCTTAATATGTATCTATTGAGCAATTTTTTCATGCAAAAATATGAAGACAAAATACCTTTCTATGCCCAGTTCAATGAACGACTTAGTAAGGCTAAAGGTGTACTAGGAATGGAGCAGTTTGAATAATCCAAAGAAAACATTGGAAGATATAGAATGTTATAGGATAAAAGTTCCAAAAGCCTTCCATAACTTAAATTGTGTATATTGATGTATGATTAAGAATTTTGGCGTAGTCCGGCCGAAAGTATCGTTTATATTTTGTCAAGACTCAAAGTGAAAATAGGAACGTGAGTGAGTATTTTTGCTTGCCTTGAGGCTTGTAAAAAATATGATGCTTGAGGGAAAGGTAGCCTAAATTCTTAATTATACAGCGATATACACTGGATAAACTAAAACAAGGCTTTTCGCATACTAATCATAATGAATTTATTCAATAAAGGAGACCATTGAATGAGCAGCATAATAATTTTGCTAATGACCATGGGAATATTAGCACATGTCTTCCAGAAGATATGGAAGAGTAAAAATTATTTATTAAAATATCTCTCTCAAGTAGGGGGACAAAAAACGAAAGTCTTACGCTTGAAACAATCCTTTTATGTACCATTTATCACAATTCATTGCATCATAGGAATAGTGATAGGGTATTTCATATTTAAGAAGGATAGTGATGGAGAATTTGCTTATCGAGTATTTCTTTCAGCAATTGTAGCATTAAGCTTTTTACTGATACTGTTAGTTGTATATTTTTGTCTTTTTGTAGTTATTAAAGAAATTATTTGCATGAAGGATACGACCATAAATATTATATTAAGTTATTCCATTGTGTCCTTTGCCATTTTATTTACTCAAATATTAACAAAGAATATTGATTACCCAAAAGGCTTTATATGGATTAGCGTAGTTTTATATGCTGTTAATTTGTTCGGAATTGGTCGCGTTGTTATGACAATATTTAAAAAGAAAGTACTTGTGAAAAGTATTTGGAGTATTGCGTTGATGAATATTACATTTATAATAATTGCATTAACCAATATTGCATATGAGATGCAGCATGTTTTTAAGACACCTTGCTATAGTAGAGTATTAACCTCTTGGGGAGACGCATTTTATTTTGTCGTAATATCCTTTTTTACAGTAGGCTATGGTGATTTGTACCCAGTATGTGAGACGACAAAGATATTATCAATAGTAATTATTTTATCTGGTTTCACATTTACAGCTGTCTTTGTGTCTGCAGCCCTATCTACTACAATTGAACATTTTGGAAGTATGGAGAAGAAGTAGTAATATTAGTAATAATAGTATAAAGGAATGGGATAGAGATGAATGAAAGCCAGTGTTCTTAATTTTTTTATTAAGACACTGGCTTTTATATAACAAATAACATTTAGAAAAATTATTCTAAATAAAGGATATATTTGACTTTATGTATACTGTTACATATAATGGATGTCGTATATTGTATTAACTTAGATAAGAACAGAAGGAATGGTGAAAAAATAAAATGATAATTGTATGGTATTTCGTTGCAAGTTTTTTAGCTTTTATTATATTTGGAGCACAAATCATAGTATCTAATACGTTTGAAAAAATAAAAGTACAGAGTAAGCTCACTCAATACATATCACAAATTTTATCATTGGTAGCATTTTTAGTAATGTATAAAGTTTCATCAGTTAAGATTCCCGTTTTAAATCTAACTGGTGTCATAAGTATTAAAAGTGTTACTTTATTAATCATAACAGTAATAGTTACGGCATTTATCGTGTCCTCTTGCAAAAAGGAGAGACATAACCTTTTTGAATGGTTTATAGGTGGAGTATTAATGGAGATTCCACAACGACTTTTTATGCAGACATTTTTCATGATAGTATTATCGGGTGTAGAAAATGGTTACTATATAGCAATTTTATTAAATGCAATTCTGTGGGTACAGTTTATAATTCTACAAGAAATTATATCTGGTTCCAAGATAAATCGTGTGGTTATCATGGATAGCATATCGTCAGCTTTTTTTTCAATAGGAGTAGGATTGCTTTATGTACAAACTGGATGTATTCTAATGACTATGCTAGCACATGGATTGGAAAGAATCGTATCTGTAAAAATGGGAGAGTACAGGGGAAATATATGATAGATGGTAAGGCCACTGAAAAAGTACGTTATTGTAGTTTTGCTTGAATATCACTGTATTATATGCGTGTTGTTTTTGGGTTAAAGAAGTATAAGAGAATCTAAATGAAGAAGGAATCCTTCAAATATAATCAGATGGAGCGAACTCGCTGATAAGCGCCGGGGCAGCACTTCTTCTGATTATTGAAGGATTCCTTCTTCATTAAGATTTTCTAATACTCTTTAAAACAAAATACAGCACTGAAAGTAACGCTTATATTTTGTCAAGACTCATATGAAATTCATGTAAGTAGAGTATTAGATCCATCCACCATCGAGTGCAATCACCTGACCAGTTAGATAGGAATTGCTTGTAGCTAATTGAAATACAAGTTCAGCCACTTCATCGGTGCTACCTAATCGGCCAACAGGGATCTCATCAGTCAGTGCATTTCGCTCCTCTTCATCAAGAAATTGATTCATTTCTGTATCAATGGCCCCACAGGAGATGGCATTTACCTGAATGTTACTTGGTGCAAGTTCTTTGGCTAATGCTTTCGTAAATGAATTGATTCCACCTTTGGTAGCAGAATAGGCAACTTCACAGGATGCTCCAACATTACCCCATACAGAGGATATATTAATAATCTTCCCTTGTTTTTTATGTAATAGGAATGGAATGGCTTGATTACAGCAATTAAATACAGAAGTCAGATTTGAACTTACAATATGATTCCATTCATCAATCGTCATGTCTGAGAGAAGTCCGATATGAGAGATACCAGCATTATTTACTAAGATATCAAGGGAACCAAATTCTAGATCTATCTCAGAAAAAAGTTCTTTTACCGTATCATAATTGCCCATATCACCAACAAAAGCGAGACAAGATACACCATAGGCTTCAATTTCCTTTTTCACATTTAATAACAATTCTTTATTCTGAAAACAATTTATAATGACATCATATCCTTGTTTGGCGAAATTTAAAGCAATGCTTTTCCCTATTCCACGAGATGAACCTGTAACTAAAACAATTTTATTTTTCACAATAATCCTCCAATCTTATGCTTGCTGTAACTATAAGTAAGTATACAGAAAAAAGTTTTCTGATGTTAATTATAACATAATATGTAAATTGGTGGCAAGAAAATAAGTATTATGATGGAAAAAATAAACAAAAATACTGATCTGGGAGCGCAATCCTTGTGAAAAATATTGCTAGTTCATCCTCTTTCTGCTATACTACCTAGTAGAACGGAGGTAGGAGGAATGACAGGGAAAAGCAATACGAGTAGTTTCGTTCGTAAATTGATTAGAACATTATTATTTATGGTATTTTTATTTGTGGTTGGTTTTGCAAGCTATTTAAGTACACATTTTTTTTATAAAATAACAGACGCAGAGCATAATGTGAAATCTGATTCCATTATCAAAGATATTGTTAGTGATACAGATGTTGTTGATGTTTCACATAATTTGATCTACTCAATGAATGAAAGTACAGGTAAGATTAATCATCTTTTATTAGAAGTGTTTAATACAAAGACAGGAAATTTAGATTATATAACTATTCCTGTGAATGCAGAGTTTACAATATCCAACAAGTTATATCAAAAATTATGTAATCATAAAGTGGACATACCACAGATTGTAGAAGTAAAGAATCTAAGCAAATATTTTAATAAAGACCAGATCTATACCTATGGTGCATTATTAATGGAAGATTTACTAGACGTTGATATCAACTACTATACTGTAATATCAAGTTCTATTTATGATAAATACTTTACAACTTCTAAAAATGATACTCAGTCCGAAAAAGTGCAAGTTTTATCTGATACATTTAAAGCTAAGTTAGAAGGAATGAGTTCAAAAGAAGAACTGAAAGATTATATATCGAGTGAATATGGGAATGTAGAATCAAATCTGACCTTAAAGAATAAATTAAAATATCTAGATGATTATTATGCATTAGATTTAGATAACATTTATTATTATAGCTTATATGGAGAAATGGTAGAGAAGAGCTTTACCGTTGACGTTGTAAAGTCAAAAGCACTCTTAGACCAAATATTAGGAAGCGAAAGTCATACAACAGCCCAAACGGTAACAGATGATTCAAGTAATGAAAGTACTACGTCATCAGTAGGATTAAAAATTCAGATATTAAACGCAAGCGAAATTCCAGGGTTAGCTGCAAAATTTCAAGATAAGTTAACGCTATCCGGATATACAGTTACAGGTATTGGTAATTACGATCAGGGTGTTCTTACAAATACACGTATTGTTGTAAAGGATGAGTCAATGGGTAGTGACTTACTTGAGAATTTTAATAACGCAGAAATA
This sequence comes from Anaeromicropila herbilytica, assembly GCF_016591975.1. GTDB lineage: Bacteria > Bacillota > Clostridia > Lachnospirales > Lachnospiraceae > Anaeromicropila > Anaeromicropila herbilytica. The sequence continues at coordinate 4,676,170 of NZ_AP024169.1, read as the reverse complement.
TCAGTAGGAGAATTGCCTGAGGGCGTTGATATCCAGATTATATTAGGTACGAATGATAACATATTACAATAGGATAATAGAAGAAGCTAATGTAAGTTATGATTCGTCAATTATTTTGAGTGCCAAGTCAGTTGTTTGATGTTGCTTTATAAATGTATAGGATAGCAAAAACTGACTTTAAAGCTCAAGCTAAAATTAGAGGTAAAAAATATGGAAACAAAAGTTAATATTATGGATTTAGAAGTAGATATTATTAGTATCGATTACCTAATACTTAACTGCAAAGGTTTTTTGACCAACGATAGTCTAAACATTATATATCTTGTATCAACAAAAACAATACAAGAAACAATGAATGATGAACACTATATAGAATGCTTTCAAAACGCAGATTTCGTTCTGCCAGGAGAAGAAACTGTTCTTAGTCTTCATCATGTAGATACTTTGCAAACACAAGGAATGATCGTTGATTATCATTTCTTATATTCTATGTTCGAAAGTATTACAGAGGATGAGAAAACGGTATTTATTGTTGGTAGAAATGAAAATGAGATAGAACGGTATAAACAGTTTAATGACAAGAATTACGAGCATCTAAAGATTGTAGGCTCATTTACGGAAAAAGATTTAGAAAAAGAGGAAATTGTTATTAATGAGATTAATAGCATTGCTCCAGATATCCTTATATTTGCAATTGATAGTCCATTACAAGAAAAATGGATTGCATCAAATTATTTAAAATTAAATGCGAAACTTTGTATCAGTATCGGAGGAGTCATAGAACATATTTTGAAAGATAATAAGGAAATTCCTACGTGGATTAAAAAGATAAAGTTAGAAACACTATATCGTAGATTATTTCAAAGTAAAAAAGTCCACAAAATCAAAGAGGCATATAATTTTAAAAAAAGAATGCAATATTATAAAAGTAAGAAAGAAAACAAAATAGAAAATACAAAATAGAAAAATAAAAACAATGTAAATATAGTGAGAAAATTATTATTCATAATTAAGTTCAATAATAAGTTTGAAAGAAAATACTATGAATGAAAGGAAATGCCGGTTAATATTCTTTCAGGCGTTAGTTAAGGCAAATAGCAGTACCAACTGCAGTAGAGTGGAAAATAAAATGAAATTACTTACAAATCGAACAAGGAAAATGGACGTAATTCTAATCATTGTCGGCGCATTTATCATGGCAGTAGGCATCAATCTAGTATATGAACCAATGGACTTAGTAACAGGGGGGTTCTCGGGATTAGCCATTATCATTAAGTACTTTACAAAAGGATTCATTCATGGAGGAATCCCAATATGGGTATCCAATATATTATTAAATGTACCTTTATTTTTAGCTGCTTTCTTATTAAAAGGAAAAAAATTCGTAGGAAAAACATTATTTGCAACTGCTGTTTTATCAGTTGCACTTTATATTGTACCAAGCTTTGATATTGTATATCATGATTTATTATTAGCTTCGGTATTTGGTGGCGTTATTGGTGGAATTGGTCTTGGAATGGTATTTATCACGATGGCATCCACTGGTGGAACGGATATGCTTGGAATGATCATTCATGAATTTATACCTCATTACACAATAGCTCAAGTTATATTTGTTATTGACGGTGCAATTGTGTTACTTGGTGCTGCAACATTTGGACTAAATAAAGCTTTGTATTCCGTTATAGCAGTGTATATAACAGCCAAAGTAATGGACGGAATGTTAGAAGGATTAAAATTTGCTAAGTTAACATATATTATATCAGATCAGTATGAAGAGATTGCAAAAGAAATCATGGATAAATTAGATAGAGGAGCGACAGGTCTTCATGCTACTGGAATGTATTCCAATGATGAGAAAAAAATGATTTTTTGCGTAGTTTCTAAGAAAGAAATTATTGAATTAAAAAATATTGTTGGTGGAATTGACCCAAAAGCCTTTATCATTGTTAGTGATGTTAGAGAGGTACTTGGAGAAGGATTTATAGAATATAAACAGTAAAAAATCTTAACATTTACAAAAATATAGTCAATTTATCCAAATGAGTATAGTATCCAAAAAACATACATTTTATTGGGGAATTCTAGTATACAAATTATACAAAAGCCTAAAAATTTATTTGTTAAAATGGGATATGGTTTTCAATCTTCAAATGGTGTATCATTGATTTTAGAAAAGGTACAAGAACTGTACTACTAATCACGATATATTCATTCTAGGGAGGAAATACAAAATGGCAAGTTTATCTTTAAAGAATATTAACAAAACATATCCAAATGGATTTGTAGCAGTAAAAGACTTCAGTCTAGAAATCGCAGATAAGGAATTCATAATCTTCGTAGGACCATCAGGATGTGGTAAATCAACAACTCTACGTATGATCGCTGGTCTTGAAGAAATTACATCTGGAGAATTGTGGATTGGAGACAAATTAGTTAATGATGTAGAACCAAAAGATAGAGATATCGCAATGGTATTCCAAAACTATGCGTTATATCCTCATATGTCAGTTTATGATAATATGGCATTTGGTCTTAAACTAAGAAAGACTCCAAAAGATCAAATAGATAAATTAGTTAAAGAAGCTGCTAAGGTTCTTGGAATTGAAAGTTTATTAGATCGTAAACCAAAGGCTTTATCTGGTGGTCAAAGACAACGTGTTGCCATGGGTCGTGCTATCGTTCGTAATCCTAAAGTATTCTTAATGGATGAACCTTTATCAAATCTTGATGCAAAACTAAGAGTACAGATGCGTATCGAAATCTCAAAATTACATCAAAAACTTCAAACAACAATTATCTACGTAACACATGATCAAACAGAAGCTATGACTCTAGGAACAAGAATTATCGTTATGAAAGATGGTATTGTTCAACAAGTTGATTCACCACAAAACTTATACGACAAGCCACAAAACTTATTCGTAGCTGGATTTATGGGTTCACCACAAATGAACTTATTCGATGCACAAGTTAAAAAATCTGGTAATGAAGTATCATTAGTATTTGGTTCACATTCAATTAAGTTATCAGAAGCAAAAGCTAAGAAACTAATTGATGGTGGATACGATGGTAAGACAGTTGTTCTTGGTATTCGTCCAGAAGATGTACATGATGAAGAAATGTTCATCAGTGCTTCACCAGATAGCGTTCTTACAGCATTAGTTAAGGTATATGAATTATTAGGATCAGAAGTATTACTATACTGTGAAATCGATGATAAAGAAGTAACTGCACGTGTTAACCCACGTACAACAGTTAGACCTGGAGATTCAATCAAAGTTGCATTTGATTTATCTAAGATTCATGTATTTGATAAAGAAAGTGAACTAGTAATCTGCAACTAATTCGAGCATACGGTGTGATTACCTAGATGTAATCGTACCACACGATAGATTTAGATATAATTAAGTTAGGACTGTTAAAGTGATGAGTTATCATTTTAGCAGTCCTTTTTCATATAGTAGGAAGGTCCTATTAGGGGTATTTTAAACTACTTTTTCTTGTGAAAAATCCTAAATTTATAAGGGTTTAAGAATCTTTTTAGTTTACTTTTTATAGAACAAATGATAATATTATAGATAAGTATTATGAATCGACTAAGATAAATGACGATAATTCGAATGAAATAAAAGAAGATTTACCAAAAACATAAAACTAGAGGGAGTGAATAATAATGATTTCCAATCAAATTCTACAAAATACAATTGAAGGTTTAAAAGCAATTACAAGAGTTGATATATGTGTAATGGACACAGAAGGAAAAACATTAGCAACGACAGTATCAAGCGCAGAAGAATATGAGCAAGCAGTATTAACTTTTGTGGAATCACCAGCAGATAGTCAAGTATTACAAGGTTACCAATTCTTTAAGGTATTTGATGAACATCAACTTGAGTATGTAGTTCTTGCAAAAGGTGATAGTGATGATGTATATATGGTAGGAAAGATTGCAACTTTCCAGATTCAGAATCTATTAGTTGCATATAAAGAAAGATATGATAAAGATAACTTCATCAAGAATCTACTATTGGACAACCTTTTATTAGTAGATATCTATAATCGCGCTAAAAAATTACACATCGATACCGATGTAAGAAGAGTTGTATTTATTATTGAGACTAAGAATGAAAAAGATGTAAATGCACTTGAAACTGTTAGAGGTCTATTCTCAGGAAAGACAAAAGATTTCATTACAGCAGTTGATGAAAAGAATATCATATTAGTAAAAGAATTAAAACAAAATGAAACATATGAAGACATGAACAAGACAGCTAAGGTAATCCTTGATATGCTTAATACTGAAGCTATGACTAAAGTTCATGTTGCATTTGGTACCATTGTACATGAGATTAAAGATGTATCTAGATCATATAAAGAAGCTAAGATGGCACTAGACGTAGGTAAGATCTTCTACAGCAGCCGTAATGTTGTTGCATATAGTAATTTAGGTATTGGACGTCTTATCTATCAATTACCAATGCCATTATGTAAGATGTTCATTAAAGAAATCTTTGATGGTAAATCACCTGATGAATTTGATGAAGAAACATTAACTACAATTAACAAGTTCTTTGAAAATAGTCTAAATGTATCTGAAACATCAAGACAGCTTTACATTCATAGAAATACTTTAGTTTACCGTCTTGATAAACTTCAAAAGAGTACAAACTTAGATTTAAGAGTATTCGATGATGCTATTACATTTAAAATTGCATTAATGGTTGTTAAATATATGAAATATATGGAGAACCTTGAATATTAGTTAGTAACCGGTGTAACAGGCATTGAAGGGACATGTATTACAATGATGAATTTAAACGGAGAACATGATAGAGAAACGGAACTTCCTATCATTGCATTTGACAAAGTATCAAAAACTTATTCAACAGGGACAAAAGCAATTACAAATCTATCCCTAAAGATAAATAAAGGGGAATTTGTATTTATAGTTGGTAGTAGTGGTTCAGGTAAATCCACTTTAATTAAGCTTCTTCTAAAAGAGATTGAGCCATCAGAAGGTAATATATTTGTCAATGGAAAAGAACTTACACGACTAAGAAGAAGCCAGATTCCAAAGCATAGAAGGGGTATTGGGGTAGTATTTCAGGATTTTAGGCTATTGAAGGATCGAAATGTATTTGAAAACGTTGCTTTTGCACAAAGAGTAATTCAAGAGCCAATTAGAAGCATTAAGAGAAAAGTACCATCAATCCTAGCAGAAGTAGGTCTATCTGAGAAGATGCAGGTTCTACCAAAGCAATTATCAGGAGGCGAGCAGCAGAGAGTTGCGCTTGCAAGAGCTCTTGTGAATAATCCAGTTATTCTGTTAGCAGATGAGCCGACAGGTAATCTTGATCCTAAGAATTCATGGGAAATAATGAATCTATTAGAAGAAGTAAATAAAAAAGGAACAACTGTAGTTATCGTAACCCATAATAGAGAAATTGTAGATGCCATGCAAAAAAGGGTTATAACAATGAATAAGGGTGTTCTTATTAGTGATGAAACAAAAGGTGGGTATTCTTATGAGGGCTAGTAGTATTGGTTACAGTATCAAACAAGGAATTAAGAATATCCGCCGTAATAAGATGTTTTCCTTGGCATCGATAGGAACAATTATGGCATGTTTGTTCCTATTTGGAGTATTCTATTTTGTATTAGCAAATGTTCAATACATGATGAAAATGGCTGAGACAAGCGTAGGAATTACTGTGTTCTTTGATGAAGGAATCGGTGAAGCAAAGATTAAAGATATTGGAACTGAGATTAAGACTAGAAAAGAAATCTCAAGTATGAATTATATATCAGCAGAAGAAGCGTGGAAGAAATTCCAAAAAGAGATGTATAAAGATGATAAAGATTTAACAGAAGCATTTCAAGGAGATAATCCTTTAGCAGATTCAGCTTCTTATGAGATCTATCTTAATGACGTTTCAAAACAGGATAACCTTGTAAAATTCATAGAGAAAATTGATGGTGTGCGAAAAGTAAATAGTTCTGAGGTTACAGCAAAAGGTCTATCCAGTTTTAATATTTTGGTGGGCTATGTATCAGCAACTATTATTATTATATTAATATCAGTAGCAGTATTCCTCATTAGTACAACAATTACGATGGGGATATCCGTGCGTAAAGACGAGATAGCAATCATGAAACTAATTGGTGCCACAGACTTTTTCATCCGTGCGCCATTTATTGTAGAAGGAATATTAATTGGTTTTCTGGGATCATTATTCCCATTAGTAGTACTATATTTTATTTACAATAAAATAATAGCCTATATAACCGTAAAATATAAATTCAATGTATTATCTAATTTTCTAACATTCCTTGATGTGAAAGATATCTTTGCAACATTAATTCCAATATCAATTCTAATGGGAATTGGTATTGGATTCTTCGGAAGTATATTAACTGTTAGAAAACATCTTAGAGTTTAGAGAACTACGATTGTGCTGTAGATTAAGGTAATTGCGAGACTCCATTATTTTCACTATTTAAGATAGAAATGAATCAATTCTATCTTAAATTTAACGAAGTAATTAGTTTTGCAATTACCTTAAACTCTTTGTTTTGAAAGGAGAACCTTATGAAAACTTGGACTCGAAGAATACTTAGTATTGTAATTATAGCTGTCACATTGTCGTCTTTCACTTTCACATCTTATGCCAATTCTATACAGGATGCTAAAGATCAGAAAGCTGCATTAGAGAAGAAAAAGAAAAATACTGAAGAGAAAATTGCGCAGCTAGAGAAAGAAAAAGGAGATATCGTTACCTACATTCATAAGTTGGATACACAGATGAATGAATTGAATGGTGAAATCGATAATTTAAATAGTCAGATTAGTACCGTAAATGTAAATCTAGTTGAGACTAGAAAAGAGTTAGAAGAAGCAAAGAAAACAGAGCAGAAACAATATCTGACGATGAAGAAAAGAATTAAGTACATGTACGAGAATGGTAACCAAGATTATTTAGAGGTTCTACTTAATTCAGAAGATATAGCAGACTTATTAAATAGAGCAGAATATGTATCTAAAATATCAGAATACGATTCGAATCTATTAAACGATTATAAAGCTACCAAGAAGTCTATTGCAACCAAGGAAACTGATCTAAAAACAAATCTAACAAAATTGCAAGGACTGACAGAAGAAGCTGAGTATGAGAAAAGCACAGTGAAAAAACTTGCAGATACACAAGCGGTTGAGTTGGCAAAGTATAATGCGAACATTAGTAAATCAAAGGATGTTGTAGAGAATTATGACAATGAGATTGATAAACAAGAAAATGTAATTGAAGATCTTGTTCAAGAAGAAATTCGAAGAGCAGAAGCTGCAAGAAAAGCGGAGGAAGCAAGAAAAGCAGAGGCCGAGAGAAAAGCAAGAGAGCAACAAGCTGCGAATAATAGTTCAAATAATAATAGTGCAGATAACGATTCTGATTCAAGTAGTAATGTGACTCCATCTGCAACAGGTTTTATATGGCCTGTACCAAGTAGTAGTAGAATTACATCTTCTTTTGGATATCGAGCTCAACCAACAGCAGGTGCAAGTACTTATCATAAAGGAATTGATATCGGAGCCCCAACAGGAAGCAACATAGTAGCATCCAATAGTGGAACCGTGTTAATTGCTACATATAGTGGATCAGCAGGTAATTATGTTATGATCAGTCATGGAAGTGGTATTTATACCGTATATATGCATGCATCTCAACTATTAGTAAGTGTTGGACAATCCGTAAGTAAAGGACAAGTCATCGCTAAGGTAGGTTCAACAGGATATTCAACAGGATCACATTTACACTTTGGTATTTCTGTTAATGGTACTTATGTAAATCCTTTAAATTATGTAAGTCCATAATTTTAAAATCAAGGGGTGTGAAAATTATGTATATTTCACACTATTATCGGATAAAACTAGAACTTGGAACATATAATATAAGAGACTTAACCGAAGGAGTATATTATGAAGAATAAATTTTTGCCAGGACTTATCACTGGCCTTGCAGCTTCTGTATTCATCGTTACGATAGCATTAACTATCTACATAAATAAGGGTGAACCAAGTAGGGTAACGGCGAATAATTCGACTACAGTTACCGATTCAACATCAGGTGATGTAATTCCAGATCAAGCAGCAATTAATAATAAGCTTAGTAAATTAGAAGGTTTAATAAAACAGTATTATTTAAAAGATGTAGATAGTAGCATCTATCCAGATGGTATATATAAAGGGCTTATGGCTAGCTTAGGTGATCCATATTCTGTTTATTATACAAAGGATGAATTCGCTGCTTTGATGGAGTCATCTAGTGGTGTATACTGTGGCATCGGAGCAACTGTAAGTCAAGATGCTAAGACAGGTATTATTACAATTGTAAAACCATTTGAAACTGGTCCAGCATATAAAGCAGGAATTCTACCAGGAGATATAATCTCAAAGGTAAACGGTAAAGAAGTTACGGGCGAAGACTTAAGCAAAGTTGTAAGCGAAATGAAAGGTGATGAAGGCACTACAGTTGATATCACCGTTATAAGAAAAAATGAAACGGAGCCTTTGAAATTTACCGTTGAGCGTAAGAAGATTGAAGTCCCAACCATTGAATCTGAAATGCTAGATAATAAGATTGGATACATCAAAGTATCTGAATTTGAGGAAGTAACAGCAGACCAATTTATTTCAGCTGTAAATCATTTAGATAAGCAAGGTCAAAAAGGCCTTATTGTAGATTTAAGAGATAACCCAGGTGGTTTACTTGATATTGTTGTAAAGATGTTAGATCGTATGCTTCCAAAGGGTATTGTAGTATATACACAAGATAAATATGGTGAAAAAGAAAAATATTATTCAGATGGTAAAGAAGATTTTAATAAACCATTAGTAGTATTGATTAATGGTAATAGTGCGAGTGCATCTGAGATATTTGCTGGTGCAATCCAAGACTATGGAGTTGGAACTCTTATTGGTACCACAAGCTTTGGTAAGGGTATTGTTCAACAAGTAATGCCGCTAGGTGACGATACTGCAGTAAAGATTACAGTGTCAAAATACTACACACCAAAGGGAAGAAATATTCATGGAACTGGTATTGATCCAGATGTTAAAGTAGAGTTAGATAAGAAATTACTACAAAAAGTTGTTATCCAAAAATCAGAAGATAATCAATTACAAAAGGCAATTGAAGTCATTATGAAAAAGATAAATAAATAATTAAAATTCTTTGCTTGGTAGTCAAAAAGTAAACTTTTTATATCAAAATAGAATAAGAGCTATCACAGGAACTATCTCTGTTAAATGGAATGAGGCATCCATACAGATATAGTGAATGTGATGGCTCTTTTTTAATATACTTCAGTATTCTTTTAAGTATGTACTTAACCTGAAAATTAAGTAATTCAATGAAAAAGTGTTGAATATACAAGGTTTAGAAGGTTCGGATTGCTACTTAATAAATTTTTTTAAGTAAAATCCATAGGTAATATTGCATAAAAAAACTAAATATTTGTACATATTTTCGTGCAATTATACTTGACGATATGCGTATGATGAAGTAGTATAGAATCATAGATGGGAATGAATGGTAATCACCTAGAAGGTAACAAAAACAGCAAGGAGAAAGGACGATTAAAAAGTGAATAAAAGGAAGCGTATCATAAGTTTACTATGCTCCATAATCATATGGGGTTCTGGCCAATTCTTTGTGTGTAAACAGCGAATAAAAGGATTACTCCTTTTTGTATTTCAACTAATTTTTATAGGAACGGAATTGTTTACTGGGTATTGGTTAGAAGCATTATCAGGACAGATACAACATTTTTCATTTCGCCTGCATGGAGGTTTTTTTACAAAAGGAATCTGGGGATTGGTTACCCTAGGTGAAAGAGAAGGTGGCATCAATGGTGATCACTCAACAATGTTAATGATTACAGGTATTATTGCAATATTAGTACTCATTGTAGTAGGTGGTATCAACATATTCAATCTATATGATGCATATAAGACAGGTAGATTATTAGATGAAACAGGACATTGCCCAACGACGAAAGAATATTTTAAAAGTACATATTCAAGATTCTTTGCTTACATAATATTAGTTCCCATTGTTATATACATTACATTTATAGTTATTATGCCTATTATCTTTGCTATATTAACAGCATTTACAAATTATAACGCAAATCACTTACCACCTGGTAATCTCGTGAAATGGGTTGGATTTGATAATTTTAAGAAGTTATTCCAGATTCCAATATGGTCAAGTACATTTTTCTTGGTACTTAGATGGACTGTTGTATGGGCAGTGTTAGCAACATTTTCAACCTTCTTCTTTGGGATGTTGCAAGCAATCCTATTGAATAGTAAGTATACCAAATGTAAGACCTTTTATCGAGGAATGATGATTTTGCCTTGGGCAATACCACAGTTAATATCATTATTAGTATTTCGTAACCTTTTAAATGGACAGTTTGGTCCAGTTAGCAAGTTACTCATGGATCTAGGTTTGACCGATCATAGAATTGCCTTTCTATCGGATCCATTTATTGCAAAGGTAACCATTCTAGTAGTAAACCTATGGCTGGGATTCCCGATGTTCATGATAATGATTCAGGGGATTCTATCTAATATTGATAAGAGCTTATACGAAGCAGCAGAGATTGATGGAGGTGGAGGATTTAAGATATTCAGGTATATTACATTACCGCTTGTATTAAGAGCTACCGCACCACTAATTGTTATGAATCTTGCAGGTAATTTCAACGGATTTGGAATTATCTACTTCCTAACCAATGGAGGTCCTGTCAATACTAATTATCAATTTGCTGGAGATACCGATATCTTGATTTCATGGATCTATAAGTTGACCTTAGATCAGAAGTTATATGATATGGCAGCTGTCATGAATATTATGATATTTATAATGATTGCTGGAGTATCAATATGGAACTTTAGACGAACTCAAGCATTCAAGGAGGTGTAAGGCATGTGGAAAAGACGTTTGAAAGTAATATTAGTAAATGCAGAATTAATGCTGGTTACAATTCTAGTACTTATACCCGTTATATGGATCGTAATGTCTTCTTTTAACAAGGGGCAGAACTTATCTACAGCAAGCTTTATACCGAAAGAATTGACATTAGAAAATTATACGAAGTTATTTCAAGAGACTGACTTTGGAAATTGGTTCGTGAATAGTTTATTTATTGCACTTTTAAATGCGACTATCTCAGTAGTGTTAATACTTGTTACAGCTTGGATCCTATCAAGATTCAAATTTAAAGGAAAGAAAACCGGACTACTTACCTTGTTAGTGCTATCTATGTTCCCAAGCTTTCTATCCATGACTGCAGTATATACACTCTATGTGGTATTCAATCTTGTGAATCAACCATTGGCATTAGTTATACTTTATGCTGCAGGTGCAATTCCTTATAATGTATGGCTTGTAAAAGGATACATTGATGGTATTCCTAGTTCTCTTGATGAAGCAGCTTATATTGATGGAAGCAGTAGAATCAATACATTCTTGAAGATTATCGTACCAATGTCAAAACCGATTATCGTATACTGTGCAGTATCACAGTTTATGATGCCATGGATGGATTACATCATTCCAAACCTATTATTAACTGGTAATAAGAACAAAACAGTAGCGGTTGGTTTATATTCCATGATATCGAATGATCAGAATGCAAACTTTACTTTATTTGCAGCTGGTGCAGTTCTTGTTGCAGTGCCAATTACAATTATGTATCTACTATTTCAGAAGTTTTTGGTGCAAGGAATTGTTGCAGGAGCTTCTAAGGAGTAATTTAAAGAGATGTTTGAGTATGCAATAAATATTGGCTGGGGAGTTTGAGCAAATGATTAGGATGTCAAAATTTTTCTAGTACTAAAACAAGATATTTGATGCCCTAACCAGTAAATAAAAAATGAAAAAGAGGATGGGTTTATGAAAAAAAATTGGAGTAAGAAAGTACTTGCATTATTCATTATTCTTGTAATGATTAGTAGTTTAATTGGTTGTAAAAAGAAGCTTCCAAAAGAGGAAGAAGTATTTACTGGAAGTGGTGCTGCGACAGTGGATGAGATGGTTCCAGAGAAGGGCGCAAAATTAGTGTTCTGGACTGGTAATAAGGAATATGGTGAGGCAATAGCAAAAGCTTTTAAAGAAAAATATGGTATATCTGTGTCTGTTGCTCAAGAAGGGATGGGTACTGTAGATAAGATTGCATTAAGTGGTCCATCCGGGGAAGGCGCGGACGTATTTGTTACCTCACATGATAATTTCCAAAAAGGATTATCATCAGGAGTATTTATGCAATTAGAAGACGTAGTTGCGAACGATGTTAAGAGTAAGATACCAGAGTCTGGTATTAATACAGTAATGAATGACGGAAAAATGTACGGTATACCAGTATCAATTGAAGTAAATTGTTTATTCTACAATAAAGATTTAGTGAAGACCCCAGCAACGACATTTGAAGAGATTATCGAGGGTGCTAAAACTTTTAATGATCCTAAGAATAATATATTCAACTTCTTATGCCCAATTGGAGATGCATATAATGAATATCCATTCCTTGCATCACAAGGGTTCCAACTATTTGGACCAAAGGGTGATAATGAAGATGAACCAGGATTCGATACAGATGAATTCGAAAAAGGGTTAGAAGTTGTAGCTTCATTACATGACATAATGCCAATATCCGCAGCTGATCTTAGTAATAAGAGTTCTGTAAAGGCTAGTTTTATGGAAGGAAAGGTAGCATATTATGTCTCAGGCCCTTGGGATGTATCACAGATTAAGAAAAGTGGTATGAACTTTGGTATCACAACGTTACCTACTTATCAAGGAAAACCTTTAAGACCATTTGCGGGAGTACAATGTGCCTATATTTCAACCTTTACGAAATATCCAATCGCTTCTGAGTTATTTGCTCATTTCTTAATAAGTGATGAGGGTGCAAGTATCCTATACAAAGAATATGATGGAATTACTACTATTAGTAACATTGATAATGTAGAGGGATTAGCTGAAGATCCATATCTTCCAGCCTTTGTTAAACAGTTTGAGAACTCAGTACCAATGCCTAGTGTACCTAGAATGTCATATTTTTGGTCTATCATGCAGGATATAGACCGCGCAGTATTTGATGGCAAATTATCACCTGCGGAAGCAAGAAAGAAAACAATTGAGAACTGGAAAGCTCTACTAGCAACGGAGTAGCAGAGGTTAGTCAAAAGTCTTGAGTTAGTTACTGAGTGTATATTGCTGTATAATTATGAATTTTGGCTACCTTTCCTTCAAGTAATATATTTTTTACAAGCCTCAGGACAAGTGAAAATACTCACTCACGTTTCTATTTTCACTTTGAGTCTTGACAAAATATAAACATTACTTTCAGCCGGACTACGCCAAAATTAATAATTATACATCAATATACACCTGTAGGTTAAAAAGACTTTTGACAAATGCAGAAAGGAGAATACATGAACAGAGAAGCACTATATCATTGCCCGAAGAGCAATTATGCATATCCATATACAACAAAAGATATAAGAATACGATTTCGGACAGCGAAGGATGATGTGAAGGAGGTAAGGCTCTTTTACGGAGTAAAATTTGACTGGGCGAATAAGACATATCGAGCGATGGAGAAGATTGGTTCCGATGAATACTTTGATTATTATCAGTATAATATTCAGCAAGATGATATTCGGTTAGGGTATTACTTTGAAGTAATTACAGAGGAGGAGGATTTTTTCTATACGGAAGCAGGAATGTTAGATGCTTTCGATGACAGCCTGGCACACTGTTTATTCTTCCAATACCCAAGCGCACATGAGGTGGATATTCCACACAAACCAAGTTGGTATAGTGATGCAATATTCTATCAGATATTTGTGGAGCGCTTTGCGAACGGAAATCCAGATATCTCGCCAGATAGGACGGTTCCATGGGAATCAGATCCTACACCGAAGTCTTTCTATGGCGGAGATCTAGAAGGAATCACAAGCAATCTATCTTATCTAGAAGAGCTTGGGGTGAATGCAATCTATCTTACCCCAATCTTTGAGTCAATATCGAATCATAAATATGATACGATTGATTACTATCAGATTGATCCACACTTTGGAAGCAAAGAAGATTTTCGCGAGCTTGTTACGAAAGCGCATGAGAAAGGGATTCGAATTATTCTAGATGCCGTATTTAACCATTGCAGTGAGCATTTTGCTCCATTTCAAGATGTAATAAAAAACGGTGAGAATTCAAGGTATAAAGATTGGTTCTTGATAAAGGAATTTCCGGTTAATAAAGAGGAGCCAAATTACGAGATGTTTGCAAGTGTACCATATATGCCTAGATTGAATACAGCTAATAAGGAAGTAAGGGAGTATCTATTTGATGTGGTTCGTTACTGGACCAAAGAGTATGATATTGATGGCTGGAGACTAGATGTGGCTGATGAACCTGATCATTGCTTTTGGAGAGAATTCAGAAAAGTGGTAAAGGAAATAGATAAAGACCTAATTATTATTGGGGAGGTCTGGCATGATTCTTTTCCTTGGTTACAAGGAGATCAATTCGATACCGTGATGAATTACCCGATTACAAATCAAGCAATTCATTATTTTGCAAAAGGCGATATTGATGCTAGGGGTTTCTCAGATGCACTTATGATGCAATTAATGAAATATCCAGATAGAATGAATGAGATGATGTTTAATCTACTAGATAGTCATGATACGGAAAGATTCCTTTATATGTGTAATGAGAATAAGCAAAGTCTCATGAATGCAGCAGCTTTTCTATTTGGATATCTAGGCTCTCCATGTGTGTACTATGGAACTGAGATTGGATTAACAGGGGGATATGATCCAGGTTGCAGAAAGGGATTCAATTGGAATACAGAAGAATGGGATACTGAGGTACATAATTTCTATATGAAGCTAATACAGATTCGAAAGACAGAGAAAGCGTTGCGATATGGATTGGTTACATTTCTTAGTTCCAATGATCTTTTTATTATGAAACGAAGCTATGAGGAAACCGATATCTACGTGGTAATTAATCAAACAGGACATTCGGGGAAATTACCTAAGAACGTAATTCCATCTAATCATACCGACTTATTATGTAGTCAGATGATGAAAGGAAATGAAATAATGCCTTATACGGCGCACTATTTTAAAATTAGTAAAGGAGAATGAGTATGAAAAAAGGATTGGGAAGGTATGTCAGTTATGTATTGGTATTGGTTTGCGTAGTAGTAGGTTGTCTATTACCAGGGGATAGGATAAAGGCGGAGGATACAAAGTCAGAGACAACCACGGATGCATCAGCTGGAACTAAAGTTTATTACTATAATGCAAATAAATGGGATAAAGTATGTGCATGGGCTTGGACAATGGCAGATCAGGTGAATCTTGCAACTAATGCTTGGCCAGGCGATGAAATGACGGATGAAGGTAATGGTTGGTATTCCTATGTAGTTCCAGGTGATAAAGCATTTGGTATCTTATTTGGAAATGGGAAAGATCAGACTGCAGACTGCAAAGACCTTCAAACAGGACAGACATATTGGTTTACAAATGGTGGTGAAGATGTAGCTAATGATTCTGGAATGGGCGGTGGAGTTACTATCGTTGCTGCAACTAAGGCAGAAGCTGGATGGCCAGAAGGACCTGCAGCTGAGTCAAAAGATACAAAGAGTGAGGATAAAGATAAGGGTAGTACAAAGGATGACAAAGATAGTAGCACAGAAAAAGAAAGCGATAATACCGTATTATATGTTGTAATTGCTGCTGTTGTAGTCGTTGCTGTAGGAGCAACAGGTGTTGTTATTGCGAGAAAGAAAAAAGGAAATAAGTAGTATTATTTTAAAGGTTAGACAATAGGAGCTATATTAGTAAAAGAAGGAGTAAGCTTTCAGAGTACTCCTTCTTTTTGACGGTTAGATTGGATAATCTTAAAACCGCTTACACTAATAATCATTATGAGAAACATGATTAATTCGTTATGAAATAGAGGAGATATTTTTATCAAATATTATCATAGATTCTTTATGTAATAGCATGGTTTATATTTATTTAAAATTTTATTGCTTAAATAAGATTCACATTACTCCTCATCAGGTTTTAACAAGTGTTGGTTACAAGGAGTAGCCACATAGGTAAGGCGAAGGAGTTGTTCTAAAGTCTTCACAGCTGTGATGGCTTTTGTTTTGTTCTTAATTGGTATTGTCATGGTATCAGGTAATAGAAGTTTTGATTTATCAAGGGAAGTCACTACAACAATGTGGTCATTGCGAATGTAGCGTTCTACTTCGAGACCAAGAATCTCACCAAGAATAATTCCTTTTTTGTTCTGATGTTGAAGGAGGAATTTACGCAAATCATTTTTCATGTCATTTACAAATATATTGTCTGGATGAATGGTATTCGTAATGATATCTTTCAGTTCTTCATTTAAGATATCTTCCATTACTAAAAAGATATCTTCGGATTGTAGCATTCGTTTTGCCTTGGATATTATATATTCATAATCGGGGTATATCTTACAGAAAAGAGGATCGTTAATCTCACAGTCAAGGAATATGATTGGAACATAATATTTGGAAGTGACTCGTCTGACTTCTTCGGAGCGGATATCAATAATGAAGGCAGCATCAAGAGAGCGCTTTGATATGATGTCTGCTTCCTCTTCTAATGCTTTGGTTGTAGCGATGATTGTGTCATATCCTAACAAAGCGAGTTGCATTTGTAGTTCGATGGCTAGATCATAATAAAGCATTTTCTTACTGGGAGCATTTCTTTTATTCCAATTAATAATGATGCCAATAAGATTACTCTTTGAATGAGTTAAGTATCGATTGACATTTGGAGCATAGTTTAATTTCTTGGCTGCTTCTAATACCTTGATGCGTGTGTCGTGCTTGATATGTTCTTTTTCTGAATTGTTAATTACATATGAAACGGTGGCAACTGATACACCACATAAGTCTGCGATATCTTGCATAGTTGCTTTCTTTTTTGCCATGATGCACCTCCAGATAATATTTCCAATTGTATTTTATCATCTCACAATTGGAAAAGCAACTGAGTTACACACAAGAACAAACATTCGAATTTTATTGATTTTAAAAATTGATTATGATATAATGACAAGATAATGGAAAGTAAAGTCAATAAGAAAATTCATATCTCAAATGTAACAGTATAAGTGCAGCGAATACTTGATAAATTCAGATGGTGGACTACATAGATTACCATAATTAATATACATTTAACCTGAATTTATCAAGTATATGATAGATTTTTAAATGAGAAGTTTGAGCTGTAATATAATTGGCAAGTATTCTAATAGGACTTGAGAAAAGGTAGCCAATATTGATGATACATAGTGATAATAATATACACTCTGTATCATAAGTAAGGTTTGGGCTATCGAATGATTGATAATGATATAAGATTGAGAGGATGGTATTATGGGAAGATTTCAATTGGTTTCAGAATTTGCACCTACGGGTGATCAACCAGAAGCAATAGCAGAACTAGTAAAGGGCTTTCAAGAAGGAAATCAATTTGAGACTTTATTAGGAGTAACTGGATCGGGTAAGACATTTACTATGGCTAATGTAATTCAACAAATCGATAGGCCAACTTTAATTATTGCCCATAATAAGACTCTTGCAGCTCAGTTATATGGAGAGTTTAAAGAGTTCTTTCCACACAATGCGGTCGAGTATTTTGTAAGTTATTATGATTACTATCAACCAGAAGCATATGTACCTTCAACCGATACTTACATCGAGAAAGATTCTGCAATTAATGACGAGATTGATAAATTAAGGCATTCAGCAACAGCAGCTCTTGCAGAAAGAGAAGATGTTATTATTATTGCCAGCGTATCTTGTATCTATGGTCTGGGTTCTCCAATTGATTATCAGAACATGGTACTGTCTCTGAGACCAGGTATGGAGAAGGATAGAGATGCAGTATTACGTAAGTTGGTGGATATTCAATATTCAAGAAATGATATGGATTTTAAACGCGGAAGTTTTCGTGTTAGAGGAGATGTCCTAGAGATATTTCCTGCGTCATCAGCAGATACAGCAGTCCGCGTTGAATTCTTCGGTGATGAGATTGATCGAATTACAGAGATTGATGTACTCACTGGAGAGATAAAGTGTAGCTTAGAACATATTGCGATATTCCCAGCATCCCATTATGTAGTGCCACCAGACAAAATAGAAGGTGCAATTAAGACAATCGAAGCGGAACTAGAAGAGCGAGTAAAGTATTTTAAGAGTGAGGACAAGTTACTAGAGGCACAACGTATCTCAGAGAGAACGAATTTTGATATTGAGATGCTAAGAGAGACTGGTTTCTGTTCTGGAATTGAGAATTATTCTAGGCATATGGCGGGGTTAGAGCCAGGTAGTACGCCTCATACTTTGATGGATTATTTTCCAGATGATTATCTAATTATTGTGGATGAGTCCCATATTACTATACCGCAGGTAAGGGGTATGTATGCTGGTGACCAGGCGAGAAAGAGCACTCTAGTTGACTTTGGATTCCGATTACCATCTGCAAAGGATAATAGACCACTTAACTTTGGAGAGTTCGAGAGCAAGATCGATAAGATGATGTTTGTATCCGCGACTCCATCCGTATATGAAAATGAACATGAACTTCTTCGAGTAGAGCAGATTATTCGTCCGACTGGATTATTAGATCCTGAGATTACGGTAAAACCAGTGGAAGGTCAGATTGATGACTTGATTGGTGAAGTGAATAAAGAAGTAGCCAAAAAGAATAAGATATTGATTACAACCCTTACAAAACGAATGGCAGAAGACCTTACGAACTATATGAGAGAAGTAGGAATTCGTGTGCGATACTTACACTCTGATATAGATACATTGGAACGTTCCGAAATTATACGAGATATGCGACTCGATGTATTTGATGTCTTGGTCGGAATCAATCTACTACGAGAAGGACTTGATATACCTGAGATTACATTAGTTGCGATCCTGGATGCGGATAAAGAAGGTTTTCTTCGTTCTGAGACTTCCTTGATTCAGACGGTTGGTCGTGCTGCGAGAAACTCAGACGGTCGCGTAATTATGTATGCGGATAAAATGACAGATTCTATGAACAGAGCAATCTCGGAGACAAATCGAAGAAGAGCAATTCAGAACCAATATAATGAAGAGCATGGAATTACACCAACAACAATTAAGAAAGCAGTACGTGATCTAATCAGTATCTCCAAGAAAGCAACCAAAGAGACTTATAGTATGGAGAAAGATCCAGAATCTATGAGTAAGAAGGAGTTAGAAGCAGTCGTTAAGACATTGTCCAAAGAAATGCATACGGCTGCGGCTGAACTGAACTTCGAATTGGCGGCAGAATTAAGAGATAAATTAGTAGCGTTAAAGAAGCAGTTAAATAATCTGTAGATCTATAACATGAGTTGCCCGACAAATGACCTGTTTGGGAGACAGTCTAGGCAATTTGCACAAAACAGAAAAACTCATGCTTCATTGAGTATGTATAAGAAGTTCTAGTTCTCAGATCATAGTGTGAAAAAGAAAATTTTCACACCCCTTGATTGTTACATCGCCATAGGCGATAGAGGGGAGCTTTTGTGTAAAACATATGCTAGGACAGATAACTCCCTTCGTTCAGACAGATCTGTCCTAGCATATTACACGAAATGATCCGAGAACAAGATCTTCTAATACATATTCAAAGGCGCATTCATTTTTTCTGTTTTGTGCAAATTGCCAGGCAAGATTTTGAAACAGGTCATTTATCGGTCAACTCATAAAATAGAGTTAAGGTGCACATACAATTCGATAAGTATAGAGATTGTGAACAGAATGTGTGGAATATAGAAGCTTATTGTGGGTAACTACTTATAGATTAAGTCATTCTGTTGATAGATGTTACGTAAGATGTAATGAAAGACGTAAGCAAAGATTGATATTATAGAGATAATCGATTATCGTAAGAATTGAGTAGGACTGGCTATTAGCAACAATTGATAGAAAGAATAGAGCAGATAGACAGTTTTCAACAATTATAAATATGAATAAAAGATAGATAATTAGTAACAATTAAATTTAATATAAATGATAGCAAAGTATTGTTAAGAGTAGGAAGGTTACACAACCGCTAATATTGATAGGACGCGATAAGATTACCATTACCTACAGATACATGCGAGGAGATAAGATGGCAGAGAAGAAGAATTATATTAAAATCAGAGGTGCAAAAGAGCATAACCTTAAGAATGTTACATTAAATATTCCTAGAGATGAATTTGTTGTATTAACTGGACTTAGTGGTTCGGGTAAGTCTTCCTTGGCTTTTGATACAATCTATGCTGAGGGACAGAGAAGATACATGGAATCGTTGTCTTCCTATGCAAGACAATTCCTAGGTCAGATGGAGAAACCAAATGTAGAGAGTATCGAAGGATTATCTCCAGCAATATCAATTGATCAGAAGTCAACGAATCGAAACCCAAGATCAACGGTTGGAACGGTAACTGAGATCTATGATTATTTTCGTCTATTATACGCAAGAATTGGTATACCACATTGTCCAAAGTGTGGGAAAGAGATTAAGAAGCAGACAGTAGATCAGATGGTAGATGAGATTATGAAACTACCAGAGAGAACAAAGATTCAATTACTGGCGCCTGTTGTTCGAGGACGAAAAGGCGAACATGTTAAACTATTCGAACAAGCCAGAAAAAGCGGATATGTTAGAGTTATGGTAGATGGTAATCTATATGAATTATCTGAAGAGATTAAGCTAGATAAGAATAAGAAGCATAATATTGAGATTATTATAGACCGTCTTGTAGTCAAAGAAGGAATTGAACAAAGATTATCGGATTCTATCGAAAGTGTATTAAAGTTATCCGAGGGTTTATTAGTTGTGGATGTTATCGATGGTGAGACAATTAATTTTAGCCAAAGCTTCTCTTGTCCAGACTGTGGAATAAGCATTGATGAGATGGAACCTAGAATATTCTCCTTCAATAATCCATTTGGTGCTTGTCCAGATTGTTATGGAATTGGTGTTAAGATGGAATTTGATCCAGAGCTTATGATCCCAGATCAGAATCTTAGCATTGCAGGAGGTGCCATTGTTGTACTAGGTTGGCAATCAGCAACAGATAAATCAAGCTATACAAGAGCAATTCTTGATGCATTAGCAAAAGAGTATAAATTTGACCTGGATACGCCTTATAAGGATCTTCCAGACAAGATTAAAGATATCATTCTTCACGGAACCGACGGAAAAGAAGTTAAAGTATATTATAAAGGACAACGTGGAGAAGGTGTTTACGATGTTGCATTCGAAGGACTGATACGAAATGTGGAGAGAAGATATCGTGAGACAGGATCAGATTCCACGAAGCAAGAATATGAGACTTTCATGAGAACAACACCATGTAAAGCTTGTGGTGGTAAGCGACTTAAAAAAGAAGCCTTAGCAGTTACAGTAGGAGATAAGAATATCTCTGATGTTACGGAATATTCTATTCGTGATCTTGCAGTATTTATGAATCAACTTACACTAACACCTATGCAAGCAAAGATCGGTGAATTAATATTAAAAGAGATTAAAGCTCGTATTGGATTCCTTATTGATGTAGGTCTTGATTACTTAACTTTAGCGAGAGCGACTGGATCGTTATCAGGTGGAGAAGCGCAAAGAATTCGTCTTGCTACTCAGATTGGATCTGGACTAGTAGGAGTAGCTTATATTCTAGATGAACCGAGTATCGGTCTCCACCAAAGAGATAATGATAAATTACTCCGAACTTTGAATAACTTAAAAGAGCTTGGTAATACGCTGATTGTTGTAGAACATGATGAAGATACTATGTTTGCCGCAGATCATATTATTGATATAGGCCCTGGAGCAGGAGAACACGGTGGTGAAGTAATTGCAGAAGGTACAGCCGAAGAGATTATGGCGAATCCTAATTCAATTACTGGAGCATATCTAAGTGGAAGAATTCAGATTCCAGTTCCAAAAGAACGTAGAGAACCTACAGGTTATATTACGATAAAGGGAGCCAAAGAAAATAACCTTAAGAATGTGACAGTAGATATTCCACTTGGCATTATGACTTGTATCACTGGTGTATCTGGATCTGGTAAAAGCTCATTAATCAACGAAATCTTATATAAGAGATTAGCAAGAGATCTGAACAGAGCAAGATATGTTCCTGGAAAACATGATGATATTATTGGAATTGATAAGTTAGATAAAGTAATCAATATTGACCAATCACCAATTGGACGTACTCCAAGATCGAATCCAGCAACGTATACCGGAGTATTTGATCAGATACGTGACCTCTTTGCAGCAACTCCAGATGCGAAAGCGAAAGGATTCCAAAAAGGAAGATTCAGCTTCAACATCAAAGGTGGACGATGTGAAGCATGTAGTGGTGACGGTATTATCAAGATAGAGATGAACTTCTTGCCAGATGTATATGTTCCATGTGAAGTATGTAACGGAAAGCGCTATAACCGTGAAACACTGGAAGTAAAATATAAAGGAAAAAGTATCTATGATGTTCTAGATATGACGGTAGAAGAAGCACTTAAATTCTTTGAAAATATGCCATCCATTCGTAGAAAGATAGAGACTCTATATGATGTAGGGTTATCCTATATTCGTCTTGGACAACCTTCTACAACCTTATCCGGTGGTGAAGCACAGAGAATTAAGCTTGCTACCGAACTAAGTAAGAGAAGTACTGGAAAGACAATCTATATACTAGATGAGCCTACGACAGGTCTACATTTTGCTGATGTTCATAAGCTAATTGAGATCTTACGCAAATTATCCGATGGTGGTAACACTGTAGTTGTAATCGAACATAATCTAGACGTCATTAAGACAGCAGATTATATCATCGATATCGGTCCAGAAGGTGGAGATAAAGGTGGTACGGTTGTTGCAAAAGGTACTCCAGAAGAGATCGTAAAAGTGAAGAAATCTTATACTGGTGCATATGTGAAGAGATACCTTGATAAAGAAAAAGAAAAATAAGATAATTGAGAGAATATAAGTGTAATTCGAGGGTCAAAAGCCTTTTTTAACATACGTTGTGTATATTGATGTGTAATTATTAATTTTGGCGTAATCCGGCTGAAAGTATCGTTTATATTTTGTCAAGACTCAAATTGAAAAAGCTTACGTGAGTAAGGTTTTTCAATTGTTTTGAGGCTTATAAAAAATATGATACTTAAAGGAAAGGTAGCCAAAATTCATAATTATACAGCAAGATACACTTAGTAAACTAAAATAAGGCTTTTGAATCTCGAATCCAAGTTATGAATAGAAAGGGAGTCAACCGTTATGAAGAACAGTTTCTTTGCTATGATGTCTCGTATGAAATATATTGAGAGATGGTCCTTAATGCGTAATTCAAGACAAGAAAATGTGAGCGAGCATTCCCTTGAAGTAAGTATGATTGCACATGGGTTAGCAGTCATAGCCAATCGAAGATTGGATAAGCATGTTAATGTTGAGAGAACTGCAATGATAGCCATGTATCATGATTCTTCTGAGATTATCACTGGAGATATGCCAACCCCAATTAAATATGCCAATGAGGACATAGTAACAGCCTTCAAGCAGATAGAGCATTTGGCAGCAAATGAATTATTAGAACTTCTACCATCTGACCTTAGGGAGGATTACCGTGATATCTTCTTCCCGGGAGAAGAAGATGCTTATGTATGGAAATTAGTAAAAGCAGCTGATAAACTATCTGCATTGATGAAATGTATTGAAGAAAGCCAAAGTGGGAATAAAGAATTCGTCAGTGCACAAGCAACGATCATGGATGAGCTTGAAAGAATGGAATTAGAAGAGGTGAAGATATTCCTAGATACTTTTATTCCTGCATTCTATCATACTTTGGATGAGCTTAGAAAAGGGTAACACTTTGTGTTGGAGCGGATATAAGTATCGGATCAGGGGAATTGGATATATCGAAGAAATATGGGGTGAACTTACATGAATTTATCTTTTAATCTTAAATCCTTATATATATGTGTCAAAGACATGGATCGGGCAATTGACTTTTATGAAAGACTATTGGATCAGAAAGTAACAGAGCGAAGTGAAATCTATAGTGTATTCGATATTCAAGGCTTTCGATATGGACTCTTTGCAAACGATAAAATGAATGAACCGAAACGCTGGGGAAATAACTGTTTACCTAGTTTGGAGGTAAATGATATGGAGCGTCTATTGAAGAAACTAGAGGAATTGCATTGTGATATTGTATTTCCTTTAACGGTGATTGGGGATAATAAAGTATTAGAGTTCACGGATAGTGAAGGAAATGATATTGAGGCGACTTGTCCTGTGAGATAGATAGATTGGGTAAGGAAAGCTAATAATTGGGTCGTATTAGAAGTTAAGTAGATATTGTTTTAGCTTATCAAAAGTATAAAACAATTTTAAATTAGTGATTGAAGCTTTAGTCTAGGTAAATTATTAATATTGGATTGTATATAAAGCAAGATATAACTAGGTATAAGTATGCTAGTTATATCTTGTTTTTGTTGTTTTGGATTAAGCCCTATTTAAGTTCCTGTAAAGAAGCTAGAATGCAGCTCCTCGGATGATATTGCTTATACTATTTAACAGTTTTATATAGAATGATAATTAGGATGATAAATAAGAGGATAAATAGGATAATAAATAAAATGACAATATAATAAACATTAAAAACGGTGGATTTTATTGAAGCGTAATCTTATACTATAAAACTATAGAGGATTAAAAGAACATGAAAGGGTGGTAAACATTATGAGTGAGATCAGCATAGAAATAGAAGATATTGAATCTGCCGAAGCAAGTAAATTAATTGATGAATTGTCAGAGCAATTAGAACGTATTACAGGAAATAACGGTAAAGGAAGCTTTGATTCTTCGGATATGAAGAACCAGAGAGCAGCATTTGTGATTGCAAGAATAGATGGTGATGCAGTTGGTTGTGGAGGATTCCGTGAGTTATCAGACGAAACAGCAGAGATTAAGAGAATGTATGCAAGAACAAGATCGATAGGAACAGGAAAAAAGATTTTAAAGTTCATAGAAGAGCTGGCCAAAGATTATGGATATCATAGAACGGTGCTAGAGACAAGAAGTTGCAATCAAAATGCGGTTGATTTTTACTTAAGTCAAGGTTATGTTGTCATAAATAATTATGGTAAATATGTAAATAGAGAAGAAGCGATTTGCTTTCAAAAGAAGTTATAGATATTGATGCAAGCTGTCTCATAGAAAAGAATAATGTTGAAAAAGAATCATATGAAAAAGAATCCTATAGAGTAGTTTATTTAGAAAGTAAACCGACTTCTATTACAAAGATTGAGAATAATAAATATAGAAATAATTTATGCACATAGAAACTAACTACACATATAGAGACGAATAATGCACAAAAAATTACGAGTTCTAAAGTAGGAATGTGGATTAAATGGGGTTACTTTCACATAGTTGTGGAAAGATATTTGTTATTAAGCTTTCTTTGTGGATAGAATGAGTGTGCCAAGGTACATCCTAGTTATTAATAAAATGAATAAAATGTGGATTAAATACAAAAAAAATTAATAAATTACAAAAAACCTAAGCAATATCGTTAAAAAAATATTTTAGGCTAGTTATATAAGAGAAAATGTTGTAGAATATAGCTATTATCAAAATGAGAGTAAGCTTTACGATGCTAGAATCGTCCTAATATCGTAGAATCTTACCCATAAGAAAATACAAATAACAATCAGGAGGAAATTTACGTGAATAAAGAAACGGTTATCATACTTGATTTTGGTGGTCAGTATAATCAGTTAATTGCCAGAAGAGTAAGAGAATGTAACGTATATTGCGAAGTTTTGCCATTCAATACAAGTCTTGAGAAGATTAAAGAAATAGCGCCTAAGGGAATCATCTTTACAGGTGGACCAGCAAGCGTATATGGAGAGGACTCTCCACAAGTAGAAAAGGAAATCTTCGAACTTGGAATTCCAGTATTAGCAATCTGCTATGGTTCACAATTAATGATGCATCTTCTTGGAGGAAAAGTAACCAAAGCGCCAGTTAGAGAATATGGAAAGACTGAGGTAGAAGTTGAAGTTACATCCAAATTATTTAAAGATGTATCAAAACTTACAACTTGCTTAATGAGCCATACAGATTACATCGAAAAACTTGCAGATGGCTTCAAGGTTATTGCAAAATCAGATTCTTGCCCAGTAGCAGCTTTGGAGAAACCAGAACAGAATCTTTATGCCGTACAGTTTCATCCAGAAGTTAACCATACAGCAGAAGGTACGAAGATGCTTCACAACTTCTTATATGAAGTATGTAACTGCAAAGGTGACTGGAAGATGGATTCATTTACAGAAGAGTCAATAAAAGCAGTTCGTGAAAAAGTTGGTGACGGAAAAGTTCTATGTGCATTATCAGGTGGAGTAGATTCCTCTGTTGCAGCCGTATTATTATCAAGAGCTATTGGTAAACAACTTACTTGTGTATTCGTAGATCACGGTCTTCTTCGTAAAAATGAAGGCGATGAAGTAGAAGCAGTATTCGGTCCAGAAGGTCCATACGATCTGAACTTCATCCGTGTAAATGCCCAAGATAGATTCTATGAGAAATTAAAAGGCGTAGAAGAACCAGAAGCAAAGAGAAAGATCATCGGTGAAGAATTCATTCGTGTATTCGAAGAAGAAGCTAAGAAAATCGGAAAAGTTGACTTCTTAGTACAAGGAACGATCTACCCAGACGTTATCGAAAGTGGTCTTGGTAAGAGTGCCGTAATCAAATCTCACCACAACGTAGGAGGGCTTCCTGACTATGTTGATTTCAAAGAAATCATCGAACCACTTCGTCTTCTATTCAAAGATGAAGTAAGAAAAGTTGGTCTTGAACTAAATATTCCAGAATACTTAGTATTCAGACAACCATTCCCAGGCCCAGGTCTTGGAATTCGTATCATCGGAGATGTAACAGCAGAAAAAGTTCGTATTGTTCAAGATGCTGATTTTATCTATAGAGAAGAGATTGCAAAAGCTGGTGTTGATAAAGAAATCGGACAGTATTTTGCAGCACTTACTAACATGCGTTCCGTTGGTGTAATGGGTGATGAGAGAACTTATGATTATGCCATTGCATTAAGAGCAGTAACAACAAGTGACTTCATGACGGCAGAATCTGCAGAACTTCCTTGGGAAGTACTTGGTAAGGTTACTACTAGAATCGTGAATGAAGTTAAGGGAGTTAATAGAGTAATGTACGATTGTACGGGAAAACCACCTGCTACGATTGAGTTTGAATAGCAGCAACGAGTCTGGGAAGCCTTATAAACAGGGCTTTCCCGGACTTTTCTTTTGTCTCTGCTACTACTTTGCTACTAACCGCAACTATCCTTTTTCCTAGTTCTTATGTGGCTTATAGTAGAATTTAGTGACAATACAGCACATGTTTTTATAGCATGGCTGATATTAAAGTTGATATTAAACAATGTTTCGAATTGGCATTTGGATTACTTTTCCAGGTGCCTTTTCTTTTGGAATTGGACCAACTGGTGTTGGTGGAAAATTAGCTGTTGCTGTTTCTTCCATACTATCTTCAAAGATGTCCAGTGAAAAGATATCATCTGGTGAAGGCGGTGTAGGAATTGCTTTTTCACCTAGATTTTGGAGATTATCAACCAATTCTTTCTGTTTATGTGGAAACATATGCGAGTAAGTGTTCAATGTTGTGGATACTTTCTCATGTCCCAGTCTGTCAGCAATTACAAGTGCATCGTAGCCCTCATTGATAAGAAGGGAAGCGTGCGAGTGCCTAACGTCATGAATTCGTATTTTCTTTACACCAGAAGCTTTGGAACCTCGTTTCATTTCATGTGCAAGAAATGATTTGGTAAAAGGGAATAATCTGCTCTTGGGATCAAGCATATACTGTTTGCCCATATAATCCTTTACTTCCTGAAATAGAAAGTCTGGGATAGGAACGGTACGTTTGCTTTTCTTGGTCTTTGGAGTAGTAATGACATCTTTTCCTTTGCTTCGGGAGTAGGTCTTGTTAATACGAATACTCTTTTCAGTAAGACTAATATCTTCCGCTGTTAGAGCCAGCAATTCACCTTCTCGAATACCAGTCCAATATAATATTTCAAAACACATATACGATACAGGCTTATCTTTGATTGCGTCTCGAAAAGCAAGAAATTCATCCAGCGTCCAGAATTCCATTTCTTCGGCATTGCTCTTTCCCATGCTTCCTGCTTTACCGCAAGGATCAGTATTAAGGTCATAAAAGCGTTTGGCATAATTCATAATGCAGCTAAGCTGATTATTGATGGACTTAA
This sequence comes from Anaeromicropila herbilytica, assembly GCF_016591975.1. Taxonomy (GTDB): domain Bacteria; phylum Bacillota; class Clostridia; order Lachnospirales; family Lachnospiraceae; genus Anaeromicropila; species Anaeromicropila herbilytica. The sequence goes on along the minus strand of NZ_AP024169.1, from coordinate 4,647,725 downwards.
GATATGTGTCTTTGTACTCATGAGAGTCTCGCATAATCTGTGTCTGCCATCTTCGTATGTCCGTAGCCTTAATCTCATTGATTGGCATTTTGCCAAAGTAGGGAAGAATCTTTGTTTCGTAAATATTCTTCTTGTGTTGGATACTGCTTTCTTTTAACCTGCCTGACATATCTTCTATATAAATCTCATATAGAGCTTGGAAGGTCATATCAGGATTGGCGGATTGCTTTTCCAGAAAGTCTCGTTCGAATGCAAGTGCTTCCTTCTTGGTGGCGAAGCCTCGTTTCCACTTTTGTCTGTTGTTGCCTTGCCAGTCCTTGTAATAGAACTTGGCATACCATTTACCAGTTTTGTTGTCTTTGTAAGCTGGCATAAGAATCATCTCCTTTATCTAATTGTGTAGTGTTTGCGGACTGACAGAACATCAGTTTTGCAATGCATTTATCTAAAGGCTATGATATAATCTACTTGTCTAGGGTGATTATAATAGCCGTTTAGGTTAGATCACTTCAGCTCTGGTGTGTTTCCTTTTTGCAGAAGGAATGTATCACTGGAGCTTTTTTATTTCCTATTTTTCCTTATCCACTTCTGTTGCAAATGGATTTTTCCAACGATATACTTGATTGCCCAGTTCCGATGTGTATTCTTCTAAGTCTGGTCTTTCGAACATAGGAGTTAGAGGACTAGAGGTATAGTAGGCTATGGTTTCGGCTTGCCAATCCATATATCGATCAATACTTAACTTCCCCCGATATAACTGATCCATTTTTGTCTTCCAGTTTTCTAAAAATAGGCAAAAGTCCATGTCATATTTACTTTTCCCTTTTCCATCAACGGAGATGGAAGCTTTCCATTCTTTATCTTCCGGTGGCTTTGCAATATCAAGTTTCATGCTAAAATCGTACGTTTCTTGAATTTTAAATAATACATTAATTACATCTGCAAAGGATTCTAACATGTATTTATTTCTATAGGAATTTCTTCCATCAATTCCAACATTCTTGCCATCTTGATGATCTGGCGTAGATAGTAATTCTCGAAAATCTATATCCAGTGCAATAGCAATATCTTTAATAATAGACATTGAAAAATCAGTTTGACCAGATTCGTAATTTTGTACAGTTCGCTCTGTTTTATCAATCAATTCAGCTAGTTGTTTCTGGCTGATTTTTTTTTCTTTTCTTTTTTTCTTGATAGCAGCTGCGATTTGTTCTGAAGATAGTGCTTGTGACGCCATTGTATTCACTCCTTTACACGAAATTTATTTACATAAAAAGTACTATTTACAACTTTGTGAAAAGTATATAACAAATTAACACGAAAGTCAAGTTCGTGTTTTGGAAGAAAATCTATTGACAACACGAAATGAATGAAATATACTGTTAACACGAAAACAAATTGCGTGTTTTTGAATTAGATAGCATTTTGTGAATACGATAATATGAAAGGAGCGTTCGTATGGTAGGTAGTAAAGAAGCATTTATTGATGTAGAAGAAGTACGTGAAGTACTAAGCATTGGCAAGACAAAGGCATATGCGATCATTAAATCTTACAACAGAGAGCTAGCAGCTAAGGGATTTTTGACCATTCGTGGTAGATGCCCTCGTAAGTACTTTGAACAGAAGATTTACGGATATGCAGACTACTACAATCCAGCTGAGGATTTAGAAAGAAAACAGCTGGTAGTAGCCGAAGAAAGTAATTACCAGACAAAAGAAAAAGCCCTTACCGATTAGGAAAGGACTTGGTTGTAACAAAGCCAAAGCCTGCTACTTGTATCTCGCAAATACAGTATAGCTGAGTGCTCTGGCTGTTGCAATCAGAAAATATGTTTGGCTTACTTGCAACTTGAAACATTTATTTTTGATGAAGCCGTAACGGCAGGAGGACGATTTATGTATTTTAAAGAACAAAACATTTTATTATGTGCCATTGACCATGGATTTTCAACAATCAAGACACCACATTTTATATTCGACAATGGGGTTGAAGAAATTGGCACAGAAGCAACATTGGAAGCAAAGACAATGGAGTACAAAGACACTTTTTATAAAATCGGAGAAGGAAGACTTCCGATGAAAAACACCAAAATCGAAGATGATGATTATCTGCTATTAACATATGCAGCAATTGCAAAAGAAATGGAATATTACGGAGCATATGATGAAGATGGAGTAAAGATAGTTGTTGCCGCAGGACTTCCCTTTACCAGATTTGGAGAAGAGAAAGCTAGCTTTGGCAATTATCTCAAACGAGGGGTAGTAACCTTTGTATATGAAGGGAAATCATATCTTATCAAGATTCAAGAGGTTTTATTATACCCACAGTGTTATGCTGCGGTGGCAAATATTTTAGGTAAGCTGGCACCAAATCAGCTTATCGTAGATATTGGTTCCAAGACCATTGATATTATCCACAACAAGAATTATGTTCCAGTGGAGCGAGAGTGTATCACGATTCCAGAGGCATTAATTAATTGCATGGCAAATGTCAATAAGGCAGTATTTCGGAGGAAAAACCGTTACTTGGATGAAAGTGATATTCAGGATGTGATGATGACTGGAACATCCAACCTTCCAAAAGAGATTACAGAAATTGTGCAGGATCAACTTTATATCTTTGCTGAAAATGTAGAAGCTCAATTGAAAGAAAATGGGTTCGATCCAGAACTTACACCGATTGTATATGTTGGCGGTGGAGCTACTGTTATGAAACTCTTCGGACGAATCAGAGGAGCAAATATCTGCTATCAGGAAGACGTAAAGGCAAATGCCATTGGTTATGAATATCTGGCATTACAGAAGATGGACAGGTGGTTGCATGAGTAATAAAGATATGGCTCAAACCATTACTTTTCGCCTGAATCTAAATCATGAGGAAGATTCTCTGGTCTGGGGTTTGTTACTATCTATGGAAGAAGAGCCAAGAAAAAGCTTGTTTGGAGATCGAAGTAAGTTCATCAAGTGGATGCTGACTAAATATGCCAGAGAAGAACTTGATTTTGATGATGAGAAGAAACGGTTGGAATTATTACGGAGAGACTTTGTTCAGTCAGCCCAATATGAAATCAAAGAGATTGTTCAAAGAGAATCAGAATCCATTATGGAGATGCTTGAGAAAGCAGTAGAGCTTGCAGTTTCAAAAGCAGTGAATGAAGTTCTTAAAGCAGTGGTGGCTGGTGGGATTTCTGTAGGAACGCAGGCAGTAGTAACATCAGCAGAGCTGAAAAGCGCAGTAATTCCTGAAGAAGCAGTGGTTCCCAAAATGGGAGTTCTGCCGGAAGTGGACGGAGATAATGAACTTCCCACATCAGTACTTAGTTTTCTGGATAGTTTTTAATGGATGTTGCTGTTGGAATGTTATAAATATCTGGATTTGTGGATGGAAATCTGTGATACAAATAGTATTACATCCATAAATCTATATCTCAATTTGTAATAACAGTCCTGGTGGCTGTGATAGAAATTGTAATAAGTACAGATGGATTTATCACATTCTGTACTTACCATATATCAGGGGCCTTAGGGGGATTTTAGCCCCCTAACCAGACTTTGTTAAACGCCCTGCGTTTTACGAATCTGGCAAAAAGCAATCGTAACAATTTCAGAAGGTGCTTAAAAAGGCTTTTTGAACATTTCTATAAGACAGATAAAAGGAGGAGATGCTTATCGGAAGAAAGAAACAAATGATAGATCCACGAAAAAACTTCACGGTTCGATTATCGGATAAGGAAAGAGAGCGGATCATGCAAGCTGCCAAAGAGAATGGACTGACACCTAGCGAGTATCTCAGAGAATTAGTTTTGCATGGTGGTAAAGTGGACACGACACTTATGTTGGACAGGAGAGATCTGGTGAATCAGATTTCAAAGGTTGGAAATAATGTGAATCAAATCGCACATGTAGCAAACGCCAGTCAAACGGTGAGTGAGTACAAAATTATGCAGATAAAAGATTATATGAAGGATATTTATAACCTGTTGATGGAGGTGTTGAATAAATGGCAATAACCAAAGTCATGCATATGAAGGCGAGCAAAAATCGTCAGATAGATGTTCACTTAAAACAAGCCATTGCTTATATCTTAAAACCTGAAAAGCTTGGAGATGCTAATCTGGTGGGCGGTATTAACTGCCTGCCAGAAAAGGCATATGAAATGATGAAGACTACAAAAAAGATGTTCCAAAAGACTGGTGGCAGACAGGGATATCACCTTGTGATTTCGTTAAGACCAGGGGAAGGAACACCAGAGCAGATGTATGATATCGCTATGCGGTTTGCGGAAGAGTTGCTGCATAATGAATATGAGGCAGTTGTGGCGGTTCATACAGATAGAGAACACCTTCACGCGCATATTGTTTTAAACAGTGTGAATATGGTCAACGGTCATAAATTTCAATATCATAACGGAGATTGGAAAGCAATCATACAACCGATTACCAATCGACTTTGCGAAGAATATGGACTGGATATTATGCCTGCGGAATATAGCAAAGATCCAAAAAATATGTCCAGACCGGAATGGGAAAGGGAGAATTCCTATACTACACTGATAAAAGATGATGTGAGCTATTGTGCTTTGCTGGCAGAAGATGAACGTCATTTTATTTATCTGTTATCTAGGCTTGGGTATGAAGTAAAGGAAGGAAAGCACATCGCTGTGAAGGCTCCAGGAATGAAACGATTTAAGCGAATTGATACGATATCAGAAGATTTTTCAAGAGAAAATATCAATGCTCTTATCCGTTATGGAGATAGTAGTAATGCCAGACCGAAAGTGTATACGTTTAATCCGATTTATGTGAAACGGGCGAAGTTGTCAAAATTTCAGAAGAAATATTATGCGAGATTGTATCGCTTGCGACTTATAGAGAAAAAGCGTTTTCATTATAAGTCGGCACATTATTATGAAGCGATTAAGCAAATGCATTTGCTACAAGAAGAGTATCTTATGATTGTAAATCAGGATGTGCATTCTTTACCCGATTTAATAGGCTTGTTAAATAAGCTTCAGAACGATTTTCAGGATGTAGAGACAGAACAAAAGCAGTTGTATTCTGAGCGTGGAATAGAAAAACGAAAGTGCAAGAACGCAGATGATTTTCAGTTATTTCGCGACACTGAATCTGAGTATAGATGTAAGTTGGAAGCGTTGAAGGAACGAAAGGGGAAGATTAAAGAGCAGATCAAGATTGTGGAAAGATGTTGTTCGAAAGAAATATCACGAGCGGCAGAAGCATTGGATAGAATGTTTCCAGTTGAAGAAATGGAAGAGATTACTGATATCTATGATGTAGAAGTTCCGGAAAATCCGTTTAAGGAAGATACTGTGGCTGTGGATGAAGTAGCTGTTTCAGATGAATTGAAATCTTTAGCAATAACGCCAGTAGAAAAAGCAACTGGACTAGCGAGGGATGATGAATCAATAAAAACAGTGCCTGAGCCGCCAATCGAACCAGTAATTGAACCAATAGTAGAGACGTTAGATATGGTTGAAGGTGAGATAAGGGGTTCTGATATTGATGAAATCCTAGTGGGTGTGCAACAGAGCAATGACGTAGAGCGTTTGGAACTTCCTAAGGTTCTAGCTGAATATCAAAGATTGTCTTTGCAAGAAAAAGCAGAAAGATTTCCATTTGAAAGATTACCGGATGATAAGGCATTTAATTATTTCATGGATTATTTGACGGAGAAAGGAAGCAACATGGGATTTAGTGAAGCTTATGATGAATTTACTGAAATTTCAGAGTATTGGGACAAGATACAGGAACAGAAACTGGTTGAGAGAGAGGTTGAGAAATCCATGTATCTATGCGATACAATGGGTATGACACCAGAATTGTTTCAGCAGGCAAGTGCCGATATAAGAGCAATGGTCTTTCATCTAGAGGAACTGGATTATAAGGTTGGTGTTAAGGTTTATCGTGGGGTTCTTGAAAAGCTTGGGATACAGAAAGATTTGATGGATATTTATGATGAATTCGATGAGGTCTATACGGAAAGTATGACGGATAAGAAAAAAGATGAAAAGGATTGGAGACGATAAGAGAGGGCTGGCTGATGCAGGTATGTGTTGGCTAGCTGTTTCTTTATCATAAAGGCGTATTGGAGTAGTGTATTGGTGTATTAAATGTCATGTGCAAGAGTAAATTCTTGTAATATTTAAAATTACGTTATAATACTTTGAAACCATGGAATCCAGGGGCTTGTACAGGAAAAATGAATTAACTGACATTTCGAGAACTCAAAAATAACGTTTGTAAAAAAGAAATCACTTTAGTATAATAGATACTGTATATTAAAAAGTCGTTTATCGCAAGTGGAGGATAAAAAATATGACAGATAAGCAAATAAAAATAACGTACAAACCATTATGGAAATTGCTTATAGACAGAGAAATATCAAAGACTGAGTTGCGCAAAAATACAAAGATTGCGCCAAGCACTTTTACAAAAATGAATAACGACCAACAAGTATCATTAGATGTCCTTGCGAGGATTTGTATTGAATTGAAGTGTGGGTTTGATGATATTGTAAAGATTGAGTCCTGAAAATGGGACACATAAAAAATGTATAATGAAGTTTAAGAGAAGCGTAAAGAAAACGAAAGCTTAAATACATAGAAGGTTAAAAAGAAATTGAAAATGTGGATCCTCAAATATTGAAAGATGCATTCGAAGCGGCATAAAAAGTAGTTTCAAAATAGGGGGAGCAAAATTTAGGAACGTAGAGTGATTTTGAATGTGAAGCGATAAGTGGCAAGTTGTCAGAACTTCGTTGGTACTTGGTGATGAAGAGGACATGTTGGATACATAAAAATCGTTAATAGGAAGGATAATATATGGACAAGTCAACTGCAATAGAATTAAATGAAGCGAATAAAAATTCTGCAACCAGAATTAATGCATATTATCAAAAATTTAATGAAGCAACTCGAGTGCAAATGCCTGCTTTGGTTCATTTGGACAGACTGGGATATAACTATTTTGGAAAAATAAACGAAAATATGGCAGGGACTGTGTATGATGCTGATACTAATATTTTACTAGAAGTTTTAAAAACCCAATTCTGCAAACTAAATCCTGGTCATGAGGGTGAATTCGAACAAGTATTAAGAACCATTAGACAAGAACTAGATAATGATGATTTAGGTCGTAGTTTTTATAAGAGGCTAACTAGTGTTTCTCCATTAAAATTAATTGATTTTGACAATCCAGATAATAATAAATACCACTGTGCTGCTGAATTCACGTGTAAAAGGGATCAAGATGAGTTTAGACCTGATATTACCCTATTTATTAATGGCCTTCCATTGGTATTTATTGAAGTCAAAAAGCCAAATAATCATGGTGGTATGGTAGCCGAAAGTGAGCGAATGAATCGCCAACGCTTCCCGAATAAAAAATTTCGCAGATTTATTAATGTAACACAGTTAATGCTTTTTTCAAATAATATGGAATATGACACACAAGGTGGCATTGTTCCAATACAAGGGGCATTTTATTGTACTGCAGCAAGAGAATACGCACCATTCAATTGCTTCAGAGAAGAAAATATTGCAAACTTTGATGTTGCGCCTTTTATAAAAGAGTACCCATATAGAGATATAAATGTTCAAGTAGAAAAGAGAATTTTAAGTGATTTTAATTGTCAGGTAATTCATCATTCGCCAGAGTATCAAACAAATCTAAATGTAAATACACCAACTAACAGAATTATTACTTCTATGTGTTCTCCAGAGCGATTACTGTTTGTATTAAAATATGGAATTGCTTATGTAAAAATGGAAAGAGAAGTTGATGGTAAAATTGAATCGACGGATCAAAAACACATTATGCGTTACCAACAGCTTTTTGCAGCTTTAGCTGTTCGCAGAAAGCTTAGCGAAGGTGTTAAATCAGGTGTAATATGGCATACACAAGGGAGTGGGAAAACTGCACTTTCATATCATTTGACCTATACCCTATCTGATTTTTATGCACAACAAAATAAAGTTGCTAAGTTCTACTTTATTGTAGATAGACTAGATTTGCTTGAGCAGTCGACTCAAGAATTTGAAGCAAGAGGATTAGAAGTTAAAACAGCAAATTCAAGATGTGAACTTATGGAGCAATTTAGAAACAATCAAGCGCAAGAAGGCAATAGTGGAAAACAAGAAATAACAGTTGTTAATATACAACGTTTTGCTGAAGATAAAGAAAAAGTTGATTTACCAGCATATGCTACTAATCTTCAGAGAATATTTATCATTGACGAAGCTCATAGAGGTTATAATCCTAAGGGTTCTTTCCTTGCTAATTTATTTGATGCAGATAAGGATTCCATCAAAATTGCGTTAACTGGTACACCGCTACTAAGCGATGAAAGAGCCTCTTGGAAAGTGTTCGGTGAATATCTTCATACTTATTATTATGACAAGTCTATACAGGACGGATACACACTTAAGATAATTAGAGAGGATATTGAAACTTCATATCGAGAAAAGTTATCGTCGATTTATGAAAAATTAGAATCACTCGTAGAAAAGAAAGATATTAAAAAGAATCAGATAATAGAACATGATAGTTATGTAAGAGAATTACTTAGATTCATAATCAATGACTTAAAACAATTCCGACAAATTCAAGGCGATAAAACTTTGGGTGGAATGGTTATATGCGAAACAAGTGAACAAGCCAGAAAATTATTTGCTTTTTTTGATGAAATTCAAGGAGAGCTTAACAGTGCTACTTCTTTAAAAAGTAATTTTAAAGTTGGCCTGATTTTACATGATAGTGATGATAAAGAAACTCGTAAGCAGGTTGTTAAAGATTTTAAAAAGAATATGACTCTTGATATTCTAATTGTATTCAATATGCTCTTAACTGGATTTGATGCGCCAAGGCTTAAACGGTTATATTTTGGTCGTAAACTAAAAGACCATAATTTACTTCAAGCTCTTACGCGCGTTAATCGTCCATATAAAAAGAACCGCTATGGGTATATTATAGACTTTGCAAATATAAAACAAAATTTTGAACAGACAAACGAAGCATATTTGAGAGAGTTAAATAGATTTAATGATCCAGATGAAACGGGTGACGGAAACGAAACAGATACATTTCGTCAAATTATCGAAGACAAAGATGTGTTAATTGCTCAAATGCAAGAAGTAAGACAAACGCTGTTTAATTTTACTACTGACAATGTAGAAGAGTTTAGTTCTGAAATAGCTACTATTGAAGATAAAGTTGAACTACTCAAATTAAAGAAAGTTTTGATAGCTGCAAGAGATTGTTGTAATATCGTACGTACTTTTGGTGATGATGATTTAAAAGAAGCATTTTCGCATTTAGAGTTAACGAAGCTTCCAGCAATGATATCAGAGGTGCAGCATCATATTGACAACATTAATCAAAAAGAGGCTTTTTCTGCTGATGATTCATCTAGACAATTAGTGAATGAAGCAATGCAGGATATTTCTTTTAATTTTAGCAAAATTGGCGAAGAGGAAATGAAACTGATTGCTGGTGGTGTTGAATTACAGGAAAAATGGCAGAAATCAATACGTGGATTTACATCTAATATAGATCCTGACGATCCTGAATTTATTACATTACGTGAAGCCTTTATGCAAAGATTTAAAGAACATGGTTTTGTAATAGATAATATTGCTTTGTTTAATGAATATTCAAAAGCGTTAGATGATGTTTTAAAGAAACTAGCAGATTTACAAAAGAAAAACTTAGCGTTGTTGCGAAAGTATAATGGTGATGCAAAATTTGCTCGCGTGCATAAAAGAATAAGAGAAGAAAATGAAAAACGTATCGCTGCAAAGAAAAAGCCTATAGTTTCTGTTTATGATGAGTCTATTATGAGTGTGTTGGTAAATATAAAAACAGACATAGATCAAAAGGTATATGATAGGAATGATATACTTAAAAAAGATGCATATTTTGAGCAGACTGTTATGTCACAAATAAAAGATGGTATGAATAAGCTAGGATTGGAAAATGCGAGAGAAGATCGTGTATTTATTCAAACCAGAATAACAAAACAATATTTAAGTCAATATAACGCAACGTATCCAGATCCAGTTGCTTAAAATTAGGAGGAATTATGGCTATTAAAGAAAAAACCATCGAGCTTATCGATGCATTAAAATCAACTTGTCAAACCTATGGAATGGGTAATGACGGAAATGAATATAAAATAATTACACAGGTATTTTTGTACAAATTTATAAATGATAAATTTGGACATGCTTTAAAACGAATTAGTTCTAAATTAGCGGAGGCAGAAAAGTGGGAAATAGCATATGCTGAAATGTCAGAAGATGATAGGTTAGATATTTTAGATGAACTATCTGCTGATATTCCGAGATTATATCCACAACATTTGATTTCAAATCTATGGAATCAGCAAGCAAAAGGGGATTTTGACTTAATTTTTGATAGTGCGATGACAGACATTGCAGATATCAACTCGGAGATATTTGCTACAAAAACAACATTGAATACTAATATAGCACTTTTTGAAAAGCTTACAAATTATGTGACAGATGATGCTCAAAGAACACCATTTGCACGAGCTTTAATAGACAAGTTAGTAACATTTTCCTTTGAAGAGGCTTTTGATGAGCAATATGACTTTTTTGCGGATATTTTTGAATATTTAATAAAAGACTACAACACCGCAGGTGGTGGTAAATATGCTGAATATTACACCCCACATTCTATTGCAACAATTATGGCTCGGTTGTTGGTTGGGGACAGCAATGATTTACACAGTATAGAATGTTATGATCCATCCGCTGGTACGGGTACATTGTTAATGGCACTCAGTCATCAAATTGGAGAAGATCGATGTACAATTTTTGCGCAGGATATATCACAAAGAAGTAATAAGATGCTTAAATTAAATCTTATTTTAAACGGGCTAGTTACATCGCTTGATCACGCAATACAAGGAGATACGCTTACTGAACCATATCATAAAAGCGATGATGGTCAATCATTACGACAATTTGATTATGTAGTTTCTAATCCACCATTTAAGTTAGATTTTCCAGAAACAAGAGAAACATTAGCAGGAATGCCAGCAAGATTTTGGGCAGGTATTCCTAAGATTCCAGCTAAATTAGATCCACAAAAGCCAAGAATGGCTATTTATACATTGTTTATGCAACATGTAATAAATTCTTTAAAAGATAATGGAAAAGGTGCAATAGTTATTCCAACAGGATTTTTAACAGCAAAATCAGGTATTGAAAATCAAATATTGAAGCATATAGTTGATAATAAAATCATTTATGGCTGTATTAGTATGCCGTCAAATGTGTTTGCAAATACGGGTACAAATGTCTCTGTGTTATTTTTCGACAAATCAAGAAGTACGGATAAGGTTGTAATGATTGACGCTTCTAATATGGGTGAAGATTATCAAGATGGTAATAATAAAAAATGTCGTTTGCGACCTAATGAAATAGATCAAATTATAGACACATTTTCAAATAAAAGAGAAATAGATGATTTTTCAGTGGTTAAAACACATGATGAGATAGTTACTAAAAAATATTCACTTTCAGCTGGGCAGTATTTTGATGTTAAAATCGATTATATAGATTTAACAGCAGATGAATTTAATAAAAGAATGGATGATTACTCCAAGCTACTATTCAAGCAATTTGAAGAAGATAATAAGCTTCAGAATGAAATTCTTGCAAAACTAGAGAGGGTGAAGTATGAGTAAAATATCAAGACTAAGAATAGGTGATTATATTGATACATTGACTGATTACCATGCTAACGGCTCTTATGAAAGTTTAAAGGATAATGTAACGCTCCGACAAGAGAAAGATTATGCAATAATGATCAGAACATTAAATTTTGAAAGAAATGATTTTCATGATGACTTAGTATATGTAGATAAACATGCATATGAGCATTTATCTAAGAGTAAAGTTTATCCCAATGATATATTAACAAACAAAATAGCAAATCCTGGAAGCATCTATATTATGCCAAATTTAGATCAACCAGTATCTTGTGGAATGAATCTTTTTTTAATAAGATTCAATCAAAAAGTAAATCAAAGGTATATGTACTATTGTATGAAAAATTCAGAAACATATATAAAAAGCTTTGCACATGGTACAAGTACTAAAACAATTACAAAAGATGAAGTAAGAGATTTGCTTTTGTTCATGCATACGGATATTCAGGATCAAAATAAAATTGAAAATCTTTTAACGACTATAGATAAAAAAATAGAAAACAATATCAAAATAACTAGATTATTACTTATGCAAGCAACTGATATTTATATGCACTGGTTTTTTAGAAAAAAAACTAATGGTAAAATAAGCGATTTACTTTTGGAAAATGATAAATCACATATTCAAGTTGGTGAAGCAAAAGCGTCAAATGGAGATTATCCTTTCTTTACAAGTGGAGAAGCAATTCTTGAGTGGGATGAAGCACTTGTTGATGGAAGAAATTGTTTTCTAAATACAGGCGGAAACGCCGACGTTAAATTTTATGTTGGTAAAGCCGCATATTCTACAGATACATGGAGTATAAGCGCAAAAAAAGATTTGTCTGATTATCTTTATTTATTGCTAAACTCAATAAAAGAGGAGCTAAATAAGAAATTTTTTCAGGGTACTGGTTTAAAACATTTACAAAAAGAGCTGTTAAGAGAACGTTCTATTTATATTCCAAATGTAGCAGAGGTAAAATCTTTTAATGAAGTGGTAAAGCCAATGCTTAATATGATTTCAGAGAAAACACGAGAGAATCAAGTACTATCAGATCTAAGAGACTGGTTATTACCAATGTTGATGAATGGACAAGCTACGGTGGAATAGATGGTTAGGGTGACGAATTGAAAAGTATTGAAGACAAAATAAAAGATATAGATGATGCGATTTGCGAATATATTGATTTGATTGAACTTACATCAAGGGGAAGAATGTCAGATGCAATTATTAAGCATTTGAGAGACTTAGTAGAACATATAGCTGTTAAAATTTATGCAGAAACGCATGATTCTCATGTTGATTATGAGAATATACCAATAGCTATTGAAGAATTAAAGACGGATCAACGCTTTTATTTTCTTCGAAAATTTCACGATTTGTTACAGCAAGCTATGTCTCATTATACACAAGATGCGAATGGTGCAGAGCGTCTTATGCTGAAGTATTATGAATATTTATTGCAGATTAAAGACTTTATTATGCAAAGATATGATATGGAAATTCTTCATAATATAGATAAGTTTCCACTTGATCAGGATAAAACTTTACAAGAGTATTATGAGAAGATAGCAGAAAAATTAGAACTTCCAAGATATGCAGGAGATTATGAAAGAAGAAGTGAAAGATTCTACATACAAAAAGTTAAGGCGTTTTTCGTGAACCAACATGTTTATTATGAGATTACATTAATTCCTGCCAATGATGAATCAAGTAAATTTAATAGATTAGTTGTTTTTTCAAAATATAAGATATACACAAATTATGCAGTGAAAGTTGGATTATCTGAGGATATTATAGAGATTAGTGGCAAATTTATGCCTGTAAAAATAGTTACAGCTTGGAATACGTCCATTCGTCCTTGCGAACTGAATAATTTTGCAAAAGTAGTTGGCTTAAAAATATCCATTAATAGTAAGCATTCTGAGTATATAGGTTTAATGAACTATATTGCAAAAACGGGATCGAATTTGGTGGAAATTCTATCTTTCTCTGATAATTACTATAATCAGTTTAAGGAAAAAATCACTAGCAGAGCAACTGTTACATTATTGTCTGGTGTTTTTGACAAAACGAGAGAGTGGATTATTAGAAACAAATCAGGAAGTAATGTTATTCGTTATTTATTATATGGATTAAACAATAAAATCATCAAACAACAATATGATAATGAAGAAAATTACAAAATGAAGGGACTTTATCTAGACAACAAGTCAATTCCATTTGATGAAATGCCCTTTAATTCTGGTCTATGTAATCATAATCCTTCTATATATGATTTGTTAGATTGTATTAATGTTAGAGGGCGAGAGCATGAATTATTAGCCCATAGAATAGGGAATAATTCTGATATATATGGAACTTTATATACTAAGGATGAAGAACTATCAGAATTTCAAAATATAGATGTTCTTGTCGAACGATATAATGGAAGTTTATATAAAAAGCATCAGAACCGAAGAATAGAAAAATTAGGTAAAAATCTTTATATAAGAGGATACGAGAATGATGTAAAAAGTATAATAGAATTTTTGATATCATTATCAACTGATGGTGTTGAAGATTATAGAGCCTCTGTTGAAGATTGGTTGATGGACAATCCTTTGGCTATAGACTGTGAAGAGAAGAAGAATATCTTAGAAAGGATGTTTGAGCAAACAAAAGTTGCTATGATTTATGGTGCTGCAGGAACAGGAAAGTCAACACTTATAAAACATATCTCTCAATTCTGGGAAGATAGTTCAAAAGTTTTTATATCCAATACACATCCCGCTGTTGAAAATCTACGTAGAAGAGTAAAAAATAACACAGCAGAGTATATGACTATAAAAAGTTTTATATATTCATATCCATCATTTAAAAAGATTGATATTTTATTTGTTGATGAATGCAGTATGGTAAGTAATCGAGACATGTTGGAAATAATAAATAAGGGGAATTTCGAATTGCTTGTTTTAGTTGGGGATATATATCAGATTGAAGCTATTCAATTTGGTAATTGGTTTAATTTGGCCAGATATTTTATCCCGTTAAATTCCCAATATGAACTTAATAAGCCATATAGAACTGATGATAAATATTTATTGGAATTGTGGAATAGAGTGCGTAATTATCAGGATGATATAACTGAATGGCTATCATATTGTGGATACACTTCTGACTTTGAAGAGTCAGTATTTGAACCGGAATCAGAAGATGAAATTGTTTTGTGCCTTAATTATGATGGATTATATGGAATAAACAATATGAATCGATTCTTTCAAAATACAAATGTAAATAAAGCTGTGGCATTGGGGGTATGGTTATATAAGGTTAATGACCCCGTTTTATTTACGGATTCCACAAGGTTCGGATCTGTTTTGTATAATAATCTTAAAGGTAAGATTGTTGACATTGAAGAGGAAGAAGAAAAAATATATTTCTCAATTGAAATCGATAAAACTTTGAATGGTATACAAGTTGCGGGAACAGGTCTGGAATTATTGCCAAAGCGCTCAACAGGGAAATCAGTTGTTAGATTTGAGGTTAGGAAAAGTAAGGCAGGGGATGACGATAATGACGATGGCGATGCTGAAACGAATGTCCCATTTCAGATTGCTTATGCTGTTTCTATTCATAAAGCTCAGGGTCTAGAATATGATTCTGTCAAAATAATTATTACAAAAGAAGTTGATGAGCTCATTTCACACAATATATTCTATACAGCAATAACACGTGCAAAGAAAAACTTGAAAATATATTGGACTGGCGAATCTCAAAAGAAAATACTGTCAAGTTTTACAAATAATGAAATATCAAATGATGCAAAGATATTTTCAGCAAGAACAGGATTTAAAATAGTAAAGCGAAAAGGTAGGTGAACAAATTGAGTAAATTATTTGACATTTCAAAGTTTGATTCATACAAGGAAGATAATCGCCGAGAGGTAAAGAAAGCAAATGGTGGTCTTCCACTTGCACTCTGGGAGTCTTATTCGTCATTTGCAAATACTTATGGTGGAGTAATCATTCTGGGCATTAAAGAACTGGATGATAAAAGTTGGAAAACGACAGGGTTAAAAGCAGCTGATAAAGAGAAGCTATTGGATAATTTCTGGAATTTAATCCATAACAGCCAGAAGGTGAATATCAATCTCTTATCTGAAAATGATGTGGA
Source organism: Anaeromicropila herbilytica (assembly GCF_016591975.1). GTDB lineage: Bacteria > Bacillota > Clostridia > Lachnospirales > Lachnospiraceae > Anaeromicropila > Anaeromicropila herbilytica. Next base: position 4,631,833 of record NZ_AP024169.1, on the reverse strand, counting down.
GGTATACGAAGTCGGAGAAGATTTAATTATCGTGATTTATGTTCCAATGGCAAAACGTGAACAAAAGCCTGTATTTATTAATAACAATATGTTTGGCGGAACTTTCAGAAGGGATCATTCAGGTGATTATCATTGCACAAGACTTCAAGTAAAAGCCATGTTGCGTGACCAGACAGATAACACAATGGATATGGAAGTCTTAGATGATGCGTTGATGGAAGATTTGAATAAAGAAACAATTCAGGGATACAGAAATCGCCATAGAACATTAAAAGCTGGACATCCATTTGAAAGATTAGATGATACAGAGTATCTTCGCAGCATTGGTGCAGCAGCCATATCTGATGTGGATAAACAGCTGCATCCAACAGCAGCAGGTATGCTGATGTTCGGAAACGAGTATAACATTGTGCGACATTTCCCAGAATATTTTTTAGATTATAGAGAAGTACTCGACCCTACGATTCGTTGGACAGATAGATTACAGTCAAGTTCTGGTGAATGGTCAGGTAATATATGCGATTTTTACTTTAGGGTATATAACAAAATTACCAAGGATATAAAAGTACCGTTTAAAACTAAGGGAGGAGATCGTATCGATGACACTCCAGTGCATGAAGCTTTGAGAGAAGCACTTGCAAACTGTCTTATAAATACAGATTTTTACGGTGTCAGAGGTGTAGTTATTCGAAAAGAGCCAGATAAGATAATTATGGAAAATCCGGGTTATAGCAGGACAGGCAAAGACCAAATGCGAAAAGGTGGAGTATCAGATCCTCGTAATAAAACTCTTATGAAGATGTTCAATTTAATAAATATCGGTGAACGTGCAGGAAGCGGAGTTCCAAATATTTTTAACGTATGGGAAGATGAAGGATGGATTGAACCAGCGATTGAGGAACAATTTGATCCTGATAGAATGATTTTAACGCTTGAATTTAGAAAAAAACAAGCGAAGAAAGCGACAGAAAAAAGCGACAGAAAGAAGGCGACAGAAAAAAGCGACAGAAAAAAAGTGACGAAAAATACACAAGAGCAATATGAACAGATACTTACATTTATGAGATTAGATACGTGGTATAAAGCTAGCGATTTAGTGGAGGTTCTTGGTGTTAAAGAAACAAGAACAAAAGAATTGTTGAGAGCATTGGTTGCAGGCGGAAAAATCATTGATAATGGTGTGACTAAAGGAAGATGTTACAAGAAATTGTAGTTTATTATTCATTACGGACCGAAATTAGACAGCTAAATCTAGAAAACAAATGGATGTAATTACAATATGTTCCCGACAGAAATGTCGGGAACATATTGTAAGGTGGAGTAGTTGTTTATGAAGAGAAAAGAAAAAGAAGGCGTGAGGTGTATGAATGAATATAGAAAAAAGCAATTATATTAAAATGCTAATTTCTCAATGTAAAACATTAAAAAATTCTGTTGAGAGAACATTGAATGATACCTCAACAATGGAATCTGGAAGATTTTCATCATTTAAAATGTATGCAGTTCAATATAATGGGTTAGCTAAAAACGTTACTGATGTATTAGAGATTGATTCAAGAACATTTGTAACATTTGATGTTGAGCAAATGCCGGGGTGGGGGGACAGTTTATGGCCAATACAACGTCAAATTGTTGAATCGGTATTATTAAATATAGGATTTGTATTGTCATATTTAGAGGTTGAAACAGATTTTGCAGATGATGAATTTACTAATCTTGATAATTTCCTGAAAACAAAATTAAGAGCAGTGGTTTTTGATAAACCAGATAAGGAAATATTAGTACAGAATGCAATTGAAAATTTATTTGTAGGAAGAGGCTGGATTAAAGGAATTGATTATGATAGAGAGTGTGGAAAGTTTGAATTTTCAGGAAAAGAATATATTCCTGATTTTATAGTTCCTAAATTGAATTTATGTATTGAGGTAAAACTTCTTCGTGATGGGAAAAAATCACGCATAATTGAAGAGATTAATGCTGATATAACAGCCTATGGCAAAAATTATGAAAGACAGATGTTTGTCGTATATGACTTAGGGGTTATAAGGGATGAGGTGGAATTTAGAAGGGATATTGAAAATGCTGGAGATGATATAAAAGTAGTGATAGTAAAACATTAGAATAGGTATTGAAAATAAATTGAGGGAGGAGATATTTGTTGATAACACAAGCGGAGTTCGAAACGATTGATCAAAGGCTTAAGACCATAACAGAACAAGAGGTTTCAGTTATTGAAGATAAATTACAGTTTCCACCTGTTTTAGATGATATGGAGGATAATAATAAAACATATTCAATGATGGCGGCAATACTGTTTATTGATATTAGAAAATCGACATATTTGACAGAGAATAGTAATTCTAAGAGTATGGTAAAGATATATCGATCATTTATGCGTATGGCAGTTGATTGTGTTCGTAAGAATGATGGGGTTACAAGGCAATTTATGGGAGATAGAATTATGGGTATTTTTAAAGATACCTATGATGCCAATGGAAATATTGCTGAAACAGGAACAAATAAAGCAGTTAATGCTGCAAGATGTATGCAGACGTTACTTGATTATAGTTTGAATATACATTTGAAAAATAATGTAAACGGAAAAGTAATTGAATGTGGAATAGGAATTGACTATGGAAAAATTCTTGTTACAAAAGCTGGAATGTACGGAGTTGAGAGTGACAATACAAAGGAAAATGAAATTAGTTTCGTTTGGGTAGGTAATGCAACTAATTATGCAAGTAAGTATTCAGATCTTACAGATGGTGGAGAAATATTTATATCTGAAAATTCCTATAAAGGGCTGGCATCTGAATTAAAAGTAGATTCATGGTCGAAAGTAACTAAGTACAAAGGGAAGAAACCATATAAAGGATATTCAATAAAAGACTTTTATCTTGATTATGCAAAAGAACTGGGAGCTGTTGTAAAAATTGAAGAAGACAATGTAAGTCGTCAGGATAATGCAGAGCAGATTTCAGATGGAATAAAGGCTATAGAAGAATTACAGAATAAACTTTTTAATAAAGAGAAAGAGCTTACAATTAAAGAGGAAAAACTCAAGAAAGAAAAAGAAGAAATAAGAAGTATTCAATGGGATGCTTATAACAGTTTATACGATATTATACATGAAGCGTTTAATAATGACCATATAGTAAAAAAAGAAGATACTGATTACTGGATATTTATTATTGAAAATTATTATAGACTTGGTAAAAATCTTGGTAAATCAGAATCTGAAATACGAAAAGGAATATCATATTGTCTCTCACCAATATACGATAGGATTGGAATGTACAAAAATGCTTTTCATGAGCTCAGCTTTATGGCAAATGAAGCAAGTTGGGTGAATACCCAAACCAATACTTTAAAATGGGCTAAAGAAAATAATTTGATTTGGGATTTGAGATACGATATAAATCGACGAATGGAAAGTGACATAAATGTTGATAAAGAAAGTTTTCAAACATACTATGATGAGGTGAATAAATATTATGGATGATGAAAAGTACACAAAGGATGATGCATATCATACCTTGGATTTGATCAACAGCTGGATTAATAATGTAGACGCAAAAACATCTTTTGCATTAGCTTTTGTTGCTGCTCTTATTGGATTTATATTTGTTAACGGATCACCTGCTGTATTATCAGAAATATTAAGAGAAGATAAAGTCACAACTTGTATGGTTGTTAAGGCTATCTGGGTGATTGCATTATATACTGCAAGTTTTTTATCGATTATGTTTATGTTTTTGGCAATAAAAGCAAGAACAAAAAATAAGTCAGGAAAAAAATCAGTTATGTTCTTTGGAACAATAGCGTCAATAGATCTAAATGATTTTAAGTCAAAAACAATGAATATGGATAAAAAAGAATTAACAAAGGATTTGTTGGAACAGGTACATACTAATGCAGAAATTTGTACAAAGAAAATGAAATTTTATAATGCAGGAATATTCTGGTTAATCATTGCTACAGCATTATGTTTTGGAGCAGTAGTATTTAATATTATTTAGGGAGATATTATGGAAGCAAATCACTCAATTACATACGACGTAGAAAAAAGTGCAGAAAGAATTGATGATATTCTGGATGCAAGTAATGATAATTACGAGGATGTAAAAGAAATACCGTCAAGAGAGGAACTTACATTTACCAATGGTTACTATATGTACGTCACATCGGTTTTTATTGATATTGTGGGTTCATCAGATATGACGGACGAAAATAAAAGACCAACGTTGGCAAAGAAGTATCGAAGCTTTTTATCAGAATGCGTTGCGATTATGAATGAAAAAGATATCTGTAAAGAGGTGAACATTAATGGTGATTGTGTATGGGGTGTATTTGAAACACCAAGTAAATCCGATATAGCAACTGTTTTTACTGTTATAGGAAAGTTAAATTCTTTAGTCAAAATTCTTAATTATAAATACGATAAGAAGAAATATGGAAAAATTGAAGTTGGTATAGGTGCTAACTATGGACGAGCTTTAATGATAAAAGCAGGATATTCTGGAAGTGAAATTAATGATGTAATTTGGATGGGTGATGTTGTGAATGATGCATGTCATCTGGCAAATAGTGCTGGGCGTGATGGTATAAAACCAATACTTCTTACATATACAATATATAACAATCTTTCTGACGATAATAAAGCTTTTTTATCTGAAATAAAAGTTGATGGAGTTACTCGCTATCAAGGAAATTTTGTGAATACTGTTATGAATAATTGGTATAATGAGAATTGTAAATAGTTTATCTTTTTAAATGAAGTGATTTGATTTTCTTTTTTAAATTATGATTCATCAAAGATAAAAAGTAGACTTCAAAGATAGTGCTGAGAAACTCTTAAAATATCGCTCGTTTTATTGCTTGATAAACTGAGCGATAAAATGAGCGATAAACAAAATAATATTATAAGCTGAGAAAATGCAGTTCAGTTTACAAAGTAACTAAATCAATAATTAAACCAATTCATAGCATCCACATATTCCTGCAATCCATCATCAGATAATGCAAATTTAGCATATGCCAGTGGCTGTTCCTCAGCCAGATGATACAAATAAACAACATCATTTGGATCATCAAACATGACAGTCGAATTAAAATCTTTGCAACGGATAAAGAGAGCAGTACCAGTTCCATTATTAACTTCTACAGTATCAGTTATTGGATTGTACATAGCAAATTGAAAGTTAAAGTCATTCATGACATTCTCCCTTCCCAGAGATACTTGGCACCATCAAGCATATCAATAATAGCTTTTAGTGCAATCTCGTATTCGGTTTGAAGTGTCGAGATTTCCTCGGAGGTTGGAAACGTAGTCGCAGTATCGTTAGTAAAAGCAGCATGCATGGAATAAAGTTGTAGATATAATTTTTTTAGGACTTCAACCAATGGATATATCGTTTCTTTCTTGCCAACAACACAGATTCGATTATAGATGCAAGAACGAACAAAGTAATCCTTCTTCATCATACCGCTGGCAAGGATACGTGCTTCAATAGCTTTTCGTTCATATTCAGATACACGGAAACTTATGGTTGGGTTTTTATGTTGATTGCTCATAGCAAACTCCTTTCAAAAAGTCGCGACAGTGTCGCGATAATTCTCTTTGTAATAGCAATGGTTCTTGTGACTCGTAAGCCACAAGGAACAATTGCCTAGTGAATAATAAAAAGTAGATTATATCAATCTTTAGAAGTTAAAAGTCTGCTACTATTCTGCTACTAAAAGAATTAAAAATAATGCGAAAAGCGTAACATTTCATGGAATAGATATACCAGGAACCGTCATTTATCAGCATTTGGCGAGCTGTGGTAAAATGCCCGGCAAGAGTTTGAATAGAGAACAAAGCCCCAAGAATGGTGTATTTACGCGATTCTTGGGGCTTTTCTTTGGAGTGGATACCTTTTTGATACCTATATAGTACTAAATTTGCTGGTAGGTAGATGCTTGCCAATGTATCCAATAATACCTTTTTTGTATGAAGGTGATGGAAGGAAATGAATTCGTCCAGGAAATTGACCTCCAAAACTTATGTGCCAGTAAAAATATGTATAATCTCCATCTGGAGCCTTAAAATATCGATAGGAGCTTAAATGTGCTGAAGTTTTTACAGATTCAGATTCGTCGCGTGCATTGTGCCCCAAAGCTTCTCTGTCAAACGTTCCATCATATTTTTTAAAGTAATTATCAAGTATTGAAAGTCGCTTAATTACTTGAGATAGTCTTAAACTATCATTGAAACAATCTAATTGCTTTTCAACACAATCGCATAAAATTAAATTTGGAAATAGTAGATATCTATTTATCCATAAATCGTGTGGAGAAGAAATTACGATATTTTGGGGTAAAAGAAGTTTTTCAGGTAGTAAATTAATATGACTAAACTCCGAAATATTTGGTATACTTATGTTCTCATTTTTAAAATCATCATCAATAATATAAATGTATTCTGCAGGTAGCGAAGCATGATTCCATAGAGGATTAAAACAAAAACTAACTACAAATGAATTATTTTCATGAGCAATTAAACAACCAACAGATTTTATTTTGAGGTCATTTGAATTTATATATACTTCACTATCAACATAATCTTGAGCATTGACGAAATGACCTCTATTTATTATACTTCGAAATTTGTCTTTATACCTTTTTTCTACTGATTTATCTTGTAACCAATTATGAATGGTATAAGAGTCGGTAAATATAATATTGTGAAATTCATAAGTATAAAAAAATTCTTCTGCACCATTGATTTTTTCATATTCAATATAAGTGTTTATAAAAATTTGCATTATATTATGAGCATCTTGTATTGTCTTACAAAAAGGCTCATATGTTAATGAAACTTCATTTAAAATCATTTGTAATCCCCTCCACTAAAATAATTCATTTATTGCATTATCCCATTCATCAAAAAATCCTTCAGGCCAGCTAGAAAGACTTCCATCAAATAGAATTTGTGGAGTGGTGTTAGAGTGAACACCATTTTGTGATAAATAAAAGAAATTTAGCTTAACTAATTCAGAGGCAATAAGTTTGTTCTTTACTGCTAATCTAACTCCATTCAGAATATGATCACTATGCGTTTCTAATATTATTTGTACACCATTTGAAGCCGCTTTTGCAATTAATTCACCAATTATTCGCTGACCTTTTGGATGTATATGTGCTTCTGGATTTTCTATAATTAACAGTGTATCATTTGAAGATTTTAGTAATGCGATAACAATTGGTAGTATGAATGAGACTCCAAATCCCATGTTGCAAGCATTTATGTCATAATTTAGTTCACCAATAGAAGTAGAATAATTAAGACCTACTAAATTTGCACTTTTAAAATCTTCTAAATGGATTTTAAGGCCTGGACTTATTTCGGATAGCCATGCATTAACCTGTAATTCTAAAATATCACTTTTTTCTGAAGGATGTTTTAAGTTGGAAGCAATATGTAAACTGCGCCCCATTTCTAATAAATAATGTACAGCTAATTCTCCTTTAGAACCAACGATATTATTGGTATATACGTCATAGTAAGAGCGTCCATACGATCTTCTTGGACCAATTCTTTCAGCTGAAATATAGTCAAATGTATTTTCGAATAAATTGATGTTTGTATTTATAGAGGAAAAGTCTTTTATATTGGTATTTTTTATTTTTAAGTATTCAGATAGTTCATCATATTGATAAGTCCAGGAATAATTATTTTCTAAGTTACTTAAAGATATACTTATTTCATCAGTTTTGCTAGCTTTATACATTAAATCTTGACCTATTCCGATATTAGTTAAAGTGGAATTTAGTAATAATCCTCTATCTAATGTATTGTTTTCACTACTTTGGCGTAACAATAATAAGGATTGTATTATTGTTGATTTTCCCATTCCGTTGATACCAGATAATATATTTAAATTACTTAATGATAGTTCAAAATCTTCGAAACATTTAAAATTCTTTAGCGCTAGTGTTTGAATCATCGTTACCTCCTATAATATCGAAAATTAGTTTGTTTAGCGTTTGCATTCTAGATTTTAAAGCATACTTATCGCTTGCTTTTAGTAAGCTAGCAAATGAATTGCTTTCACATAGATTGATAAAATTATTTAGTAAAATATTTTTGTTATTACATAATATTTTTATGTCTTTATCAGTTAGCTTCCCAAGTTGACTGCTCCATAATTCAAAGAGAACTTTATTAATTGGTCTACGTCTTCCATCATAACTCATTTTGCGGAATGCATGTCTTTCAAAAAGCTGTTGATTAATTTTCATAGATCGAATAAATTGAGTTTTGATATTCATTAATGTATCGGGAGAAGCATTATTAATATATTTCATTGCATCATTTAAAAAATCATCAACAATACCGTTATAGTTCGTGGTATCTAGGCATGAGAATGCTATATATCGTAAAACAAATTCTTTATCTAACATTCTGTCGCTTTTTATACTGTAACCAGTTGCTTCTTTGAAAATTGATAAATTGGAACATTCTGTTAAAAAAACTGTTGCATTTCCTTGATACAAAGCATTTCTGATTTCTTGAGTAGTTAAAGCTAAACCACCAGTATTTATTCTTTTAAAAATATTAAATTTAACATTCTCTGGGGTTCCGGGATTAACTAAATAAATATTAATTTGAGTTTCTTCTATTCTTCTTTGAAATATTCGAGGAAGGGAATCATAGGTACAATTATTTAATTCGGTAAAAAACTCCAAACCTTTTAATTTGAATTTTTTTTCGAGTATAAACTCTTTAAATACTGAAGTACGCTGAAGTCCATCAATTATGAGCCATTTATCTTCAGAAGTAGCATCAAAGTAAAAAGCTGGTAATGGTATTCTTAATAATAGTGATTCTATTAATTGACTTTTTTGAATATCAGACCATAATCCCGATTTTCGTTGAAAAGAAGAATCAAGTTCAATTTCTTTATTATTAATACGCCTACATAAAAGATCTATAGTATAAGGTTTCATGGTTATATCTATTTTTGTAGGATCAAATGGACGTATATTTTCTGGATCTAAGGTAGCGGCTGTTTCTTCATCAACTTCAATATCTTCATTAATTAGTTCAATATTATGTTCCAAGAAATAGTTTACTATTTCAGAAAAATCAGCATTGTTTTTATCGATACTCATTAATACTATACTTGAATTTATCTTATTATTTTGATTTTTTGCAATTTCAATAAGTTTTTTTAAATCACTAATAATTTTATCATTTAACATTGACTATCTCCTTTATTTGTGTTTTTATTAAAATTAACATTAAACTTCCCACAATCATCACAAGTATCCGGCCAATTCAATTTCCATTCCAAATACTCATTTTCTGTTATCTCTTTATTCTTCAGATCCTGCTTCCGAAACATCCATTCTCTCATAAATTCATCAACCAATCCATAATTAAACCACATACCCACTGGTGGTTCATCTGGCCAGTAATCATCATTGTCATCATATTGGGCAACCGCCTTTGTGGTGGCTTTTTCTTTTTTATTACTACTGATAAGAGAGAAAAGATTAATCGCACCACGGTTGTCTTCATCCAGCCAGAAGAAAGTTAGCATAATATCTTCAGCACTTCCTGGGACTTCACTGACAAAGTTTAGGGGATTAATATCCATTGCTTTTGCCATTTCGATCAGCATATCTTTCTGAGGAACTCTGTAATCACATTCGTATTGTGCAATGCGATTTGCCGCTCCTTTTTCTTCTAAGCCAACAGCAACTCCAAGTTCCTGTTGGGTCATTTTTCTGAGTTTTCGTACAAATTTTATTTTTTTACCAATGGTCATAGTCTGCCTCCCTTACTGTAAATTTAATAAAAATGAAACCTTATTGTCCTTATTATATCTGATAAGAGAGAAACAGTAAATAATAGCTTTCGCTTTTAAGCGAAAATATTATTGATATTCGCATTAAAGCGAACTATAATGGGCAACACAAAATAAATTGCTTTTAAGCGAATAAATACACAACTGAATGAGCGATACAATATGTTAACAGACATTTGACAAGACCTCTGATAAGGAAGCGAGCGATGATGACACTCCCAGAACTGGCGGGAATATCTCACACAAGAGTAGGCCCGGGGCGCATAGCCGAGGTTGATCGGAACATCAACAGCTTATGGATACACAGAACGCCAACGATTTTCTAAATAGGAAAATGGAAAACGGTAGTTATAACGTGAGTTATAGCACCTAATCTAGCCACAGTAATTTCAATTAACAGAGGACAGAGTGGCCGTGGTTGTTCCCAATTTCCCTATTTAGAATGCAAATTTTTATACAAAGGAGGTGGACATATGGAAGGAGCAATTTATATAACAGCAGCAGAGATGGCTGAAATGCTTGCCATTTCAAAATCATATGAATACAAGCTTATTAAACAGAAGAATGAAGAGCTTGACGCAAAAGGGTTTATTACCATTCTTGGCAAAGTAGCAATTAAGTATTTTGAAGAGAAGTTTTACGGAGTGACAGTATCAGTGTAAGGAAAGGAGAAATGGATGGCAGCATATAAAGATGAGGAGCGAGGCACATGGTATGTCTCGTTACATTGTTATGACTGGACTGGAAAGAACAAGCAAAAGTTGAAGCGTGGGTTTAAGACCAGAAGAGAAGCATTAGAGTGGGAGTAGCATTTTCGTATGAAGAAAGAAGTAAATTGGAAATGACTTTTGATGATTTTGTCGAAGTTTATACAAGAGATATGAAACTCAAATTGAAGGAAAATACTTGGATTACGAAGGAAGCGGTTATTAACAGCAAAATACTCTCTTATTTTAAGGACAAGAAAGTGAAGGATATCAAACCGACAGATATTATTCAATGGTAGAATCAGATGATCAAATTCAAAATCCGCAGGGAGCATTATTTAAGCCTACTTATCTGAAAACCATTCAATCGGAGCTGAGTGCATTTTTTATCATGCAGTACGATTTTATAAATTGAAAGAGAATCCTGTGGTGAAGACGGGACTATTGGGAAAAGGGAAAGCAGACGAAATGCTCTTTTGGACAAAAGAAGATATTTGAAATTTATTGAGCAAAAGGATAAGCCAGTTTCGTATTATGCGCTTCAGATTTTATATTGGTATGGTCTTCAAATGGAGAACTACTGGCACTGACTCTGGCAGATATTGATATTCCAAAGAGTAAGCGTGATGTAGTAATTCATGATTTCCTGCGTGATGAATTACAGGATTATATGAGTCGTTTATATGGAATTACCAAGAAAGATAGATTTATCCATATTACAAAAACATATTTGCATCATGAAATGGATCGCGGGGATAAGAAAGCTGGAGTGCAGAGAATCAGAATTCACGATCTGCGCAATTCCCACGTATCCTTATTAATCAACATGGGATTTACAGCAGTAGCCATTGCTTCCAGAGTAGGGCATGAAAGTTCGGATATTACTTTTCGCTATGCTCATATGTTTCCTAGTGAGCAAAAGCAGATGGCAAACAGGTTAAATGATGCATTAGTGATTAAAGATAAGGAGGGGGAGGAATAATGTCAGGAGTTCATAAGAATCCAACAATCAGTTTTCGTATCTCTGATTACCAGAGAAGAGAAATTGAAGCAAAGATTAAGGCAAGTGGAATGAGGAAGAAAGATTATTTTGTTCGTTCTTGTATTTATAACCATGTGTGTGTTGTTGGCAAGAAAGAAACTGTTTATGCACTGGTAGAGGAATTGCAGAAAATGCAACAAAATCTTCATCAGTTGAATGAACAAATTTTATTAGAAGATATTCAGATAACCAGTGCAAAAATACAGGAATTACAGCTTGACTATGAATATATGCTAAAAGCTATTCTGTGGATGCTTGAAGGTGCACGATATTTGTGGGAAGGAAAAAGTACAGTCAGGAAGGTATAAAGAGGTTATGCGGAAAATGAATCAAACGATGTCAAGTTCGGAATTGTTCGAGGGGTATCAGGAGATTTATGAAGCGAAGATGATGAAGCAGGTTGATGGAACGTAGGAAAAGAAATGGAATAAAAGTAGGTAGTTTGTAGGCGTGTTGCTATGGGGAAATCCTTAGTGACAGGCTGTTTTTTAATTAAAATTTGCTATCACATAACTTCAAAAATCGTTTGTTTTGCAAAAGTGGTTATGGTAAAATGGTTTTAAAATAAAACCATTAAAAAATGAGGATTAAAAAATGAATGAAATACTTGGCTTTGTAAATGAAAAAACTAAGATATTAGTAATTCTAAAGGAAAATCAGTTACAAATCGATGGGAAGAGCATTTGTCCATTGAATCAGCAAGAAATAGCTAATCTGGTGCCCTGTGGGAAGCTTAAGGTGAATCAGATATTGAAAGAATTAATTGACGGTGGATATGTTGAGATGCTTCATACGAAAGGACGCTATATTGTTACGAGTAAAGGTGATGGAGTGTTGAAAAAGCTGTCACTACAGTAAAGAGCATTAATCACTAAAATGTGTATTAGTATAACTGGTAATCGCATTTTTTATAAAAGAAATATATTGTTGCTTTGCAAAATATTTATTAGGTCAAGAGTACTGAAAAGCTAATCAATAAATCAAAAAGTATATATTGAGTAAATAATGTTAATAGAGGGAGATATGGAATGGAGATAAAAGAATTTAAAAAATGGATTATAGATAATAATTTTGAGGACAATGACTTATTTAATGAATCGTTGGTTTGCTATTGCAATAGAGCTTTTAAAGCAGCATATATGTTTTCATATCTTGCATATATAGAATATGTTCGATATCTAGTTATAGAATATAAAGGTATTCCTTTACAGTATAAATTAGAATGTGATTTGAAAAAAAGTGATAGCTCTGTCATCGAGAAAGAAAAATTTGCTAACGAACAATGGCAAAAAGAGATTAATGATTTAAAAAATGAAGATCAATGGGATAATAAACTTAAAATTATTATAAATAAAGACAAGTTTAATATTTTTTGTTTTGATAAAAAAACAAGAGATGAATTTATAGTAAAAAAAAATCATAGAAATGTTTGTGCTCATAATAAACAGCGAAATATAACGAGTGCTACAGTTGAAGATTTATGGGATTTTATTGCTTATATAAAAACATTAACTGTTATAAATGGAACAACTGATTTTATCGTTTCTCAAATTAAGGATATTATAAGTACAAGTAATGAAATGGAGTATCTTGATAAGGCAAATGAGATTTATTTATATTATATATCTAGTTATGGAGATGAGAAAAAAAAATTATTCTACAAAATATTTGAATTAGTAAGTATATACGAATTTAATACTACTAACAAATTTTTTATATATCTTTTTGAACTCATTTTTAAAAAGAAGGATGCTGAAGAATATAAATGGATTAAAGAAAACCTGAAAAACGAATTGTTTGTAAAAATTAATGTTAATACTTATGAAAAATCAATTGATAAAGGTCAATTTTACAAAGAATATGATAAAGAAATTAATAGTTGTTATAGTTATAATAGTTATCCTAGTTACTCATTGATTTCAATTTTTAATTCGAGTATGGATTCATTGAAAAAAATTGAATTTCTAATAGAAATATATAATTATGATAACCATTATAATTGTTGGAATGATTTTTTGATATTATTGAATGACTGGGGCATTATCTTAGAAAATAAAATAATGAAGGACGCTGTAGGTTTAGACGAAAATATAAATGTTTTATTTGATGATATAGAAAAGTTATATGTATATGATAATGGTTATAGTAAAAATAAAAAAACATCTACATTCGATTATAGTAATTTTTTTGGAGAAAGAATATCACGAAAAGTTTTATTTGTTTTATGGCTTGCAAGTGTTAATCTTTTAGATAAGGAAAAGGGGAAAATAACAGAATTAATAGAGAGATGCAAGCTATTAATTGATTATACAAAATGTTATCCAACAAATGATGATTTTGTATATATGAATAATGTTTTAAAAAGAGATCTCAACATATATGCATGGCTTAGTGAACTGTAAAGATAATATAAAAAGGTCAAAGAATTACTCTAAGCTTAGCTATTTTGACTAAGGCTATAATTGGAATAGAAATTATTGTTTGTTATTTGTTGGATTTCACAAATAAGAGATAGGATAAAACTTTTAGGTGAGAAGAGGTGAATATTTGGAGGAAAAAAAAGATATCGAAATATCTAATACACATGTACCAGATAAATTATATGGATATGGTTTACAAGTTCGGCAAATGCTATATGAATTGCTAAATTGCGAAATTGAAAGTACAGTAAGTGTAGAGAAATTTGATGATGTTGGGGTAGAAAATGCAAATGGAAAAGAAGCTATTCAAACCAAAAGTGCTTTATCTGCCCGAAATCCTGTATCAGATAAAGCTACGGATTTATGGAAAACCTTATATAATTGGCTAATTGCGCTCAAAGTCGGTGAATTATCAATGGATAATACGCTATTTACACTTGTGATAAATGTTGATAAAAGTGGACACATTGTATCGTTGATTAATATGGCACGAAATAGTGAGGAATCGTTGACTGCTTATGAAAATATAAAAAATGAATTTCTAGATAATGAAGAAAATTATATACAGCAAAGTGCTTCGATTAATCAGTATGTTGAGACTTTTATTTCAGATGAAAACAAACAATATGCACTCTGTATAATCGAAAAATTTAAATTGGTAGTAATGGATGAGGGACATACAAAAAAAATATATCAGGAATTCAAAGCCAAGACATATCTACCAGTAGATATTCAAGAACTGGTATTTGATAAAATCTTAGGTTGGATTGATAAAAAAACTGCATTGCAAATAGAAAATAATTATCCTATGCAAATTACGAAAGAAGAATTTCAAAATGAAATGATTTTAACTCAAAAATGGGTTAATCAAAATAAATGTTTGGTTGAGCTGGCACCAAACCCGACTAATACTGAAATTGAACTACAACAAAGAGAATATAAAACATACATAAGGCAGTTGCAATTAATTGAATTAGATTATGATGATCAAATTGAGGCTATAAATGATTACTTAAAAGCAGTTGCAAATAGAACTGTTTGGGCAGTGAAAGGTGATGTAAACGAAGAGATTATTACTCAGTATTATGAAGATTTAAAAAGTCGGTGGAAAACGAAAAGAAATATTGTTGAATTAGATAAAGATACTTGGGATGAACCTAAAAGAGGAAAATATTTATACAATATGTGTGTAGATGAGGATGTGAATATGGGGATTCTAGTGACACCAAGATTTTTTAAAAATGGTTGTTATCATGAGCTTGCGGATATGGAGGAGATTGGTTGGCATCCAATTTACAAGAATAAATTAAAAGAGGATGAAAAAGATGATTAGTGAATACGATAATGTTCGGAATCCTATGCTAGGGGCATATATTCTTTGGAATTTTATATTAGGATACTATTCTAAAAACGATGGCTGTGTTCCTTTTGAACTATTGTTCATTGTGTTGCCAATGATTTTGAAAGAAGATATTGCACAACAGATACAATCTACAAATAAATCATCAGGAATGCGGATCATGTCAGATAAATTTATGAAGACAGAAGTATTAAAAAATGATTTAGTAAGTAGTATCCATAAAGATATAGAACGAATGAAGGAAAGCACAATTGCGTCAATTGGTGAAGCTATAAAGGCAGGGTTAGTTTCTTTGGAGTTTGAAACAAATAAGTTTTTTCCTATAGAACTAAAAATAAGAAATAAGGAAGCTGATTCTGTTTTGAAATTAGGAAAAAATGCAGAGAAATTGGGACAATGGTGCGCTGAACTAACTTTGACAGAAATTGAAGAAATTTTGAAAGTGAGGTTTTAACATGCAGTTTCAAATAGAAAAACTGATATTATGGCCTAAAAATGAAAAATATGAATATAAGGTTATAGATTTTAATATTGATACAGTTAATGTAATTACTGGTGATTCTAGAACAGGAAAATCAGCAATTATACCTATAATTGACTATTGTTTGGCAAGTGGTGATTGTTATATACCAACTCAAACAATAAGAAAAGCATGCAGTTGGTTTGGAATAGTTGTTAAGCTTAAAAAAGGCAGAGTTTTATTTGCGAGAAAAGAACCTGGATTACACAAGTCAACTAGCGAAATGATGCTGATTCATGATGATATAATTGAGATTCCAAATACACCGGAAAAGAACGCAACCTGTCAGAGTGTTAAGAGGTTTTTAGACGAATATTCAAAATTAAGTTTTATTGATACTGATGAGGGGTATTATGGAAGTCGTCCTGCTTTTAGAGACTTAATATCATTTTGTTTCCAACCGCAAAATATTGTTGCTAATGCAAATATTTTGTTTTATAAAACTGATAAGACAGAACATAGAAATAAATTGATTAACATTTTTCCTTATGTTTTGGGTGCAATAACACCAGAAGTCTTGTCTGCACGTCAAGAATTATTAGATCTACAAAGACAGTTGAAGAAAAAAGAAAGCGATTATGAGAAGTTATGTCAGTTGGCAACTCGTTGGGAAGATGAGATAAAGGGCTGGATGTCGGTGGCAATTGAACTAGGACTGATTGAAGAATCTAGTAGAAATATTAGTTTTGATAGTCAGTTAAAAGAGGTGGAAGAATTAGTAAGATCTAATACAGAAGAAAAAATAATTAAGAGTGATAGTATTATTAATAGTTCATGGGAAATAGTAAAACTAAGAGAATCTGAAAATTCAATTGCATTAGAACTTACAAAATATAAGAATCGATATATAGAAATGTCACAATTGACAAAAAGTATAAATGAGTATAGAGATGCTTTAACTATTCAAATTGAAAGATTAAATATTACTTCTTGGCTTGATGAAAGAGCGAAAAAGGGGCACATTTGTCCTGTTTGTCAACAAAAATGCGATGATGATAACCATCAAAGAAATTTGTATTTTACAAGATTGAAAGAAGCAAAAAATAAAAAGAAGCAATTGGAAGATGTTCCAGCTGCTTTCGAAAGAGAATATGATTTGGTGAAAGGTGAGATACAGAGATTAACTGAAGAACTAGCATCTATTCAAAAAAGGATTAAAATAGAAGAATCTAGAAAAAAACAAGAAGCAGTTGAAGAGAATATAAATCCTAATAGATATACATTGGATGGAATATCAAGATTCTTAGGGAAAATAGAGTATGCAAGTGAGACTATTGCATCACTTGAGGTAGACGGTGAACTTTCAGAAGAAATAAATAAATTAAAAATCAGAATTAATGAGTTAAAAAAAATAGTTGATGAGTCAGTTATAAGAAGAAAAATTGACAGTGCGATTACAAGAGTATCGGTAAAACAAATGGAATTAATAAAATCACTTGACTCAGAACGTCCAAATGATCCATTTAAACTCGACTATAAAAATTTGACGGTTGAAGTGGACAGTGAAGATGGAAGAAAAGATTACCTATGGGAAATAGGAAGTGGTTCAAACTGGTTAGAATATCATATTTCGACAATTTTGGGATTACAATCTTTCTTTTCAACTTTTCAAGCATCGGTACCTAACTTTATTGTGTTTGATCAGCCAAGCCAAGTTTATTTTCCACATCTTTCAGACACTGATGAATTAGAGGTTAAAAATTTAAAAGATGTTGATAAAGAAGCAGTAAAGAGTATTTTTTCTACTATGGCAAAGTGTATAGCTAATACAAAAGGTAAAATGCAGATAATCGTTTTAGAACATGCTGATTCCTCAATCTACGGAGAAGTTGAGGAAATACATGAAGTATGTGTGTGGCAAAATGGAGATAAGTTAATTCCGTTAGAGTGGATACAATAAGTGGTATATATTTTAGATAATAACTTATTTGAATTAAAGAATATCTGTGATGCACGCTTATACCGTTATGATACCCAAAGCTGATTATACTCAAAATAATACGTAGAATTCCTGGACTTAAAGCATTAATATAGCAGGAAATATACCAAATGCATTCGCCATAGAGCGAATGATTAGAAAATTTGAATAATATCTGGCGGTTTACACCAAAAAGATATAAGGGGGCTGTGAAAAAACGCCCCAATAAAAAAGAGGATTTTTAGCTCATTTTAATGAGTTAAAAGTCCTCTTTTTGTGGTAAAATTTTTTTAGAATGAAAAACTTAACCACAAACTATTATAGAACAAGACAAGGTATTTTGCCAATGTTTATCTCAGATTTTCTTGATCTTTGTGATCCGGTTTTGACATTTGACAAATTCATGGAGGGAATTGACTTAACTAAGTATCTGAAAAACATACCAGATCATGAGACTGGTCGCATCAGATATAATCCTGTCAACATGTTGAAAACGGTACTTTTCAGTTTTATGACCAAAGGTTATATGTCACTTAGAGAGTTTGAAGATAATTGTAAAGTTAATATCAGATTCATGTATCTTATGGATAACGAAAGACCATCTTACAGGACTTTTGGCTACTTTATTAATGAAGTTCTTGGAGATTCCATTGAAAATATATTTAATGACATCAATCATAAAATCTTTGATGAAGACAACGTTGACCTAAATCATTTGTACATAGATGGATCAAAATTCGAAGCTAATGCAAACAAATACACCTGGGTATGGAAAAAAGCTACGGAAAAATCACGCTATCGTTTATATGAAAAGATCACTACTCATAGAAGAAATCAACACGGATCTTATATGGTCAGGTTTGCATGTAGAGACTAATACAGAATACGTGCCAGAAGTATTAAAAGATACAGCAGAAAGATTTGCAGAGATTTGGAAAATAGATAAAAGCAGCTTTGTATACGGAAAAGGGCATCGAAAAACTGTACAACAGAGACAGTATGAAAAACTATTAGAATACGCTGCAAAGTTAGAAGAATATATTGAAAAAATAGGAATATGTGGACCAGACCGTAACAGTTATTCTAAAACAGATCATTCTGCTACATTTATGCGAATTAAAACAGACTATATGGGAAACGACCAACTTCTACCAGCATACAATGTGCAGGTAGGCGT
Source organism: Anaeromicropila herbilytica (assembly GCF_016591975.1). Lineage (GTDB taxonomy): Bacteria > Bacillota > Clostridia > Lachnospirales > Lachnospiraceae > Anaeromicropila > Anaeromicropila herbilytica. The sequence continues at coordinate 4,612,835 of NZ_AP024169.1, read as the reverse complement.
TGCTGATGAATACATAGCTGTTGTTGAGGTGAATCAGTACCGTTCTGATATGGATTGTTTCATTCCACTGATGGAACAGTTTTACAAAACATATGGATTCTATCCCAAGTATCCTATTGCAGATGCAGGATATGGTTCTTATAACAACTACATATACTGTGAGCAAAAGGGAATGGAAAAATACATGAAATTCACTATGTTCAAAAAAGAAACCGAAGATAAAAAATACCATGAGAACCCATTTAGGGCAGTAAATTTTAAGGTAGATAACGAAGGAATCTTGAGATGTCCATATGGAAAAGCATTTCATTTCGCTTACCGAAAAGCAGTAAAAGGAAATCAATACGGCAGACAAGAAGAGATATACACTTGCGAGAATTGTAGCGGATGTCCATATGCAGACCAGTGTAAGAAAACAGATAAAAATAGAACAATCAGAATTAATCGGGAATTAACTTCAATGCATGATGAAGTCATTCGAAATCTAGAAAGCATTCAAGGAGCATTGCTGAGAATGAATCGATCTATTCAAGCAGAAGGAACTTTCGGTATCATAAAAAATGATCGGTGGTATAAAAGAATCGTAAGAAGAGGTATGAATACTGTGAAAATGGAAATTTTTCTGGTTTCTATCGGTCATAATCTATACAAATATCAAAACAAAAAGATGCGTCTCCATAAAGTAGCATAAAAAATAAAATTCCTATTTATGGGGAAAGGGGTTTTATACCCTTTTTTAGAGGAAAATATATTTGACAGAGAAAAAAAGGAGCGAGAAAAAATGATTTCTCATTTTTTCACAGCCCCCTTTTTAACTTACAATTAATATTTTAATTACAAGAAATAGCTAATTTTTTTTCATCGTTGTGTTTTTTTATCAGACAAGTTATACTTATGCAGAATGACTCAGTAACCAATGCGTAAATAAGAGACATTCCAGGAGGTTTTCATGAAAAATAATGATATATTAATAAGGTTAAGATATGCTCTAGATATAAAAGACGTTGATATGGTGGAGATATTTAAGCTTGGTGGCATTGACGTAACAAAAGAGGACGTACTTAAGATGCTTATATCATCAAAAGACAGCAATAAGAATGATATGGTGGATATTGATGATACTGAAAATAAAGGTGATTTAGAATGCAGTAATGTTATGCTGGAGTCATTCCTGAATGGATTTATAATATTCAAAAGGGGAAGAAAAGATGTAAAGCCAGGTGAACCTGAAAAACCTGCACTTGCGATAAAGAATAATAAAAGTGTGAATAACGTTATGCTGAAGAAATTAAAAATAGCACTGAATTTATCAAGTGAAGATATGCTTGATATATTACAAGAAGCAGGGTGTGATTTAACAAAAGGAGAATTAAGCGCTGTTTTCAGAAAAGAAGGACAAAAGAATTATAAAGAGTGCGGTGACAGATATGCAAGAAATTTCTTAAAGGGATTGGCTATAAGGTACAGAAAGTAAGTTGCTATAGTTTATGGACACGCAAGAATTTAGGTTGCCCAGAGTTTTTTAGATGATAATACTATTGTTATTACTGGAACAGTATATGCTTAAAAAAGGAATGTCACAGCTAGCTGTTTTTATTTTATTAATTATAAAAACCTCGAAAGCCTATTATGTGGGTTTTCGAGGTCCTTTTATGCCCTTTTCTCTGCTTTGCTTCTTTTTACCAGAAGCAGAAGCAATAATTCCTTTAAAAAATAAAAGATTTCAATAACCAAACAAATATCATACAAACTAAAAATGTAATGAAGCCACATGCAAAAGCTGCAATTATGTTTTGGTATGGACGTTTCCCATATTCTTGTGCTTTTTCGATTTCGTCTAATCGTTTGCCTTCTGTAAAAGACACAATTTCTATAAATGTCTGAATATTATTTTCCTTCTTGTATTTCTCAATTTTCATAGCATAATACATTGATATTACAAATAAGATTCCTGTGATCATCAAGCCATAGTAGTTAAAAAATACTGCAAGTGGAACAACAGATACTATAGTCAACACTAATAGTAGGCTAAATATAGCACCGTCATGATTGAATTTTTGAAGGTCAGCTTTGTTTATTTCTTCTCTCATAATGTTTATATCTCCTTTGATTAATTGATCAAGAGATATATTGAATAATGAACTTAGCAGAAGAAGACTATGAATGTCAGGGTAGTTTTTATTGTTTTCCCAGTTTGATATAGTCTGTCTAGTGACATATACTTTTTCAGCAAGTTGTTCTTGTGATAAATTCATACTGGTTCGATATTTCTTAATTTGGGTATGAAGTTCCAAAGGTATGCCCCCTTTCCTGATTTTGTTTCTCTTGACCTACGTTCATCATATTGCATTCAAGAGAAAGTTGCTATCAAAGTGCTTTTACATTGATAGAAAATGGCATGTAAAAAGTGTTTTACAACCTCCAGATGGCCTATTTATAGTGGGTTTTGAAGCGCTTTTCTATTATTCACTCATATTGTTAAAACATTTAATTTTATAACTAGTGGTTATATCATATCTACTACATTTAATCAGTTGACATTTGTATTCTATCATTTAGGAACACATTTGTGTATAAATTATTATCAAAAAATAATTACAATATAATGGTTCACTGTATAATAAAAGTCACATAGGGACACAAAAGTGTATCAAATAAATAACAAGGGGTAGATAAGCTTTATGGTAAATCTATAGTAAAAAAGTATAGTAGTAAATCGATCCTATTTATGGTATGGTTTACAAAATATAATAAAGTGAGTGAAAAGGTTATATAGTATGAAACTATTTAATAGGTTAAGAAAAAAAGCAAATATTAATTCAGATAATCACAAAGAGCGCAGCACACTTCTTGAAAAAGTAAAAGGAGAATTTGAGGAGGTAGAATAAATGGATTACTCATCAATCCTAAAAACCCCAGAATATGATTTCCTACAAAAAGACGAGCATCTAGGCAACCATATCATCCTGCTCGGTCTAGCGGGAAGCTATTCCTACGGTACGAATAACGAGAATAGCGACATAGACATTCGAGGCATAGCACTGAATCGCAGATCTGACCTGATTGGACTTACTCAATATGATCAATATGTGGACAAGCATACCGATACAACAATATACTCATTTAATAAAATGATATCATTACTATTAAGTTGTAATCCAAATACATTAGAACTACTAGGTCTGAATCCAGAGCACTACTTATACCTAAATGATATTGGCAAAGGCTTGATAGAACACACAGAGCTGTTCTTATCCAAGCGTGCCATACAATCATTTGGTGGTTATGCGGATGCACAACTTCGAAGACTTCAGAATGCATTGGCGAGAGATTCCTACCCACAGAGCGAGAAGGAACAACACATTTATAATTCGGTCAAAAATGGTATGTATGATTTTATGAAGCACTATGAAGAGTTCGACAATGGATCAATGAGAATATATATTGATAAGGCGGTTAATTCAGAGATGGATACAGAAATATTTATTGATACACATCTGACGCATTATCCATTAAGGGATTATAAGAACATCTGGAGCGAGATGAATAATATAGTAAAAGACTATGATAAGATTGGTAAACGCAACAAGAAGAAGGATGATAATCATTTAAATAAGCATGCCATGCATCTAGTTCGTTTATTTATGATGGCAATTGATATTCTGGAAAAAGGTGAGATAAATACGTATAGAAGAGACGAACAGGAACTTTTATTAGATATTCGAAGAGGAGAATATCAGAAAGAGGACGGGACGTTTTCTAAGGAGTTTTATGAGATTGTATCCGATTATGAACATAGACTTGAATATGCTGCAAAGAATACCAAGCTTCCAGATTCCCCAGACATGAATAAGGTTCAGGAATACGTTATGTCGGTTAATGAGACGGTGATTAGAAAGGAACATTGCGAGTATAAATAAAGTGTAAAAATGAGATTAATAAAGAAATTAAACGCTACAACCTAATATCCATCAAGGTTGTAGCGTTTTTGCAATTTGACTCTATATATTCTCACTTTATTTGCTCACACTTTATCTATTATGACTCTATCAATAATCAAAGATACTTATTTGAGATAACTTATGCGACTCTACCTTGCGTTCTGAAATTTTATCATCAGGCAATATGTTGCTACATAGTATTGGAGAAAGTGGGTCATAGCATAGAGCAGTTTTTGTTACTATATCAGAGCTATAATTAGCGTAGCAGTAGTTACATCCATTTTTACAAGTGTTGTACGCTCCAATATCAATGCTTTCATAACAACCACATTCTTGTCGTTGATTCTTGTCTTTTGTACCTGATATTCTACAGCCAATTATTTTTTCAATTAAGTTCTGATCAATACAATGCCCATGTGCAATGCCATACTTTTCAAGATCAATCTGTTCTGCGCAAGTTTCGATTGTAAGATTGTAAGAATCAGATATTTTTTTCAGCTCTTTAGCCAGAATTAACATATCATTATGTTGGATGGGATAGATGCCAAGCATTTTCATATTATTTGATATTTTAGTGTACATATCAATAAAACTAATTACAACTTTTTCAGTGTAACCATTCAATTCTTTCGCTATGGATTCAAAAGCTTTTATATGATATTCGGTGGTGTAGTTCTGATTGATAAGAATAGGATCATATCTCCAGATGACTCGCTCTTTACCAATGATATTTGATAAGTTTTTAAAGATAGGTATCATAACTTCTTTTTTATTTGGAATATTTTTTTCTATTTCATAACCATATCCAGTGAGGGTAAACTGAAAATAGTACTTATAATTTCGAAGCTCGTCAATAAGGTGAAGCATCGGTTGAGGGTTTTTAGTCCAAAATACGATACAATCGACTACATCAGGTGAAATATTAATTTTACTGACTTGGTGGATATTCATAGGGTTTCTAACATACACATGACCATCTGCAATCCTATGAAAGAACCAATCAGAATAGTAACATGGTATATCAGTTCGTCTACTTGCACTTAATATCATTTTTTGCTCCATTCTATTATTAGCTTCGTACTAGAATATACTTTCCAGAGATTTCTGCTATTAATCATTACATTAAGAAGTTGTTATGTAAAAATTGTAACATGAGTTCTACATATTTCAATACCATATATATTGAATTCAAGCGTTTTAAAGAGAGCTGATGCACTTGAATTAAAAATGCATATATATAGGAATCGGAGGAAGTACAACCACATTTGTAATAAAATTATATTAATTGACATCAGAAAATTAAACTAATCCCAAATACTTGAAAAAATAGCAATATATTACTATAATATACTTAATACAACAAAGTATGACAATAGAAGTAAATTACATTATAAGCGGAGGGATTCTATGCGAAAGCGATTAAGTATCAAGATTTTGGCATCATTTATTGTTGTCTTTATATCGTGCGTTAGTGGAATGTTCTTAATTAATCATTTTATGAATTCCATGGGAAAAGTTTCAACAACAATTAGCAACACATATTTTAGCAATGTCAAGGAGAACGATAATATCTCTGTTAATGTGGGTTATCTGAGAGCCTATCTGAGTGAGTATCTTTTGGCTTCAGATATAGACAAGCCAGTAACCCTTAGTAATATTACTACGTGTCAAGGAAATACACTTACTTCACTAGTTAATCTGAAAAAGAACGAAACAGATAGTAGAGCGCAGGAAGCAGTAAAGAATCTCGAGACCGCATATACACAATATACCGATAGTTACAATGCAGTTATTGACGATATTACCAATAACAAAGCAGCAGGTTATGATACTTTGGTAACTAATTGGAGAACTGCTGATAACAATCTAAAAGTAAGAATTAAAACTGTAGATATTATGAATACAGTTCTAATGTTGCGTGCGCAAAAACAATTAGATCAGAAGACTTCATCAGGACAAACGGTATTTGTAATAGATACTATTTTTACCATGCTGTGTATTATCAGTGGAGTATTAATTACACTTCTTTTAGTCATCCGACCAACCAAGAAGTCAACCGGAGAACTATCAATCATCATCCAGAATGTCGAGAATCAAAATGGCGATTTGTCTGCTAGGGTAACACAACGTACTCAGGATGAGATTGGAAGCCTAGTAAGTGGTATTAATAAATTTATCTCAGTGTTGCAGGGAATTATAGGACAGATACAGAATGCTTCCGATGGTATCCGTCGTAGCATTGAAGCAGTCTATCAGGAGATCGTCACAGCGAATCATAATATTGTGGATGTATCTGCAACGATGGAAGAGCTTACAAGCAGCATGACAGAAATTGATTCTGCAGCTCTTGTTCTCGATGAGAAATCAAGCGTTGTATCAAAACAGATGAACAGCATCGAAGAGAAGACTTTGCAGGGAACAACATTTGCAGAAGAGATTAAGCAAAGATCAGGCGAGTTCAAACAGGAAGGAATTGAAAGTAAGAACAATGTAGATATCATGGTAAAGGAAATTGGTGTGCGTCTAAGAGAATCCTTAGAAAAGGGAAAGAATGCGTCTAAGATCAATGAGTTGACAGACAATATCCTAGGAATTTCAAGCCAGACGAACCTATTGGCACTGAATGCGTCTATTGAAGCTGCAAGAGCAGGAGAAGCAGGAAAAGGATTTGCAGTGGTAGCAGATGAGATTCGAGCACTTGCAGAACTCAGTCGTCAGACAGCAAATGATATTCAGAATATCAGTCATGAAGTTCAGAACTCAGTTACTGATATGACGGATAATTCTAATGAGATGATACGATTTGTTCGAGATATCGTACTCCGTGATTATGAAAAATTAGTCAATACTGGAGAACAATATAACAAGGATGCTGAGAGTTTTGAACAGTTTATGAAAGAAATATTGAATGATACCACAACTTTAAAGGAAATTGTTCATGATATGTCTTCATTAACCAATAATATTTCTAGAAACATTACGGAGTCATCGAACGGAATTGCAATGGTTACTGAAAATGTATCGGATCTGTCCGAGGGAATATCACAGATTCAGGATCAGATCTCGCAGACGGAATCAGTAGCCAAGAAGTTAGATAACGAAGTGAATCGTTTTTCAAAAATATGAGAGGAGGCGCAGTATGTATAAAGAATTAACCGCTGTTTTACTTATGATGACAATGATGGTAGTCTTATGTTCCTGCCAATCAAAACCAGTGACAACACTTATTATGACCGATGTTCAGCAGAATGATCATCCAACCGCGCTTTCCTCTGACAAGTTTGCTTCTCTTGTGGAAGAGAAAACACATGGACAGGTAAAAATAGAGGTATACCATGGTTCTGCATTAGGTAGTGAGGCAGAACAATCTCAACAGATTGCAACTGGTGGAATAGATTTTGCCAGATTATCCACCTCTGTCTTAGCTAGTTATGATGATAGTTTAAAAGCATTCCAAGGTTTATTTGTATTCAGCAGTGATTCGCAGATGTGGAATGTACTAAATGGAGATGTGGGTAATCAGTTTCTTGCTTCTGATAAATTATTGAGTAATGGTATTGAGCCTTTGTGTTGGTTTAGTGGTGGAACTAGAAATTTCTATAATAGTGAGAAAGAAATCAAGTCACCATCTGACTTTAATGGATTAAAACTCAGAGTAAATACAGACTCCCTATTTTCATTCCTAACCAAGTGTGGTGCATCTGGTACAAATATTGCTTACAATGACGTTTACAATTCGATTCAAAATGGAGTTGTAAAAGGAGCAGAGAATAACTGGCCTTCCTATATATCTACAGAGCATTATAAAGTAGCTAAATATATCACATTAGATGGTCATATGAGTGTACCTGAGATGATTGTTGCTTCCAAATCTTCTATGGACAAACTGACAAAATCACAGCAAAAGATTATTGCGGAATGTGCAAAAGAAGCTTCTATATATCAGAAAAAGGCGATGATCAGTTATGAAACCAAAGCAATCAAGGAAGCCAAAAAGGCAGGTTGCACCGTAACGGAACTATCAAGCTCTGAAAAGGATGAGTTTAAACAAATAGGTGATCAAGTCAATCAAGAAGTATTTGCTGATTATCAAGATATCATTCAAGCAATTAAAGCAGTTAAGTAAATCTAGTTAGGGTATCAGTTAAAAATATATGATAAAATAATCATTCGGAAGGCTATATGTTCGAATGATTATTTTTTTAGAAACCTGTTGAAATAAATAGAAGCGAAGTGGATAATAAACAGAAGAAAGTTCAAAATATAAACGTTTTAGAAATTAAAGAGTGGCTTTTTTAATACTTATTTGTATGTTCATACTGGTAAAATAGATTGTAAAAATAAGTAGACTATGGAAAAGAGAAGATAAGTATATTCTCACCAGTGTAAATCAAAATAACGTTAGGAGAAAAATATATGAAGCTAAAGAACATTCTATTTGTAGTTAACGATATAGAAATATCAAAAACATTCTATAGAGATTTGTTTGGTCTAATGGTACTTGCAGACTTTGGGGAAAATGTTGTATTAACAGAAGGTCTAGTACTACAGGAAAGGAAACTGTGGGAAAAATTCATAGAAAGAAAAATTGTCATAGGTGGCAATGATGCAGAGCTCTATTTTGAAGAAAATGATATTGATGGCTTCCTTACAAAGCTGGAGAATAGCGATTTTCCTATAGAGTATCTGAACAAGTGTATTGAGCATGACTGGGGACAAAGAGTGATCCGTATCTATGATCCAGATAGGCATGTGATAGAGATAGGAGAGTCTTTGGAATATGTAGCTCGTAGATATTTGAAGACTGGGATGACAGTGGAGCAGGTGGCAAAGAAGACACAGTTACCACTTTCGCAGGTTGAACTAATTGGGAAAGCTTATAATAATACTAAGGATGATAAAAATGCTGATGACAAGATTGTGCAAGATATTGCGATATAGATACTTGCTAAGCATATAAAAGCATTTGAGGAACTGGATAAATGATTAGGTTAAAAAAAACCACGGAATGCGTTTGATGCATAAATCCGTGGTTTTTTGTCTATAATCGCTTCTAAGAAATAGGCTTACTAAAATGACAGTAGATCAGAAAGCCTAATTTATAGTTCGATGATTACTATTTCCATCATCCTTTTCCTGAATCTTTTTATTCATATCGTTGGCAAGTTTTCTGTAGTGAAACGCAAATCCTAGCCAAATAAGAAAAGCAATTAATAGTTCACAAACGATAAAAAATAGACAATTTTTCCATCCAAACTTGACTGGCATCCAACCGACTGCGAATGCGGTAATGATATAGACGGTGCAACCAATCCCCATGTGAAATAGCACTTTCAAACCGAACGGAATTTTTTCGTTATCATAGATCATAGATGGTGCTGAGAAACCAATTCCGACCATAATTGTACCGATTACCTGTTTGGTAAAATCATAGTTCTCCATACTAAAATTTCCATGATTCACATAATCAAATATAATTCCAATCATTAAAAATATAAAAGATGCAATACCAATTCCTTGTATTGAGTTTATTAATAATCTTTTCATGATATAACCTCCTATAGTCCTAGATATTTTTTGAATTCGGGTAGATATTTTCTAGATATGTAGTCCTTACATCCGTTTTTTAATAATACAAGCATAGTTCCATTGAAAGATGGCTCCACACTACTAATTTCTTTTCGATTGATTAGTGTAAATTTTGAAATGCGCATAAATTCGTTTCCAAGCAGATCTTCCATTTCATAGAGTCTCTTTCCTGAGATGTATCTTTCCTTTTGGCAATATACAAATAATTTTTCATTTTCCATTCGTAACATGTAGATTTCTTTGGGTTTTAGTACAACAATTCGCTCATTATCAGCAGCTGTAATAATTTTATTTGAAGAGCTAGAACTAAATAGATCAGCTATTTGTTGAATCTCATCGGTCATTTTATTTGAATAGATCACAGCATGAGTCTCTTCAATCTCATCGGATATATGAATCTCAACTTTCATAATAGTACCTTCCTTTCTGCTAGCAATTGTATCATACATCAGATTGATGATCTTGTCAGTATTTTCCTTATGAGTGGTATATAAAGAATGGTGAAATGCGAAAATATCATGGTCAAAACATATGTGGGTGTTTTGGTGATTTCGATATAATATAGGTTATAGTAGAATATATAGCGCCTCTTAACGAAAATAATTAACTACTGTATGAAATATTGTAATAAAGACGAGGTGTGATATAATGGAAAAAAGAAAAAGGTTAATTTTAACAAAAAATGATATGTATTTCAGTAATAATTAAATATGAAAAATATATAAATGAAAGCAATTTAAATAAAATCTATCTAAATAAAATCAGTCATATATACATAAATAGACTAAATATTAAGTGAGGTAAATTATGAAGAAACCACAGAAGTCGCTATTTAAGAGAAAAAAAATATACGTATCATTTACACTTACAATCATTCTAACATTGGCGCTCGGCTTAAATGGATGTACCACATCCAAACTTTTAGAACATAAATCAAATGCTAAAACTGTACAGCACAAACCTAATACCTATATTCCAAAAGGCTTATTAGATCAGCTTTCGAATGCGATTCTAACAAACAAGGGAAAAGAATACCTTAAAGATAAAGTCACAGGTAAGAAGTTATCAGACAAGGAGTTATCACGTTATACAACAGATAAGACTGTTGCAGAGTATAAGAAGCAGTTGGACGAAAGTGACGGTTATGTTGAAGGTTATGTAATGCAGGTGGATGCAGATAATGATGGTATACAAGATTTGTTTTTTCTAATACCGAGTGGTGGTACTGCGGGATATAACAGTAGAATCCTCTTAAAGGGTAAGAAAGACGGTTCTTATAAGATGACAAGCGATAAAATAGAGACTACCCAAGAACTTGAGTTTATCAAATATAAGAATAAAAATTATTTGATAGAAACGAGTTTTTCGTATGATTTTAAGCGTGACGATGGATATATTGTACTATGCTTTAAGGATGGACAGATCTATGAAAAAGCAAAGTTGACATTAAAAGCAGATGGGTATGATGTTACTACGAGTACATCCAAAGATAAATATAAAAAATTAGCGAGTGAGGCAACTAAAATCGCAAGAAACTATGATATTAATAATATAGATAATAATATTATAAAAGGAGATGCAGAAACAGCTTTAAAGGAAGAAGATTATCAAACTTATGAAAAAGATTTACATTGTCAAGAGTATCATTGGTTTCAAAGTGACATAGACAATGATGGAGTTGATGAAATATATACAAAGGGAATATTCTATACAAGTACAATAGGTACGTTAACAGGTTTACAAGATGCGCTTATCACGAATAATCTTTCGGAATCGGAACCGTATCCTGATTTAATAAGTTATTATAACATTGAAATTGGAGAAGTAACTCCTGAGATGTTTTGGATTTCTAAAGTAGACAAAGAGAATATATTCAATTTGATAACTTATCGTAATGTGACAGATTTTGCGGTCAGTGGATATTTAATCAAAGGAAAAAAGGTATCCAAAGTATATGAAGTGTATTTTAAAGGAAAACAAAAAGTAGCCAGAGAAATCTATACAAGAGGAAAGAATTACAAAGATGATGAGAAGGGTTTTGAGTAAGGAACGGATGCTATTTAATCAAAGAAGAAATTAATTCGGTATATATAATTGCATGATATTATAAGCAGGCGACAGTTTATCTGCAGAGATTAGCTGTTGCTTATTTATTATAAAATTATAGAATTTATATAAAAACCTAAGAGATATTACATATCAAATTCCGATGAGCAAGATATTGCTTGGAAAAAGAAAAGCTGCAAAATCAATAAAACCACAAACCAATGAAATCACAAAAACCAATAAAACTCGCAAAACCACTTAGTATCTTCATATATACCACATAGTCTAAGAGGTATTGCAAAGGAATAGAACATAGCCTATATTAATATTACCAATTGGAAATTGAAAGGAGACAGAAATGAAGGTGGGAGTCGCAACTAACGAATCATTGGATAAGGATGAGATCATTATACAATGCCATGAAGTGGATGATAAAATAAAGAAAATAAAAAACTATGCTCAAAATATAGACCTTGTATTAATGGCTAAGGAAGAGCAAGAGACAGTGCTACTGAGCCCAGAAGACATTTATTATGTAGAAAGTGTAGAGAAGAAGACATTTGTCTATCTAGAAAACAGAGTATTGGAAAGCAAATTAAGATTATATGAAATTGAAACAATGTTCCAAGGGCTTAGTTTTTTCAGAGCATCTAAGAATTGTATAGTCAATGTTACGTACATTAAGCGTATTAGTTTAATGATTAATCGGAATCTGATGCTTACCCTTAATAATCAAGAAAAATTAGTATTATCCAGAAGAAATGTAAAAGAGTTTAACAAGTTTATTGGAATGGAGTGATTGGATATGGAAAAGTTTAAAGATAAAATGATGGAATTAATTGAAATGGTGGTGTATGCCTTTGTATTATTTGGGGTTGCCATGTTTATAGCTTATTTGATATGCGTATTCTCAAAGGAAAGAGATTCTATTCCTATGCCAGCGATTACACAAACGTTGATCTATATTGGTGGGCTATTAGGAGTTGCAATTCTGTTTATAAGTAATGTTGTGTTTGAAAAAATGTCCGAACAGGTTCGAGTGATTCTATTTGTAATTTCGATCTATATCTTAGGACTGATCTATTTTCAATCTTCTGCACCACACGGTCCGCTGGATGGGATTCGATATTTTCTAGGATTCTCTGTATGGATTCTATGGATGACAGGAATGGTTGGAGCAATATGGTTTGTTTATAAAGAGTCTGTATCGAATAAGTATAATAGAAGACTTGAGGAATATAAAAAGAGTAGAATTAGTGAGATTGAGTAGAAGGATGTTACAGTTCAGCCACATGGCTGAACTGTTTGCATATATAAGAATAATAAAAGTTGACTAATAAAAATACTATGTAATAATATGGTAACTAGTGGAAAACGCAAATTGTTATAAAGTAAATGAATCATGAAGCAATCATGAAGCATATAGGGAGGTATCTATGAGATTTATAAAAAAGATAGGAGAAGTGCTATTCTTACTCCTTCCAATTGCCTTAATAGCAATTGATCTCTTGGTAATATCAATACCATCTTGGATAGTTGTAACATTACTTCTAATTGATATCATTCTGGTGGCAAGACAGATTATCAGTAAGAAGAAAAAGACTAGATATAATGTAATACTAGGTGTGGCAGAAGGTGCAATTGTTCTGATCACACTATTTGGAATATATTGCAACCCATATTATAATAGCATTTCATTTCATAATGATAGTTATATTAGTGAAAAGGCAGACCGAACTTATACATATCGTCAGGCAAAGCAGGATATTGATACAATCTATCGATATCTAAAAAAGGATCACCCTATTTATATCAAAGGAAAACCAGAGGAAGAAACAAGAAAAGATATCGAGAGAGCATATCAACAAGTGTTGAAGGAACTAAAAAGCACAGACCATATTACTACAATTACAGTATGGACGGAATTAGAGAAGTTACTTGCTTCCTTGCATGATGCACATACTACTGCTTATTGGTGTTCTGAAGATAAGCATTATTTAAAATACTACAAGGAACATGAAGATGTAGGAGATAAGCTTGTTAAGGTTAATGGAGTAGCATTAGAGGATTTATTTGCATCGCATAAGAACTATTTCAGTTATGAGTTAGAAAGCCTAGCAATGGATAAGTTAAATTCCTGCGTAATCAGTTTAGAAGGTTTAGAATTTTTAGGGATTGATGTAAGTCAAGGCACGACTTATACTTATGAAAATCAAGGGGTAGAAAAGGATTATTCTTATACATTAGACGATTATGTTACTTATGATGAATATCAGAAGTATAATTCGGAAGACGATAAGAAAGCAAAGCCTGATCAATCCTTTGTACGCTACAAATTAGATAAAGAAGCATCCTTAGGTATATTGACGATTGACACTTGTACAATTAATAAAGTATATCGTCATACATTAAATAAATTCTTTGCAAAAGTAAAACAAAATAATATCAAGCATGTAGCAGTTGATTTAAGAGAAAATGGAGGAGGAAACTCTTTAGTAATAAATGAGTTCCTTCGTTATCTGAATATTGATAAATATTATGGTGGATCTAGTAAATGGAGATTGGGATTCTTATATATACCCGACTCCAACAAAGGTATAGTAAACCATAAGAAGGATAATCTTATGTACCAAGGAGATGTATATATTCTCACCTCTGTTAATACATTTAGCTCTGCTATGATGTATGCTGAATGGATTCAAGATAACCATCTTGGAAAGATTGTTGGTGAGATACCAGGTGAGAATCCAAATGGGTATGGAGATGTTTCAATATTTAAGACTCCGAATGCGAAGATTTACGCTCAGATATCTACAAAAGAGTTCTTCAGAGCGGACTCAAATAATAAAGATAATTGTATTACTCCAGATTATGTTTGTGATTCAGAGAAGGCATTGGATAAGATCTATGAAATAATAGAAGGTAAGTGATTATATTAGAACTAGCTAATTATTTTAGTATGAACTTCTTGGAAGTAGAAGATTAGAATTAAAGCCTGGCAGAGATGTCAGGCTTTGTTTGTACTAAAAGAGTAGGATATAGACAGGTTAGAAAATGGTTTATTGTTTGAAAGCATCAGGCAAACAATATAGTTTGTATCTTATGATGACGGTATAAGCAGCTACCAGAAGAAATACACCTATAGAATTAAGCTATTTAATATGTTATGATAAAAACATGGAAAAATATACAAAATATTTCCGTGTATACGAATTGTTAATCAAATAAAAACAGAAAGGAGACATAAATATGGATAGAATGATTTTAAATAAAACCAATAAAGTGGATGGAGGAAGCACTCTAAAGTAACCTCCGATTAAAATTACTGGAGGACTAGTTATGAACTATTTACCAATTAAGACACTCTACATAGAGTTAACACATTCCTGCAATCAGCACTGTAACCATTGCTATTTAGATGGTGGTCTACATCATGATATTACAGAAATGACGACGGATCAAATAAAAGAAATAATTAAAGAATTCAAAGATCAGGGCGGAAGATATCTAATTATTACCGGTGGAGAACCGATAATGAGGAATGATATATTTGAGATTCTTTATTATATAGAAGAATTAGAGATTCCATTTTCCTTTGCCTCAAATAGTCTTGGAATGAACGAAAGCAGATTGCGGAAGTTATCATCTTATAAGAATCTTGATACCTATTTCACCAGTTTATTAGGCGTTAATGCTACAGAGCATCAAGCAATTGCTGGCAAGGATAGCTTTGACAAGGTGATGCATGCAATCGAATATATGGATAGGAAAGGGATTACAACCTATGTACAGATTACTCTTGCCAAAGATTATCAGAAGGAGATAGAGAACATTGCGAATCTACTTCTACCTTTTCAACATTGTATGATGAAGTTTACGCCGATTGGCACCTTGGGAATCAAATCAGACAAGGAGAAAAGTGAGAATGAAAAGCTCCTTGTTCCAAGAGATTCATTTGCAGAATTTCATAAAAGAATTACGCTACTGCAAGAGCAATATCCCAATCGTATTGACAACCCTAATATACAAAATTATCAACAAATAAAAGAAATAATAGCTGATTATGAGAATGAGGAACTATATACTTTGAATTATGGATTTTTAGCTATTAGACCAAATGGTGACATGAGTTTCTCCTGTGATATGGGGAATCCATATGTATTTGGAAAAGCTTATGAAAGTATACAGATTCCAATAGATCAGAAGTTAAAAGATTATATTGAAGTATTACGAAAAGCTGAAAAGAATACCCTAGAAGATGCGAAGAAAGGTATTCTTGAGATTGATGTATCAGTAGACCAATACATTATAAATGATGTATATCTACATATACCAAAGTATGAGGAATTAGATTATCGTAAAAATCTTATGCTTCAACCAGATACAATGGAATATAATAAAGGCTGCAATATCAACCATGAGGGGTATGACAGTGTTACAGGATGTATTCAATTTCTAGATGAAGATATGTCGAACTGGTATCAGACCTGGATAAATCAAACCTCCCATCCTTCTAACTACTACTATGCATATATTGTTAGAAAATATGATGAAGTATTTCTTGGCGAGGTCAATCTACATAAGAATCAGAAAAAAGATTGGTATGAGATGGGTGTTGTGATAGAAGCAAAATATAGAGGATTAGGATATTCCAAAGAAGCTTTAAGGCAATTGCTAGAAGTTGCGTTTGAAAAGCTTAATGCAAGAGCAGTTCATAATTGTTTCGAGGAAACAAGAGTTGCAGCGTTAAGATTGCATGAAGCAGTTGGATTTAAAAGGGTTACGCAAGAGAATGGAATGGTTGATTTACTAATAACAAGAGAACAATTCTTTTTGTCTTAAAATTAAACACGATTTTTTTACACTTAATTATAGAGAGTGAAGGAAAACAATAAGATGAGTAAAATGTATTTTCAAACTTGTAAAACAATCCTGAATCATTTATAATAACAACAGCAAGGATTGGTACAATATGGAATATAAGAATGGAGATGAATATATAATGGGAGTTGTTTTTATTATCTGTGTAACTATCGTAGCTATTGTAGGTATTTCAGAAGGTGGCGAAAGAAGAAACAAATACAGATTAAGAAAGCTAGAAGAAGACAGTAAGACAGCAAAGCTGGCATTAGTCTATCAAATATTAAGTTCAAGACCTGAACTTACATTAGAAGATGTACAAAAATATATTGAAAGTACAGATGACAAGCGAAGAGATATTGAGCGTAGATAATATAAATAAGATAGTATATAGAGCAAATAAGTAAAATCCCAAAAGGAAATGTAATCATCGTTCCTCCTTTTGGGTTTTTCTATGCATTATTCATTATATAATAGTCCGATTGCTTGAAAAAGCTAATGAAACAAGATTAAATAATCTAATTAACAAATGAGGAGAGAAATGGAATGAATTATTACAAAGTAAGATGGAAAAAAATCAAAATAGTTTTTAGTTTTTTATGCATGGTGTTGATAATAGGGGGATTTAGTAATAGGATAGCCCATGCAGAAACAACAACAGTTATGAGTGAAGTTGGTTCATTTGAAGACCCTGACTTAGAACCTAATTATGATGAGTCGGGAGAAGTAATAGAGGATGAAAAACAAATGAAATCATTTGATTTTTCACTCGAACATGAGTCTAAGTTAAATATTAATTTTAAAGAAAGGGATTATGATGATGATACGGATGAATTTACAGGAACATATGGAGAAGATTTTGATGTTATCATTTATGATGAGAATAATCTAGAAGTCTTAAGCAGATTACATATTAATTCATCAGAAACAGAAGATCTATTAATAAAAACAAGCTTAAGTAAGGGAAAATATAGGTTATGCTTAGTTAATAATGATATAATGGGATTGGATTACGATTTTACCATTAAAGCCATTCGAATTGGAAGTGAAGGGGATCCAATATATACTTTGAAAAATAAAAGTATGACATTGAGTTTAGGAGATACTACTGATCTAACGGTTGTTACAGAGCCATCAACAATATCAGGCTATTCTGTAATATGGGAATCTAGCGATGACAGTGTAGTATCTGTATCTTCTAATGGGGTAGTTAAGGGGAATCAAAAAGGAACAGCAACAATAACAGCAACAATAGGTAAAACAAAATTAAGTTGTAAAGTTACGGTGAAAAATCCAAGTATAAATAAGTCAAAAGTAACATTATATTTAGGAAGTTCTACAACTTTGTTATTATCACATGCATCTGGTACCACAAAATGGTCATCAAGTAGTCCTTCAGTCGCAACCATATCCCCGAGGGGAAAGGTGATTGCGAAGAAAAAAGGTACAACAACAATTACAGTCATATCTAATGGAATCAAGTTAAGTTGTAAAGTTACAGTAAAAAATCCTACGATTAGTAAAACAAAAGTATCTATAACGAATGGATATTCAGCTACGTTAAAAATTGCACATGCTACAGGAGATGTAAGATGGGCATCAAGTAATAAATCCATAGCAACTGTTTCACCAAAGGGCAAGGTGACTGCTAAGAAGATTGGGACCACAACTATAACTGCTACTGTTAAGGGTCGAAAGTTACAATGTAAGGTAGTGGTAAAAAGAGCTGCACCAGATTTTTTGATTGATTTATATGAATATCGTATTAGAACAAATACTTTCTATATCACAGTGCATAATTATGGTAAGAAAACATTAAGAATATATTCCAGTGGGGCATACTCTTTGGACTATGATTATAAAACATATGACCGTTACTTGAAATTATCAGGAAATCGCAATTATATTGATTTGAAACCAGGAAAGTCGAAAAGTGTTAATTTTGCTGTGATTGGTAGCACAACGTGGTTTGATAGAAGAACTGAAGTATATTTTATATTTTCTTATGATGGAAAATACTATAGAGCATGTGGATGTTACACAGATGACGGGTATTACTACAATGGAAAGAAGTGGGTAGAATCCTATAAATCAATAGATTAATAAACAAAAAGGATAACTTTAATTGGTTATCCTTTTTTAGTGTATAAAATACAAAGAGTATTTACAAAAAATTAATAAGAGATTTCTAGAGATTTATTTATAAACTATATAATAAAGATACATTGTATGTTTTACAATCAATAGAAAGTACGTATAATTTCATATTCCTAATATTACATATTTCTCTGTTACAATCTACAAAATTCAGTTCTACCTCCCCCGTTAAACATTATGAAAAATCACAAAAAATGTCGAATCCTAAAATTGGAATGACCCAAACCATTGACACTAACTATTTATCAAGTTATGATAAGTTAGAATAAAAAAGTATCAATAAATACTTAAAAACAGGTAAATTTATGCAAAATGAGAAGGTAGGTTGAATTCATGGCAAAATACATTGCGAAACGTATTATGGCAGCTCTCTTTACAATATTTGTAGCAGCAACGATTACGTTTTTTTTAATGAAGTTGGTTCCAGGTAGCCCATTTACATCTGAGAAAACCAATGAAATAGCACAAGCTGCATTAAATGAGAAGTATGGTCTTGATAAACCGATATATGTTCAATATGGAAAATATATTGGTCAATTGTTAAATGGTGACCTTGGGGTAAGTTTAAAGATTCAAAAAAATGTTCCAGTTACAAAGATTATTGAGGATTCCTTCCCAATCTCAGCACAGATTGGTGGATTATCAATTCTTTTTGCGATTGCATTCGGTATTCCTCTAGGATGTATCGCAGCATTAAAACGTGGAAAGTGGCAAGATGGAGTAATCCGTGTATTCTCAACAGCAGGAATTGCAATTCCTGGATTTGTTATTGCTACAACATCAATGTTAATTTTTTCAATTAATCTTGGTTGGTTTCCGACGTACGGGTTAGATGAACCTAGTAGTTACATTCTTCCTGTATTCACATTAGGTTTTTATCCAATGTGCTATATTGCAAGATTATTACGTTCCAGTATGCTTGAAGCAATGGGACAAGATTATATCAGAACGGCGAAAGCTAAAGGTATGAGTGTATTTGTAATAACATTTAAGCATGCAATGAGAAACTCATTGATTCCTGTTATTACATATATAGGACCGTTAGTTGCTTATACATTAACTGGTGCATTCGTTGTAGAGAAAGTATTCAATATTCCTGGTCTTGGTAGATACTTTATCAAGTCAATTGAGAACAGAGATTACAACATGATTATGGGTACTACAGTGTTCCTTGCAACACTAATTATCCTAATGAACTTATTGTGTGACATTCTTTATAAGATTGTTGACCCTAGAATCAAATTAACCAAATAGAGAGGAGCAAGATCATGATAATAAACAATAAAAAGTTATTTAGTACACAAATTGAAGTTACAGCAGATGATTTTGCACCTGCTTCAAATATAGAAAGAGAAAAATTGACAAGCATTGGAGAGCAGACAAGTTACTGGAGAGATGCTTGGAGAAGATTAAAGATGAATAAGATTGCTATGGTATCTTTAGTAGTAATTATATTAGTTCTTTTATTCGCGATTGTTGGACCATTTTTAAGTCCGTATACGTATGATCAACAGATAAGAGGAGATGAGAATCTAACTCCTTCTCTAAAACACCTATTTGGTACCGATAATTTAGGACGTGATCTATTAGTTCGTACCATGATTGGTGCAAGAATCTCCATATTTATTGGTATTGGTGCATCTTTACTTGTATTAGTAATTGGTTCAATCTACGGAGCTGTCTCAGGACTTATTGGTGGAAAAGTAGATTCCTTTATGATGAGAATCGTAGAGATTATTTATTCTTTACCTGATATGTTAATCATTATTCTTCTACGTATTGTATTAGATGATCCACTTACAAAAGCTTTCGATTCTGGCAATATGCTTGGTGGCCTACAAGTGTTAGGACCTGGTATTATTGCGATGTTTATCGTATATGCATTATTATATTGGGTTGGTATGGCAAGAATTGTACGTGGGCAAGTGTTACAGTTAAAAGAAATGGAATACGTGAATGCAGCACGTGCACTTGGTTCGAACAATAAGAGATTAATTATGAAACATTTACTTCCTAACTGTATCGGACAATTAGTAGTTACTACAATGCTACAGATTCCATCAGTAATCTTTACAGAAGCGTACCTTAGTTTCTTGGGAATTGGTGTAAGTAAACCATTAGCAAGTTTAGGATCTTTAGCGAGTGATGCAATTAACGGAATCTCTTCCTATCCATACCGTCTCGTATTTCCAGCAGCAACAATTAGTATTATTATTCTAGCATTTAACCTATTTGGTGATGGTCTTCGTGATGCACTTGATCCAAGACTAAAATAAAAGGAGGACATGATAAATGTCAGAAGCAAAGAACAAAACTTTATTAAGCGTAGATTCATTAGAAGTGTCTTTCTTTACCTACGCAGGAGAAGTTAAGGCTGTTCGTGGAATCTCCTATGAATTAGAGGAAGGGGAAGTCATGGGTATCGTAGGGGAATCTGGTAGTGGTAAATCAGTATCTTCTTATGGACTTATGGGAATTATTCCTGAACCAGGAAAGATTGTTTCTGGTTCGATTCAATTTGATGGAAAAGAGATTACCAAGTTAGCCGAAAAAGAAATGCAAAAAATCAGAGGAAAAGATGTCAGTATGATTTTCCAAGATCCAATGACTTCATTGAATCCTGTATATACCGTAGGTAATCAGATTGATGAGTCACTTAGAAAACATACCGATTTAAATAAACAACAAAGAAAAGATCGTATCATAGAGTTATTTACATTAGTAGGAATCAACCAGCCAGAAAAGAGAATGAATCAATATCCTCATGAATTCTCTGGTGGTATGAGACAACGTGTTATGATTGCAATGGCATTAGCTTGCAATCCAAAGTTATTAATTGCAGATGAGCCTACTACAGCACTTGATGTTACAATCCAAGCTCAGATTGTTGAATTAATGAAAGAGTTAAAAGATAAGATTAATATGTCCATTATCTTTATCACACATGACCTTGGAGTTGTATCTGAGATCTGTGATAAGGTAGCAGTAATGTATGCAGGAAATATCATTGAAAGAGGAAGTATTGATGATATCTTCTACAATCCAAAGCATCCATATACAAAAGGGTTATTGAAGTCAGTTCCAAAGTTAAACGCAGATGATCATGAGAGACTTGTTCCGATTGAAGGTAGTCCAGTAGACTTGATTAATCCTCCAAAAGGTTGTGCATTTGCGCCTAGATGTGAGAATTGTATGAAGATTTGTCTTACAGAGAAACCACCAGTGTGCCATGTTGGAGAGAATCATGAATCAGTTTGTTGGTTGAATGTAAAAGAAGAATTCGAGAAGGAGAGTGGAAAATAATGAGTCAAACAAATAATAATGAGAATTTGATTGAAATCAAAGGTCTTAAAAAATATTTTCCAATCAAAGAAGGATTCTTTAAAACGAAAAATGTAAAAGCAGTTGATGATGTAAGCCTTTTTATTAAAAAAGGTGAGACACTTGGTCTTGTTGGAGAGAGTGGTTGCGGAAAGACTACATTAGGTAGGACAATCTTAAGACTTCATGAACCAACAGAAGGTCAGATTATCTATAACGGAAAAGATATCACGCATGAAGATATGCTTCCATATAGAAGAAAGATGCAGATTATATTCCAAGATCCATATGCATCACTAGATCCAAGAATGACCGTTGGTGATATTATTGGCGAACCTCTTGATATTCATAAGATGTATGGGTCGAAGGAAGAAAGAAAAGAGAAAATCTATAAACTTCTAGAGACAGTAGGACTTAACAAAGAGCATGCTAATCGTTTCCCTCATGAGTTCTCTGGTGGGCAAAGACAAAGAGTTGGTATTGCAAGAGCACTTGCAGTAGAACCAGAATTCATTGTGTGTGATGAGCCAGTATCCGCTCTTGACGTATCGATTCAAGCGCAGGTAGTAAATATGCTAGAAGATCTTCAAGCAGAAAGAGGCTTTACGTACCTTTTTATCGCTCATGATCTTTCGGTTGTAAAACATATCAGTAATCGTATTGGAGTTATGTACCTTGGACATCTTGTAGAACTTACAGATAGCCATGAGTTATATAAGAATCCAATGCATCCATATACACAGACTTTACTTTCTGCAATTCCAATCGCAGATCCTAAGGTAAGTCGTAGCAAAAAACGTATTGTATTAAGTGGTGATATACCAAGTCCATTAAATCCACCAAGTGGTTGCGCTTTCAGAACAAGATGTCCACATGCGACAGAGATCTGTTCACAGGTAACCCCAGAACTTAAAGAATACGATAAGGGGCACTTTGCTGCTTGTCATAATCTAGTGAAGTGATTTCGCTTACTTGCAAGAGTGAAAAGAATTTTCTTTCACTCTTTACAGAAAAAATAAGGTACTCAATTTCATAATTGATTGCTCATTAATAAAAGTCGTGAGATGCAATGTATAACTTGTATCTCATGGTTTTTAGTGTGTCATTTAAGAATGGGTAAATATGTAAAAATAATTTTGAGTTACTTCGACATAAAAATATAAATTTATATAAAAATTTAATAAAAATGTGTAAAATCGCACATTCTAATAATAATAACTATACAAGGAGGAAGAAATAATGAATAAAGTTATTTTTAAAAAGCCTACAGCTATTTTACTTTTAGTTGTTATGGTTATTTCCACTGCATTAGCTGGTTGTGCCAAAAAAGACACAACAAAGAATAATGCCAATACAGGAGCCAACGGAGAATTTGATCTTAATGTACAAGTTGGTCCAGAACCAGGAACCATTGATCCATCACTAAATACTACTGTAGATGGTGCAACTTTAATTAATCATGCTTTTGAAGGATTAATGAAGATCAATGACAAAGGTGAAGTTGTAAATGGTCAAGCAGCTAGCTATACAGTTAGCAAAGATAATCTAGTTTATACTTTCAAGATCCGTGATGATGCTAAGTGGTCAGACGGTAAACCTGTTACAGCAAATGATTTTGTTTATTCTTGGAGAAGAGCAGTGAATCCAGCAACAGGTTCAGAATATAACTACATGATTGAAATGGTTAAGAATGCAAGTGATATCATGGCTGGTAAAAAAGATCCAAGTGAACTAGGAGTTAAAGCAGTGGATGATAAAACATTTGAAGTAACTTTAACTTCTCCAACTACTTACTTTATTGAAATCGCGGCATTCCCAACAACATATCCATTAAGAGAAGATGTTGTAAGTAAGAATCCAGATACTTGGGCAACAGATCCTAAGACTTATGTAGGAAATGGTCCATATGTATTAGACTCTTGGGATCACCAAGCTAAAATGGTTTATGTTCAAAATAAAAATTATTACGATGTAGATAAATTAGGTCCAGATAAGATAAATTTTGTTCTTATGGATGATCAAAATACGATTCTTTCAGCATTCAAAAATGGAGATATCTTATTCGGTGATGACCTTCCTAGTGAAGAAATCGCTGCAATGAAAGATAAAGGTTTATATATCGTAGGACAATTAGGTACGTACTTCTTATGTATTAATACATCAAAGAAAGAATTCTCAGATCCTAAAGTAAGACAAGCGCTTTCATTAGCACTTGATCGTCAATATTTAGTAGATAATGTAGCTAAGGGTGGTCAACAACCAGCAGATACTTTTGTTGCTACAGGACTAGCAGATGCTGACGCTAACAAACAATTCCATGATACTGCAACACCTTGGTATGATCTAAAAGATTATAAAGGAAATATTGAAAAAGCGAAAAAATTATTAGCAGAATCTGGATATCCTAACGGTAAAGGATTCCCATCTATTGAATTGTCAACGAACCCAGGACATGAAGCAATCATGGAAGCGGTACAAAATATGTGGACTGAAAACCTTGGACTTAATGTGACAATTACCTCAGAAGACTGGAATGTATTTGTAGAGACTAGAAAAAGTGGTAACTACCAAATTGCTCGTCATGGTTGGTTAGCAGATTATAATGATCCTATTTCCTTCCTTGATATGTGGGTAACTGGTGGTGGAAATAATGATGCAAAATGGTCTAATAAAGATTATGACGCATTAATTAAGACAGTTAAGACATCTACAGACCGTAATGAAAGATATACAGCAATGCATAAAGCTGAAGACATCTTAGCAAAGGAAATGCCAATTATCCCTATCTATTATTATACCGATCTTTATTTGAAATCAGATAAATTACAAGGATTCTATTCCTCACCATTAGGATTTAAATACTTTATGTATACTTCATTATCTAAATAATTAAATAATCAAGTATAATATAATTTTTTAAAAAGCAGTAGACTACAAAAAATGTAGTCACTGCTTTTTTGTTAAATTCAGTCAAGACAGTATATGAGTAGCTATTCTATGGAAGCTAAGTGAAGCTAATGCTCTTCGATATAATGAGTTAAAAAGAGAA
This sequence comes from Anaeromicropila herbilytica, assembly GCF_016591975.1. Taxonomy (GTDB): domain Bacteria; phylum Bacillota; class Clostridia; order Lachnospirales; family Lachnospiraceae; genus Anaeromicropila; species Anaeromicropila herbilytica. Next base: position 4,587,872 of record NZ_AP024169.1, on the reverse strand, counting down.
GTAACAGGCATCACAAGTATGGTATTAACAGGGTGTCTACAAGAGCTAGAAGATGCGCATATAATTTCTCGAATTCAATATCAGGAAATACCACCACGTGTAGAATATAGTCTTACAACGGAAGGAAAAGAATTGGTAGAGAATCTTGATAATATGAGAGCGTGGGGAACAATGATATTTGCTAAGTATCCTGAGGGTTTGGAAAAGATTAAATAGAGAATTAAGTTGATAAATAACTATATAAATACAATTTGTAAAACATTAACATATCTATTTGAACGAATTGTCTTGCTTTCTATAAGTGACTGTGTTATTATAAGTACAAATCAATATAATTTCGAAGCTGACCTATATTTGTAAGTCTTTTTTGAGGATTTGCATATGAGGTCTTTTTTATTGCATCTGATTATCATTCATAGCAATGAAGTAAGCAAATAATAACTTCTGAATTCAATTGATACAAATAATATTATGGAGGTACTACAATGAATAACGGTACAGTAAAATGGTTTAACTCACAAAAAGGTTTTGGATTTATCACAAATGATAACGGTGGAGAAGATGTATTCGTACATTTTTCAGCTATCGTATCAAATGGTTTTAAAAGCTTAGAAGACGGTCAAAAAGTTACTTTTGACGTTGAAAAAGATTCTAAAACAAATAAATTAAAAGCTGTTAATGTTTGTGTAGCTTAATTTAAAATAAAACGAGGATTGTTTCAAATTATATATTATTCTTGTGCTAGTTTTATGATTTTCCATATGAATATTTGTATCAATTTATAGTCTGAACGTTTTGGGGGTAGCCTTTGTGCTACCTCTTTTTTTGTATATTTTTATTGACTTTTTATTTTTCTAGTAGTACCATAGTGAAGTTAGTTTGCATACAAACTATTTGCAAACAAATATAATTCTAATTTAACCTCCACAATAAATTAAAATCATAATAATGGTTAGGGTGTCAAAAGTCATTCTCAATCTAAATTGTGTATATTGATGTATAAATATTAATTTTGGCGTAGTCCGGCCGAAAGCATCGTCTATATTTTCTCTTGTTATGAGGCTTGTAAAAAATATGATGATTGAGGGAAAGGTAGCCAAAATTCATAATTATACATCGATATACACTCAATAAACTAAAAGAAGACTTTTGACACCCTGACCAATAATATAAGAGTGAAGTATGCCGTAGGCTACAGTTAGGAGAATTCATGAATTTATCATTACATTATCTACTATTATTAGCTCAGAATAATTTTCAGAAAAGAGTGTTGGAGAAGACTAGTAATATTGGACTTATGCCAGGGCAACCTAAAGTACTCGATTTTCTAAAGGATCATGATGGTTGTGAGCAAAAAGAAATAGCAAAAGGATGTTGTTTGGATCCAGCAACCGTTACTGGAATATTAGGACGAATGGAAACGATTCATCTAATAGAAAGAAAACAATTACCTGGGAATCGCAGATCTTTACACGTATTCTTAACTGAAACAGGAAGAAAAGCTGCCTGTGATACGGAGGCTATATTTTTTGAGATTGAAAATAGAGCACTAAAAGGAATAACTGTGGAGGAACAAGAGGATTTGAAGAAGACATTATTCAAAATATATGAAAATCTAAATGAATAAGAACTTGAAGAGTGAAAGAAAAAATGCTTTCACTCTCAATATTTGTGATTTCACCCTGGCAAGCAAGTGAAATCACTGCTTAAATTATGAGACATAAGATTGGAGATTTTAAAATGAGTAAGAGGGAATTATTAAAACGTTATTTTTTTCTAGTCGTTGGGCTATTTATAATGTCACTTGGTGTGGCAATTTCAACAAAGGCAAATCTGGGAATCTCACCTGTTTCCTGTGTTCCGTATGTGCTGAGTCTTGGATTACCATGGACAATGGGACAGATTACTATAGTAATGCATATTATTTTTATATTATTACAGATCGTATTGCTTAGAAAAGATTTCAAACTGATTCAACTGCTACAGCTAGCAATAGCAGTGTTATTTGGATTCTTCACGGATTTTTCCCTATGGTTAATTTCATTTTCGGGATTAGCACCGCATCAATATATTACACAGTGGTGCCTATGCTTATTTAGCTTTGTAATTATCGCATTTGGTGTTAATCTAGAAGTCAAAGCAAATGTAGTTATGTTAGCAGGAGAAGGGCTTATGCTCGCTATCTCCAAAGTATTTCATAAGGAGTTTGGTAAAGTTAAAATAGGCTTTGACTGTGTACAAGTTGTTTTAGGTGTAAGTATTTCGTTTGCCTTTTTTGGACATCTAAAGGGGATTAGAGAAGGAACGATTGCGGCTGCGATATTAGTGGGAATGATTGTACGATTTTATAGTCGTAAGCTTACTTTACTGAATAAGATGCTTGAATTAGAGGAAAATGATGACGAAAGTAGTGCTGCTAATCACGACCAAGATAGTGAAGAGGAACAGCCAATATATGTTATTACCATTGATGGTGAATACGGAAGTGGTGGATATAATATAGGACAAGTTATCGCTGAAAGATTAGGCATCGATTTTTATGATAAAGACATTATTGAATTAGAAGCGAAGGAAAGTGGTCTTACAACAGAATATATTCAGGAAAATGAACAGAAGTTAACTAATAGCTTACTATATGATCTGTATATGCAAAGCTATGCTTATGTAAATGAGGAAAAACCGAAGTTTGATGAATTATTTTTAACGCAAAGTAAAGTAATTCGAGAACTATCAAATAGAAAATCTTGCGTTATCGTAGAACGATTAGGCAATTACATATTGAAACAACACAAGAATTGTTTTCACGTTTTTATTCACGCGGATAAAGAATATCGAATTAATCGAGTAATGTGTGAGAGGGGATATAGCGAGTCAGAGGCGGAAAAAGAGTGTAAAAGAAAAAATACCGAGAGAAGAAATCATTGCAAATATTATACGAATGAAACATGGGGAATGGCAAAAGATTATCATCTAACCATAAATAGTGCATTATATGAAGATGAGGAAGTAGTAGATCTTATAATAGGAGCATTTCAAAAATATCAGGCTAATCATCGGATTTCGTTAAATTCATAGACACAGAAAACAAAAGAGTGTTAAACTATATCTAATAGTGGTTGTGTTGTCAAATAGCCTTATTTAAGTTTGATGAGTGTATATCGCTGTATAATTATGAATTTTGGCTACCTTTCCCCGGGGCATCATATTTTTTTTCAAGCCTCAAAGCAATTGACAAGTTTATGTATAAACTTTACTCACTTATGTTCCTATTTTCAATTTGAGTCTTGACAAAATATAAACGATACTTTCGGCCGGACTACGCCAAAATTAATAATTATACATCAATATACACAATAAAAGTTATTAAAGGCTATTTGACCCCAACATCATCAATAGTACCAGTTAAAAATATAGTATAGTTGGAGTGTACATGAGATTAGATAAATATTTAGCAGAAGCATCGATTGGAACAAGAAAGATTGTAAGAATGTATGTAAAGGACGGAAAGGTCACTGTAAATGATCAGGTGGTATTAGAACCTGCTACTGACATTAACGAAGAAAAGGATATGATAAAATATCTTGGTGACAAGGTGGTTCATGACGGAAAGATCTATTATATGTTTCATAAACCCGCTGGATGTGTAACAGCAAGAAAAGATGAGAATAAGAAAACGGTGCTTGACTACTTTGACAAAGTTAATTGTAATAGTCTATTTCCAGTAGGAAGATTGGATATGGATACCGAAGGATTATTATTCTTAACCAACGACGGTGAATTTAGCCACCAACTCATGCATCCAGATAAGCATGTAGATAAAACATATTTCTTTTGGGCATTTGGTTCATTGAGTGAAGGTGACAAAATAAAGTTGGAGACAGGAATTAATATAGGAAATGATGAATCTATCACTAAGCCTGCCAAAATAGAAGTAGATAAGCAGGGAATGTATGAAGAATTAAAAGAGCAGATGGATATTGGTGAATGTATTAAGAAGAAAAAGAATCTTTACCATCAATCAGTCGTATCCGGATACCTTACGATATCAGAAGGTCAAAAACATCAGGTGAAGCGAATGTTAAAGGCAGTAGGCTGTTATGTAGTCTATTTGAAAAGAATATCGATTGGAAGTGTAAGTCTTGACCCATCTCTTAAGCTCGGCGAATATAGAGAGTTAATCATAGAGGAAGTACAGAGGTTACTTAAGGAATAATAAAATCATATAAAATGTTTAAGGTATTAATTAAAACTATTTTTTATAATTCTGCGTAAAATAAAAATAATAATCATTACTGATATTGCGTTTTGTTTTAAACTATGCTATAACTATATTAAGTCAAATGACCTAAGTATAAATAACAAGTTATGAAAGAATAATAGATTAGAAAACAAATATTAATGATATAACACATTAAAGGAGGATTTTATTATGGAACTTAAATACCCATTTGAATTACAAGAATTACCTTATGCTTATGAAGCATTAGAACCTTATATTGATGTAGAAACAATGCATATTCATCATGACAGACATGTAAAGACTTACAATGATAATTTAAATAATGCATTAAAAGACCACGAAGATCTACAAGGACTTTCCCTAGAACAATTAATGAAAGAACTACCTAAGATACCAGAGGCATATAGAACTCCTATTAAGAACAATGCGGGTGGAGTGTACAATCATAACTTCTATTTTAGTATTTTATCACCAGATTCCAAAGGAGCTGTGGTTGGAGAATTAAAAGAAGCAATTGATAAAGTGTTTGGATCCTTTGATAACTTTAAGGAAGAGTTCAAAAAGAATGCTCTAGGACGTTTTGGCTCTGGATGGGCTTGGTTAGTAGTAGATGATAAGAAAGAACTTAAAATAATATCAACTGCTAATCAAGATAGCGTATTAGAATTAGGATATGTGCCTATTATTGTTATTGATGTATGGGAACATGCTTATTATCTAAAATACCAGAATAAAAGAGCAGATTATGTAGATCAATGGTTCCATGTTGTTGATTGGGATATGGCAAATCAAAAGTATTTAGATGCAATCAAATAATTATATTGATAATAATATAGATAATTACACTATAGAAAAGCTATATGGATTATTACAATATATAAAATAGCTATATAGATAATTACAATATTAATACAAAATAAAATTAAAGGTAACCACAGAATGATTTCGTATCATTTGTGGTTACCTCTTTTATTTTGGGATTAGAGTGTCGAATGCACATGCGATTTAAATAACATTAAATAATATTTTCTCATATGTATCGAAAACAGTTGTTGCTTTTTTACATAAATATGTGTAATATAACAATATATTGCATAAATTACCATAATAATCTATTTAAGAGGAAGCTATCTTACAAATTATTCATTTGTTTATTTGGGTTAGCAAAAGGGAGGAAATATGATGAAAATTCAAAAGTACAAAATTGTAAATATCGTTGTAACGTGTCTATTAGCACTTGCAATGGTGTTTACTACAGAAGTGCCAATAAGTATGGCAAAAGAGAAAGCAACATTAAGTGATTCTAAAATGACAATCGGGATTGGTAGCCATGGTCAACAAAATGGTTTCTTTAATAAATCCCAAAACAAATATCAGATATTATTGTATAACACTCAAAAAGGTGCAAAATATACTTTCGCATCAACTAATAAAAAGATTGTTACTGTAAAATCTAGTGGAAAGTATGCTTATCTTACTGGTGTAAAAAAGGGGTCTGCTACAATTACTTGTAAGCAAAAATTAAAAGGAAAAACTACAACAGTTGGTAAATGCAAGGTTACAGTTAAAAATGCATCGTTAAACTTAGCATATACTAAAGAAGAAAATCTTCCAATGGGTACAGGTAAAATTCCTAAAATTGATGATTCTATTTTTAATATTGAAAATAGAAATACAAATGCTAGTTATACATTCACAACGGATAGTTCTGATTTAACAATAAAAGAAAAAGTAGTGAAGGTACCAAAAGATTTCATGGGAGCGCCAGGATATTTTTATTTTGGACAGGCTTATACAGCGAAGAAAGAAGGAACTTATAAAGTTACAGTAACAGAAAAATATAAAAAGAAAAACAGGAAAGTCGGAACTTTTAAAGTTGTTATTCATAAAACCAAAATCACAGAACAATTATCCGTTGGTATCAATGATTCAGTAGATCTTAATACATTACTTGAATATAAAAGAGCAGATATGAGTTACTATATTGTAGGTGATGGATTCGATGTAAGTAAAAAAAGCAAGGATAGTATCATTTATATAGATTCTGACGGTTCTAATGCGTATATTTATGGTGTGAATGAAGGAACTGCAAAACTTAATATATACGAGGGTAAAAGTGAAAGCGACAGAGTATTATTAGGAACTTGTACAGTGACAGTAAAAAAGGTACCTGTGGAAAGTATTAGCTTTGATGAAAAGAGTTATTCTACATATGTAGGTGCTCCAAAAAATGATGATACGTTATATCTATATTTAAGTAAAGAACCATATAACGCTTCTGATGACGTTATAGTAACCTCTTCTGATGAAAAAATAGCGAAAGTAGTATATGATGCTGATGCTGAGGGATATAAAGTAATCCCTGTAAAAGAAGGAAAAGTAACAATAAAGGCAACGTGTGGTAATAAAACTGCTACATGTGAAATATCAATAACAGCTGATGAATATGGAGACGACCTTGAAGAAGATGAATCTTCAAGTGACGTTGGAGATGAATATGAAAGCGATGTTAATGAATATAGAAGCGCTATTGTAGAAGAATAAAACGTATAAGACTAATTAATAGTAACTTAAACATAATAAGCATAATAAGTAACATTATTTCTAAGCGATATAATATATAAAGATAAGAACAAGAAGAGAGGTAACCCTGCGATAATGGGTTACCTCTCTTTATTGTGCGCCCAGCATGGGCGCAATCTTATGGGTTAAAGTCCCTAACACGTCCTAGTAGTGGAAAGTGTATAGCCTAAGACAAGGGTGTCCATCGTGAGGTGGAATCTGAAGGAAGTCCGTGGGCAAATCTCTGGTCCGACGAACAGAAATCACATACAAGGCATACTTTTGTGGGTAAGGCTGCAATACAAGTCAAAGCCCGATAACTACTCGAAAACAAAAGGTGTAAATGTGGCGGATAGATGGAGAGGAAGATTGCGTTCTTACCTGGGGAGACCTTAGTGACACGTTGTGGAAATGAACTTTGAAACAACAACCCATACAGCGATGTATGGCTGAACTCTAAGGAGTCAGCAGAGGTCATAGTACCAAAGGTAGTCGACGACCATTGGGAAGGACTGAACAATAGGAGGTTTTGAAAGTTTGAAAGAAACAAAGAAATGTGATGAAAGCAGACAACTGAATATAAAGTCAGGTCATTTGCAAAAGGATAGAGTGGAACTCGAAAGATATGCAGAGGCGCCGAGCGTTTCTATGACGTCAGAGAACAGACAGAACGCCAGAAGTGAGTATCACAATGGATTGTTAGAAAAAATCATTAGTAATGAAAATCTGAATGAAGCCTTTAAAAGAGTTAAGAAGAATAAAGGAAGTCATGGAATTGATAAGATGGGAGTAGATGAACTTCTACCATATCTTAAAAGACATGGCGAAGAGCTCAAGCAATCCATAGCAAAAGGAAGTTATAAACCAAATCCTGTTAGACGAGTAGAAATACCAAAAGATAACGGAAAAACAAGACCATTAGGAATACCGACTGTAATAGATCGAGTGATACAACAAGCAATATCACAAGTGCTTACCCCAATGTTTGAGAAGAAATTTTCAGAGAATAGTTATGGGTTTAGACCAAATCGAAACGCGCATCAAGCCATTTTAAAGTGTAAAGAATACATGGATGAAGGCTACCGATGGGCAGTAGATATAGATTTGGAAAAGTACTTTGATACTGTAAATCATGATAAATTAATCGGACTGATTTATAAAGAAGTAAAGGATATACGTGTAATCGGACTGATAAGAAAGTATCTAAATGCAGGAGTAATGGAAAAAGGACTAACTACTGTAACCACAGAGGGAGTACCACAAGGCGGAAATCTGTCACCACTACTGAGTAACATCATGTTACATGAACTAGATACTGAATTAGAGAGGCGAGGATTGAGATTCTGCCGTTACGCAGATGATTGTAATGTATATGTAAAATCTGAGAAATCAGCGAAACGAGTTATGAAAAGTATCACTAAGTTTATAGAAAATGACTTAAAACTCAGAGTAAATAAAGAGAAAAGTAAGGTAGACCGACCATGGAAATTAAAATATCTAGGATATACCTTTTATAGAAAAAAAGGTGAAATTGGAATAAGAGTGCACCAAGTATCTATCGAGAAACTAAAAGGAAAAATCAAAAGTATCACAGGGAGAAGTAATGCAATGAGCATGGAATTAAGAGCCGTAAAACTTAGACAACTAATAGTTGGATGGGTAAGTTACTTTAAACTTGCAGATATGGGAAAGACCTTAAAGGAGATAGACAAATGGCTAAGAAGACGAATACGTCTATGCTACTGGAAACAGTGGAAAAAGATAAAAGCAAAACATGATAATTTAGTCAAACTTGGTGCAGAAAATTGGAAAGCTTGGGAACATGCGAATACAAGAAAAGGCTACTGGAGAATCTCCAATAGCCCAATCTTAGCAACAACTCTAACCAACAAATATCTTAAAGAACAAGGATTTGTAACATTAACTGAAAGATATTCACAAGTAAGGTAATACTATTGAACCGCCACGTGCCGAACGGCATGCGTGGTGGTGTGAGAGGACGAATAATCAATTAATGATTATTCTCCTACTCGATTATAATGTTGCTTTCTGTCCCTTTGCGCCTCGACTTCTTTTTCTGACTTTCTTAGCACTGCATTCTTTACCGTTTAGTAAGAAGGTTTCTGTACTATCGGGTAATACTGTCACATAGTGAACAGCATCATTTTTATCTAGTGTAATACCTTTTACTCCTTTGCTTGCCTTTTTTAGGTCACTAACATCATCTAAGGCGTAGCCAAGGGATAATCCCTTTTCTGTAATCATAATTACTTTTGGTTCTGATTTAATATCGTGTTCCGATAATGGTATAACACTTACTAAAGTATCACCTTCTTCTAATTTGGTAGAAGAGATGAGCGAACGGATGGTTTCAAATTCAATACCAGATACTTTTTTTACCAAACCATTTTTTGTTGCAAATAATAATTGAGAGTTAAATAAATCTTGGAAGGAAATATATAACAGAATATCTTCTCTTTCAACCTTACAAAGTGTCTGAATCAGACTTCCTTTGTCTTTGATTTTGCATTTCGGTATCTGTGCTGCTTTTACTTGATACATATTGCCTTTATCGGTGAAGATGCAGAGTTTATCCGTATTCTTCATGCAGATGATATGCGGATATTCTGCTAAGGTATCTTCTGATACTCTGGTATAGCTAGATGCATCTAGGGATTTGGTATAACCAAATTTATCGATGAGCACGTAGATATCTTCTTCTTTGAATTCTTCTACATATTCTTTATTTTCAATTGTTTCTAATAATGTTCTACGAGGTGATTGGAACAGTTTCTTATAAGAACGTAAACGAGTCTTGATTACTTTATATAATTCTGTTTTATCACCTAGTACTAATTTATAACCTTCGATATTTTCGGTTAAATTACCTTGTTCTTCGTGCAGTTTAAGGATCTCTAAACCAATTAATTTACTAAGTGGCATTGCAAGGATAGCATCTGATTGGCGCTCAGTAAACTTAAGAGTAGAGGCCTGTTTCTTGGATTTTTCTGATTTAAAAGTAATATCTGTTGTATTACCATAGATTAAGCAATCCTTAGCTTGACGAATAGAATTACTACCACGTAATATTTCAATAATTAAATCGATTACATCAGTTGCTTTAATTAAACCCTCTACAATCTCAAGGCGATTATTTGCTTTTTCTAAAAGGTGTTCATATTCTTTGGTATATAACTCTTCTTGGAAGAATACGAATTCTTCGATGATGCGTTTTAATGAGAAAGTGATGGGTTGCTGATCTTTAACTGCTAGGAGATTCACGCTATAAGTATCTTCAAGAGCAGTTTTTTTATATAGTCCATTAAGTAGATTTGTAATATCACGGTCTTTTTTTACTTCAATAACAATACGAATTCCTTCTTTCGAAGATTCATCTCGAACATCGAAGATCTCGTCAAAGACTTTATCCTTCATTAAGCCAACTAAGGCTTCTACAAGTTTCGTTTTGTTACCAGCAACGGTGTATGGAATCTCAGTAACAACGATGTTCTTACGTCCATTATCACCAATTTCAATCTCAGTTTTTGCACGAACTTTAAGTTTGCCTTCTCCGAATTCATAGATGTCTTCTATGGCTTCTTGATTGATAATAGAACCACCAGTTGGAAAATCAGGAGCAGGAATATATTTCATCAATTGCGTCGTAGTAATATCGGGTTTATCCATATAGGCGATAACACCATCGATTACCTCAGATGCATTGTGGGGAGGAATGTTGGTAGCCATACCAACAGCAATACCAGTGGTACCATTGATTAATAGGTTTGGTATCATCGCAGGTAGAACAAGAGGTTCTTTTTCACTCTCATCGAAGTTAGGACCAAAAGGTACAAGCCCTTTATCAAGGTTATCAAGTAATGTCATAGCACCTTTGGAAAGTCTAGCTTCTGTATAACGCATTGCTGCAGCACCATCTCCATCAATAGAACCAAAGTTACCATGGCCATCTACAAGAGGAATGGATAGTGAATAATCCTCAGTCATACGTACTAATGCATCATAGATAGAACTATCACCATGAGGGTGGTATTTACCCATCGTATCTCCGACGATACGAGCACTCTTTCTATGAGGTTTATCAGGTGATAATCCTAGCTCACTCATTGAGTATAGAATTCTTCGTTGTACAGGTTTAAGTCCGTCCCTAACATCTGGCAATGCCCTAGCAATAATAACGCTCATGGCATAGTCACGATACGAATTTTTCATCTCTTCTGAAAAATCGAGGGCGATAATATTTTCTGAATGTTTTACCATTTTAATTTCCTTTCGATTCTGATATGTATAGATTTATTTGATTCATGCTTCCTATCATAAGTTTGGTGAATACTTTATAAATTCAGATGTTAGACTATCTAAATTACCATGATTCAAACTTTTTTATCTTACGTTCCATTTCCTCGCTTGGAAGTTACTAATGTCTTATCATTTCGATAAAACAGATATAAAAAGTTCAAACTCCTCACTTTGTTCGTCAAACAGTGAACTTTTTATATCTAAATCGAAGTGATAAGACATAAGTAACTTCTCAAACTCGTCAAAGTCACAAAGATAAAAAAGTTTGAATTATGGTAATTAATATACTGTTTTGACTGAATTTAGAAAGTATAAGGTAGTGTATGATAAGGAAGCTTGAGTTATTTAAATAGAATTAGTATTGTTAAAAGTCACTTAATATTAAAAATAAAGTTAATATCCATCGAAACTATTGCTAATTCGTCGTGGTAAGAACAGTTTAAGTGTACTTTATACTCTAATTCAATATTGTATTTGAAAAAGTAATTCTTACAGTTAAGGTGATGTACATACAACCAGTCATATCTGTATCCGATAATTATTCACTTAATGTTAAATTCTAAAACTAAGTAAGTCTTTGTAAGTGAAGTCTTAGTGAGTTAACTTGAAGTAAGCTTAGTCTTATAAAGCAAAGCTTGCCTATTAAAATAGCTACGATAACTTCTCATGCGTTAAAATCAGCAAAGCAAAGTAGCATATTCTGCCTAGGTTCCCCGCTTAGTCAATCGCCTTTTTCGTTTCCCCGCATTTTCTTATGAATTTATCTTTTGGTATAGATTTTAAAAACTCGATGTTTGACGCCGAAGAAGGAGTTCGAGTTTTTAAAATCTCGCCATACCACAAGAAAAATTCATTAGAAAATACCAAAAAGGAAAATGAAGAATGACTAAGCGGGGAACCTAGGCAGAATTCATCACTCCACCCAGCTGATTTTCCACGCATTCCACAACCTACCGATAGTTAGCTATGGGAAAACCTTAGATATCAATCTTAGCGTACTTAGCCTCTTCCATGATGAATTCCCTACGAGGAGGAACATTGCTACTCATAAGCGTAGTAGTAATCTCGTCAGCTTCAACGGTATCACTAATTTCAACTCGAGCAAGAATTCTAGTATCTGGATTCAAAGTTGTCTCCCATAACTGGTCAGCATCCATTTCACCAAGACCTTTGTATCGTTGAATGTTCAGAATCTTATTCCCTGGAATCTTTCTGAATTTATCAAGTTCGAAGTCGTTATAGATATATTCTGATACCTTTTTCTTCTTCTTATTGGATGAGCTTTCATATTCCACACGATAAAGTGGTGGAAGGCCTCGGTAGATCTTGCCTGAATGAATTAACTCTGGCATAAAACGATAGAAGAACGTCAAAAGAAGTGTGCTAATATGAGCACCATCAACGTCGGCATCGGTAAGGATTATGATTTTATCATATTTTAATTTGGTAATATCGAATTCGTCTCCAATACCGCAACCGAAGGAGGCAATCATGGATTTGATTTCGTTATTTACTAGGATTTTCTCTAAGGTTGCCTTTTCAACATTAAGAATCTTACCTCTTAATGGAAGAACTGCTTGTGTTTTACGGTTTCTAGCGGTTTTTACCGTACCACCCGCTGAATCTCCTTCGACGATATAGACCTCACATTCCTCAGCTTTTTTGGAAGAGCAAGAAGCTAATTTACTTCTTGTATCCACATCGTTTAACTGTTTTAAAACAGCATTTCTTGCTTTGTCGCTAGCTCTTCTAGCATTGTAAGACTTCATAGCGTTGTCTAATATAGATTTTAATACTTCAATGTTTTTGTCAAAGAAACGCCCCGCTTCATTATTAAATACTTCATCCACAGCACTTTTTGCATCGGTATTACCAAGTTTGGTTTTCGTCTGACCTTCAAATTGTGGGTCCGGATGCTTGATGGAGATGATTGCCATAAGGCCATTACGAATATCCTTTCCATCAAAATTCTCATCTTTATCCTTTAAGATGTTAAGTTCTCTAGCGTATTGGTTCATAATTCTTGTTAAGGCAGTTTTGAATCCAGTTACTAAAGTTCCTCCATCTACAACATTGATACGATTACAATATGCGTTAATCTGTTCTGAAAAATGAGTGGTATATTGAAAAGCTACTTCAACCTCAATATCATTGCTTGTCCCTTCTATGTAGATAACTTCATCATGTAAAGGAGTTGCTTCACGGTTAAGATATTTTACAAAGCTTTTGATACCATATTCCTCATGATATACTTTCTTAAGATCTTGAATCTGATCTTCATAATTAATCTTAAGGTTCTTATTAAGAAATGCAATCTCTTTCAGTTTCTTCTGAACAGTCTCAGATTTGAACTCAACTGTTTCAAAAATACTCTCATCTGGATAGAAGGTTACCTTAGTTCCAGTATCTGATTTGGCACATTTGCCAACTACAGGGAGCATTCCGTCTACTAAAGTGGTTACTGGATGTCCACCATTTTGGTATTCATCACGGTAGATGAGCCCGTCTCTGCGAATCTCCACAATCATCTTACTCGATAAAGCATTTACTACAGAAGCACCAACCCCGTGCAAACCTCCTGATACTTTGTAAGCTGAGTTACCGAATTTACCTCCAGCATGAAGAATAGTATATACTACACGTGCAGTTGGAATATGCTTAGTAGGATGAATGTCAACTGGAACACCCCTACCATAATCTTTAATAGTGATTCCACCATCTTTTTGTAATATCATATCAATTTCAGAGCAAAAGCCTGCAAGGTGCTCATCAATTGCATTATCAAGAATCTCCCATATTAAATGATGTAAACCTCTTGAGCCAGTACTTCCAATGTACATACCTGGACGCTTTCTTACTGCTTCAAGCCCCTCTAGTATAACGATCTGGCTACCATTATATTCGTTCATAGCTAAATTATTAATAAAGCAATTATCAAATCTAAACCCATAGTCGCCTTTGGCGATATACAAATCAGGGGTGTGAAAAATTCACACTAGTTTCTACATGAATTGCTTTAATAATATCTCCTTCCTCAAAAAAATCAATGAGAGTATTATATCATATCCTGTGTTATTTCACAAATCATATGTTCGAGTCGTTTTTTGAGGAAGATAATTGAATAAATGTATTGAATTAAATTGGGTAGTTGTATATCTTTAGGTGTTTCCTTTACTGATTTCGATTAAGATAGGATTGACAATAAATATGGTTGTAATATAATACTAATAGACTAGAATAATAGTAATTGTTCTTATGTGTGGTGAAGCGTAATAAGTAAAGTGATTTAGATTACCTAACGTCTAATTAAGCATTCAATAAGTAAGATAAGTAGATACCATTTGGACTTTAGTTATAACGCAAAGCTACATATATTTCAATAGAGAAGGTATGAATTGCTATGCTACATATAGGTTAGAATATAGCAAAGAGATATAGTTAAATATGTAAATATGCTGATTTTATTATGGAGGAGACGATAATATGAAGAGATTAGAAGTGAAAAATGGAATTTATTATGTCGGTGCAGTGGATTGGAATTCAACAAGCTTTCATGGATATACAACAGATCATGGAGCAACCTATAATGCTTATTTAATAATTGATGAGAAGATAACCTTAATTGATACCGTAAAGGAGCCATTTGCAGGCGAACTATTAGATCGTATTTCAGAGATTATCGATCCAACGAAGATAGATTATCTTGTATCAAACCATGTAGAGATGGATCATTCAGGAGCTATTCCAGCAGTTATGGAAGTAGCGAAGAATGCAACAATTGTAACATCAGCTCCAAGTGGTTTGAAAGGGTTACAAGCTCATTATGGAGATCACTATAACTTCATGACAGTAAAGGCTGGGGATACCCTATCTTTAGGAAAGAGAAGTTTACAATTTGTAGCAACACCAATGCTTCACTGGCCAGATAATATGGTAACTTATTGTCCAGAAGAGAAAATCTTATTTTCTAATGATGCTTTTGGTCAACATTTTGCTTCAAATAAGCACTTTGATACCGAAGTTGACTTAAGCGTAGTCATGCAAGAGGCAGAAAAATATTACGCGAACATTCTAATGTTATATGGAAAGCAAGCAGCTAAAGCATTAGAGATTGTAAAAGGTCTTGAATTAGAAATGATTGCACCAAGCCATGGTGTTATCTGGACCAAATATATGAAAGATATTATAGAAAAATATGAATATTTCTGCAGTGATGAAGTGGAAGATAGAGCAGTTGTTGTTTTTGACTCTATGTGGCATTCTACTGAAAAGATGGCATTCTCTATTGTAGAAGGTTTTGCAAAAAAGGGTGTAACTGCAGAGTTATTTGACTTAAAGGCAAGACACATTTCGGATGTGATCACAAAAGTATTAAATGCAAAATATGTTATTGTAGGTACTTCAACATTAAATAATAACATGTTACCAACAGTTGGAGGATTCTTAACTTATCTAAAAGGTTTCGCACCAAAAGGGAAAAAAGCATTTGCATTTGGCTCTTACGGATGGGGAGGTCAAGGAACTAAACTTGTAAACGATGAGTTAGAGGGAATGGGATGCGATATTGTAATGGAACCTCTTAAGATAAACTATATCCCAACAAAAGAGCAATTGCGTGAGATTGAAGATCAAGTTGCACAAATCGTAGAGTAGGATAGAGACACAAAAACTAAAACATACAACCTAAAGTTGCCGTTTCTAATGAGTATTTATTTCTAAAAATAGTATTTATATGATGAATAGAGTAATACTATAGAATAAAAGCTATTACATTCATAGAAATAAATGTATTCATTGGAATTCATACTCTGGGTTTAAGCTGGTAGTGAGGTATTATGAAACAGTGAATTCTGGTTCTAATACCTCTTTTTTTAGGGGATATTTATTGTGGTAGATTAATAATTGGTTCACAAGTCAATTTCTTAGTTTGTTGATAATTCCGCAAAAAGGTTATGAATAATGGATTTATATTCCATAATGTAAAAAGCAACATGTAAAATTAAGTAAAAATTTATTTTTTTACTATAAAACTATAATATAAAATGAAAAACATCCGATAAATATGATATAGCAGGGGAAATTGCATGAAAGGGAATTCGTGCAGGCAATTAATATAGGAGTTTCAAAACAGAGAAAAACCGATCATAAGGTTTGACTGAATAGAAACAAGAAGAAGAAAAGGTGGTGAATCAAATGAGAATCGATGCATTTCAAAAAGTAAGCAGTATATATCAAGCAAACTTCACAACAAAAGTGGAATCAGTTAGTAAAAAGTCAAAAGCAGATCAATTAGAAATATCACAATTCGGTAAGGATTATCAAGTGGCAAAAGCTGCTGTAGCTAATACTTCTGATGTTAGAATGGATAAGATTAACGAGTTAAAAGCGCGCATGGAGGCCGGAACTTATAACGTATCTGATGATGATTTAGTAGATAAACTAGTAAATCAATATCATGATGAAATTATATAAAGAAAAGAGGTATCACTATTGGCAAGCTTGATGGAAGAACTAATCGATACTCTTAAGCAAGAAAATGAGATATATAAGGCGCTAATACCAATAGCTGACAGAAAGACTCAAGTAATCGTAAAGAATGATTTAGATGCACTTCAAGAGATTACAGATAAAGAACAAGAACAAATTGAAATTATTGCGAAACTTGAGAAAAAAAGAGTCGATACAATAAGGAATATTGGTACAGTTTTGAACAAAGACCCAAGTACCTTAAATCTAAAAACAATCATTAAAATTTTAGAAAAACAACCAAAAGAACAAGAACAACTATCTAAAATTCACGATAATCTAAAAGTAACAACTCAAAGACTGGTTGATATAAACAACCATAACAAATCGTTAATAGAACAATCCCTTGAGATGATAGAATTCAATATGAATTTTATTCAGAGTACACGGATGTCACCAGGGAATAATAACTATACAAGAGGTGCTTATACAACAGATGCACCCGCTTCGAGAACAGGGATGTTTGACGCGAAGCAATAGAGAGAAGGACAGGTGAAATCATGAGTGGCTCAATGACAGGCATATATGTTGGCGTATCTGGATTACAGACTAGCCAAAACGGACTAAATACTACAGCACATAATATTGCGAATGCGGATACCAAAGGTTATTCTAGGCAGCAAGTGCTATTAAAGGACACATATTATCAAACAATCGGCGTATCAACTACCTCAAAGATGCAGGTTGGTTATGGTGATGCGGTTGATAGACTTAGACAATTAAGAAATGAATTCTTAGATACTGCATATCGTAAAGAAACAGGAAGACAAGGTTTCTATGAAGCTCAATATAGTGCAGTATCTGAGGTTGAAGATATATTCGGGGAGACAGAAGGTGTTCCGTTTAAGAGTTCCATTGATACTTTATGGACTTCCATATCAGAATTACAAAAACAATCAGATAATAAGGTGGCGAGAGATACCTTAGTTGCTTCAGCAGATTCTTTTATAAAAAGAGCACAGATTATTTCTGGACAATTGAAAGATTATCAAACAAGCCTTAATACTGAGGTAAAGTCAAGCGTAGATAAAATTAATAGTTATGTAGATCAAATTAATGATTTGAATAAGCAAATTCAAAAAGTAGAATGTGCTGGTGTAGAAAGAGCCAATGACTTAAGAGACTCTAGAAATCTATTGTTAGATAAACTTGGCAAATTAACTGATATTAGTTACAAGGAAATATCAGGGGGAAGTCTTTATGTATTTACAGAAGGACATCTTCTAGTTGGGGATGGGGATGTAAACCACATGAAGGTTGAATTAATGAGTAATTCTTCCTCTCCGGCTACAAGTACCTCCTCTATGTATAATGTAAAGTGGGAAGATACCAATACGGAAGTATATAATTTTGATAATTTACCTTCTTCTGAAAAAGGAACTGACGTAGGTTATCTAAAAGGATTACTACTAGCTCGTGGTGATGATACAGCCAATTATACAGATATTCCTGGAGAAGCACCAAACCCAATGACAACAGATTATCAGGACAAGTTGGATCGCTATAATAAAGTAATTAGTAATTCTACTATTATGTTGGCTGAGGGACAGTTTGATAAATTAATCAATGGTATTGTGACTGCAATTAACAATGTATTGTGTCCAGTGCAATCAACTGAGGTAGACGTTGCGGTAGACGCTAGCAATCAACCAATCGTACCTCCAGCGACTGCAACGGCACCATATACTACTAAGAAATATAAGATCTTATCCGAAGATGCACCAGTTGGAAGTGATGACAATAACACGCCAGGAAATGTATTATTTGAAAGAAAAAATCAGGATTCATTCCAGAAAATGGATCTTTATGTTGTGGATAGTGGGACAGGTACAGCGACAAAGAAAACATGTTATGTGTATCAAGAACCAGACGAAACAGACCCATATTCTTTGTACACGACCGACCAGTTGGAAGTAAATCAGAATCTTCAAAAGAATTCGAACCTTATGCCTTTATCAAAGGCAGGAGGAACTGGTGATATAGATGTAAAAACAGCAGAAGAATTGATTAATGTATGGCGTAAAGATTTTTCAACTTTAGATCCAAATAGCTTAACAAAATATACATTCTATGGATATTACACTGGGTTTGTCGGTGAGCTCGCTAATGCAGGAGAAGTATACAAAACAGTAAGTAATACACAAGATCAATTGGCTAATGATATAGAAAGTCAAAGACAAGCGGTTGCAGGCGTATCAACAGATGAGGAATTAACCAACCTTATCAAATATCAACATGCTTATAATGCTGCATCCAGATACATAAATGTTGTTAGCCAAATGCTCGAAGATATCGTAACAAAATTATAATAGAAAAAGGAAGAGGTGAAATAAATGCCATCTACATTTTGGGGATTAGGAATTGGAACATCGGGATTATATGTTAACCAAGCAGGGTTAAATACAACAGCTCATAATATATCAAATGCACAGACAGAAGGCTATTCACGTCAAACAGCGAATCAATCTGCATCAACACCAATCAGTACGCACAATACATCAGGTATGGCAGGAACTGGTGTTGTAATCACAAGTGTTACGCAAGAAAGAAGCGAATATTTTGATTCTAAGTACAGAGAGAATAGTGCTATAGCGGGTGAATATAATTCAAAATCTCAATATATGACAGAGATTCAAAATTATTTAAATGATTTAGAAGGTACTGGCTTTAGTACAACATTTGATAAGTTTTATGATAGACTACAAAGTTTATCAACTAATCCATTTGATTCTACATATCGAAACGATGTGATAGGATTTGCCAAAACCTTTACTGAATATTTCAATTCAGTATCTGAGAGTTTACAAGCATCACAGACGAGTTTAAATTTTGAAGTAGAAAATCAAGTGAAAAAAGTTAACACGCTTGCTCAACAAATAGCAACATTGAGTCAACAGATTAATCGAGTTGAAATTAATGGGCAGAATGCAAATGATATTAGAGATAAAAGAAACGCATTAGTGGATGATTTATCACAGATTGCAAATGTAAAAGTATTAGAAACAAAATCAGAGAATTCAACAGGGCTTAGTACCTATAAAGTATTTATTGATGGTAATATGCTAGTTGATACAAGTGAATATAAAACGTTAAAAGTAGTTCCAAGATCGGATGAGGAAAAGATAAACCAAAACGATGTAGATGGATTATATGATATTAAATGGGATAACGGTAATGACTTTAATATCAAAAGTGCAACATTAACAGGTACGTTGAAATCACTCATTGATGTTAGAGATGGTAATAATAATGAGAACCTGAAAGGAACCGTTTCTGCTGTTGATAATACAACTTCACCAGCAACACTTTCTATAAAAAGTACGAATATTGATGATGTTACCAAATTGAATATTCCACAAAGCGGAACAATTACAGTAGGAAATCAAGAATTAGTATATAAAAGTTTTAGTATTAAAAAAGGTATTGATGGTAAATATACATATACTTTCGACTTGAAGGATACACCATCTACAGCGGATGCAGCAGCAATGGTAGGACAGAGTACAAAAGTTGGAGAGAGCATTGATTACAAAGGAATTCCTTATTATATGTCTAAAATGAATGAATGCGTTCGTACGTACGCATCTGCATTTAATGCGATTCATAAAAAGCAAGAAGTAGTAGGGGGAACTCTAAAAGTTACAGCTCAAGATGCGAATGGAGATCCAGCACTTGATTTCTTTAACGGAACAGATAAAGTCACAGGTAATAATTACAATTTATCAACAGATATCAATACGGATGGAATAGGTGCGTCTTATTATAATATAACTGCCGCCAACTTTACTGTAACCAAAAAAATATTGGATGATCCTAAGAAAATTGCAACAACAACGAATATCAGCAAAGGCGTAGAAAGTAAAGAACTAGTTGATGAAATGTTGAAGTTAAAAAATAGTAAATCTGTATTTCACGGTGCATCAGCAACTGAATTTATTCATTCTTTCATTGCAGATATTGGTGTAGATACAAATACAGCAAATAATTTTTCAAAAAGTCAAACAAATATCTTAAATACAGTAAAAAATCAAAGATTATCCGTATCCGGTGTTGATTCAGATGAAGAAGCAATGAAATTAATTAAATATCAACAAGGGTTTAATCTTAATTCAAAGGTAATATCAGTTATGAACGAAGTTCTTGATAAATTGATTAATGGAACTGGTGTGTAAGTATCATAGAAATCTAATAGAGAAAAAGCTGACTTGTTTTATTTATCATAGATGAAGAGTTATATGAATTATAAGGAGGGACACCATGAGAGTTACCAATCAGATGATGACAAATAGTGCGTTAATTAATGTTGGAAATAATAAAACCTCATTGAATAGGCTTGAAGAGCAATATACAACAGGAAAAAAGATTCAAAAACCATCCGATGATCCAATTATAGCAGTTAGAGCATTGAAATTAAGAACAACAATGACAGAAGTTCAACAATATAAAGAAAAGAACATTCCAGATGCCCAGAACTGGATGGATGTTACTGAGGGAGCCCTATCAGCAATCAGTGAAGTAATGGGTAAGATTAATACACTTTGTGTACAAGGTGCAAATGATCCATTATCAACAGATGATAGAGACAGTATCGTACAGAATCTAAAACAATATAAAGATGAGATCTACAAACAAGGTAATTCGGATTACGCAGGAAGATACGTATTTACGGGTTATAAGACAAATAAAAGTTTAATCTATACCGAGGCAGATAGCAGTAAGCAGTATACGATTACACAACATTTTACTGCGAGTGATTTGGAAGTTACAAATCAGGTTACCAATACAAATACGGTGCCTACAACTTCAACACCTGCACCTACGATTAATACCCCAGCAATGACACAAACTTATCGTACGCAATTAGCTTATGACAATTTGTATACAAATACAACTCCAACAGTTTACGTTCCAACAATTACGACAACGCCAGCATCAGCCGGTGCAGGTATTACTATTACTCCTAAAAGTTCTGCAGATACAGATGCATATACTTTTACAGGAACTGGACCACAAGCGCATTATATCGCTGACACTGGAGAAATTGTTTATAATAAAGAAGCTTACGATAACTTAAAGACTGCAACGAACATTAATATACAATATGATAAGAAGGAATTTAAAGAAGGAGATGTAAGACCAGAGGACTACTTTGACTGCACATCCTATGAATTAGATTCTGCAGGTGCAAAAATTGCTACCACAAAAATTGATTATAAATCAGAAGATCAACAAATTCAGTATGAAATCAATTATAATCAAAAATTAACAGTAAATACTCAGGCTAAAGATGCTATTAAGCCTGATATGGGACGTACAATTGATGATATCATTAATGCAATGGAATCATTAAAGCAGACAGAAACTAAGCAGACAGAAGCTAAGAAGAGATTAGATGATGGAACCTTAACACAAGCTAATTATGATAGTTTAAAAGAGCAGCTTGATACTGAGAAAACATTAAAAACTCAAGTGTTAAAGGACGCCTATAATAAAGGAATATCAGTATCTAAAGATCAGCAAAACGTTGTAAATGTTGAGAATTCTGATTTGGGAAGTAGATATGTTCGTCTTCAATTAGTAGAGAGCAGATTGGATACACAATCAGATCAAGTAGAAGAGTTGATGTCTAATAATGAGGATGTAGACTTGGCGGAGATTATTATTAGATTTAACTCTGCGCAGACACTTTATAATTCTTCATTGTCCGCAACGGCTAAGACGTTAACCAATTCTTTGTTGGATTTTATTTAAGTTTCTAAAAAATTCTGTTTTATTTTACTTAAAATGGTCATTATATTAGAGTAATTAAAACTTAATCGATATACAATTATTAAACGAGTAATAATTATTAAGAAGGCAGGGGACTATTCCCTGCCTTTAAATAAAGGGGTTTCCACCCGTTCGAAGGGAGAAGATACAATGCTAGTTAAGACAAAAGGATTCGGTGAAATTGATTTGAATGAGGACAAAATTATCACATTTGATAATGGAATTATGGGGTTTGAAGATTACAAAAAGTATACAATTCTTTATAATATTGAGAATGAAAGTGAAAAAGGAAATACAATATCATGGCTACAAAGTATTGAAGAACCTGCATTAGCACTTCCTGTTATTAATCCATTATTAGTAAAAGAAGATTATAATCCAACCGTAAATGACGATGTATTAAAACCACTTGGAGAGTTAACGGATGATAATCTACTAGTTCTATTATCAATAACAGTACCAAGCGATTTGGAAAAGATGACAGCGAATTTAAAAGCACCTTTTATTATCAACTCAGATTCAAAAAAAGCTTGTCAGATTATCGTAGAGAATCAAGACTATGAAGTTAAATATCCGATTTATGAAACGATTAAAAAATTAAAAGAAAAAAAGGGGGAATAATCAATGCTTGCCCTATCAAGAAAGAATAATGAGTCCATCATCATTGGAAATGATATTGAGATTACTATTTTAGAGATTAAAGGTGATCAGGTGAAGATAGGAATAAATGCCCCAAAATCGGTTTCTATTTATCGAAAAGAAATATACTTACAAATACAAGAATCGAATCGTGAGGCTGCAAAAAGTGAAATTGCATTAGATGCAATTCAAAATCTATTTGATCAGAAGAAAAATTAATTAAAAATAGTTTTTATCTACAAGTTATTTGTCTATAAACTATTTACCAATTTAGTCGATAAATGTTATAGAAGAACATGATAGTTGCATTAACATGGAGGTGAATTAAATGGCATTGGACGCTATAGGCAACGGAGAAAATTATATTAAGGAGGTTGTGAAAACTCAGTCATCGGGTCAACAATTTCCTTCTTCACAAACAACAAGTGAGCAAAATGTAACTAAGATGCATGGAGTTAATGATGCAAACAAATCAGATGAAAAGTCAAAGGATAGTAATAATGAGGACAATTCAATTGAGAAGAAGATACGTGATGCAGTGACAGCAGCAAATAATAAACTGCTTCAAAGTAAGACTAGATGTGAGTATAAGTATCATGAAGATATTAATAGGGTTTCTATTAAAATACGTGATACAGAGACGGATAAAATAATCAAAGAAATACCAGCAGAAGGAACCTTGGAGTCACTCAAGAAGATATGGGAAATAGCAGGTTTGCTGGTAGATGAGAAACGATAGGAGGAATTAATATGTCAAACATTAGAATGTCAGGTTTGATTTCTAATATGGATACAGAATCTATTGTAAAACAATTAATGTCAGCACAAAGGACGAAAGAAACTAAGATAAAGAATAAGCAAACAAAGTTAACTTGGTCACAAGAAAAGTGGAAAGATTTAAATACCAAGCTTTATTCGTTTTATACCGATTATGCTAGTAGCATGAGACTACAAGGGTCTTATTCATCATTTAAGACTACATCATCAAATGAGAATGCAGTTACAGTTACTGCATCATCAACTGCACCATCTGGTAGTTACAATATCGTTGTAAATCAACTAGCAAGTGCTCAAATGTATACAGGAGCAAAAATATCTACTACAAATGGAAGTAAATTAAGTGCTTCATCTAAATTAACAACAGATTTAAATATGACTAATGGTACTGTTATGAAGATAGTAAGCGGTACAGGAGCTAAGCAAAAAACAGTTAACTTTACAGTTACATCTACATCTACAATTAATGATTTTAACAAGGCTTGCCAAAACGCTGGGTTGAATGCAAGCATAGATGTAAGTTCAGATGGTACTTCAGGAAGATTATTTGTAAGCTCAAAAGCAAGTGGAGCTGATAATACATTTAGTATCACAACATCGGATGTTACAACGAATGCAACTGGTGATAATGCAAAAACTGCGATATATTCTTTATTTGAGAATATGGTTAATAAAGATTCAACTGGTACAACATCTAATGCTACTGTTGCTATACCTGTTGCATTAAAGAATCAAGTTGATAGTTATTTGAATGCATATACTGTATCAACATCATCAACAGAGAAGCAATCAATAATTGATAATATATATAACTTAAGAAAGAATTATTTTAAAGGAACAATTGCTGATGAAGCTTCAAAATATACTCCACCAGTAACATATACGAGTGACCAATTAGAAGCGGAATATGTAAGTCGATATGAAAATACTGCAACGGTTAATGACGCTGCAACAACAAAGAACAATATAAAAGCGAATGCTGATACTTATGCAGCTAATGCTACATTGGGTGCTTCAACAGAACTAGATAAATTAGGGCTGGGAAACACTGCTACAAAGATAAATGCTCAAAATAGTAAAATTGTATATAATGGAGCTTTATTTGAGCAATCTTCAAATACTGTTAATATAAATGGGCTTACGATTGAAGCAAAACAAGTAACCGATGCAACACCAATAAGTGCAGCTACTCCAACTGCAACATTACTTGGTATGACGGGATCAACTGTAACCGTAACAAAAGATACTCAGGCAATTTACGACAAAGTGAAGAAATTTGTCACAGAATACAATAAAATTTTAAAAGAAATGAATACGCTCTATTATGCAAAACCTGCAAAGGGATATGAACCTTTAACAGATGATCAAAAAGAAGCCATGTCAGATTCAGAAGTTGAGAAATGGGAAACAAAAATCAAGGATTCCTTATTTAGAAGAGATAGCACATTGGAGACCTTAACAACATCATTTAAAAGCAGTATGGCATCCACTATTAAAGATGTAACGAAAATTGATGGTACAAAGAAAAATATGAATCTTGCCACATTTGGAATCCATACATCAACAGATTATACAGAGTACGGGCTACTACATATCGATGGAGATTCAGATGATGCGCAAACTAAGGCCAATACAGATAAATTGAAAAAAGCATTAGAAGAAGACCCAGATGCTGTAATGCAGACATTAGCTGGGGTAGCAAAGAATCTATATGATACAATGTCAGATAAAATGAAATCCACCTCATTAAGAAGTGCCTTAACATTTTACAATGATAAGGAAATGACAAAGCAAGCGGATAAATATAAAAAAGATATTACTACGATGGAAAGTAAGTTGAATACAATGGAAAATGCCTACTATAAGAAATTCTCAGCAATGGAGACTGCTATGGCTAAGTTACAAAAATCAACTTCTGCATTGGCATCTATAACAGGTTAATAATTAAAATAAAAGAATGTGCATATTATGGACATTCTTTTATTTTCCTTGCTAAGAAGAATCAAAAATGATAAAATAAAGTCGTAATTTGAAACAATAAACAATCATTCAAATTCCAATCAAGGAGGAAGCTTTATGGCATACAATAATGCAGCAGCAGCTTACCAAAACAGTAAAGTTCAAACAGCAACACCAGCGGATTTATCTCTAATGCTTTATGATGGAGCAATTAAATTTTGTAATATAGCAATTGTAGCTATAGAAAATAATGATGTAATGAAGGCAAGTGATAACATAATTAAAGCTGAAAAGATTATTGTTGAATTCCGTTCTACATTAGATTTTAAGTATCCTGTAGCAAAAGATTTTGATTTAATCTATGATTATATATATCGCAGATTAGTAGAAGCGAATATAAAAAAAGATAAAGAGATACTTGAAGATGCATTAAATCACATTAGAGATATGCGAGATACATGGAAAGAAGTTATGAAATTGAGTAAACAAGGTAAATAATTCGAAAATACTAGATTCCATGTTGAACAAAAGGAATGGGGAAGTGAATTGAATAATAATAAAACGTATATAGAATTATTAGTGAATTCAATAGGAACTAAGGCTAAAGTTTTAGATGAAATAATTCTCATAACGAAAGAACAAGAAAAAATGTTATCCATTGGTAGCAATATGGATATAGATAAATTTAATGATTCAACAGAAGAAAAAGGTGTATTAATAGATAGATTAAATGAATTAAATGATGGGTTTGAGCTTTTATATAGTAGAGTTAAGGATGAATTTATCACAAATAAAGAACAGTATAAAGCGGAAATAATTACGATACAAGACTTAATAAAACTTGTTACAGAGAAGAGTATTCAGATACAAGCCATGGAAAAGCGTAATCGATCCGCATTTGAGATTTATATGACAAACCAAAAGAAAGAAATTAAAGACTTTAAAATTAGTTCTAAGACTGCTACAAGCTATTATAAAAACATGGCGGATCAGCACCAAGGACAATCCTATTTTTTGGATAAGAAAAAGTAGAAAAAAGTCATAAACGGGTATTAAGATTTATTCATAATCTATCGATATATATTACAAGTAAATATATTTTACTTGTTGGATCGAATTAGGGATAACCCCTAAGAGAGAATCCAAGAAACAAAAGAAAAAGACAAAAAAATTATAAAAACACTAAAGTTTTTTATAATACATCCGATATATATAATAAGTAAACAAGCTTTACTTATTGGGTATGGAATAGGAGCGTACGGCCTATGAAATATCTCGGATACACAAAAGATAATTAGCTAAACAAACTTTACAAAAGATGAAATGATAACTTTAAGTAAATACTAAAAACTAAACAAATAGCAGCATGGATGCTGCTACATATTCAAGGAGGAAATACACATGATTATTCAACATAATATGACATCTGCTAATACTAACAGACAATTAGGTATCACTACTGGACAATTAGCAAAATCAACTGAAAAATTATCTTCAGGTTACAGAATTAACCGTGCAGGAGATGACGCTGCTGGTCTTTCAATTTCTGAAAAGATGAGAGGACAAATCAGAGGTCTTGATCAAGCTTCTACAAATGCTCAAGATGGTATCTCTATGATCCAAACAGCAGAAGGTGCATTAAATGAAACTACTTCAATTCTTCAAAGAATGAGAGAATTAACAGTTCAAGCATCTAATGATACTAACGTTACAGCTGACCGTAAAGCAATCAAAGAAGAGTTAACAGCTTTAACAAGCGAAGTTAATCGTATTGCTTCTCAAACAGAATTCAATACAATGAAACTTTTAGATGGTTCATTATCAGGAAAACATCTTCAAGTTGGTGCTAACAATGGTCAACAAATTAGCTTCTCTATTAAGAGTATGAATGCTAAAGCTTTAGGTGTAAGTGGTATTGCAAACAAAGTATCTAAATATTCTTTAGCTACTAAAGCAATCTCAACAATCAATAAAGCAATCGTTACTGTATCTACTCAAAGATCAAAACTTGGTGCTCTTCAAAACAGACTTGAACACACTATCGCTAATGCAGATAATACATCTGAAAACTTACAAGCAGCTGAATCACGTATCCGTGACGTTGATATGGCTAAAGAAATGGTATCTTACTCAAAGAGTAATATCCTTCAACAAGCTGCTCAATCAATGCTTTCACAAGCAAACAAATCAACTCAAGGCGTATTATCATTATTAGGCTAATTTATTTAATAAAGGATGGAGCGGACCTTTGGTCAGCTCCATTTTTTTAAAGTTGTAATTTAGAGAATACAAGAATTATTTATAATATAATTTATAAACTTGTACATTCTATTAATAAAAGCATGCAGGAGGTTTCGATGGCTACAGTAAGAAAAACAATTGAGGATTCGCTTAAATTAATCGATGAAATTACAGAACATTTATATAAACAAGAAGTAACATTAGGATATCAAAAATTAAATACAGCAATAACAACTATTACAGAAGCAATTAATTTGATTTTTGAATATAAGAAAATAAATCCTGATTTTGAACTTGATGAAAAGAAAATAGTTGATACCTTTACAGAAGCATTAAATGCTATGGAAGCGAAAGATATTATACTTTTGGCCGATATCTTACAATATGAGATTACAGAACAGTTTAACGAGATATTAGAACAAATACATGAATAATATTCTTATTATTGTCCGATATCATAATTAATAATAATAAAATAATATTATTATTAATTATGATATTGGGCAGGATAGGAATATTTATTAGCTATTCAGTCACTATTTGTTATTATAACACGATAATTCTAAGTGCTAGTGAAAAAAATATATTGAATTATATATATACGAAAAATAAATAATTTAAGATTAGATATTTTTCGTATATATATAATAGAACATTGTATGCAATAGATTATAAGATGTTCTTATATAAGAAAAAATTTTCAGGAGATAAGATCATGACAATATATGAAAAGAATTATGATGCAATTAAAAATAATAAAAGTAATCTATTTAAATATCTTGAGAAAATAAAAAAAGAAGCGCTAGTAAATAAAGTTGATCAGATTGAATCTATTGCCACAAAGGATGGTAATCAGGCACTTGTTATAGTTAAAGATGGAAGCACAATTAGACTAAATAGTGCATATAAACCTATATCAGAAGCAAATAAATGGGCAGAACAATTTGAAATAAAGAATATAAATGCTGTTGTGTCTATGTTTGGCTTTGGAAATGGTATATTTGCTAGAGAAATGATAAATAAATTGTCAGAAGAGGATATACTATTAATCTATGAGCCAAGTGCAGAGATTTTTTTACATGTCTTAGAGCATTATGATATTACAGATATCCTTAATAATAGAAGAGTATCTATTACTGTTGAAGAAATCAATGATAGTGAGTTTAAAGCTGTAATAGGTGAACATGTTGAATGGATTAATATGAACTCACAAATGATTGTAAAACATCCGCAGTATATGGCTTTATTTGAAGAAAGTCATAAAAGATTTATAGATATCATTCGTGATAATAATGAAGTGTGCCAAATTAACAAGAATACAGAACGTAAGTTAAGTGGTAGTATTATTCGAAATACAATTGAAAATATGAAATATATGAAGGATGCTAATATTTTAGCTGATTTTGAAGGTGATTTTGGAGAGGATATACCAGCGATTATTGTATCAGCTGGGCCATCACTTGATAAGAATATCGAAGATTTAAAAGTGGCTAAGGGTAAAGCAGTTATCTTTTGTACAGATACTGCCTTAAAATATCTTTTTGCACATGATATTATTCCAGATTTTATTGTTACTTTAGATCCTAACAAATACGTTGGGCATTTTGAAGACGAAAGATGCAATAGTATACCTTTATTTTGTTTAATAGAAGCAAATAAATATATATTAGAAAAACATAAAAGCCGTAAAATATTTTATAATACCAATTATTTTATAACAAAGTTTTATGAAAAATTAGAGAAAAAAGTAATTAATTTGAATTCTGGTGGATCGGTTGCAACAGGTGCATTTTCTATTTGCGCCAGTTTAGGTTTTAAAAAAATCATATTAATAGGACAAGATTTGGCTTATTCGGGAAAGAGTACACATGCTGGTGGAAGAGCTGACTTTGGAGGACAATTAGCATCAGATGCTAGGAAAATTGAGGATATCAACGGTGACATGGTGTATACAAGAGGAGATTGGTATCTATACTTGAATTGGTTTGTTCAAGCGATTGAGAGTATTGAAGAGATAGAAGTAATTGATGCAACTGAGGGTGGCGCGAAGATAAAGGGTACTAAAATAATGACACTAAAGAAAGCAATCGCTGACAATTGCAGAGAAAATATTGATTGTTCTAAAATTGTTGATGATAAATCACCTACATTAGCAATGAATGAGAAAGACTCATTGGAGAATTACCTTCAGGATAGTATTAAAGAATTAAATGAGATAAAAAGAAGAGCGACTGAAAATAAAAGATTTTGTGAAAAGCTTGTGATAGAAGCCAAAAAGAGAAATATTGATTCAGAAAAAAGTCAAAGTTGGGTAAAGCGTCTTACAAAAAATAATAATCAAATAGAAGATAAGCCAGTATATAGTCTTATTGATATATATATTGCAGAAGTATCAACTTCTGAATTAGACGATGTTTATGTATTATCTGATGATGAAGTACAAGATCAAATAAATACGTATGAAAAAGGAACAAAAATATATTCAGCAATGATTGACGCTTGCAAGAAAATTGAGGAAATGATTCGAGAAGAAATAAAAGAGATTAAAAATTTTTAGCTTGAATTATTTAATTTATATTTTATGTTACAATTTCCACAGTGTAAATTAAAGTGTCTAAAATAAGTATATTGGATAGGTAACGGTAAGTACTCCATACAATTTGTAATGAAAGAGATTGTTTTAGGGTTTTATAGTTGCCTATTTAGCGTTAAGAGGAGTAAAAGTTGAAAGACTAGCTAAAGAGTTAAGATTAATATCTGTAGATGTTTTTTCAAATAGGAGGGTGCAATGAATATACTAGCAATTATACCAGCGAGAAGTGGTTCGAAAAGTGTTCCACACAAAAATATAAGAAAGATGAATGGAAAGCCAATGATAGCTTATTCAATCGAACATGCGTTGCAATCATCTTATATTAATCGAGTAATTGTAAGTACAGACAGCAAAGAATATGCTGAAATTGCAAAAGAATACGGAGCAGAGGTACCCTTTCTAAGACCCAAAGAATATGCAACTGATACTGCATTGGATTATGATGTTTTTCAACATGTACTTAACACGTTAAAAGAAAAAGAAGGATATCAAGCTGATATAGTAGTACAGTTAAGACCTACATATCCTATACGTGACGTAAAAGATATTGATAACATGATTGAAATGATATTATCATCAGAAGAGATTGATTCTGTTCGTAGTCTAGGACCAGCCAAAGAAATACCATATAAGATGTGGCATAAGGCGGAGGATGGTAAGATTGTTCCAATAATGAAAGGCATAAAAGAATGCTATAACATGCCAAGGCAAGCGTTACCTAAAGTATACTATCAGAATGCTTGTATAGACGTATTGCGTCCGAGAGTAGTATTAGATATGCATTCAATGTCTGGTAATGTCATTATGGGATATGAGATGGATAAAAATTATGATATTGATACAGAAGAAGAATTTAAGAGAGCAGAAGAATATATAAGGATCACATCGGGAAACAAAAGATTCGTGTTTGATATTGATGGAGTTATAGCTCAGATACAAAAAGATAATGATTATGCATTATCAGCGCCTAATACAGCTATGATAAAAGTGATTAATCAATTATATGATATGGGAAATCGAATTGTATTATTAACTGCGAGAGGCTATGTTACAAAAATTAGTTGGGAAGAGACTACTAAGAGACAACTAGAAGATTGGGGACTCCGCTACCATGAACTTTACTTCGGAAAACCAAATGCAGATTATTATGTTGATGATAAGATGTTAGATATGAATCAATTATTAGAAATGTTTAAATAAAACATAAATTTATGTCGATATATTTAATAATATATGGAATATTAATAGTAAGATTTAGGATAAGCTAATTAATATCACATAATTACAATAAAACAGGAGGAATATTTTATGAAGCAAACAAAAAGTATTTTTGACCAGTTATATATTTTTGAGATGGCGAATAGTCATCAAGGAAGCGTGGAGCATGGGATTGATATCATACATGCTATGAGTAAAATTGCGAGAAAACATAACGTAAAAGGCGCGGTAAAATTACAATATCGTAACTTGGATACTTTTGTTCATCCTGACTATAAACAAAGAAAAGATGTAAATCATATTCCAAGATTTATGAGCACTAGACTAGGTTTTGATGAATTTACTCAATTAGTTAATGCTGTCCGTGAAGAAGGAATGGTTACTATGAGTACTCCATTTGATGAGGATGGTGTAGAGTGGTGTATGGATCAAGGAATAGATATTATAAAAATTGCAAGTTGTTCAGCTCTAGATTGGCCTTTATTAGCAGAAGCAGCAAAAACCAATAAACCACTTATTATTTCAACTGGAGGAAAAACATTATCTGATATAGATAAAATATATAACTTCTTTACGCATAAAGGTTGTGAATTCGCATTCTTACATTGTGTTGCAGAATATCCAGCTCCTGCAGAACATTTACAGTTAGATTTTATTGATCGTCTAAAACGCAGATATCCAACCGTTCCAATTGGATATTCTGGTCATGAAGATCCAGATGATAATAGTGTAGCAATGATGGCAGTTGCAAAAGGTGCTAAAATCTTAGAACGCCATGTTGGATTGCCAACCGATAAGATCACATTAAATGCATATTCTATGAATCCAGAACAAGCGGAGAAATGGGTACAAGCAGCAGAAAATGCCAGATTAATGTGTACAATGAAAAAAGAAGATGATAAGTATATATCACAAGAAGAAATTGATTCATTAAACTCATTAATGCGTGGAGTATATATAAATAAGGCAATTAAAAAGGGACAAGAGATTAATAGGGAAGATGTCTTTTTTGCAATGCCATGTCATGAAAAGCAAATGAATAGTGGTGAATTCTATGATGGAATGATTGCTAGTAAGGACTATGCTGTAAATGAAGAAGTTCATGAAAAGAAAAAGATAACTGAGATTAGCCTTGTTCGTAGTGTGATTCATGATGCGAAAGGTATGCTATATGAAGCAGGAATTTATCTTGGAGATAGTTTTGAAGTTGAATTATCACATCATTATGGAATGCAACATTTCAGACAAACTGGTGCAATTATCATTAGTATTATCAATCGTGAATATTGCAAAAAGTTATTGATTGTATTACCTGGACAAAAACATCCAATGCATGCGCATAAGGTAAAAGAAGAAACCTTCCAATTGTTATATGGAGATTTAGATGTTGTGTTAGAAGGTAGAGAAATTACGATGAAACCAGGAGATATTCAAACTGTATTAAGAGGAGAGAAACATTCCTTTACTTCTACACATGGTGCAATCTTTGAAGAAGTATCAACAACTCATGTAAAGAGTGATTCGTACTATATGGATGAAAAGATTAGTAAACTTGATCCAATTGAAAGAAAGACGATACTTAGAAATTGGTAAATAACGTGAAATAATCTTTCGAGATATATAATTTTCGACTATCCATTTTGATTCCTACTTGAAAATGAATAGTCGAATTTAATTGTGACAAGTCATTAACGAATATAGAATAAGAATGGAGATTAAGATGAATAAACTGATAACGGATATAAAATATTGGCTTCAAGCTTTGATGATTCCACTTTATTGGTTTTCATTTCTTACTCCTAGAAATAAAAGTATATGGCTACTTGGCTCTAGTTTTGGTAAAAGCTTCTCTGGTAACCCAAAATATTTATTCTTATATTTAAATCAATATCAAAAGGATAATGTTCGAGCTATCTGGATAAGTAGAGATAAAAAAATAGTGGATTTTTTAAATAATAAAGGATATGAAGCATATGATGCAAAGTCCTTTTACGGCATCTTTTATTGCTTGCGTGCCAAAGTATATATATTTGATAATTATTCAAAAGATATTTCATTTTGGTTATCTGGTGGAGCTAAAAAAATTAACCTATGGCATGGTGTTGGACTTAAAAAAATAAATTATGATAATATATTTGATACGGTTAGACACCCGAAAAATAAATGGGAGAGATTCAAGACATATTTGAGAAGAATGTCAGATGAGAAACCGAATCATTATATATTAGCTACGTCAAAGATGATGGCGGATATATTTGCTTCAGCTTTTCAGACGACAGATAAGCAGATTCTGACTTGCGGATATCCAAGAAATGATATCATGTTTGAAAGTGATTTTAAAAATATTTATAACGATACAGAAGAAATAGCTCTTCAATATATGAAAGAACAAAGAAAAGAAGGCAAATATAATG
Organism: Anaeromicropila herbilytica; assembly: GCF_016591975.1. GTDB lineage: Bacteria > Bacillota > Clostridia > Lachnospirales > Lachnospiraceae > Anaeromicropila > Anaeromicropila herbilytica. The sequence goes on along the minus strand of NZ_AP024169.1, from coordinate 4,553,617 downwards.
TTTTATATATGCCAACATTTCGTCCAACGGAACAAGAATTTTTTAGTATTATGGATTTGAATGCCTTTAACAACTATTTATGTGATAATAATATCGTATTTTATACGAAGTTACATCCAAAATCAAAGTTAAAAACCCAATTTGGAGAACTTCAATATAGTAATATTTATGATATCAGTGCTGATGTAGATGTTTATGGACTATTCCATGAAGTTGATGTATTAGTATCAGATTATTCATCTGTTTTCTTTGATTATTTGATGTGTGATAGACCGATAATATTATTTCCATATGATTACTCCACGTTCTTAAAGAATACAAGAGAATTTTATTTTGATTATGAGGAATATACGCCTGGTAAGAAGGTGTATACAATGGAAGAGTTAATGAAAGAAATATTAGATGCACGTGTGGTAGATAAAAATATTGAGAAGAGGCATATCTTACGTAATAAGATGTTTAAGCATATAGATGATAGATCTAGTAAAAGAGTGTATGAACAGGTAGCTAGAATTGTGAAACTAAGTAAAATAAGCAGTAAATAAATAAATGCCTATTTAATGTTAGTAAGCATCAGAAGAGCGCAATGTTGAAAACTCTTAACTTTCAGCATTGTGCTTTTTAAATTCATAGGAAACTTCTTCGAATTTCCTACGAATTTAAAAAGCACTCCATGCAGGATGCACACAAGCGCGAAAGGAAGATGCCGCTGGTGCGACCGCGCTTGGCGCGAGAGTTTGCATTGCAAACTCTTTGTTCCTAAATATAAATAAATAACATAAGAATAGAAAGGTATGTATATTCGATGAAGGATAATATCAATAGTATATATGAAGATAATAAAAAGTTATTGGATATGTCAAGTAAAATAGTATATAATTTCCGTATACAAAATTTTGATCTAGCACTAAGAAAAGTAACTGTTTTTTTGGGTAATATGGAGAATTATATAGCAAAGCTAGAAGAGAATAAGGAATACTTTAATTGCAACTCGGAAATTATATCAATTAATTATATATTGAACATATTATCAGAATTATTAGCGGCACAGGAAAATAAAGATTATATATTATTGGCAGACTTATATGAGCTTAAAATTACTTCCTTATTAGTAAATATTCAGGAGTTTATTCTGGGTAAAGAAGAGATTGATTTCAACCAAGATTTATTTAATAGGAATATCGAAGTGTTAGATAAAAAAGATAAAGTATTAGCTGATATGTTAAGAAAATCAACTGATCTTATGACTATATTTAACCAAGATTATGATATAGAATTAACAACTTCAGGTCTATATACGCTTGCAATTGCAACTGAAGGTAAAAAGTATTATTTTCATAGTAATCATATGGTTACTGAAGAAGCTGCCATGCTAGCGAGAGATTGGTATAAGGAGGAAAAGGACAATTATCTCATATATGGATTAGGCCTTGGATATCATATAAAAGAATTGTATGAACTGGATTCTATGGTATCTGTAACTGTTTATGAAAGCGATTTGAATATTATTAAGTTAGCATTTTATTTTGTTGACTTAACTAATTTGCTTGCGAATGATAACTTTAATCTGGTCTACGATCCTCGATTTAATCGAATAAAAAATGGAATTAAAATGATGACCAGTCAGACAGAATTATTAATTCATGCACCTTCTTTACGGAATATTAGGCAAGAAGATATGAAAGAACGTTTTGAGGATTATTTTTTACAGTATTATTCAATAAAGAATCAATTACCTTTGTTAAATGGCAACTTTAGAAACAACATTCTAAATTATGACGCATGTATAGATGAATTAAGGAAAGAGTGGCAAGGAAAAGATCTTTATATAGTTGCAGCAGGTCCATCCCTTGATATCAATTATAATCTTCTATCAAAGGTTGGGAGTAATGGAATTATATTAGCTACAGGAACGGTATATCACAAATTAATGAATGCCGGTATTAAACCGGATTATGTTATTGTAACAGACGCTAATGCTCGTGTATATGGACAAATTAGTGGTTTAGAGAATAATGAAATTCCTATGATATATCTATCAACAGCATACTATGGTTTTGCAAAAAATTATAAGGGTAAAAAATACATTGTATTACAACATGATTATCCATTAGCAGAAGAGCATGCAAAAGAACGAGGATATAGCTTGTATCAAACAGGAGGTTCGGTAAGTACGACTGCGTTAGATATAGGCATATCCATGCAATGTAGAAGAATTATTTTCTTGGGGTTAGATTTATCTTATCCAAATAATTATGTACATGCATCTGGTACTTCAAGACGAGAGTTAACAGAAACAGATGGACTACGAGAAGTTAAGGATATTCATGGAAAGATGGTGTATACTAGTAAAAGTTTAGATATATATCGCCGTTGGATCGAGAATAGAATTGATGGAATAAGGGATGTTGAAATAATTAATGCGACAGAAGGTGGGGCATTAATAAAAGGGATGATGAATAATAGGCTAATGGATGTGTTAAACAAGATTAGTTAGAAAATATTTAAATAATATAATGTATATATATGTATGTATGTATATTTATAGTACCAGAGATGAGTGGGTTCATTTGAATTCACTCGTTTTTTTATAAATAAAAAAGAATAAGAAAAGGTAAAATAGTGAAGAAATATTAAGTATTTCCAATTAATTGTCGATATATGTTATAATGAATTGAAAAATATTATTAATTATATTTTGAAAAAGAATAATATACGAAAAATTGAACTATGAATGGTAAGAAATTAATCCCTTTTTAAAGTGATTAAATGATGAATAGCATATTTGGAGGAATATAATAGTGTTTACTTTTAAAGATAAATTAGTATCAGTAATAATGCCAGCTTTCAATACTGAGAAGTATATTAGAGAAGCAATTGAGAGTATCTTAAATCAGACTTATAAGAATCTGGAATTTATAATAATCGATGATGGCTCAACAGATAATACTTTAAAAATTATCATGGAATACGCAAAAAAAGATAATAGAATATTAGTTATATCAAGGAAAAACATGGGACTTACTTCTTCGCTTAATGATGGAATAAAACTAGCTCATGGAGAATACATTGCAAGAATGGATTCAGACGATATATCAGCAACAGACCGTTTTGAAAAGCAAGTATCATATATGAATCAAAATCCAGATATTTATTTATTAGGTACTAATTTCAATATGATATATGAAGAGAATATATCGGAAGCTGCGAGAAAAAGGTATGCGAGTATGCATAAAAGAAGCATGGAGAAAATAGACAAAGATAATGTACTGCTATCTATTAATGAAGCTCAAAAGTTTATCCATCCCACAATAATGTTAAGAAGAGAAGTATTTGATATTGTTGGGTTATACAGAGAGTATAAAATTGAAGATATGGAATTGTATTTTAGAATTGCAGCGTATGGGTTAGGTGTAGCAAAAATTGAAGAAAATCTTCTTGATTATAGAGCAAGAGAGGATTCTAAATCATGGACTGATTCGAGAAAAATTGCAACAGCAGAAATCATGAAGATGAAGCTTGAATATCTATCAGGAAAATTAGAAGATATCACTGAAATAAAAAGATATATGATATGGGGAGCCGATATTTCTGGAAGTGAAGCGTTAGAACTATTAAAGGTTTACTTGCCTAACTCTATATGTGTCGCATATATAGATCCATATAAAGTGGGTGAAAAATTAAATGATCTTCCGATTATAGATAAAGAGGAAATCTCAAATATAGATCACGATTATATATTTATATGTACGCAAGCTGGTGCTAAACCATCTAGAGAATATTTGAAAAGTATTGGAGAAATTGAAATTTTGAACTATTTTAAAATTTCTTAATTATATAAATGAAGGAATACGTAATTAAAAATATAAAACATTGAAAGGTACGAAAATAATGATTATTGTAAAATATCCATCATATAAAGATAAAGATGTAAGTATCTCAAATCTACTAAGACAAGACAGAAACAGTAGCATTTTTATTGATAGAATTATTGCAGAATATAAAGATGAAAGACCTAAAATAAATACGATAGAAATAGAAACCATAAATAGATGTAATAATGATTGTAGTTTCTGCCCAGTAAATAGAAATGATGATACTCGCGAATATAGAAAGATGGATTCAGAGTTATTTTATAATCTAATTAATCAATTAGAAGAGCAGCAGTATGATGGACATTTAAGTCTCTTTTCGAATAATGAACCTTTAATAGATGTTAGAATTTATGAATTCTTAGAGTATGCATATAAGAAACTACCAAATGCAACACATATACTCTACACGAACGGACTGATATTAGATGAAGAAAAGTATAATAAAATCATAAAATATCTAGATTATTTGGTTATTGATAATTATAGTGATGATTTAACATTACTTCCAAATGTAGAAGCTATTGTAAATAATCATAAGGGTGATATATGTAATTGTAAAACTGCAGTACTAGTTAGAAAAAAAACACAGATACTTTCAAGCAGAGGTGGTACCGCACCTAACAGAGATGTTAGTAATCTTAGATTCAGTTCTGGATGTATATTACCATTTATGCAGATGATTATAAGACCTGATGGGAAGGTAAGTAAGTGCTGTCAAGACGCATTAGGTAAGACAACTATTGGTGATCTTAGTAAAATATCTATACAAGAGCTATGGGAATCAAATGAATATAGTGAATTCAGAGATTCTATGATATGTAAGGGAAGAGATAGTATAGAATTATGTAGTAAATGTGATCTATTTGGACTTACAAATTATTTCCCAGAATATTGGATTTCAAAAGGTGTACAGGTATTGGCTGATATTGCATGGGATAAAAGACGTAAAGAAAACAAAAAAATCTATGTTTATGATCAAACGAAAACTTCAAAAAAGGTTGTTCGATTATTAGCTTTACACGGCTTAAAAGTTGATGGAATTCTATTCAATAATGATATAGAAAAATTGAATCTAGAAAAATCATTTATTATTTTCCCATCATACGAAAATGATATATTTGATAGAATTGATCCTTTGTGTGAATTGGTAGGAAAGTCATATCTTATTTATGAAGACATTAATAGTAGTTTGCACACAGAGTTTATAGATGAAGATGTGAATAAAGAATTAGATAATTTTATTAATTTTTTAACAGCAATAAAAACTAAAAAAGTTGTAGTTTTTGGTACAGGATTTTCTGCGATAAAGATATGCAAAACATTTCATATAGAACCTGCTTATTATATTGACAATAATAAAACTAGATGGGGAACTGAAATGGATGGCATAAAGATTGATAGCCCAAATGTGTTAAAAGAAGAAAATACTCAAGAAATTGCAGTTGTAATTGGAAGTCTAAAATATAAAGAAATGTATGATCAGTTAGTTAATGAAGATATTTGTAGTCCAGAAGTAATATGGGACGGATTACAATATGCTGACCTAATATAGGGATACACTTATATTTTATGTATTGAAAATTAAATATAGAGGTGTAAGTGTGAACTAAATAATTTTTATCTTTACTAATTTTGAACTATTAAATTTCTGAATAGTTCAATAGTAATTGAAAGGTGTGGGCATTAAAATGAGATATAGTTTGGACAGTTTAAAAAAACAAATTAATAGTATAGGGTCGATAGAAATTGTGAGTTTTGATATATTTGACACAGTTTTATTTCGTACAGTTAAGAAACCATCAGATGCTTTTCTTATTATAGCTGACCATGCAAGAAAATTAAGAATATTAAATGAGTATATTTCAGATGAAGCATTTAAAAATATTAGAATAGAAGCTGAAAAAAGCGCTAGATATAATAAAAAAATACTGAATATGGATACGGAAGTAACATTAAAAGAAATATATAATTGTATGCCTAAAATTATTTCCTCCATTGACAGAATGGTGGAGATTGAAATTGAAGTTGAAAAACACGTATGCTATTTAAATTCATTAATGGCAGAACTAATTAGTTATTTGCATAGTGTAAATAAAAAAATAATTTTTACTTCTGACATGTATCTAAATAAACAACAGATAACAGAAATATTAGTTGAAAATAATTTTGATATTCAGTTAATTGATGATATTATTGTCTCCTGTGACTATTTAAAATCAAAACGAAGTGGAGAATTATATAATATAGTTTTAGATAAATATAAAGCAGATGCAAATCAGGTGATTCATATTGGCGATAATTATACAAGTGATATAATATCAGCACATTCGTATGGTATTCATACGATATATTATGATGTAATTAGCTGTGATGATACATTAGAAATGCAGATGGAAGAATTAAAATATGGAGATTTAGTTCCAGAAATTTATTCATTAAGAAAATATTTATTATCTATGGATCTTAAATATAGTGAGGAAGAGAGAAAATGGTTTGATATTGGAGCCTGTGTTATGGGACCGTTACTTTCAGCTGCCACAGAGTGGGTTTTGGACACAGCAGATGAAAACAATATATTGAATATATATCCTTTAATGAGAGAAGGTAAAATACTCAGCAAGTTGTTAGATCAGGCACAAAAGGCTAGAAATACAAAATATAATATTAAACCTACTTATGTTTCTAGAAAGGCGTTATTATTACCGTCTATACAACATATTGATAAAGAACGTATAAAAGAAATTCTTAATATAAGATACATAAAAATAAAAGACGTATTTCAATTATTAAATATAGAGGAATTAATGAATGAATTTATTGAATATTCAGATTTAGAAGTGCGAGAATCACGTGGAATAGATATGAATTCATCTACTATTGGAAATGCTTTAGAGGAGTATTTGTTAAGTGACAAAGTTAGTTCTAGTATTAATAGTAAAGTTAAAGATCATGCAGACTTAGCTTTTAATTATTTAAAGGATGTTGGTTTACATAAAGAATGTATCACTATTGATTTGGGATTCAAAGGTACAATACAGTGTGGTATTGAGCAATTATTAGGAAAATATAATATATCTAGTAATAATATTAATATGTTAATATTTGCATCTAAAAATTCTGTAGAAACAGTAATGAAAAATATAGATTTAAGAGGATATGCTGGTACATGCGGTGAAAATGATGATCTAATAAGTTTAATTAAGTTATATCCTTTTATTCTAGAACAACTAATGATGTGTGATGAAGGTACAACAGTTGGATATGTAAAAGAGGATAATAAAGTAAAACCGATTACAAAAGAAATTGACTCCATTGCAGAAAAGCAATTTTTATTTGTTGATTTGTGTCAACAAGGTATATTAGCCTATCAAAAAATATATTTAGAAGTTTTGTCAAAAAAGAAATATTTAAAAAGCCTAAATAAAAGAGAGTTAACAAAGATTATATGTAGAATGCTCAATTCACCAACTTTGGCAGAAGCATTACTTTTATCAAAATTAAATCATGAGGAGAATTATGGAGCAGAATCTTTCAAGCAGATATGTAGGGATGAACATTTAAAACTTATTAAAGATAAGGGCATAGAATATTTTTGTTCATCTGTTTCACCAAGAGATGTATTATGGTTAGAAGGGCTTATAGTACAAGCAGATCCTTTATATTATTTTAATAAAATTGTTGAAAATTCAGAATCTAATTATGAAAAAAGTATATTAAAAATTATTAAAAAGATATCTGATGCCAATGTGAGTGAAATTGTAATAATTGGTGCAGGAGAAGTAGGTCGTAAGGTGTGCAAATATTTACAATTATATGGAATTAAGGTAGAAGCATTTATTGATAATAATAAAAAATTACATGGACATTGTATAGAAAATATACAGGTCAAATCTATGAATACTAAATTTAAATCTAATAACTTTATTATAGCTTCATTTGCTTTTATTACTGAATTGAAAAAACAAGCAAATGATACTTTAGGTAAGAATATTGCATTATATTATCAGGGGATGTAAAGATTAACAACACAATAGTAAGCGAATAGATATTAATTATTATACTAATAAAGGAGATAATATTATGAAAAAAGGAATTATTGCAAGCGTTTTAGTTGTAATTGGTTCAATAGGAGGAGCCATTGGAATGTCTTTTTTAAAGAATGGAAAAGTATCCAATGAAATTCAAAAGGTCAATAAGTTTAAAGGATATTATCAAATTTTAAATCAGTGGTTGATTATAAAACAAGAAGGAAAATCATTAGAGGAATACTTTGTAAATAATAATTATCAATCAATTGCAATTTATGGTATGGGTGAACTTGGATGCCGTCTATATGAAGAATTAAAAGATAGTAGTATTAATGTGAAATATGCTATTGATAATAGTGCAATATGCGCATATTCAAACTTAGAAGTTTTAAGCCTTGAAGATAAACTTGATGACGTAGATGCAATTGTTGTAAGTGCAGCGTTTGCTTTTGAAGAAGTGCAAAAAGAGTTAACTAATAAAATTAATTGTCCAATAGTATCTATAGAGGATGTTGTTTTAGAAAGTTAATATTTAATTACAATAAATGAAATTAGAAATTGAGAGGTTGCTCTATGGAATTAATAAGTATTGTTGTTATTACGTATAATTCTCAAGATACAGTTATTGAAACATTAGATAGTATAAAGAATCAGACATATGCTAACAAAGAGTTAATAGTTTCTGATGATTGTTCCACAGATAATACAAGGGCTATTATTAAAGAATGGGTAAAACAAAATTCTAGATATTTTAAAAATATAAAATGTATTAAAACTAAACAAAATAAAGGAGTATCAAATAATTGTAATGTTGGAATAAAGAATACCACAGGTAAGTATATTCAACTTATTGCTGGTGATGACATTCTTTTACCTACTGCGTTACAAGAAAAATATAATTTTGCAATAGATAATAATTTGGATTTTGTATGTTGTAAGGTCGAAGTGTTTGGGAAAAATATAAATAAAGTTAATGCGATGAAAAGGTTTTGTGAGAATGGTTACAGGATTCTAAACAATGATTGGGAAAATCAATATAAAAATATTTTAATAGATAATTATATTGCAGGGCCATCTGGAGGATTTTATACAAAAAAATTGTATGATGAGCTAGGAGGTTTTGATAATAGGTTCCCCTTTTTGGAGGATTATCCGTTTTTAGTTAAATTATTATCTAGTGGAAGAAGAATTATATTGATGGATAAGGTGTTAGCTAAGTATAGAATGTCAAATTCTTCATTATGTACGACAAATAATACAAGTTTTAATAAGAGCGTTTCTAGTTTCTTTTTAAAAGTAAGATGGAAACTATTGTTAAAAAATGGGATGTATAAAGAAATGATTCAACAAGCAAAATTATATATTTAAATATAAATAATTAGAAGAGACATGAAGATAAAAGTAAAAATGAAGTGTTTGATGCTTCGGAGTTACAATATTAGAACATACAAGAGTGTATTAATACATTCTTGTGGGAGGCTATTTTGATTCTGGAGTATAATTATATCTAAAAAGAATAAGGTGTTATGCTTTGACATACTTAAATCAGATTGAACGAAAATAGGCGGTTTGTAATGGGATTAATGTGTTAATATGTAAATAAGGTGAAAAGGAACAACAAAATAGTTACGGAGAAACCATCATGAATAATGAAATAGTGTTATGCTATACAGAGACTGTAGATTCAAAGTCTAATGTTTATAAATATCTAGAAGATTTAGATAGTAAAGGGTATGAGGTACATTTATTTAGTAACACCATTACTAATCATGTGTTTCCACATGTTATTTTAAATAATTTAGATCAAATATATGAAATTGATAAAGAGTATATATTTTTAAGTGATATAGAAGAATTATTTGGACTTGTATACAGAGTGTATCATCAAACATTTGCAAAATTTATCTATTTTCAACAGAATAAACATGACTTTATAAGTATAGAATACATAAATGATCCCATATACAGTTACTTAAGTAAGTATTGTGATTTACAAGAAGAGCATTTGAACAAACCAATTTATACTAATATAGATAAAGATTCAATGGTATTTATAGAGTATAAAAAGTTTCCATTAACAGATCTTTATGAGCAGGCAAATATAAATGATATGGATTCATACATACAAAAGTATTATTGGATAGATGATAAATTCTATGTATTCGAACCAAAGCCTAGTAATGATAGAATAATATTCGGAGCAAACTGTAACATAACACCATCTATTACAAACACGGAATATATTTTCAATTATTCATCTGATTTGATAATAAAAACGTATGAACATTTACAAAAGTGTAAAGTTGGAGCAGATAGTTATGAATTAGAGCGTAATGGACATAATATTGAAAATCAAATAAGATCACTTACAAAATACAATTTTACGTTTATTATTCGAATATTAGAGGATTTCGAGTGTTTATATGATGATAGTTTGATTTTTCAAGCAATATATCTACTTTCTATGCTTGCTGAGATTACCAAAAAACCAACTTATTTAGAACAAATATTAAAAAAGTCCATTACAAGTTCATTATTAACAGTAGAAAATAAATATTACATATACCAACAAATAAAGTCCTTTGGATTTTATCAGCCTTTAGAGGGGATTAATTATATTGATGAACTAAAAACAGATTTATATCGTAATATATATAAAGCATATTATGATAAATTAAGTGATACTTTAAAACCAATTCCTTTAAAAGAAAGAAATAAAGATATAGTTATCATATTTACCTATCAATTCTTAGAGAATACTCATCCACCTACGCATACTACACTAGAAAGAGCGTATGATCTTCAAAAAAGCATGGGTAAGAAAGTAATTATTATAAATACGCGTGAAAATATTACAACATCAGGAATTTGTCCATTTTATAACTTACTAATTGGTAATTGTAAATTAGATTTATCTGAACGTTCAGAGGTAGTATTCCGAGACGAAACATTTGATTTCTATCAACCAGTAAAACCAATGCCTGATTATAATGAGATTAAATATTTAATAGAGTTAGTTAAGAAATTAAAACCATACCTTATTCTAAATATAGGATGCAGCAGCATCGTAGCTGACATATGTGGCAACTTAGTTCCTGAAATATCAATTCCTGTTGTGGGTTCTTCCTTACCAATGACAATGAGTAAGTTCTCTGTCTGGGGTAGAAAGGTAAGAGAAGAAGAATGGGAGGATTTATATAAAAAGGGTTATGATAAAGATTCTATTATAGAAAGTACATTTACATTTGATGCCAAGCCAGATAATATATCTAAGTCAAGAGATGAACTTAACTTGCCTAAGGATAAATTCTTGATGCTTATTGTAGGTAATCGCTTAGATTATGATATTACAGATGAATATATAAAATGTGTGAAAGAAACATTTGATATGGGAACTCATCTGGTTATAGCTGGTGATTTTGATAAATATGAAGAATTTTGTGAAAAGTACGAAGGATTAAGTGAGAACTCTACTTGCTTAGGGAGAGTAAATAGTATTAATCCAATTTATAAAAATTGCGATTTATATGTTAATTCCAAAAGAGTTGGAGGAGGTACATCCTTAGCAGAAGCGTTCTACAATGGATTACCTTGTGTTACGATAGATTTTGGTGATATTGCTGTAGCCACAGGGGAGGATTTTTGGGTTAAAGATTATGATGAAATGAAAGAAGTAATAAGAAAATATGTTACAGATAGCAATTTCTATAATATTATGAGAGAAAAAGCTATTAAACGTGCAGATGATTTAACCAATTCAGCTAAAGCATTAAAAGAGATAATTAGCAAGGCTGAGAAAAGTAAATACTTCTTTTAAGTTAATATTTAATTGTTAAATTTCTTCTTAGGGCTACTATTATCTATATATCTGTATTTTAAATTCTATGATATAATAGATAGTATAGAATCTGAATTATGAGATATAAGGAGAGGTAAATTTGCATGTTCTATATCATAATAGCATTATCCATTTTCGTTCTAGATTATGTTCTAAAAAAGTACATAGAATCCAACAAACAATATGGTCAAGAAGAGAAAATCCTAAATGGTCATATTATAATTAACAAATATCATAATAAAGGTGGAATGCTTAACTTACTTGAAAAGAAGCCTAATATCATTGTTAGTATATCGGGTGTACTTTTTGGCATGTTACTTCTTGTTTTTGGACTAATAATAAGACGAAGGGGAAATATATTGCTAAAGTTAGGTATGGCATTAACAATAGGTGGGGCAGCAAGCAATCTCTATGATCGACTTGCAAAGGGGTATGTTGTTGACTATTTTAGCTTTAAAAAAATAAAGAATGTAGTGTTTAATATATCGGATATATCTATCTTTATTGGAACCTTTTTGATTGCATTAGTATCTACATTTAAACGTAAATAAATATCCCCTATCACTTTCTAGAGATTCTTTCTGAATCTTACTGGTAAAGTGATAGGGGATTATTTTTAGTCTATTTCTCTACTTCCAAAGCAGCCCCAATAAATCCTTTGAAAAGTGGATGAGGTCTATTTGGTCTAGACTTAAGTTCTGGATGCGCTTGAGTAGCAACAAACCAAGGATGATCTTTTATCTCAATCATCTCAACAATTCTTCCATCAGGAGATAATCCTGATAAAGTCATACCCTTCTTTTGTAGATCATCTCTATAGTAATTATTTACTTCATAACGATGTCTATGTCTTTCATGAATAATGTCTTTTCCGTATACTTCATAAGCTTTGGTATCTTTCTCAAGATGACAAGGATAAGAACCAAGTCTTAAAGTTCCACCAAGATCCTCAACACCATCTTGCTCTGGCATTAGATGGATAACTGGATGAGTAGTACCAGGATCTAACTCAGCACTGTGAGCATCTGCGAATCCAACCACATTTCTTGAGAATTCTACGATTGCAAGTTGCATTCCAAGGCATAGACCAAGGAAAGGAATCTTGTTTTCACGAGCATATTTTATAGCAAAGATTTTACCATCGATACCTCGATCACCAAATCCACCTGGAACTAAGATACCACTTACATCACCTAATAATTCAGATACATTTTCTTCTGTTACTGTTTCAGAAGGAATCCATTTGATATTAACTGAGGCATTATGCGCAACAGCACCATGTTTTAAGGATTCTACAACACTAATATAGGCATCATGAAGTTGAGTGTATTTACCAACTAATGCTACAGTTACTTCTCTTGTTGGATTCTTAAGAGCATGTACCATGCTTTCCCATTCAGCTAAGTCTGGTTCTGGACAGTCAAGGTGTAAGCATTCACATGCGATGTCTGCTAGGTGTTCTTTCTCCATCGCAAGAGGAGCTTCATATAAAGTTTCAACATCAAGGTTTTGAATAACATGATGTTTTGGAACATTACAGAATAATGCAATTTTATCTTTTAGTCCGTTTTCTAAAGGAAGTTCCGAACGACATACGATAATATCTGGTTGTATTCCCATCCCTTGTAATTCTTTAACGCTTGCTTGAGTTGGTTTTGTCTTCATTTCTCCAGAAGATTTTAAATATGGAATTAGTGTAACGTGAATAAGGATTGCATTTTCACGTCCGATATCATGTTGGAACTGACGAATGGATTCTAAGAATGGTTGGCTTTCGATATCTCCAACTGTTCCACCAACTTCAATGATTGCAATTTGTGTGTCTTTGGAACCGTCATTACGGTAGAAACGACTTTTAATCTCATTAGTGATATGAGGAATTACTTGAACAGTTCCTCCACCAAAATCACCTCTACGTTCTTTGGATAGTACAGACCAGTAGATCTTACCAGTTGTTACGTTAGATTGTTTGGTTAAGCTTTCGTCGATAAATCTTTCGTAGTGTCCAAGGTCAAGGTCAGTTTCAGCTCCATCATCTGTAACGAATACCTCTCCATGTTGTATTGGATTCATAGTACCTGGGTCAATATTGATATAAGGATCAAATTTTTGCATAGTTACTTGATATCCACGTGCTTTTAATAACCGTCCAAGTGAAGCTGCCGTAATCCCTTTCCCTAATCCTGAAACTACGCCACCTGTTACAAAAACATACTTAACAGCCATTTCATACTTCCTCCTTTTATTGTAAAATAATAATTAATAATGTTATAAGAACCACCAGTGGTGGATCATGTGTAAGCTAGAGTGAAAAAAGTATTTCACGCCCTTGATTTATATGTCGCTAATGGCGACAGTTGGGAGCTAGTGTGATTTAAAGAGAGAGAGACTCTAAGTAGAAAAGAAAATAGGAATTTATTGTCTTTTTTAGTATCTCTTATATAAATCCAAAATAAAATATACAGAATAAATCATACTACCTAATGATTTATTTCTAAAAATATCACGGATATTCTATTTTGGATTTACACAAGTAAATATAAAATTGTCCATCTAAGAATAAAAACAGAAAATCTTTCTAGATCTGTAAAAGTAGAATCATCACTAGCAAGATTTATGAGAGAAAAGATGTGAAAAAATACTTTGATTTAATACATCTTTTAATATATTACTATTGGTCGTCTAAAAAATCAACTTTTACATTATACAACTACTCAACAAAGAAATCTAGTACAAATTTTATTTTTTCTTAGTTTTTATAAAGCAAACTAATGAATCCTATAATGATTCTGCGAAATTATGCTTTCTAATTAATAATATAATCCCCAGTTTTTAATAATATAATTAGTAGCAAAGAAAAAATGATTTCACAAGATTTTCATGTTTAGAACATAAAAATTTAAGAGATTATTATATTGATTTATAAACACACTAACATTATAATTGATGTGGTACAGTATAAAATAAAATGCACAGTTTTTAACTAAGTTTTCAGAGTAACAAAAGTTTACTTGTGAGATAGTGGTAATTGTAAGAATGGATTCGTTTCATTCATCATTATTAATATGGAATAAATCTTTCACACTCCTTATTGAAAAGCGGACAGTGGTCACATAAAGGAGATATAGAGAAATTCAGATGAATTCATATTCAAACTTTTAATTACAGAATTCAAAAAATTGTTTTAGACAGGAGGAATGGGATGGATAACAAGAATGAGAAGAAAAATAATTCGAATAAGATGAATATTGTATTTTTAGTAATCGCTACATTGAGTATTTTATTTATGTTTTCTTTTATGTCTCAACAGCTAAAAGAAAGTACAACCAAAGAAGTCTCTTATGATCAGTTCTTAAAAATGGTTGAGGATGGAAAGGTTGATAAAGTAAAGATTAGTGATAATAAGATTACGATAACACCAAAGGATCAACCAAATAGTGCTTATAAGATTACTTATTATACAGGAAGAATGACAGACCTTAATCTAGTGGATCGATTATTAAAGGCAAATGTTAAAATCAGTCCTGAGATTCCAGACACGAAAGCTAATATCTTAGATATCTTTGTTGTATATATTTTACCATTTGTACTAATATATCTTGGACTATGGTTAGCTTACAAGATGATTTCGAAGAATAGTGGCGGAATGATGGGAGTTGGTAAAAGCAATGCCAAAGTCTACGTAGAGAAAGAGACTGGAGTAACATTCAAGGATGTTGCTGGACAAGAAGAAGCAAAAGAGTCATTAACAGAGTTGGTAGACTTCCTGCACAACCCTGGGAAATATACTAGAATAGGTGCGAAGCTTCCAAAAGGAGCATTACTCGTTGGACCTCCTGGAACAGGTAAGACATTACTAGCAAAAGCAGTAGCAGGAGAAGCTCATGTACCATTCTTCTCACTATCTGGTTCGGATTTTGTTGAGATGTTCGTTGGTGTTGGTGCATCACGTGTTCGTGATTTATTTAAGCAAGCACAACAATCTGCACCATGTATTATTTTCATCGATGAAATTGATGCCATTGGTAAGAGCCGTGATAGTCATTACGGTGGCGGCAATGACGAGAGAGAGCAGACATTAAATCAATTATTATCTGAGATGGATGGATTTGATACCTCCAAAGGTTTGGTTATCTTAGCTGCAACTAACCGTCCAGAAGTTCTTGATAAAGCACTTCTTCGTCCAGGACGTTTTGACCGTAGAGTAATAGTTGATCGTCCAGATCTAAAGGGTAGAGTAGATATTCTTAAAGTACATGCGAAGAATGTATTGATGCATGATTCTGTTGATTTAGAAGCAATTGCTCTAGCAACAGCTGGTGCAGTAGGTTCCGATCTTGCCAATATGATTAATGAAGCAGCAATCATGGCAGTAAAAGATGGAAGAACCGTTGTAAAACAAGAAGATTTATTTGAATCTGTTGAAGTTGTTATTGCAGGTAAAGAGAAGAAAGATCGTATTCTTGGTAAGAAAGAGAAAAAAATCGTTGCATATCATGAGGTAGGTCATGCATTAGTTACTGCATTACAGAAGAATTCAGATCCAGTTCAGAAGATTACAATTGTCCCAAGAACCATGGGATCTCTAGGTTATACAATGCAAGTACCAGAAGAAGAAAAATATCTGATGACCAAAGAAGAGATGATTAATGAGATAACTACTTTATTTGGTGGTAGAGCTGCAGAACAAGTTATATTTAAATCAATTACAACTGGAGCATCGAATGATATAGAGAAGGCAACGAAGCTTGCAAGAGCGATGGTAGCACAATATGGTATGTCAGAGAAATTTGGTCTTATGGGATTAGAATCTGTCGAAAATAAATATCTAGACGGTAGACCAGTTCTTAACTGTGGTGATTCAACTGCAAGCGAGATTGATAAAGAAGTAATGAAGATATTAAAAGAATGTTATGATAAAGCAGAAGAGATGATGGCAAATAACATTGATGTTCTTGATAAAGTAGCGGAATTCTTATTAGAGAAAGAAACAATCACTGGTAAAGAATTCATGAAGATCTTCCATGAAGTAAAAGGTACAAGCGAAGAAGAACTTAAAAAGTTAGAAGACAATTCAAGTGAAGATGGTATGGATAAGTCAGAGATTGAAACAGATAAGAAGGCTGATACAGATACCTTAACTTTAGATAGTGATGATTCTGTTACTAATGATGAGAATAACGCAAATGATGATCATACAGATTTAATTTAATAAGCCAAACTTCGTAGCTAAAAAGATACATTAACTTACCATAGAGGGCTTTGATGACATATAAATCTGAGGTGTGAAATGTTTTTTATTTCACAATATACTTTATAAATTCAGGCGAAACAGTATATTAATTACCATGATTTAAAATTTTACATCGTCGTGACTTTGACGAGTTTGTGAAGCTACTTATGTTATATCAATTTAATTTAGATATAAAAAGTTCGCTGTTTGACGAACAAAGTGAGGAGTTCGAACTTTTTATATCTGTTTTTGTCAAAGTGATAAAACATTAGTAGTTTCCAAACGAGGAAATGGAACGTAAGATGAAAAATTTTCAATCATGGTAATTTAGATAACCTACCCTCTGAATTTATCAAGTATTCAAATAAAATGTAACTTACAACTAAACAAACAATTATTCATATGCACCTAATGCCACTGCGACTTAGGTGCATATTTTGTAAAGAACGAAGAATCCTATTTCAATACAAGGGTAGAGTTAGGATTCTAATCAGAGAAAGGGTAAGCATATGAAATATAAAGTACTAGTATTAGATATCGATGGAACCGTAACGAATTCAAATAAGGAAATCACGGAAAAGACGTTAAACGCAATTATAAATATTCAAAAACAAGGCTGTACTGTTGTATTAGCATCTGGAAGACCAACACCTGGAATTATGCCAGTTGCGAATGAATTAAAACTTAGCGAATATGGTGGATATATCTTATCCTTTAATGGTGCAAAGATTATTAACTGTAAGACAAATGAGATTATATATCAGAAGACATTACCACTTGATATTGTGCCAACCATTTATGAAGAAGCAAAACAAAATGAAGTTGGTCTAGTTACTTATGAAGGAGATAAGGTGATCTCAGGCACTGGTGTAGATGAATTTGTAATTAAAGAAGCAAATATTAATAAAATCAATATAAAAGAAGTAGATAATTTCCCGGAATACGTAACATTTGATATTAATAAATGTTTAATGACAGGAGAACCTAAGAAATTAGAAGCTTTAGATAAAGAATTGAATGGAAAGTATGGTGAAGGCTTAAGTATCTACCGTTCTGAACCATTTTTCTTAGAGATTATGCCAAAGAATATCGATAAAGCATATTCCTTAGAACAATTATGTAAACATCTACATATTACAAAGGATGAGATGATAGCAGTAGGTGATGGCTTTAATGACTTATCTATGATACGTTATGCTGGACTTGGAGTAGCAATGGATAATGCTCAAGATAAGGTAAAAGAAGTAGCGGACCATATCACAAAATCAAATGATGAAGATGGTGTTGCATTTGTTATCGAAAAATTTATGATGAAATAACGAAACTAGGTGAAAATAATGTTTGATATCGAAGAAGAATTAAAGAAGCTACCTGCAAAGCCAGGTGTTTATATCATGCATGACAAACATGATACGATAATCTATGTTGGTAAGGCTATTAGTCTTAAGAATCGAGTGAGACAGTATTTTCAAAGTAGTAGGAATCTGACTCCAAAGATTGTGCAGATGGTTAGTCGAATTGATCATTTTGAATATATTATTACGGATTCAGAACTAGAGGCTTTAGTTCTAGAATGTAATCTGATTAAGGAGCATCGTCCAAAATATAATACCATGCTTAAGGATGACAAGACATATCCTTATATTAAGGTAACAGTGAATGAAGCGTTTCCAAGAATCTTATTCTCAAGACAAATGAAGAAGGATAAAGCCAAGTATTTCGGACCATATACAAGTGCTGGTGCAATTAAGGATACCATAGATCTTATTCAAAAGATATTTAATATCAGAAATTGCAATCGTAATCTTCCGAAAGATATTGGAAAGGAAAGACCGTGTCTTTATTATCACATTAAGCAGTGCAAAGCACCATGCCAAGGTTATATTAACGAAGAAGAATACAAAAAATCAGTGAATCTGGCCTTAGAGTTCTTGAATGGTAATTATTCTTTAATTACAAAGTTACTTGAGGAAAAGATGTTAAAAGCATCCGAGAATCTGGAATTTGAAGAAGCAGCAGGTTATCGTGATCTATTAAATAGTGTTAAACAGATTGCACAGAAACAAAAGATCACAAGTTCCGAGATGGAAGACCGAGATATTATTGCTTTTGCAAGGGCTGTGGATGAAGCTGTTGTACAAGTATTCTTTATTCGTAGTGGTAGATTAATTGGAAGGGAGCATTTTCACGTTACTGGTGTTGAGCATGATTCAAGAAGTGAAGTATTAACAAGCTTTGTCAAACAGTTCTATGCAGGAACACCATTTATTCCGAGAGAGTTAATTCTACAAGAGCCAATACTTGAAGAAGAGATTATAACCGAATGGTTAACGAAGAAAAGAGGCCAAAAAGTCTATATCAAGGTTCCTCAAAAAGGCGAGAAGAATCGATTAGTTGAACTTGCTGAAAAGAACGCTTCTTTAGTACTACAACAAGATTCAGAAAAGATAAAAAGAGAAGATCAGAAAACAATTGGTGCTGTAAAACAGATTGCAGACATGTTGGAGATTCCATCCATTGCTCGAATGGAATCCTTTGATATATCAAATATCAGTGGCTTTGACTCTGTTGGGTCTATGGTTGTATATGAAAATGGAAAACCAAAGCGTAATGATTATCGAAAGTTCCGTATAAAATGGGTAAAAGGTGCTGACGATTATGCCAGTATGCATGAGGTTCTGACAAGAAGGTTTACTCATGGACTGAAAGAAGAAAAAGAATTACAAGAGAAGAATATTGATATGGACTATGGAAGTTTCACAAGATATCCAGACTTAATTCTTATGGATGGTGGTAGAGGCCAAGTAAACATTGCATTAAAGGTTCTAGATGAACTTAAACTTAATATTCCTGTATGCGGGATGGTAAAAGACGATAACCATCGTACCAGAGGCCTTTATTATAATAATAAAGAGATTACGATTGATACCAAAGGTGAGGCTTTTAAACTAATCACTAGAATTCAAGATGAAACTCATAGATTTGCAATTGAGTATCACCGTTCCCTAAGAGGAAAAGGACAGGTGCATTCAATCTTAGATGATATAGAAGGCATTGGAGAAGCAAGAAGAAAGGCATTAATGAAGCATTTTGGTTCAATAGAAAGTATTAAAGAAGCAAGCATCGAAGAGCTAGCTAGAGTAGCTTCTATGAATGAACGTAGTGCTAAACAGGTATATGATTTTTTTCATTAATTTGTATCACTTGACTGGTTGCTATTTTGTATATTGTGGGACATTATTGATGACATGGTAGAATTGTAACATTAATGTAAAGCGATTAATCAAATGAATTGCAGATTATGTTTCGTTATGGTAGAATATTGAAGAAAGAAAAAGAAATATTATATATATCAGATAGCAAAGAATATTTAATGTATAATAATGATTTAAGGGTAAAAAGCCTTTCATAACATACATTGTGTAAATTGATGTATAATTATTAATTTTGGCGTAGTCCGTCTGAAAGTAACGCTTATATTTTGTCAAGACTCAAAGCGAAAATAGGAACGAGAGTGAGTAAAGTTTATAAATACACTTGTCACTTGTTATGAGGCTTGTAAAAAATATGTAAAGTTTATTAATAAACTTTTTGAAGGAAAGGTAGCCTAAATTCATAATTATACAGCGATATACACTCAGTAAACTATAATAAGGCTTTTATCCCTCGAAGCATAACAATGAGAGAGGTTCTTTATAAATGCATAAGAACTGATCTGTGAACCAATAGCTATGGCTCTTGGTCAAGGGGAAAAGGAGGAAATCATGTACTCAGTAGAACTAAAGAAATTAATTGAAAAGATGAAATTAGAAAATTGTACTCCTGATATTAACATCGAAGATATTAAAATAGCTCAAACAGATGTAAATCGTCCAGCATTACAGCTTGCAGGGTTCTTTGAACATTTTGATTCTGACAGAGTACAGGTAATCGGTCATGTAGAACATGCTTATATGCAAAAGATGGAGAAGGATCATGGGATTGGAATCATGAAGAAATTGCTTGAATACAAAGTCCCATGTATTGTATTTTGCAGAAACTTACCAATTACAGATGAGCTTATTGAGCTTGCAACAGAATATGGAGTTCCAATTTTAAGAAGTAGCAAAACAACTTCTTCCTTTATGGCGGAAGTAATTCGTTGGTTAAATGTCGAACTAGCTCCAAGAATCTCTATACATGGAGTATTGGTGGATGTTTATGGTGAAGGCTTATTAATTATGGGAGAGAGCGGAATTGGTAAGAGTGAAGCTGCTCTTGAGTTAATTAAGAGAGGACACAGACTTGTAACGGACGATGTTGTTGAAATTAAAAAAGTTAGTGATGATACACTAATTGGTACAGCACCAGATATTACGCGCCATTTTATCGAATTAAGAGGTATTGGAATCATTGATGTTAAGACCTTATTTGGTGTTGAAAGTGTTAAAGATACTCAATCCATAGATTTAGTCATTAAATTAGAAGAATGGAACAAGGAACAAGAATATGACCGTCTTGGATTAGATGAAAAGTACACTGAATTCTTAGGAAATAAGGTAGTATGTCATTCTATTCCTATCAGACCAGGCCGTAATCTTGCAATTATTTGTGAATCAGCAGCGGTTAACTATCGTCAGAAGAAGATGGGATACAATGCTGCTAGAGAATTATATAATCGTGTTACGAATAACCTTAAGAAAAAAGATAACTAAGAAATTAGATTACGTCATATTCATTGGAAGAGAGCTTGCATTTTTGTAAGTTCTCTTTTCCAAGAAAATATATAATCTAAAATATTATAGAAGAAACTGGGTAACTGTATACTGAACAGTTATGAAAACAATCAATATGTGTAATAAGTAAGTAAAAAATATATTAATAAGAAAGAGAGATGGATGCTTCGTGGAACAATTATGTTTTGGTGTAGATATAGGTGGTACAACTGTTAAAATCGGTTTATTTCAAATGGATGGTAGTGTAATCGACAAATGGGAGATTCCTACTAGAAAAGAAGAGAATGGACGTTACATACTTGAGGACGTAAAAAACAGCCTTAATTCAAAATTAGCTGAAAAGAACTATAGCAAAGATCAAGTGGAAGGTGTAGGGATTGGAGTACCTGGACCTGTAACAAGTGATGGAACAGTATTAAAATGCGTAAACTTAGGTTGGGACGTATTTAATGTAGAAGAAGAATTCGGTAAGTTAACAGAATTAAAAGTTAAAGCTGGTAATGATGCCAATGTTGCTGCGTTAGGAGAGATGTGGCAAGGTGGTGGAAAAGGCTATCATAATATGGTTCTTGTAACTCTAGGAACTGGAGTTGGTGGAGGAATTATCCTTGATGATAAAATCCTTGACGGTAGTAGAGGTGCTGCTGGGGAAATCGGTCACATCACTGTGGATTATGATGAAAAAGATGCATGTAATTGTGGAAAACGTGGTTGCTTAGAACAATATGCTTCTGCAACTGGAATAGTAAAAGAAGCAAATCGTTTACTTGCTTCTACTGATAAAGCTTCTGCTATAAGAAATAATCCATCTCTAACAGCAAAAGATATCTTTGATGCTGCAAAAGAGGGAGATGAACTTTCATTAGAATTAGTAGAGAAACTTGGAAGACATCTTGGACTAGCATTATCACATGTATCTGCAGTTGTTGACCCAGAATGTTTTGTAATCGGTGGTGGAGTTTCCAAAGCAGGTGAGATACTTACCGAAGTGATTAAGAAACATTACGAACAAAATGTAATGTTTGCACTAAAAAATAAAGAATTTAAATTAGCCCTATTAGGTAATGATGCTGGAATATACGGTGCTGCGAGACTTGTTTTAGATAAATAGTGCTAAGAAATCGCGAATGGGCATTTTCATATTGAATTCGTTTTACTTATATTGTATGATAACAGTGTTATTAGCTAATTGTGAAATTCAATGAAGCAAATAGTTTAGCAATTAGATAAGAGGTATACTTAGATTCAATTGAATAATAATATATATTACACATATATTAATGTAAGATTTATGATTACATGTGCTTCGCAACAGGTACATGTAATCTATAAGTAAAAGAGGATAATATTTTGAGTGAGTTTTATAACAAATTAAAAGAAGTTGCCCCAGATTTAGAAGTAAAAGAGGGCGAGTTATTAAAAAATCATACCACATTTAAGATAGGTGGACCAGCAGATTATTTTGTCACACCTACTAAGATAGAAGAGCTTAGTAATATTATTAAGCTTTGCCTAAAGGAAGGCGTTCCATATTATATCTTAGGGAATGGAAGCAACCTTTTAGTATCAGATAAAGGTTATCGTGGAGTAATCATTCAGATTTATAAAACTTTTAATCAAGTCGTTTTTGAAGAAAAGGATAACCATTTTTATGTAACAGCTGGCTCTGGAATCTTATTATCTGAGTTTGCAGCAAAGATAATGGAGCATAGTTTGACTGGTTTTGAATTTGCAAGTGGAATACCAGGAACCTTAGGCGGTGCAGTAACAATGAATGCAGGAGCTTATGGTGGAGAGATGAAACATTGCATTAAAGAAGCAACCTTATTAAGTTATGATGGGGATATATGCAAGCTTAATAAGGAACAGTTAAATCTGGGTTATCGTACTAGTATTATTCAAGAAGAAAAATACATTGTAGTGGATGCAACCTTTGAATTCACTAGAGGGAATAAAGAAGAGATTATCAATAAGATGAAAGATCTCAATAGACAACGTAAAGAGAAGCAACCATTAGAATATCCAAGCGCAGGTAGTACGTTCAAAAGACCAGAAGGTTATTTTGCTGGAAAGCTTATTATGGACGCAGATCTAAGAGGATATCGAGTTGGTGATATTATGGTATCTGAGAAACATTGTGGTTTTGTAATTAATGTCGGAAATGGTACTGCGAAAGATGTTAGGACATTAATTTCTGATGTGGACCGCATTGTGTACGAGAAATTTGGAGTTCATTTAGAACCAGAAGTAAGAATGCTTGGAGAATTTGACTAGATTTTTGCTCACACTAGCCTATATGTCTGAGACTTGCTCGCAGACCTAAATTCAACGTGTGAATGTTTTACTCACACTAGATTCAAGCAAAGGAGGCATTTATGAGATTTGTCATTGTGACGGGAATGTCAGGAGCAGGGAAAAGCTCTGTTCTTAAGATGCTTGAGGATACTGGATACTTTTGTGTTGACAATTTACCAATACAATTGATTCATAAATTTACCCAATTAACATTTGATAAGCAATCACATATTGAAAAAGTTGCATTAGGCGTTGATGTACGAAGTGGTGAAGGCTTTGACGAATTAGAAACTGTATTAACAGAGCTGAGTGATTATGGTTACGAGTTTGAGATATTATTTCTAGAAGCAAGCACTGAAGTACTAGTTACTAGATATAAAGAAACGAGAAGAAGCCATCCTTTATGTGGAACAGAAAGAGTAGATAAAGGGATTGAATTGGAGCGAGAAAAGCTATCTTTCCTTAAGAAACGAGCAAATTATATTATAGATACAAGTAAATTATTAATACGTGAGTTAAAAGCAGAAATTGATAAAATATTTGTTAGTGGTGAGCAATATAATAATTTATTTATTACTATATTATCATTTGGCTTCAAATATGGAATACCAACCGATTCCGATTTGGTTTTTGATGTAAGATTTCTACCGAATCCATATTATATCCCCGAGTTAAAACCATTAACTGGAAACGATACACCAGTAAGCGATTATGTCATGAAGGCAGAAGCTGCTGACAGATTTTTAGATAAGTTAGAGGATATGTTATCATTTCTAATTCCTAATTATATCACAGAAGGTAAGAACCAATTAGTTGTTAGTATTGGTTGTACTGGTGGTAAGCACCGTTCTGTTACTTTAGCAAATGCGATTACCAAAAGGTTATCTCAATTGCCTTATAGTGTCAAGGTTGAACACAGAGATATCGAAAAGGATGCTAAAAGAAAAAGTTAAAAAGGACTATTTTAGTTATTGCCAAACAGATTGGAGTAAAAGTGTCATTTTCAAGAGAAGTTAAAGATGAATTATCAAGGCAGTTAAGTTCTGCAAGACATTGCCAGATTGCCGAAATTACTGCAATCATAAGTCTTTGTGGACGCGTAAGTATTAATGAAAAAGAAGAGTATTATATTAAGATTCACACGGAGAATCTAACAGTAGCAAGAAAATATTATACATTAATAAAAAAGACATTTCAGGTGAATCCGGAGATCTTAGTAAAAAGAAATCATTATCTTAAAAAAAGTAAATTATACATGATTGTAATCAAAGATTCAAAGGTATCAATGAAAATATTAAAGGCAACAAAATTAATTGATTCCGATGGAGAAGTACAAGAGAACCTTTCAATTGTGGATAATGTAGTAGTTCAGAATACATGTTGTAAAAGATCTTTTATCAGAGGAGCATTCTTAGCAGCAGGCTCCATAAGTGATCCAGAGAAGACGTACCATTTTGAAATAGTAGCTGCTACAGAATCAAAAGCAAAACAGATTCAAGATATCATTGGAGCATTTGATATTGATGCTAAGATTATTCTTAGAAAGAAGTATTATGTGGTATATGTAAAAGATGGCTCACAGATTGTTGATTTATTAAATATAATGGAGGCGCATATATCCCTCATGAATCTGGAAAATGTAAGAATCTTAAAGGAGATGCGTAATTCCATCAATCGACAGGTAAACTGTGAAACAGCTAATATTAATAAGACCGTTGCCGCCGCATCAAAACAAGTGGAGGACATCCTATATATTAAGGATACCGTAGGATTATCGGAATTATCCGAAGGGTTAGAGGATATAGCAAGACTTCGATTTGAATATCCAGAAAGTTCATTGAAGGAACTTGGAGAACTTCTTAATCCACCAATTGGTAAGTCTGGTGTTAATCATAGATTGCGTAAAATAAGCATATTTGCAGATAATTTAAGGGAACAGAAGGAGGAAGTAAATCATGGTATCAAAACAAATAACAATTAAAATTCCTACAGGCTTAGAAGCGAGACCAGTAGCATTATTAGTTCAAGTAGCAAGTCAATATGAAAGTAGTATTTATGTAGAAGCGGAAGAGAAGAAAGTAAATGCAAAGAGCATCATGGGGATGATGAGTTTAGGTTTAGCTGCTGGAGAAGAAGTAACAGTAATTGCGGACGGTGATGATGAAGAAGTTGCTATGGAGAATATCGAGAAGTATTTGAGTAGTAAATAGGAAAGCGAATAGAAAGAATTTTAGTAGAGCTTTGTATTCAAGATTAGGCAAAAGTTTAAGCCTGATCTTGATTACAGGGCTTTTTACTTTTTTTATACAGGGAATTAAATAAGAAAAAAAAGAAAAGCACATAAAAGCACTAAATATTTGCTAATAAATGTCGATATATATATAAATAATGGTAAATAAGGAATAAAATGAAATATATGCTTTGTGAAGGATTCGAGTATAACGGTGCTATTGACAATATATTGATAATTGCAGGAATAGAGTTAATTTACCATTGTTATGGAAGCATTAGCATCTATTATATTTACTAAACGAAGAACTGCTTATTATTGGAGGTTGTATTCGATAATGCTTGTAGATATATGTAAAAACATAATGTGGATTATGAAATATATCTAAATTTTTAAAAGCATTGAAAAAAACAATAGAAACAATATAGAATTGAAAGAATAATAATAATAGTGTTAAAGAAATGTATATTTATTTTATTATGCTAAAGAGAAGGAGGAGGATATATGCAGGTGGTTAAATATGCTTTTCAACAACATGGTGATGAAAGAGGACAACTTATTGCATTAGAAGAGTATAAGGACATCCCATTTGAAATAAAAAGAGTGTATTATATGTATGATACTAAAGATGGAGTGAGAAGGGGGTATCATGCCCATAAATCTTTAGAACAAATATTAGTTTGCATTAACGGAACTTGTAAAATTTTATTAGATAACGGAAATGAAAAAAAAGTGGTAACGTTAGAAAGTAGATGTGAAGGACTATACATTCCCAATAATATGTGGAGGGAGATGTATGACTTTTCAGAAGATGCGGTTTTAATGGTACTAGCTTCAAATTACTATAATGAAGAAGATTACATACGAAATTATGATCAATTTTTGGATTTTATTTCTGAAAATGAATCGAGGTAGAAATAATGAATATAAAATACGCAGATTTTACACATATACATAATTCTATAAAATCAGAATTGGATGAAGCATACCAACGTGTTATTAATTCACAATGGTTTATTTCTGGTAATGAGTTAAGTAATTTTGAAAATGAATATGCGAAGTATTGTAATACGAAATATTGTATTGGAGTTGGAAATGGTCTAGAAGCAATTCGGTTAATATTAAATGCTTATGACATTAAACAAGGTGATGAGGTAATTGTACCATCTAATACATTTATAGCTACGGTATTAGCGGTAAGTTATGTTGGTGCGACACCTATTTTAGTCGAGCCAGATGAAGATACACTGCTTATTAATCCAAGATTAATTGAGAAGAATATCACTAAAAATACTAAGGCTATTATAGCAGTTCATCTATATGGAAGAGTCTGTGATATGAATGCAATTCAAAAAATTGCAGACAAATATAAGATAAAAGTAATCGAAGATGCTGCCCAAGCTCATGGGGCAGAGTACTATGGGAAAATGGTTGGAAACTTAGGCGATGCAGCAGCTTTTAGTTTCTATCCAGGAAAAAATCTAGGAGCATTAGGTGATGCTGGAGCAATTGTAACAGATGACGAACAGTTAGCCCTAAAATTAAAGGCCTTAAGAAATTATGGTTCTTTAGAAAAATATAACCATATTTATAAAGGAGTAAATTCTAGACTGGATGAATTACAAGCAGCATTTTTAAACGTGAAATTAAAGTGTCTAAATAAATGGAATCAAGAAAGAGTATCAATAGCAAAAAGATATGAAACGGAAATTCATAATAGTAAGATTAGGATTATAAAAACAAATGAACAAAAAATAAATGTTTATCATATATTTCCGATATTTTGTAAAGAAAGAGAAGAACTTAAGAGGTATTTGGAGGGTAAAGGGATAGATACATTAATTCATTATCCAATTCCTATTCACTTACAAAGGGCTTATGTAGATATGGGTAAAAAAATAGGAGATTATCCTATTGCAGAAACAATTGCCCAAACAGAGTTAAGTATACCACTTTATCCTGGAATGAAGGAAGAGGAAATCTCATATATAATTAATTCAGTTAATGAGTTTTAAAGAGAAATTGAAATAAGGAGATAATAATGACAGAAGAAGAAAGTAAAAAGGCTGAGCTATTATACGAAAATTTAAATAATAATATAAACATTATTAACATGGGAGATTATAAATATTATGATTTAGCATGTATTAAATGGAAATATTGTGCTGATTACTTTATTAGTACAAAAGATAAGGTGTGTAAGTATAATGTTTCAAAATTAATGAAGAAGAAAAAGATAAAAATAGCTTTTTTAATTCCAATGGCATCAACTTGGTCTTGTGAAACATTGTATCAACTATTACGTCAGGACGATAGATATGAAGTATATATTGTAGTACATGCTTTTTTTAATGGAACGGAAGAGACCGTAAAAGAAGAATATTATAGGACGTTAAATTATTTTATAGAGAAAAATTATAGTGTTATAGATTCTTATGATTTTAGTAATAATAGATCGTTAGACTGGAACGGAATTGGTAAACCAGATATTGTATTCCATTTAAATCCACATTATAAATGTTTTCCAGAAAAACTTTGGATACATAATTTCCCTTTATCGACTTTACATATTTATGTACCATATGGAATAATGACATATGGTGCTACTAAAAATCAATATAATCAAATGTCACATTTATTATATTGGAAAATATTTTGTGAAAGTGAAATACATAAGTTTATGGCGAAAATATATTCTGATATAAGTGACAGTAATGTAATTAATAGTGGGTACATAAAAATGGATAAATTTTATTCAAAAACCCAAAATAAAAAAAATATATGGAAGATACCAGAGGAAAAGAGTGAGGAAGATGTTATTAAAATAATATATGCTCCACACCATTCAATTGGAAATAATTTATGTGCATTTTCAACATTTGATCATAATTATATGAAATTTTATGATTACGCAAAAAACAATTCTAATACTTCATGGGTATTTAAGCCTCACCCAATATTAAAAAAAGCATCAATAGAATATGGTATCTTTAGTAATGAAGAAGAATACGAGAAATATTTAGAAAAATGGGATATGCTACCTAATGCAAGAGTAGCAAATGAAGGAGAGTATATAGATTTATTTAAATCATCAGATACGATGATTCTTGATAGTGTTTCTTTTTTATCAGAATATCTATATACTGGAAAACCATATTTATTTATAACTAGAGAAGGTCAGACTTTTAATTTCTTTGGACAAGAATTGTATAAGATATTGTATACTGCTGAACAGGAAAAATTTGAAGATGTTGATAAGTTTATTAATGATGTAGTTATAAATAAAAATGATTTTAAAAAAGAGTTGAGAATAACTTTTTTTAGAAAATATTTAGATTATTTAAATATAAATAAAAAATTAGCTGGTGAATTTGTTTACGAATATATATGCAATAATTTCAATTTGATTGAAAAGCTTAAATAAAAAAGAAAATTTAAAAATAGGAGAATTATAGTTATGAAAGAAATGGATAGAAAAAATAGATATAAAATATCAATGCTTGTTTTATGGGTAGGAACAAAATGTACTTTGAAATGCAGAGACTGTTGTAATCTTATTCCGTATATTGACCAGGAGTCTTTTGAAATAGATAATATTATTAATGATGTTATTAATTTATCAAAGATATGTGATATAAGATATTTACAAATACAAGGAGGAGAGCTTTTTACACATCCAGAAGTTGAAAAAATAATAAAAGCTATTGATAAAATAGATATTCCAAGAATATGGATTACATCAAACGGAACAATTAACCTAAAAGATAATATACTAGATGCATTAAAAAAGGTTAAACATCCAGATTTTAAAATTTCTCTTAGTCAGTATGAAGAAATTTCTGAAAAACAAGTAAGATTCTATGAAATTTTAAAAGAAAATAATATAAGATGTGATAAATATAATTTTTATGAAGGAGATGGACTTTGGGTATCATGTCATACTGAGCAAAAAGAAAGTGATGATATAAAGGCTCAACAAGTATTTGAGGACTGTACTTTTGATTATTGTCGTACCTTAGTTGATGGCAAACTATATCATTGTGGTAGAGCTTATGGAAGTCAAGAATATTTTGGTATTAAGTATACAGAACATGAATGCTTAGATATCAGAAAGATAATGGAAGAAACAGATGATGCCTTAGAAATTAATAATATAGTAAGAGATTTTTTAAGAAATAAAAGGTTCAAAGAATATTGCAGATATTGTTTGGGAACAAAAAACGTAAAAAAGGTACCTGGCGGTATACAGATTAAATAAAATTTAAAAGAATTTATATGAATAGATAAAATTGTGGTAAAGGAGATACTTATGATTAAATTTATTTTTGATTTAGATGGTACAATTACTGCGGAAGAGACGTTACCAATAATATCTAAAAATTTTAACCTTGTTGATGAGATGGAGAATCTTACAAGGGAAACAGTGCAAGGAAATATTCCATTTATTGAGTCATTTATAAGAAGAGTATATATTTTAGGTAAGTTACCTGTAGATGAAATCTCAGAACTTTTAAGGAAAGCAGAATTATATTCTGAAATACTTAATTTTATTAAAACTTATAAAGAAAATTGTGTTATTGCAACAAGTAATCTTGAATGTTGGTGTATAAAGTTACTAGAAGATATAGGATGCGCTTATTACTGTTCTGATGCAACTGTTGAGGAGAATCAAGTAAAAAAACTAACTCGAATTCTAAAAAAAGAAAGTGTTGTTGAACGCTATAAAAGTGCAGGAGATATAGTTGTATATATTGGAGATGGAAACAACGATATGGAAGCTATGAGATTAGCGGATATATCAATAGCAACAGGTTTAACACATTATCCGGCCAAGAGCTTATTGTCAGTGGCAGATTATTTAGTATTTTCAGAGGAGGCATTATGTCGTCAATTAAGTCAGTTATTATAAGTTGTGCAGGTATTGGTTCAAGACTTGGATTAGCTACTACAAAGGCTTTGATTAATATTGAAGGGAGGTCATTGATATCTTGGCAATTAGAGATGTTTAAGGATATTGAAGATGTAAGAATTGTTGTTGGATTTCAAGCTAATGATGTTATTAGTGAAGTATTAAAATTTCGTAAGGATGTTACTTTTGTTTACAATCATAATTATTTTGAAACTAAAACAGGAGCAAGTTTTTATCTTGGTTCACGTCATGCTAATGAATATGTGTTGGAGTATGATGGTGACTTGATAGTTCATCCACAAGATATGAAAGTTTTGCTGGATATCGAAGGCGAATATATTGCTTATGCTGATAAAATGTCAGACGATGCTGTATATGTGAAAGTTAATTCAATTGGTGATGTGATAGCATTTTCTAGAGAAAATGGCGATTTTGAATGGACTGGTCCTGCATGCATTAAAAGAGATAAAGTAAAATACAACTCAGGAAACGTATATAATCAATTAGAGAATTATTTACCTATGAGAGGAATTAAGATAAGAGCATGCGATATAGATACATATGAAGATTATCAACGGGCTATTAATATTGTGAAAGAATGGTATATTGAAGAATGAATGAAATTGTAGGAGTTATAGGGGGAAATGGTGTTGCTGCAACAAATAAGTTATGCGAATTAATTGAATCGGAATATACAAAAAATGGGGCATATAGAGATTCTCATCATCAAGAAATGATAATATGGCAAGCAACACAGGCGCCATCTAGAAGTATGTATTTGGAGGGTAAAGGTGAAAGTTTTATACCAGACTATATTCATATAGGAAAAAAACTTAAAGCCTGTGGTGCGACAAAGATATGCATGTGTTGTAATACGGCTCATTATGCAATTAATGAAATAGAGAAGCAAGTGGGAGTTGAATTTATAAATCTCATTGAATTAGTTGCAAAAGAAGTACAAGCAACAGGAAGAATGAAGGTTGGTATTATGGCTAGTGATGGGTGCGTGAAGAAAAGACTTTACGATTATTATCTTAATAAAATATGTCCAGAAGTATCTATCATATATCCAAACGAGGAGAATCAAAAAAAAGTAACTAAGGGTATATGCAACATTAAGAATTTAAATCGATTTGTAAGTGAAGATAATCACGAGAGACCTAAAAAAATATTTTTAGATGTTAAAGAACATTTGTTAAATAGTGGTGCAGATATAGTTATAGCAGGATGTACAGATATACGTGTAGATTACTGTGATACAAACGTTATTGATTCTTTGGAAATTTTAAAAAAGGCAATTATGGAGATAGCAAATCATGAATGAGAAAGCACTTGATTTTTATAAAGAAATGGCAGAAACTAGTTGTAGTCAAAGCTCTGTCAAATTGGCTAAAAATTCTGATTTTACAGATATAGATTCGAAATTTATAATGCAGTATACTAATAAAAATTCAGAAATTTTAGATTTAGGAAGTGGAACTGGATTAATCATAAATAAAATATATAATAATGTAAAATCTATTTTAGCTGTTGAACCGTTTAAACAATTTTCAGATTTTATTGTTAATTCACCTAATGTAGAAATAATTAATTCAAATTTTTTTGAATGGAATACTGATAAAATGTTTGATATTATAACATTGTTTGGTGTTGTTCATTATCTTGAGGAGAATGAAGTAAAAATAATTTATGAAAAATTTAAGAAAAATTTAAGGCTTGGAGGTAAGCTTATAATTAAAAGTCAATTTGGACTTGAGGAAGATGTTACAATAAGCGGATTTTCAGAAGAATTACAGAAAGATTATTTTGCACAATATAGATATATTGAGAATGAACAGAGACTACTAGAAAGAATAGGATATAAAATAGAATCTGTTAATGATATTTATCCAACAGAGTGTAATAGATGGGAGAATACACACTTTTTTTCTATTGTTGCAGTTGTTTAATATTATTAAAAATAAAGGGCAGAAATTACGAAGTATTCTTAGTATATCATGCGATTCAGGGGTGTATGACTTAAAAAATATAGTATTAGATTAAGTATATTGTAGAAGAAAAAAAGTACTAGGTGGGATTCAAATTAAATAAATATTTAGGAGAGAATATGGTTATTGCAATAGCTGGAAAAAATAATATAGCAGTTGATTCGTTTGAATATATTTATAAAAAATACTCTAATTATTTTGATATTGTTGTTGTATGTAATAAGAATGAAAATGGAGTTAACTCATGGCAGAAATCTTTACGTTTAATTGCTAAACAATATGATATTAAAGAAGTGTTTTTAGAAGATTTATATGATATAGAAGATTTATTATTTTTATCATTAGAGTTTGATACAATAATAAAAACAAAAAGATTTAAATCTAAGAAACTATTCAATATACATTTTTCTTTATTGCCTAAATATAAGGGCATGTATACATCAGCTATTCCTATTCTTAATGATGAAAAAAAGACAGGAGTAACATTGCATAAGATAGAAGATGGTATTGATACTGGGGATATAGTTGCTCAGAAGGAATTTGATATCTATGATTACGATACATCTAGGAATTTATATATAAAGTATATTCAACATGCAACTGTTCTAGTTAAAGAGAATATAGAAAAGTTGATTTATGATCATGAAAATATTAAATATACACAACAGGATTGGGAACATTCATCATATTACTCAAAAAATTATATTGATTATAAAAACTTGAGTATAGATCTTAATCAGACTTCTAGGAGTATATACAATCAATTAAGAGCTTTTACTTTTAGAGAATATCAATTACCTATGGTGTATAATAAAAGAATAGTAATGTCACAAATCACTAATATTAAGTCTTATAAAAAACCAGGGACTATTTTATTTGAATGTGAATATAGTTTAATGATTGCCACGATTGATTATAATATAATACTATTTATTGATAGATTTGAAGAGTTATTAAAGGAATGTCAAAAAGGTAATATAAGCAAAGTAAAAGAGATATGCTCAATAAATCAATTGGTAAATGAAAAAGATTACCATGGTTGGACTCCATTAATGGTTGCTACATATAATGGGCATACTGAAGTAGTGAAATACCTTATTTCAGTAGGAGCCAATATATATGATGTTAATAATAATGGTACTAATTTATTAATGTATGCAAAGGAAGCATTTAGAAAAACTGGTAATGTTGAATTGTTTGAATTATATATTAATCTTGGAATTGATTATAATATAAAAGATTATTATAATAAAAGTCTGATAGATTATTGCAGAGAAGATAATATTAAAAACATTGGAATAATTCAATTATTTTAAAAGTATAAATACAAAAGACATATTGACAAAATGGTTTCAAGTATAACACTTGGAACCATTTTTTTAGAGAATGTAAATTATTTGTGTCTCATCAATGAGACCTTTTGGTATGATATAAATATGTATAAGATTTTGTATTACTTATTTTTTGTCGAATGCTTAGTATAGTATAAGTATTTCCATAAGTGAAAATGCATTACACCCAGTAACCGTGGTAAGGAAAAAATGACTTTTTCGTGATACAACCAATAGTGTAAAAAAATGTAATGAGAAGATTTCGGAAGCGTAATATATGAATACTAAATCTTTTTTAAAGCACACCCTAAAATAAGGCTCTTACAAATAAAATAGGAGAACCAAATATTACATGTATTTAAGTTAAATATTAAGCCGATATCTATTATAGTAAACTGGAATTCTTAATGGGAGAACTATATATGAAAATATTAAAGAGATGTATAAACCAATTAAATATATTGAGAAGTGAAGGTATAACAAAGGAAGCTATAATACAGGCATTTGAAAAGAATCCAAATCAGTCTATATATGTACTGGATAATGAAGGAAAACTATCTGGTATAATTACATTAGGATCATTTGGGCGAGAAAAAAAGAATCCTAATAATTGGATTAATGTAAGATTTAAGAGTTTATTTAATTCAGCACGCGAAAAAGAAGAGGCAGAAGATATATTTAAAGGAAATAAAGCGATTAGAACACTTCCTATTGTTTCTAAAGATAACGAACTTCTTTATGAATATTATTATATGATAGAAAACAAAAAATTAAGTGAACAAATATCAATGATAAATGAAGAAAGTATTGAAGAAGAAATATATCCATTTAGTAAATTTTTATTAGATAGTGGTTACAAAAAAATTATTATATTTGATAAAAGCAATAAATTTCTTGAAATTTATAATTATCTAGTAAAATGTAATAACCTAGATGTATATTTAATGACAGATGTAAATAATAGATATAAGGATATAAATATAATTTCATATGAAGATATTTACAGTTTTCAACCTAACTTAATATTGGGGATAGATGAAAATGAAGTTAAGATTATGAAACTAAAATTGGATTATATGGAAAAAACACAAATAAATTCTTTACTTAATCTTTTAAATCAGCGAGATTTTATGGTTAAGTATAAAGATATTGTAAACTATTTAAAAGAGAAAAAAATTAAATTTTATGTTTTTGAATTACCTATAATTAGTAAAATTATAAATGTATCAGAAATAGAACGAGATAGAATTGAAAATAGAATATCCATTGAGACTTTAATAATGAAGGTAGAAGAAAATTATGAAAAGTTGAAGAAATTAGTTCCAGATAAGTACACAGTGCAGGAAATTAAGGAGATAATTGACAGACCACTTACAATATTGAGAGATAATATAAAGATAAATGCTGATTTTGAAAGTAGTCTTGTTAATGTAATTGACGGAAAAAGAATTACAACAGATACACCCAATGAATACTCTAATTATATTCATATCTTTGGCCCTTGTACAGTATATGGAGTATACGTAGAGGATCAGTATACTATTCCTAGCTATATACAGCGTTTGATTAACATGAATAATTCAATAAATTATAAGGTAGTAAATCACGGTGTACCTGGTCTAGAAAGATCATTTTCTCAAGAATATATAAATAGCATAGAACTTCGAGAAGGAGATATTATAATTGATATAGAAAGAATAAGTATAAATACTATTACAAATTATAAAGAATACTTTGAGAAAATTAATGTTCCATATACTGAATTATCAAACGTATTTGATAGACCACATAATTATGGGGAATGTTTTATTGAAATGCCAGAACATACAACTTATATAGGAAATAAATTACTAAGTCAAAAAATATATAATGTTATACAAGAAGAAATAAATAATAATTCAAAAGGCTCAATTATAAGAGAGAATAATGATAATATAAATAGGGTTTTTCAAGATCCTAATTCATCAATAGAAAATGCCCAATTAAAAAAATACCTAGAAGAGCTACATAATTTGGTGAATATTCAGTCAGCTAAACTAATTGGATCAATCGTTATGAATTGTAATCCATTTACATTAGGACACAGATATTTAATAGAAAAAGCATTAGAATGTGTAGATCATCTTATTATATTTGTTGTTGAAGAGAATAAATCTTATTTTTCTTTTGAAGATAGAATTGAGTTAGTAAGAAGAGGAACAGAAGATTTAATAAATGTTACTGTAATTCCAAGTGGAAAATTTATAATCTCAACAGTAACATTTCCAGAGTATTTTAATAAAGATAATTTACAGAACGTGTCTATTGATATGTCAAAAGATATTAGAATATTCGGAAAACATATTGCTACTACTTTAAATATTAGTAAAAGATTTATTGGAGAAGAACCGATTGATTATGTAACAAAACAGTATAACAATAGTTTAAAGGAGATACTTCCATTATACAATATTGAAGTATTTGAAATACCAAGAAAAGAACATAATGATCAAGTTATTAGCGCTTCAAAAGTTCGTAAATATCTTGAAGAAAAAGATTTTAACAAAATAAAAGAAATTGTCCCTAGATCTACTTATGAGTTTCTAAAGCAAAGGTATAAATAAAAACTATAATTTTGTTATTCTATTTCGTTTGTAATAGAAATGTAAAAGAGAATAAAATGATATAAATGAAAATTAAATTTTTATAAAACAAAACAAATATGGAAAGGATATTAGTATGACATGCTAATATCCTTTCCATATTTGTTTTGTTTTATAAAAAGAGAAAAAGACTTATACAACACAAGATTGTAATATTATTCATAACATTTTAAAAGATAAAATTATGAAAAACATAGAAAATATATACGAATCGTCCAGTAAATACCAGTAAATCCAATTTGTTTAATGCCGATATGTATTATAATAGTATAAAAACTATAAGATAGAATATAATGTATAAAAATACATAATAATGTAATAAGTAGGGGGGATATGATGCAAATAGATTATAAAAAATATGTAAACGATACTTATATAAATAGAATATTAAATGAAAATAAAGAAAAGAAAATCTTGTGTTTTGGAGCTGGGTCCGCTTTGTCAATAATGCCTCGTATTCTACCAGAAGGATATAAAATCGAATATTTTGTAGATAATAATAAAAACATATGGAATACAGTGTATAAGAATATAAGAATTAAGAGTCCAGAAGAACTATTAATGGAAGAAAAAAATAAGTTCATTATTTTACTAGTAAGTCAGCAT
The DNA here is from genome assembly GCF_016591975.1 of Anaeromicropila herbilytica. Lineage (GTDB taxonomy): Bacteria > Bacillota > Clostridia > Lachnospirales > Lachnospiraceae > Anaeromicropila > Anaeromicropila herbilytica. The sequence continues at coordinate 4,515,927 of NZ_AP024169.1, read as the reverse complement.
GCTTTGAGTATTAGTAAACAATTAGATGATTGGGGATTTATCAAAGATAAAGACTATTTTGATTTATATACTTCATTAGAACGATGTTTTAGAATTCAAAAAATTATATGGAATGCTGAGAAAATGATTCAATTCATAGAAAGAATCCCTGAAAATACCTTTGATAAAATTATGTATAAGATGGATAAAAGAATTGGTGTTATAGCTTGCTGCAGTTATATGGGAATGCCAATGTTTTATGACATTGCAACATTTCTTTTAATGAAGCTTAATGGTTATAACGCGACATTAATTATGGACAATATATATAACTGTGAGAATTTTATTATGTATGATGGAGCTTCTGATGATATTAAATATATTGTGATGCAAGTTATTGAAGTATTAATAAAAAGGTTTCCTATGCTTGATATTAGGTATATTGATCAAAATCAAGAAGAACTATTAGGTGAAGATATATATGAAATAAGTAGAAATGTTAAAATTAATAGTATATGGCAAAAATCTAGATTAAATGAAAAAACTAATAGTACTAGTATTGAGGAGTATGAAAGAGAATTTTTTGAAGTTTTTTATCAAAACTTAAAATGTATTAAGTTCTTTTTCAAACATAATAAGTTTGACTCGATCAATGTTAGTACAGGTCTCCACTATCATAGATGGATGTATTTGTGGGTTGGTAAACAAAAAGGATTTAGAGCATCGAATTATGATGGACCAGGCCAAATAAAGACAAGTTATGCAACGAATGAACCAAATGGTCATTCTTATGATGTAGCTAAAGTAATCAATGAAAAGTGGTTTACAGAAGAAGAGGAATATAAGATCATTCAGTTAGCAAAAGAGAGTTTTTTAATTAGGAAAAAAAGTACACTGGAAAATGGTGGGTACAATTTTCAAAAAGTTGAGAGAAGTAAAGAACTGGATCGGGATTATGAAGTATTTATACCACTTAATGTGATGTGGGATGCTGCAGCGCTTGGTTTGGAAGATGTATTTACAAGTACAGAAGAATGGTTAGTTGAGACATTAGATTATTTATTAAAGAATTCAAATGTAAATATAATGATTAGAGAACATCCAGCGCAACATTCCTTATATAAAGATTATAATAATCCGAGCTATGAAAGTCTATTACAAGATAACTTTGGGAAAAACCCAAGGATTTATTATGTAAGAAGTGAAGAAGAAATAAATTCATATCAAATGATTTCAAAAGCTAAGGTAGTTCTACCAATATCGTCAACAATAGGGGTTGAAGCAGTTCTATTGAATAAAAAAGTTATTGTTCATACAAATTGCTACTACTCAAGATTGTCTTTTGTTGATAAAGCTAAATCTAAGAATGAATATTATCAAATGATTATAGACGCAATCGCTCAGTCTGAATCAAATATAACAAAAGAAAATATAGATAAAGCTTATTTATCATATATTTTGTTACTTAATAATCAGATTGAAACTTCGTTTAGAGAAAGCTGTCCAGATTGGTATGATTGTAATCTAATAGATTTATCTAATGAAAATGGAGTGCAAAAAATATTAAAAGTTATTGCAGAAGGAATACCTGCTTGCTATCAAAATGTATTAGAAATTATAAATGAATAAATTAAAATTTTGGAGGTTATTATGTTAAACAATAAAACTATATTAATTACTGGTGGGACAGGATCATTTGGAAAAAAGTTTTTAGAGATGATATTTGCTAATTATAATCCGAAAAAAGTAATAGTATATTCAAGAGATGAGTTTAAGCAAAGTGTTATGAAGAATGAATATATGAATACAGTCGATATGTCAAAAGTAAGATTTTTTATTGGTGATGTTAGAGATAAAGAACGTTTGTACCGTGCATTTGATGGAGTGGATTATGTCATTCATGCTGCGGCAATGAAGCAAGTACCTACTTGTGAATACAATCCATTTGAAGCAATTAAGACAAATATAAATGGTGCTCAGAATATTATTGATGCTGCATTAGATCGAGGTGTTAAAAAGGTGGTTGCATTATCCACGGATAAAGCAGTGAACCCAATTAATTTATATGGCGGTACTAAATTGGTATCAGACAAATTGTTTATAGCAGCAAATGCATATGGTGGAGACAAAGGAACAACATTTTCTGTAGTTCGTTATGGTAATGTAGCAGGAAGTAGAGGATCAGTAATACCATTATTTAAAAATTTAATTAAAAAGGGTAATGAAGAATTACCAATCACCGATTCTAGAATGACTAGATTCTGGATAACATTAGAAGAAGGTGTGGAATTAGTTTTTAAAGCATTGAAAGAATCAAAAGGTGGAGAAACTTACATTTCGAAAATCCCTTCATTTCGTATAGATGATTTGGCATATGCAATGTTACCAAATGCAAAATTAAGAGAGATTGGTATTCGTGAGGGTGAAAAATTGCATGAGGTAATGATAACAAAGGATGATTCTAGATCAACTTATGAATATGAGAAACATTTTATTATTTATCCACACTTTGAATGGTGGAATTTTGAAAAACATTTTACTTCTGGCGGTAAATTGGTAGAAGATGGGTTTGAATATAATTCCGGAACAAATAGAGAGTGGTTAAGTAAAGAAGATTTAGAGAGGTCTTTAGCTTCTATTAGGTGATCTATGAAGTGATAAAGTCAGATTACTAAATCAATAGGTTGAAATTAAGAGAGGTTTAGAAATAATGAAAATTCTATTTTTATTACCTGCTAGAAGCGGATCTAAAGGGGTAAAAGATAAAAATATAAAGAAGTTAGCTGGTAAACCATTAATGGCTTATTCCATTGAAGCAATTAAAACTAGTGAAGCTTATAAGAATGGTAAGGCAAGAATCTTATTAAGTACTGAATCGGAAGAATATGCTGTGATTGGAAGAAAATTAGGCGCAGAAGTACCTTTCCTGAGACCAAAAGAATTAGCAGAAGATAATTCAAAGATAATAGATACATTAAAGAATATAATGAATCAATATAAAATTCAAAATGAAAAATTTGATATGCTTGCTATGATTCAGATTACATCACCATTTATTACAGGGGATGATATTGATCAAGCAATTCAATTGTTATCCCAAAGCGAAGATGTTGATTCTGTTATTTCTGTAACTAAGGCTGAGACTATTCCGTTATGGTGCAATGTATTAGATAAGTCGTTAAAAATGGATGATTTTATAGAAGAATCAATAAAAAGAAAGAATCGACAGGAATTACCGGATTATTACAAAATCACTGGTGCTATACGAGCAACTAAATGGAATCATTTTATACAAAATAATTATGATTGGTATAAAAATTCAGTTGCTTTTATAATGGAACAATCACATTCTATTGATATTGATACACAATTAGAATTTGAGTATGCCGAATTTCTAATGGAAAGAAGAATGTAGTATTAAATTTATTTCTGAAAATAAGTCGCAGACATAGATTTTGAGTAAAAAATAAGATTTTCATAGCCATTGTTTGTACGTATTCAAAGATGATAGATGTGAGCTAGTTTAATTAAATATATCATTGAGAATGACAAAGACGAAGATGTAGCCAATGTCAAATGAAAAGGAGGTTAGAGAGTGAAGTCATTATGTGTAATTCCTGCACGAAGTGGATCCAAAGGGTTAAAGGATAAAAATATATTAGATTTATGTGGAAAGCCTGTTATAGCATATACTATTCAAGCTTGTCTTAATTCAGGAATATTTGATGAAGTTTTTGTTGCTACTGATAGTGAAGAATATGCTGAAATAGCATTAAAATATGGAGCAAATGTTCCTTTTATGGAACCAAAGGATATAGCAAAAGATGAAATTAGTTCTACAGAACCAGTCATTTATTTCTATAATCAGTTAAAAAAACATTACGATTTATTATGGTGTATGCAACCTACATCACCACTAAGAGATATTGAGGACATATTAGGAGCTAATTTATTAATGCAGCAAAATTCAAAATGTGATTTCGTACTTAGTACTACACCAATTGATCCACATTACTTTCATTGGGCTTTAGAAGATACGAAAGATGGTTTCACGGAATTATGCTTGGGAAATAAGATGTTAGTAGATCGTAAATATCTAAATCCAGTTTATCGTCCGAATGGTGCTATTAAAGTAGGGAGAACAGAAAAAGTTCTTCAATATCGCAATTATTTCGGAAAAAATATTATGAGGGTTACTATGCCAGAAGAAAGATCAATTCATATAAGAAATCAATTAGATTTTGACATATGTTCTTTGTTATTAAGTAATAGATAGTAAGGAATAAGATAGATATATATTCTTGAAGTTGTTTGTAGAATTCTTCAATTAAGGAGATAAAGATGCCGCTAGTTAACAAAAAAATTATTATAACAGCTGGATGTTCTGGGTTGGGCGAAGTAATTACAAGATATTTATTAAACCAGGGTGCAACCGTAATACCGACATCTAGAAAACAGGAAAGTTTAAGCAAGTTTTTTGAATCACTAACGAAAGAAGAGCAATTACGTTGTAAGCCTATGAAGCTATTGTTTAATTGTCAAGATAATATTCAAAATTTTATTGATGATTTAAAGAAAAATAATGAACAAATCTACGGCTTAATTAACTGTGCAGTTTGTAGAAGTCCAATATTAGATCCATTTGAGTTAGAAATAGATGAATGGAGAAAACATTATGATTGTAATGTTTTTGCAACAACATTTCTTAGTGGAAAAATAGCCAGCGATTTAATGGAACAGGGAGGAGCAATTATTAATATCTCATCCTTTTACAGTGAATGTGTTCCTGACAATAGAGTATATGATTCTGATACGATACCAACATCACTTATTTATGCATCATCGAAAGCTGCTCTAAATTATATTACAAAATATTTTGCGGTTAAATATGCTAAGAAAGGTATTAGGACTAATGCTATTCTTGCTGGGGGAATTGAAAATCCTAGTAAGCAAAGTAAGTTTTTTGTAGATGAATATTGTAAAAGAACTCCAATGAATCGCATGGCAAAAAATGATGAATTTAATCATGCAGTAAAATTTTTGTTATCACCAGAAAATTCATATTGTACTGGACAGCTAATTAAAATTGATGGTGGGTGGAGCTTATATTAAAGTATTGACGAGGGAGGATTCATATATGGCTAAATTATGTCTTGGTACGGTACAATTTGGTATGAAGTATGGAATAAATAACACACTTGGACAACCTTCGGAAGAATCAAGTTTTGAGATGCTTGATTATGCGATAGAAAATGGAATTGATATTATCGATACTGCGGCTGCCTATGGTAATGCAGAAGAACTATTAGGTAAATATATTAAACTAAGAAATTTATCAGATAAGATAAAAGTAATTTCAAAATTAAGGCCCAATATACTAGAAAATAGTAATATTGATTTAAATACCTTGGTGCATCAAGAAATATTATTATCATTAAATAAATTAAATATTAAACAATTAGATGGATATTTGTTACATACACCATCCTATATCAATAACAAGGCAATTGTTAATGCATTAGTTGAAATAAAAAAAGAGGGGTATGTAAAAAATATTGGAGTATCTATTTATGATATAGAGGATGGAGAGAAAGCGATAGAAACAGGGGTTGTTGATTACATACAACTTCCTTTCAGTATATTAGACCAAAGAGGATTATCTACAGGATTTTTAGTAAAAGCCAAGGATAAAGGTATAACTATATTTGCAAGAAGTGCATTTTTACAAGGATTATTTATGATGAATGAGGAATGTATTCCAAATCACTTATATGAGGTAAGACCGTATTTAAAAGAATTAGATGCTCTATTAAGTAGAAATAAGATTGAAAAGACAAATGCACTACTTCATTTCGTTCTAGATAACCAATTTGTAGATTACTTAGTATTTGGAGTAGATACTAAGGAACAATTGATTCAAGATATAGAAGTGTTTAAAATGAATAAATTGCCTAGTGGAATTCTCAATGAGCTAGAAAATACTTTTCAGAATATCAATAAGAGTATTATATTACCAAGTTTATGGGCAAAAAATAAATAATAACCATTATAAAGGTGAAGCAATAAATGCTTAATGTATAAAAATATGTTATTAAATTTTGTAGATAGGAGTATTATGGGGATTAAATTATTAGATTATCTTAGTATAAAAAAAACCTACATCATAGCAGAAATGTCCGCTAATCATGCCGGAAAAATTGAAAATGCGAAAGAAATTATACATGCGGCCAAAGATGCAGGTGCTGATTGCGTGAAAATTCAAACCTATACACCTGATACTATGACCATAGACTGTAATAATGAATATTTTAATATATCAAATGGAACTTGGAAGGGCGAAAATTTATATAGTTTATATCAAAAAGCTTATACACCATGGGAGTGGCATGAAGAATTAAAACAAGAAGCAAACCGAATTGGACTAGATTTTTTCTCAACACCTTTTGATAACACATCTGTAGATTTCTTAGAGAGTATTGGAATGGAATTTTATAAAATAGCTTCTTTCGAATTGGTTGATATACCATTAATTGAATATATTGCAATCAAGAATAAACCCATTATAATGTCAACTGGTATGGCAACGTTAGGCGAAATAGAAGAGGCGGTTAATGCAGTACGTAAATATCATAATCAGTTAGCTTTGCTAAAATGTTCGAGTGCTTATCCTGCTGTAACAGATAAAATGAATCTTAAAACAATGGTTCATTTAGCTGATACATTTGATCTCCCAGTAGGATTATCAGATCATTCAATGGGTTCGGTTGGAGCAATAACTGCTGTTGCATTAGGTGCAAGTATTATCGAGAAACATTTTTGTATTAGTAGAGAAATTGATAATCCAGATGCTTCCTTTTCGATGGAGCCTCATGAATTCAAAAGTATGGTAGAAGAGATTCGTCAAGTGGAAAAAGCATTTGGTAGAGTTAGCTATGGTCCAACTGAAAATGAGAAGAGCAATATCAATTTTAGACGTTCTATATTTGTAGTTGAAGATATCAAAAATGGAGAACAACTGACGAGTCAGAATGTCAGGATAATTCGTCCGGGATATGGTCTCGCTCCAAAGCATTATAATGAAGTGATAGGTCAATATGCAAATAAAGATATTCTAAGAGGAACGCCTTTGAAATATGATGATATAGGTAGATAATAATTGGGGATTAGTGTGAAATAAAGAGTTTATCGGAATGGAGATTAAAATGGAGAATCTGTATTTAAGACCAGTTTTTAGTGATGATTGTGTTCTACTTTATCAATGGGCAAATGATACTATGGTAAGGCAGAATTCATTTACTGCAGATGAAATAACATATGAGGAACATGTAAAGTGGTTTGATGGGAAAAGAAATTCAAAAGAATGTAAAATGTTTATTCTTATGAGTGGTAATTGCCCAATTGGACAAATACGCCTAGACTATAATGATAATAGTGCAATAATTAGTTATAGTATTGCCAAAAAGTATAGGGGAAAAGGGTATGGTAACATAATAATCCAGTTAATTGAAGAAAAGGCAAGAGAAGATGGATTGGATTACCTCTATGCGAGTGTTAAAAGTGGGAATATCTCTTCAATAAAAATATTTGAAAGTAATTTATATAGTCGTACAAATCAACAGGCTGAAGATCATTTAACTTATACTAAAAAATTATAACTATTCAGTTAATTATCAGATTCATTTCAATAGAAAGTTCTGAATAGAGAATTAAAAGTACTTATGCCTTAGTTGAGGTATTATAAGAGAATGGAGGTTCGTATGTATATACCATATGGAAGACAATCAATAGATGAAGATGATATACAAGCAGTAATTGAGGTATTAAAATCAGATTTCCTGACAACTGGTCCCAAGATCGAGGAATTTGAGAAAGCTGTAGCCGATTATGTAGGAGCGAAATATGCAGTAGCAATATCAAATGGAACTGCAGCATTACATGCAGCTTGTTATGCTGCGGGAATAGGAGTAGGTGATGAGGTAATAACTACTCCTATCACTTTTGTAGCATCTTCTAATAGCGTATTATACTGTGGTGGCACACCTGTTTTTGCAGATATCAATCCTGATACTTATAATATAGATCCGAACGAGATACGTAAAAAGATAACCTCCAAGACAAAAGCTATTATAGCAGTTCATTATACGGGACAACCTTGTGATATGAATGAGATTCATAAAATAGCAAAAGAACATAACCTAATTGTAATAGAAGATGCAGCACATGCATTAGGAGCAGATTATAAGGGAAAGAAAATAGGAAGTATATCAGATATGACTACGTTTAGTTTTCATCCAGTAAAGCACATTACCACTGGTGAAGGCGGTATGATTACGACTAATAGTAAAGAATTTTATGATAGCTTAATACTTTTTCGTTCACATGGCATTACAAGAGATACAAATCGAATGACTCATAATGAGGGAGATTGGTATTATGAACAATTAGAATTAGGTTATAATTATAGAATGACTGACATCCAGTGTGCATTAGGAATTAATCAAATAAAGAAACTTGATAATTTCATTGAACGAAGAAAGAAGTTGGTTGAAAACTATAATAATGCATTTAAAGAATTAGATAATATTATCATACCTTTTCAAAAAGATGAATGTCATAATAGCTGGCACCTCTATGTTATCCAAGTGCAAAATATAGATCGCAAACACGTATTTGATAGATTACGAGAAAAAGGGATAGGGGTAAACGTACATTATATTCCTGTGTATAAGCAACCATATTATCTGAAAAATGGATATGATAAAGAATGTTGTCACAATGCTGAAGAATTCTATAGTAAGGCAATAAGTTTACCACTATATTCTGATTTGACAGATGAGCAACAAAGCTATGTAATAAAACAAGTAATTGATTGTGTACAAGGAGTTAAATAATGTTATATATTAGAGCAGATGCGAATTCATATATTGCTTCAGGACATATTATGCGTTGTCTTACCATTGCAGAAGAAATGAGAAAGAATGGAGAAGAGTGCATATTTATTACGGCAGATGAAGAACCATCTGCTTTGTTACAATCTAAAGGTTTTGAAAGAATATGCTTGAATTCAAGGTGGAATGATCTTGAATATGAATTAAATGATTTACTTAGGTTGATTCATGAGAAAAATATAACACATTTGTTAATAGATTCTTATTATGTTACAGATATTTATTTGTTAAAATTAAGACAAAAATGTAAGACTATTTACATTGACGATTTGGGTAGTTTTTCACATTCTGTTGATATGTTAATTAATTACAATATTTACTGGAATCAACTTGGGTATCATAGCTGGTATAATGATAGCGATGTGAGGCTATGTATGGGATTATCTTATGCACCTTTAAGGAAAGAGTTTCAAAATAGAAAACCTTTGATAAGCAAGAATGTAAAACATGTTTTCATTACTTCTGGAGGATCAGATCAATATAATGTAGCAGGTTTGTGCTTAGATGAAATAATAAAAAGAAGTGAATTTAAGGGGTTAATTTTTCATGTTATAGTTGGAAATTTTAATAAAAATAAAGAAAAACTTATTGATATAGCTAGGTATAATAAAAATATAGAGTTACACTATAATGTAACTAATATGTATGAATTGATGAACTCATGTGATTTAGCAATTACAGCAGGAGGATTTACGATGTATGAGCTATGTGCATGTGGAATCCCTATGATATGTTTTGCTTTTGCAGATAATCAATTACCAGGAGTTCGAGGTTTTGAATCGAATAATCTAGCTATTTATGCTGGTGATATCAGAGAGAATGAAAGGCTATGCATGGATAAGATTATGGATGGAATTGATTATTTCTTAGTAAATAATGATAAGAGAATTCAAATGGCAAATGCACTTACTAAAGTAGTAGATGGGAAAGGTGCGAGTCGAATTGCACAGTGTATTATTAATAATATCTGAATAGTTATACAATATGAGAAAAAGACATTATTAACTTCATGAGAGAAGTCGATAATGTTTTTTGCTTATACTCCGAAAGCTTTACAAGATAAAAAAATCAAGATATACTTGTTTTTATATAAAGTATTGACGATTAGAAAAAAGAACAGAAGAGAACAACAAGATTTGTTTTAAACATAGAAGGAGCCACGCTCAATGAAGATAACAAAGAATGAAATACTATCACAATGTAGTCAAGCCGTTTATCAAAGAGGTGTAATTCTAAACCAAAAGGAGTGCTTATATGATGTAGACTTGAGCGAAGAAAGAAACCTATCCGGTGTAGATTATATTTCAGGAATGGTAGAAGGAAGTGGAACGGAAGATTATTTTGTCGATGTCAGTATTGATAGCAATGCTAAGACAAATAAAATCAGAGGAGCTTCTTGCGATTGCTTAGCATATAACCAATATCCAGGAATATGTAAACATATTGTTAGTATGCTTCTTTATTATAATGAGTTGGTAGATGATAATGATAGTAAGAAGGAACGTAATGCTCCAGCAGAAACATCCCATGATTTAAAAAAAATAATAGATTCCTATTTATTTAAAGAAAAAAGTCAATTCTGCATGGAGTACAACGATGGTGAAGTGGAACTAGAATTAACCTTTCACCTAGAAGCTGAGCGAGAAACAATAGAGTTACGAATCGGTAAGAAACAAAAATATGTAGTAAAGGATATTTTTAAATTAGCAGATGATATTAAGAACGTTCGATCTGTTTCTTATGGAAAGAATCTAGAGTTTGTGCATCGACAGAGTGCTTTTTCTAAGGAATCTTTACCTATTGTTAATTTTATAATAGATGCAACGGATGGAAAAGAGAAGGAACATTACAATAGTATATATATGTGGGGAAGTACTAGTCAGGCTAGAAAGAGTCTAACACTAGATGCCCTTCATCTGGATCGGTTAATGGAGCTATATGAGGATAAAGAAATCTTAGTTGATCTACACCAAGGAAATGATAAGACAAAAGTTCATATAAAGAGAGAGAATCCTAGACTTCCGGTTTATATTCTAGGAATAAAGAATAAACAAAAAGAGAGTATGCTTGGTGAAATCGAAAGCGCACAAATTACCATGGAGAATATATTGTTATTAATGGGAAGAAAACAGTGTTATATCATGTATCACGGCGTTATTCATATATGTGGCTTAGAATATTATCACCAATATGAGAGCTTTCTAAATATAATGTCCGAAAATATAGAACGTGCAAGAAAAAGTTATTTTCCATTACAGATTATGCAACCTACCTTGGAATTAGCAAGTGCAGATTTTGCAACATTTTCAAGCAAGATTCTACCTGTGTTACAAAGCGGCATGGACGTAAAAGTGAAAGACATTGATTTTAATGATTACAGGCCAGTAGAAGCTGTGATTCAAATTCACTTAGATCTTGTGAAAGGGAATGCAGTTACTTGCAAAGTGGAGGAAATCTATGGAGAAGAAGTAGTGAATCTAATTACAGAGACTTCTGATATGCAATCCAATAGAGATTACGAGAAGGAATATAAAACAAGATATCAAGTAGAAAAATATTTCAATCAGATAGATAAGAAGAATAAATTGTATTACCTACAGGATGAAGATAGTTTATTGCTTTTACTAGAAGAAGGTGTAGAGGAATTAAATAAGATAGGCCAGGTATATGTATCGGAGGCATTTAAAAAAGTAAGAATTGTAACAACACCAAGTGTATCCACTGGAGTTAGCGTGTCAGGTGGTCTTCTTTCCTTTTCTTTTGATGTACAAGGAATTGAGCGAAAAGAAATGGAGAATATACTCTCTGATTATAAGAAACGTAAAAAATATCATCGTCTAAAGAGTGGAGAATTTATTAAGTTACAAGACAACGGCTTGGAGATGCTATTAGAGATAAGTGAAGGATTACATCTGAAGGACGCAGATTTTAAAGAAGGAAATGTAATATTACCAATGTACCGAGCACTATATCTGGATTCAGTCATTAGAGAAAATGCGAATAAAGCAAAAGCAGAGCGCGATGGGGAGTTTCGAACTCTAATTAGAGAAATGAAGTCAACAGAAGATAGTGAATTTATGGTTCCAAAAGAAGTGAAGGCTGAACTTAGACCATATCAAGAGAATGGGTATCAGTGGCTACGTACTCTAGGAAAGTATGGATTTGGGGGTATTCTTGCGGATGATATGGGACTTGGTAAGACACTTCAAGTAATCACATTACTTACAGCTTCAAAAGAAGGGACAAGTATTGTGGTATGTCCAGCATCTTTGGTATATAATTGGGATAGTGAATGTACAAAGTTTTCTCCTCGGTTACGAGTATGTACAGTAATAGGAAGTGCAGAGCAAAGAAAAAGAATGATTCAAGAATCCAATCAATATGATCTTCTTATTACCTCTTATGATTTGTTAAAAAGAGATATTGAATATTATCAAGAGTTACAATTTAACTATCATATTATTGATGAAGCACAATATATTAAGAATTCCAATACCCAGGCAGCAGAGGCAGTGAAAGCAATTAAGTCAAGGTGCCGATTTGCGTTAACAGGAACACCAATTGAGAATCGATTAAGTGAATTATGGAGCATATTTGATTTTTTAATGCCAGGATATATGTATAGTTATAATCGATTTAAAAATGAATTTGAAAAGGCGATAGTTGAGTCTCAGGATAACGTTGCAACTCTTAGACTCCAAAGAATGATAAAGCCGTTTATATTGAGAAGATTGAAGAAGGAAGTGTTAAAAGAACTTCCTGATAAGTTAGAAGAGATTGTCTATGCGAAATTAGAAGAGGAACAAGAGAAACTATATAAAGCAAATGAGAAGAAAATCATAGAGCAGTTAGCAAATAAATCAGAAAGTGATTATAACCAAGATAAATTGCAGGTATTAGCTGCAATCACACAACTACGTCAGATCTGTTGTGATCCATCTTTATGTTATGAGAATTATGAGAGCGGGTCGGCAAAACTGGATACCTGTGTGGAAATTGTGGATAACGCAGTGTCCGCGGGGCATAAGCTGTTGATATTTTCACAATTTGCAACAATGCTTGAGCGTATTCAAGGTTCACTAGAGCAAAAAGGAATGAGGACCCTATTGTTAACAGGAAAGACAAGTAAAGAAAAAAGAAAAGAGATGGTGAATGAATTTCAAGAAGGGAAAAAGGATGTATTTTTAATCTCCCTAAAAGCAGGTGGTACTGGTTTAAATCTAACTGCAGCAGATATCGTTATCCACTATGATCCTTGGTGGAATATTGCAGCACAGAATCAAGCGACCGACCGTGCTCACCGCATCGGTCAGGAAAATACCGTAACCGTAATGAAATTAATTGCAAAAGATACTATTGAAGAGAGAATATTAAAGTTACAAGATACGAAAAAAGAGTTGGCTGATCAGATTATATCTGCAGAAGGAATCTCTCTATCTGCGATGTCAAAAGAAGAATTGCTTCAAGTATTAGAAGGATAATAGATTAACAGTAAAAATTATTTCAAGATATAAATGTTATAATAAAGATTTAGAAAGAACAGAAGGTGAATTAAAATGAATTTTACCCATCTCCATGTCCATACAGAATACAGTCTCCTAGACGGTTCCAGTAAGATCAAGGAATTAGTTGCTCGTGCAAAAGAGCTAGGAATGGACAGCCTTGCTATCACCGATCATGGTGTAATGTATGGCGTGATTGATTTTTATAGAGCATGTCATGCAGTAGGAATCAAGCCAATTATTGGTTGTGAAGTATATGTTGCTCCGAATTCTAGATTCGATAAAGAAAATGGGAATTCAGAGAATCGATACTATCACTTAGTATTATTAGCTGAGAATAATACAGGCTATCAGAATTTGATGAAGATTGTGTCTATGGGATTTATAGAAGGATTTTATTATAAGCCAAGGGTTGATTATGAACTATTAAGAGAACATAGTGAGGGAATTATCGCACTCAGTGCCTGCCTTGGTGGTGAGATCTCATCAAATCTACGTCGTGGATTTTATGAAGAAGGTAAGAAGGCAGCCCTAGAATATGAAAGTATCTTTGGAAAAGGTAACTTCTTCTTAGAGCTCCAAGATCATGGCATTCCAGAACAGAAGACCGTGAATCAAGGGTTACTTAGAATGAGTAAGGAAACAGGCATACAATTAGTTGCAACCAACGATAGTCATTATACTTACGAGAGTGATTCAAAAGCTCACGATATCTTATTATGTATTCAGACTCAGAAGAAAGTGTCCGATGAGAACCGAATGAGATATGAAGGTGGTCAATATTATCTCAAATCTCCAGAAGAGATGGAGAAGGTATTCCCTTATGCCCATGAAGCACTGGAGAATACATACGAGATTGCCAAACGATGTGAGGTTACGATTGAGTTTGGAGAATATAAATTACCAATGTATGATGTGCCTGCGCCATATACTGCGTGGGAGTACTTACAGAAATTATGTTTTGATGGATTAGATAGAAGATATCAGAATCCATCAGAAGATTTAAAAGAACGATTAAAGTATGAACTTGATACTATCAAAAGTATGGGGTTTGTAGATTATTTCTTAATCGTATGGGACTTTATCAAATATGCCAAAGACCATGAGATTATGGTTGGGCCAGGACGTGGATCAGCAGCAGGTAGTATCGTAGCTTATACCTTAGAAATAACGGATATTGAGCCGATCAAGTATAACCTACTTTTTGAGCGCTTTCTTAATCCAGAACGATTAACAATGCCCGATATCGATATTGACTTCTGCTACGAGAGAAGACAAGAAGTTATTGATTATGTAGTGGAAAAGTACGGCAAAGATCGAGTTGTTCAGATTGTTACCTTCGGAACTATGGCTGCAAAAGCGGTTATTCGTGATGTTGGTAGAGTACTTGACTTAGGCTATGCAGAAGTTGATACTGTTGCCAAGATGATTCCATTTGAATTAGGAATTACAATAGAAAAAGCACTTAAGATAAATCCAGAGTTAAAACAGCTTTACGAAAGCAATGAAGAGATAAAATATCTGATTGATATGTCCATGCGATTAGAAGGACTTCCAAGACATACATCAATGCATGCTGCTGGTGTTGTAATAAGTAAGCTTCCAGTTGTAGAATATGTACCATTATCTCGTTCTTCGGACGATTCTATTACAACACAATTTACCATGACAACGTTAGAAGAACTTGGACTTCTTAAGATGGATTTCTTAGGGCTTCGAACTCTTACCGTAATTCAGAATGCTATTCGATTAATTAATCGAAATCATAATAAGAAGATGACTACTGCAGACATTAATTACGAAGATAAAAATGTATTTGATATGATTAGTGCAGCGAAAACGGAAGGTGTCTTCCAGCTAGAAAGTGCTGGTATGAAGAACTTCATGAAGGAACTAAAACCAGCCAACCTAGAAGATGTTATAGCCGGAATCTCGCTTTATCGTCCAGGTCCAATGGATTTTATACCAAAGTATATTAAAGGTAAGAATGATATAAAAGGTATCATCTATGAATGCCCGCAGTTAGAACCGATTCTGGCACCGACCTATGGATGTATCGTATATCAGGAACAGGTTATGCAGATTGTTCGGGAATTGGCAGGCTATAGTTTTGGACGAAGTGATCTCGTACGTCGTGCCATGTCGAAGAAGAAAGCTTCTGTTATGGAGAAAGAAAGACAGAACTTTGTATACGGAAATGAAGAAGAAGGCGTAAAAGGTTGTGTGAATAACGGTATTTCAGAAGAAGTAGCAAATCACATCTATGATGAGATGACGGATTTTGCAAAATATGCCTTCAATAAATCACATGCAGCAGCGTATGCCGTAGTATCCTATCAGACAGCTTATTTAAAATGCTATTATCCAGTGGAATTCATGGCAGCTTTATTAACCTCTGTCTTAGATAATGCAAATAAAGTATCAGAATACATTCTAACCTGTAGACAGATGGGGATTGAGATCTTACCACCAGATATTAATGAAGGAGAAGGTTCCTTTTCCGTATCCAATGGGGCTATTAGATATGGTTTATCTGCAATAAAAGGTTTGGGAAGACCAGTAATTGATGCGATCGTTGCAGAACGTGAAATGAATGGTAGATTTACCTCCTTAAAAGACTTTGCAACCAGACTATCTGGTAAAGAAGTAAATAAAAGAACGATAGAAAGTTTTATCAAAGCAGGTGCAATCGATAGCCTACCAGGAACGAGAAAGCAGCAGATGAATGTATATGCTGGAATCCTTGATGGTGTTAATCAAGATAAGAAAAAGGCGTTAACTGGTCAGATGAGTCTATTTGATTTTGTTGATGAAGACGAAAAAATGGAATACGAAGAGGCTTTTCCAGATGTAGGCGAGTACGAAAAAGAAATGTTATTAAGTTTTGAAAAAGAAGTACTTGGAATCTACGTTAGTGGACATCCATTACAAGAATATGAAGAGCTACTTAGCAAAAATATAACCGCCACAACTCTTGATTTTATGCTTGATGAAGAAACAGGAATTGCAAAAGTACAAGATAGTGAAATGAGAATAATTGGCGGTATGATTACTTCTAAAACAGTAAAAACTACTAGAAACAATAGTATGATGGCATTTATCACAATTGAGGATTTGTTAGGAGTGGTAGAAGTTATCATTTTCCCTAGGGATTATGAAAAGTATAAGTCACTTCTAATTGAAGATAACAAAGTATTCATTAAAGGAAAAGTAACAGTTGAAGAAGAAAAACCAGGTAAGATTATCTGTCAGGATATCATTCCATTTGATAGTCTTCCAAGGGATATTTGGATTAAATATCCCGATATTGATACATTCACAAAGGATGAACAGAATCTATATCATATTTTGAGTGAATCAGATGGAAATGATATGGTTATCATTTATTGTGAGAAAGAGAAGAAGAAAAAAGTCTTACCGAGAAGTCAAAGTATTCAAGCGGATCAAGAGATGATAATGCATTTAAGAGAATTATATGGAAATGAAAATGTTAGAATAGTTGAAAAAAGCATTGATAAAACTGGTAATAAAAGTTAAAATAAATATCAAAAAGTTGAAAGAAAATAAATTAGAAAGGAAAGCCACATATCAATTCTTTCAACTAGTGAAACATGTTGAGGATTAAGTTTCACATCTTATTGTGGCAGTAACACATCTGCTTGCAGTTGTGTTATACAGCGGGTAGAAATATGTCAAATAAAGTTAGTACGATTGGAGTACTCACCAGTGGTGGAGATGCACCAGGTATGAACGCAGCTATTAGAGCAGTAGTTCGAACTGCAATAGCAAATGGTCTTAAAGTGAAGGGGATTCGTCGAGGATATAGCGGACTTTTAGAAGAAGACATTATAGACATGGATGCAAGTAGTGTATCGGATATTATTCAACGAGGCGGAACCATACTTTATACAGCAAGATGCCTTGAATTTAAGACTCCAGAAGGTCAGCAAAAAGGCGCAGAAATATGTAGAAAGCATGGAATTGATGGACTTGTGGTTATTGGTGGCGATGGTTCATTTCAAGGTGCTAGAAAATTAGCCAATCTAGGAATCAATACAGTAGCATTACCAGGTACAATTGATTTGGATATTGCTTGTACAGATTATACGATAGGATTTGATACTGCTGTCAACACTGCAATGGAAGCAATTGATAAGGTTAGAGATACATCTACATCTCATGAACGATGTAGTATCATCGAAGTAATGGGTAGAAATGCAGGATATATCGCATTATGGTGTGGTATTGCAAATGGTGCAGAAGATATCTTAATTACAGAACGCTATGATCATGATGAGGCCAAAATTATTGAGAACATCAAGCATAGTCGAAGCATCGGTAAGAAACATCATATCATTGTAAATGCAGAAGGAATTGGTGATTCCAATGGTATGGCAAAACGAATCGAAGCAGCTACTGGAATGGAGACAAGAGCAACTATTATTGGTCATATTCAAAGAGGTGGTAGTCCAACTTGTATTGACCGTGTATATGCTTCTGAGATGGGGGCTTATGCTGTTGATTTGCTATGTAAAGGTGAATCTAACCGTGTGGTAGGATACCGCAGTGGTGGGTTAGTGGATTATGACATCCAAGAAGCACTAGAGATGCAAAAAGATATTGACCAATATTTATATGATGTATCTAGAACACTTTCTAGATCGCTCCAAAGCTAATTAAAAATCTCTGCAATGTAAAATAGTGGTATCATTTGTATAATAACAATCATTTTATAATTAGTATAAACTTGCTAATTATAAAATGATTTTTTTTAAAATTAGAATATCCATACTTATTAACGCCCATTGGGTTAGAAGCTTAAACATTAAGAATTATTACTCTGAGTTTTTGAGAATCATTATTATTGACAATAATCATATTAACCGTTATTCTAGTTAGATAGCATAAATTATAAATAGGATTAGCGTATTAAAGCCTTTCACAACTTAAATTGTGTATATTGATGTATAATTATGAATTTATTAATTTTTATACAGCGATATACACTCATTAAACTAAAATAAGGCTTTGGACACACTAAACAATTATAAAGACAGAAAGGATCTATTATGAGTTCAAAAACAAAGAAATTTTTATCTTATTATAAGCCATATAAAGGTTTATTCTTTGCGGATATGTTTTTTGCGCTACTTGGTGCAGCAATTACATTGGTATTTCCATTAATTGTTCGCTACATAACGAATGATTTACTTGTTCATTCTGAGATTAGTGAAGCAATGGATACTATAATAAAGATTGGTATTGGTTTGGTTGGATTAGCAATATTAGAGCTTGTGTGTAATTTCTTTATCGCATATCAGGGGCATATGATGGGTGCTCGCATGGAATATGATATGCGTAATGAAATCTTCGAACATTATCAAAAGCTTTCATTTAGTTTCTATGATAATCAGAAGACAGGTCAGTTAATGTCAAGAATTACGAATGACTTATTTGATATAACAGAATTGTGTCATCACGGTCCAGAAGATCTTGTAATATCAATAATTAAATTTATTGGTGCCTTTGTTATCTTAATTCAGATTAATGTTCCCTTGACATTAATTGTATTTGCATTCATACCAATTATGTTTGTATATGCATATTACATGAAGAATCGTATGCATCGCGCATTTCGTAAAAATCGTGAACGAATTTCTGAGATTAATGCGCAAATTGAAGATAATCTTTCTGGAATCCGTGTTGTAAAATCTTTTGCAAATGAAGGAAAAGAAATTGATAAATTTAATCAAGGAAATATGAGGTTTGTCGATAGTAAGAAGAATAGCTATTTTAATATGGCGTTATTTCATTCTGGACTTGGTTTTTTCACAACGGGAATCAATATTGCTGTTATTATCGGTGGTGGCTTATTTATTGCAAAGAATATTATACAGTTAGGAGATTTGCTGACATTTCTTTTGTATATAAATAATCTAATTGATCCAGTTAAAAAGCTGATTAATTTTACAGAGCAATTTCAAAATGGTATCACAGGGTTTGATCGTTTCATAGAGATTTTAGCTATTGAACCTGATATTCAAGATAAGAAAGATGCAGTGGATTTAAAAGATGTCAAAGGAAGAATCGAGTTTGAACAGGTATCCTTTAAATATGATGAGACGACCGTGGATGTATTTTGCGGAATTAATCTAAAAGTAGAGGCAGGGGATTACATGGCGCTTGTTGGACCTTCCGGTGTTGGAAAGACTACCATGTGTAGTTTGATTCCAAGGTTTTACGAAGTGTCCGAAGGCAGTATCCGAATTGATGGAATTGATATTAGAGACATCAAATTAAAATCTCTTCGTAAAAGTATTGGAATAGTACAGCAGGATGTATATCTATTTGCAGGTACTGTAATGGACAATATTCGCTATGGCGCATTAAATGCTTCAGATGATGAGGTAATCAAAGCTGCTAAGAATGCAAATGCCCATGATTTTATTATGGAATTACCAGATGGATATGATACTTATATTGGTCAACGAGGAGTGAAATTATCAGGAGGACAAAAGCAAAGATTAAGCATTGCCAGAGTGTTTCTAAAGAACCCTCCAATTCTTATCTTTGATGAAGCAACTTCTGCACTCGATAATGAAAGCGAGAAAGTGGTTCAAGAATCTCTTGAAAAACTTGCTAAGAACCGTACCACATTTGTTATAGCCCATCGTCTGACTACAATACGAAATGCAAAGAATATTATTGTACTTACTGAAGATGGAATAAAAGAGCAAGGAACACATCAGGAATTACTAGACCAAAATGGAGTGTATGCATCGCTTTATCATGCATAGACATAATAATAGAATAATTAAGAAGACAAAAGTAGGCAAGAGTTCATATCATGCCTACTTTTTTGACGTGAAAGAATATATTAAAGAGTTTTGGAATTAAAATGTGAACGAAGTCCATACTAAGCATAATAAGGTTTTTTTAAAATCATAATATATTAGTAACATAATATTATTTATAAATAATTATTGAAAAAACATAAAATATATGATAAAAATAACATATAGATAATAATGATAGTCAATATCAGTGGAATTGAAATAAATATTTGTTTAAAATGATATAAATTTAATATAGAAGGATAAAAGTGCTTTATTAGTTAAAAGAACGAAATAGTCATTATGCTCATAAGAATATGAATAGAAAAGGAGGGATACTATGTTTGAGAATATGAATCCAATCTTCCTTGCTTTATTAGGAGGGTTATTTACTTGGGGATTAACAGCGGCAGGAGCTGCTATGGTTTTTATTTTTAAAGAAATAAAGCCTAAAATCTTAAATATGATGTTAGGTTTTGCTAGTGGAATTATGATTGCTGCATCTTTTTGGTCTCTATTATTACCAGCTATGGAATTATCGGAAGGAAAGAAGTATGAATGGGCGCCAATTATTATAGGGTTTGCATTAGGTGGCGTATTCTTACTATTAGCAGATAAGTTATTGCCTCATGTACATCATCTTGGAGATGAACCAAAAGGTCAACATAAATCTTCAAGTTTAAAAAGAAGTATTATGTTAGTGTTTGCTATTACACTACATAATATTCCAGAGGGATTATCCTATGGTGTAGCATTTGGTACGGTAGGAAGCAGTGAGAAAGCAACACTTGCTAGTGCTGCAATATTGGCGTTTGGTATAGGAATTCAGAACTTCCCAGAGGGTGCAGCGGTATCTATACCATTACGAAGAGAAGGGGTAACTAGGTTAAAAAGCTTTATGTATGGTCAGGCTTCCGCGTTAGTGGAACCAATTGCTGCTATCTTTGGTGCTTGGCTTGCATCAAGTATTAAGCCATTGTTACCATATACCTTAGCATTTGCAGCTGGAGCGATGATCTTTGTAGTAATTGAAGAATTAATACCAGAATCACAAACAGATACACATTTATATGGGCATATAGCTACGATAGGTGCAATGGCAGGATTTTTGCTTATGACCTTTATGGATATTGCGATAGGTTAATTAATCAACTTAAAGTTCGAATTTATAAGAATGATTTGACATTCCAACCAAGAATAATATAGAGTTTAACTGCGAATTATAAATAATTAAGACTATAGCATTAAATAAAACCGTTCAATAAAAAGCGAAGGAATTCAGTAAATCTACATGAATTCCTTCGCTTTTTATTGTTTGATTATTCTTCAGTTACATCTTCGTGATATTCGATATCGAAATCTGTTTCAGAAGTTGTCTTATCTTCCTCTACAGCAAAACCAGCTTCAGCACTTGCGGCAGCAGCTTTATCCATGTCATTTTCAGTCATGTTTAATGTAACATATTCACGAGTATCGGATTTATCAGTTTCTTTATCTTCTTCTTCGTCGTCTGAATCAAAATCTTCGAAATCATCATCAAAGTCATCAAAATCATCAGATGAATCTTTTTTTACAAAATTCTTTAAATAATAGATTGCACCACCAGCTAAAGCTGCAACAGAAAGTGCACCAAATATAAATTTTCCAAATTTCTTCATAAGAATTACATTCCTTTCTACTATAATAATATATAATATTCTTATATTATAATTCTATTCATTGTAAAAGAAAAGTAAAAGTTATATAAAATGTATAAAAAGTCTAAGATTAACAAATTAATGGATGAATATGTTGAATGTAGTGTGACATAAAAAGCATTTCACACGTTGAATTAAGGCTTTTGAGCAAGTTGCACAGACATGACGCTAGTATAAAAAAACAATTGACAATGTTCCCTAATAATGTTACAATTTAATCAATTAAAGGAATAAAGTCTATGAACAAAGAGAGTACTATTGGATGGTAGATTACAGAGAGTCGGGATTGCTGGGAACCGATATCGAGAGCTAATAGGAATGGGTTTGGGAGATGCAAGGTGAATAAAAGTAGCTGTAGCCGTGACCTCACGTTATAGAGGGAAGATATTGAATAAGAATAATATGATGTAACATTATAATTTTGTTCTGTATCGGATTGAGAAGAATAATAGATTGGTGGCGAGTATTTTCCAAGTATGGAGAATACTCTTTTTATTTTTACTCCTAATTTACGTAAGACTCTAGGTCGTACATGGGAGCAAATGACATCATGAAAGATATTCTTAAATTTGGGTGGCACCACGATAACATCGTCCCTATTTATATAGGAACGGTGTTTTTTTGTTTTTGGATGTTTATGGTTATTAACCTTTTAAAATACTAATATTCACACAAGAAAATTCATTAATTTATTTAAAAACACTAATAATTAATAAAGATATAGATGAAAAGGAGAGATTTAAATTATGAGAGAATATGTAGCATATAGAAAAACTGTGAGTATTGTATCAGAAACAGCGATTCAGTTATATGAGAGTTTTGTAGGAGAACGAGTTGGTTTTTTACTTGAAAGTTATGATAAGAACAATGGTCGATATACCATCTTTGGTAGAGAACCAGAAGAAATTATTAGGTCAAAAGGAAATAATCTTTTAATCAAAAGAGTAGATGGCACAAGCACTGTACTTGTTGGTAATCCAATGGAACAATTAAAATCATACTATAGTAATTTTAAGGTAACAAAAGAAGATGGGGAGTTAGCTTTTCTAGGAGGGTTAGTAGGAAGCCTAGCTTATGACTTTATAAGGTATTCCGAAGAACTTCCGGATCAAAATGAAGATGAGATTGGAATCGAAACGATTCAATTTATGCTAGCAAAAGAATTTATAATCATGGATCATGTAGCAGAAACATTGACAGCAGTTGTCTTAGGAGAACCAACCAAAGAGGGAAAAGAGTGTAGTGAGAAAAAGGCAAATCAGATAATTAAGGAAGCATTAGGTGGAGTAAGAGTTGTGAGCAAAAACTTTCTTCATGATGGGAGGATCATTCATAAATCCGATAGTTTAGAACAATATACAAAGAAAGTAGAAAAAATAAAAGAATACATTATCGAAGGACATATATTCCAAACCGTTTTATCACAAAGATGGACGATGGAAACGAGGCAAAACGGATTGGAGTTATATAAAGAATTAAGAGAATTAAATCCTTCACCTTATCTCTATTACTTTAAATTTGATGATTTTGAGATTATCGGAAGTAGTCCAGAGATGTTGGTAAAACAATCAGAGAATAAAGTATATACTTGTCCGATTGCAGGTACAAGGAAGAGAGGTAAGGATGAGAAAGAAGATCAGCAGTTAAGAGAAGATTTGTTAGCTGATGAAAAAGAAAGAGCAGAACATGTTATGCTTGTTGATTTGGCAAGAAATGATATGGGTAGAATTGCTGAATTTGGGACTGTAAAAGTAACTCAATTTATGGAGGTGCAGAATTACTCCCATGTTATGCATATTGTTTCCCTTGTAGAAGGAAGAAAAAAGTGTGAATACCATCCACTTGATTTAGTAGCCTCTTTTTTGCCAGCAGGAACATTAAGTGGTGCACCAAAGATACGTGCCATGGAGATAATTGATGAACTTGAGACAGTAAGGCGTGGTTTATATGGTGGTGCCACAGGCTATATCTCCTTTGATGGCAATATGGATTTTTGTATTACTATTCGAACAATGATAAAGAAAGGAAATAAAGTATATCTCCAGGCAGGTGCAGGAATTGTATTAGATTCTGTACCAGAGTCAGAATATGAGGAGTGTTGTAATAAAGTGATGGCATTAGCAAAGACTTTAGTGGAGGAGGAAAAACTATGATATTACTCATTGATAATTATGATTCATTTACTTTTAATCTATATCAATATATTGGTATCTTTACACCGGATATCAAAGTAGTTCGAAATGATAAGATAACAATAGAAGAGATAGAAGAACTTAATCCTGAGAAAATCATTCTTTCTCCAGGGCCAAAGAGTCCTAATGAAGCGGGAATCTGCATTCAGTTAATTGAGCATTTCTATAATAAAAAGCCAATCTTAGGGGTATGTCTTGGCCATCAGTGTATCGGAGCCGCTTTTGGTGGAACGGTTACCCATGCAAAGAGCATACTACATGGAAAGCAATCGGTCATTCAACATGATGGAACAAGTATTTTTGGTGGAATTCATAGTCCAATTAAGATAGCAAGATATCATTCATTGGCAGTAATGGCAGAGGATCTTCCAAAAGAATTAAAAGTATTAGCCGTAACAGAGGACGGTGAGATAATGGCAATGAAGCATAACGACTATCCAGTGGTAGGACTACAATTCCATCCAGAATCTATATTCACAGAACATGGAAAAAGGCTGATTGAGAATTTCGTAAATGGTGCAATATAAAGAGAGATTGAAAAAACACCTTTTACCATTAATTATAATAAGAACATGCGGATGTTATCATAACGAAAATGTATGTAAACATACAGATAGGAGTTTATATGATATTAGATGATATTGTAAAGGATAAGAGGAATAGATTAATTGAACATAAAAATAAGATAAGTGAAGAAAAAATGAAAGAGATGGCATTGGCTTCAAAAAGAATATCCTATAGTTTTTATGATGCCCTAGCCAAGAATGGGCTATCCATCATCGGAGAGTTCAAGAAAGCATCTCCGAGTATGGGAATCATTCAGAATACAATAGAGTTAATGAATCGAATCGATCAATATAATCAGTCAGTTGATGCAATATCTTGCCTAACTGAGGAAGACCATTTTCATGGTAGTGCAGGTTATTTAAAAGAGATTCGAGAGATATCGAGCCTTCCAATCTTAAGAAAAGACTTTATCATAGATGAATACCAGATCTATGAGGCGAAAGTAATTGGAGCGGATGCCTTACTTCTGATTGCAGCAATATTAGATGATAACGAGATGAAAAGATTCTATGAGTTATCTTATCGATTAGGCCTAGATGTATTGGTTGAAGTACATGATGAAGAGGAAATGGAAAGAGCACTCAGTTTAGGCGCCAAAATAATTGGTGTAAATAATCGTAACCTAAAAGATTTTACCATATCGCTAGATACAACAAAAAAATTAAAGAGAATGGTACCAGATGAAATAATCTTTGTATCGGAAAGTGGTGTGACAACAGATCGGGATATTCAATATCTAAAATATTGTAATGTAAATGCTTTATTAATTGGAAGAGCGTTTATGGAATCGGATCAACCAATGGAATTAGCCAACCGATGGAAGTCTATTTATCTAAGTAAACCCAAGGTAAAAATCTGCGGATTAACTTCAATGGAAGATGCACAATTAGTAAATGAAGCGGGAGTCGATTATATCGGAATCGTTCTATTCTACCCCAAAAGTAAAAGAAATTGTTCCTTAGAACATGCAAAAAGTATTCTAGAACAATTAGATTCAACGATGCAAAAAGTTGCAGTTACCGTATCACCTTCGCTAGCGCAAATAGAACAGATTGAAATAGCAGGATTTGATATCTTACAAGTTCATGGAGATCTTGAAGAAAAAGTATTAGAAACCACAAAATTAAAGATATTAAAGGCATTTAACGAAGACGTCACTCAAGAAGTGGTTGAGCGTTTGGCTTCAAATGACAAAGTAATTGGGTTTGTAGTGGATGCCACAATTCCTGGAAGTGGAAAGAACTGTGATTGGAATAAAGTTAGACAATATGATTATAAAGAGAAGCTCTTGGTTCTTGCGGGAGGATTGACAGACCTTAATGTTCAAGAAGCGATAGAGATAGTTCACCCAGATATTGTAGATGTAAGCTCTGGTGTTGAAAAGGAGTATGGAATAGGAAAAGAAAGAAATAAAATAATTAATTTTATAGATAAGGTAAGAAACTAATATGGAATGCTGTATTTAAGTAGAATGGAGGTAATATTATGGATAAATATTATGGAGAATTTGGTGGACAGTACGTATCGGAATCACTTATGAACACATTAGAGGATTTAGATAATGCTTATGAAGAAGCTATGAAAGATGAAGAGTTCCAGAAAGAGTTTAATTATTACATGAAAGAGTATGTTGGTAGGGAGAACCCTTTGTATTTAGCAGAAAGGTTGACCGAAAAGTACGGGCCTAAGATTTATTTAAAACGAGAAGATCTTAATCATACAGGCGCTCATAAGATTAACAACGTCATTGGGCAGATTCTATTAGCAAAGAGAATGGGAAAGAAAAAAGTAATTGCAGAAACAGGAGCAGGACAACATGGAGTTGCAACAGCAACAGGTGCAGCGTTATTTGATATGGAATGCACTGTATTTATGGGAGCAGAGGATATTGTTAGGCAGGAACTTAATGTACTTCGTATGGAGATGCTAGGTGCGAAAGTAATTAGCGTAACATCAGGAAGCAATACGTTAAAAGATGCAACCAATGAAGCAATTCGTACATGGGCAAAAGAAGCAGAAGATACTGCATATATCATAGGTTCAGCGGTAGGACCTTATCCTTATCCTAAGATGGTAAAAGAATTCCAATCTATTATTAGTAAGGAGGCAAAGAAGCAGATTCTTGAGAAAGAAAACCGTCTACCAGATGTGGTAATGGCTTGTGTAGGAGGAGGTTCTAATTCTATTGGGATGTTCGCAGAATTTATTGATGAAGACGTGGAATTAATCGGAGTTGAGGCAGCAGGCTTTGGTATTGAAACAGGAAAGCATGCATCTGCCATGGCACTTGGTAAACCAGGTACTCTTCATGGAATGCGCTCTTATTTATTACAAGATGAAGATGGCAATGTACAATTAGCACATTCGATATCAGCAGGTTTAGATTATCCTGGAGTAGGTCCAGAACATGCATACTTAAAGGATACAAAACGTGTTGAATATGTATCTATTACAGATGATGAGGCAATGGAAGCGTTATTAGAACTATGTAGATTAGAGGGAATAATTCCAGCCATTGAGAGTTCTCATGCACTTGCTTATGCTTTTAAGAAAGCTAAGACTATGAACAAGGATGAGATTATGATTGTATGTCTATCAGGACGTGGCGATAAGGATTGTCATACTATTGCAGAATATTTAAAAGGGAGGAAAGAACAATGAATCGAATCGAAGAAAAGTTAGCCAAATTGAAAGAAAAGAAGGAAAAAGCATTTATCACTTATATGACAGCAGGACTTCCAGATATGGAGGGCACAAAGGAGATTATAAGGATTCAAGAACAGGCAGGGACAGATATCATTGAACTAGGAATTCCGTTTTCTGATCCTGCAGCAGATGGTCCAATCATCCAACAGGCTTCCTTCGAATCAATACAAAAAGGGACCAATCTTACTAAAGTTTTTAATATGTTAGAAGATTTAAGAAAAGATTGTGAGATTCCAATTGTATTCATGATGTATTATAATACCGTGTTCCATTATGGATTGGAACGATTCGTAGAAAAATGTATTCAGATTGGGGTGGATGGACTTATCATACCAGATCTTCCATATGAGGCACAAGGAGATCTAGCTAAATTTTTAGATAAAAAGGGTGCACCAATTTTGATTCAACTAGTAGCACCAGTATCTAAGAAACGAATTCCAATGATTTTAAAGAATGCAAGAGGTTTCGTATATTGCGTATCGAGCATGGGAGTAACTGGTCAAGATGCTACGTTTCATAAGGATGTTGTAGAATATCTACATACAGTAAAAGAGATATCCAATATTCCAGTTATGATGGGATTTGGTATACGTACAGCGAAGGATGTGGATGGTGTAAGAGATACCATAGATGGTGCAATTGTTGGCTCACATTTTATAAAGCTTATGAAGGAATCAGATTACAATCTGGAGGAGATAAAGAATTATTGCAGTAACTTTAAAAAAGAATTGAATCAGTATTAATAAGAGAAGTGTTATCAAGTTGTTATATATTGATAGCACTTCTCACTTTTGGCTACATGATTAGAACGCCAAAAGCCTTTCTTATCGTAAATTGTGTATATTGATGTATAAAATTATACAGCAATTATACACCCAGTACACTACAATAAGGCTTTTGACCCTTTATTCCATACCCGCAATTGTAAGAAAACATTAAGGATTAAAAACTTTACAACATGGCAAAAATAATCTATATTATAAGGTATAATTAAGAACTATTTGGCAGAAGAGTCACGAATATCTACTAATAGAATAGAAGGGAAGATTCTAATTGAATATAGCTTTATTTACAGAAACATACTACCCTGAAATAAATGGTGTGGCTACTTCCGTATTAATGTTAAAAACGGAGTTGGAGCAAAGAGGGCATAATGTTTATGTTTTTACGACAAAGACACCAGGAGCGCCGGAACGAGAATTTAATGTTTTCCGAGTACCTAGTTTACCATTCGCATTATTAACAGAACGAAGGGTTGGGTTATTCTATCAGCCTAGATTAGCTGGAATTATAAAAAGATTGAATCTTGATGTAATTCATACACATACAGAATTTTCACTTGGAATATTTGGAAGAATAATGGCAAAAGAGTTGAGAATACCTATTATTCATACTTATCATACTATATATGAAGATTATACCCATTATGTAACACATTCCGCTAAAATCATAGACGATAAAGCAAAAGCAGCAGTTCGTACTTTTACGAAAGTATGTTGCAATCATGTGGAGCAAGTGGTTGTACCAACAGAAAAAGTAAAAGAGTTACTTACAGATTATGATGTGGTAAAAGACATTGCAGTTGTTCCAACAGGTATTGATTTAAGAAAATTTGATCGTTCTAATTTTACAAAGGAAGAGATCATATCATTAAGAGAACAGTTCGGTGTAAAGGCATCTGATAAAGTAATCTTGTATTTGGGACGTATCTCAAAAGAAAAGAATTTACAAGAAGTAATAGATGCAATGCCAGAATATCTTGCAGACAAAGAAAATGTTAAATTTGTGATTGTTGGAAATGGACCAGATAAAGAACGTCTTAGTGAACTAGTGAATGAATTAGAATTAAATAATAAGATTATATTTACTGGAGAGCAGCCTTGGGATATTATTGCTAAGTTCTATCAGCTAGGAGATGTGTTTGTAAGCGCATCCAATAGTGAAACTCAGGGGCTTACTTATATAGAGGCTATGGCATCTGGACTTCCAGTTGTAGCAAGAGAAGATCGTTGCTTAGATGACATTCTTATTGATGGAGAGAATGGATATTCTTTTACAACCAAAGAAGGCTTAATGGAAGGTCTTGATAAGGTGTTATTTGGGAATATAGAAAAGTTTTCGGAGAACTCCATTAGAATTGTAAGCAGATACTCTACAGAAGAATTTGCGAAGAACATTGAATTGGTATATCAAAAAGTAATTAGTCAAGAAAAAATATCTGATTTTAAATATGAGTATAGCATTAAAAAGTATTCAAAAATATAGAAGCATAATCAGGGGAGTACAGAGAATATGAACTTATTCGCATGGATTTTTATGCTAATAGGAATTGTTTTTATTATCTATTTTGCTATCATAGTAATCTATACGAAAGCAGGGACAGCATTTGGTGGTTTTTTTATAACAGTAGGCTCTGTATGTCTTATCCTGTCTTATCTATATAAGTATCTCGAGGACAAATATAAAATAATCTTTCGATATATTGAGAGGATTACCTTATTACTCTTTGTCATTGGGATACTTATATTTTTTATTATTTTAAGTAGGATTGTATGCTGTGCAAAGAGAAAAGTAGAGAGAAAAGCAGATTATCTAATTGTATTAGGTGCAAGAATTAACGGGAATACAATAACCAAGTCATTAAAGTATCGCTTAGATGTTGCAGTGGATTATCTAAATAAGAATGATTCGACGGTAGCTATTGTATCTGGTGGAAGAGGTAGTGGAGAAAATATTTCAGAAGCAGAGGCTATGAATCAATATTTGCTACAACAAGGTATTAGAACAGAGAGAATTATACTTGAGGATAGATCAACAAATACCAATGAGAATATAATATTTAGCAAAAATATAATAAAAGATACACATCAAAGAATAGTGATAGTAACAAACTCCTTTCATCTGTACCGAGCATTACAAATAGCAAAAAAACAAGGCTTTCATAAATTATCAGGCCTTGGGGCACCTACAGATACAGTAATGGTGGTTAGTTATTATATTAGAGAAGTACTTGCAGTAATAAAGGATAAGATTAACGGCAATATGTGATAGACGAAGAAGGAACAGAAGATGGAGCAACTAGAGAAAAGGCTATGGTACATAACCCTTTTCTCTATTAGAAGCAACTGCAAGCTAAGAGAAATTATTCTCTTAGAGTTTTGTAATGAATGATAATGTGATGGAAAAGTACTTCATTAAACTATTCATGTAGTTGATTGAAAAGCTTGCTAAAGTCAAGAGAACTAATATAAGGGAGTAACCCCTTTAATCCGTCATATATTTGTGATTGGTCTAATTGCATTTGAAAGGAATCTTCGGATTCCTTTTTTTGAGTTACTTCAATTGTCATATATTTCGTATCATCTTTATATGCCTTAAATAATGCTGAAGAATCAGATCTATCATAGGTGAAGTCTATCTTATATGGGTGTTTTATATCTGTATCTTGATAGAGTAAACCGTTTAATGTAAGAGATTCTTTATCTAATTTAAATAAATCTTTTATCTGGTAGGAAAATGCACCGTGATAGTTCGAATTTTTATTTGAATTTGCTTGACTCTGATAATTAATGATTGTATTTAAATCACCATTAAAGTTAAATCCATCAAGTCTACCACTACCTTTAGCAGTAAGCTTAAAGCAATCATCATTAGAAGCGTTATATTGCAGGAGACCATCATAAGCAATCTGTGATCCTTTACGAAGAGTCTTATATGCTACAATAATTTTTGAATTTCTATAAGAAACACTTATGTTCCTTCCAATTATATTACCACTATCATCAACCCATATCGAACAATCAATGTTACCGTCCATATCTTTATCATGAAAATACATGTTTAGCCCAAGCGTACAAAGGCTTAAAAAAGAATGGTATTCAGAAGTGCTACAGATATTGGAAGATACAATGATATCTTCAATATCAGAGTCATAACTAACTTCTTCTAATAAATTATTAAATGAAGTTAACAATTCCTTTAATGTAAAAGAGAAAGAAAGCTTAGTTGTATTTTTAGTTATATGCTTTGATGTGAGTTTAACATTCCGTTCTAGCGTAACTGATTTTATTTGATTCATATAAAAATGAATATATTTTTTAATTAACTTAATTTTTTTTGATTTTGATAACCTTTTGGTATCTTGTTTCTGATTCGAATGTGAAAGAAACGAATCAGATGAATTTTTACTGCTATCTGGTGAGAAGAAAAATGTACCTTCACTTAACTCGGGAATACTTAAATAGAATTGCTTCTTTTGAGAATCATATTGAGTCATTATATTTAATAAATCATTATCATTACAATGTAGATCTAACAATGCATATTTCTTATCTTTTTTTGATTGGGTTCTATAATCAAGTCCTATGGTATGAACGCTATCAAGAGTAGAAGTTTTGTTCAGTAAATTGTATATGAAGTTATTCCCAAAGAGAGCATCAATAGACATTGTCTTACTAATAGGAGTATTTACATTGGAGTCTGATGCATTTTCTTTTTTCTGTTTGGAAAGATCAAATATATTTTCTATAGATTCATCTAATCTTTTGTTCATAATATAAGCGTAATACTCTTTCGGACTTTTTGTATTTAAAGCTATAAAATTAGAAATACGGTTTTGGAATATATATAACAATAAAAAAATGCCCAAGATTGCAATAACAACAAGGATTATTTTAGAACGGTGTTTTGTTTTATTTTTTGTTATCATTAGGTAACCTTTCTTATGTTTACATAATTAATTTCAATTTACCCTTTTCATGTACGAGTAGATGGTTTACAATAAGGTATAATATACTATTTTTATTATATAATCAATATATCCCATAATTTCGCTTTGATTTTTCGTAGTATTAAGAAACTGGTCAACTATAATACAAGTTATCAATGTTCCCAGGAGGTACCATATGACAAATAAAAAAAAGCATGTTATTCGAGTAATAAAAAAATATATATTACTATTCTTAGGCTCTCTCATAGCAGCAGTTGGACTTGAGATATTTCTAGTTCCAAATAATATTATTGACGGAGGAATTGTAGGTATTTCTATTATTGCAAGTTATTTATCAAAAATTCCGATTGGTGCATTTACTTTCGTCTTAAATTTACCGTTTCTAATTATTGGGTATAAACAAATTGGTAAAACTTTTGTGCTATCCTCGCTCTTTTCAATAACAACATTTTCGATTTTTACAGAAATCTTTCACCCAATCCCAGGCTTAACAAAAGATGTTTTACTAGCAGCAGTATTTGGAGGAATCATATTAGGAATTGGTGTGGGTTTAATCCTGCGATATGGTGGTTCCTTAGATGGCTCAGAGATTATTGCTATTATATTGAATAAAGGAACTTTATTTTCAGTAGGACAGATTGTGATGTTTTTTAATATAATAATCTTTACACTTGCAACTTTCGTTCTTGGATGGGATCGAGCCCTTTATTCGATGCTTGCCTATTTTGTAGCACATAAAGCAATAGACGTTGTAATTGAAGGGTTTGATGAAGCGAAAGCGGTATTTATCATAACAGACCATGGAGATGAGATTGCAGATGCAATAGTAGCACGTCTTGGTAGAGGAGTAACTTATCTTGAAGGGCAAGGCGGTTTCTCGAAAGATAGAAAAACAATACTATATTCAGTTGTAACAAGACTTGAAATATCAAAATTACGTTCTATTATCAATGATAAGGATGAAAATGCGTTTGTTACAATTAATGATGTATCCGACGTCATGGGAGGAAGTAATCAAAAGAGAGCAATTCATTAGTATAATCAGTGTGTCAAAAGCCTTATTTTAGCGTGTTGAGTGTATAGCGATGTATAATTATGAATTTTGGCTACCTTTCCTTCTAACATTATATTTTTTACAAGCCTCAAAACAAGCAAAAATATTCACTCACGTTCATATTTTCGCTTTGAGTCTTGACAAAATATAAACAATGTTTTCAGCCGGACTACCAATGTCGTCAACTTAACACTTGTAGTAAAAAAGTTTACAAAAAATTGTACAAAAATAAAACATCATATTTGATTATTTATAAAAATAGTGTAAACTATATGAGCGAGCAGTTTTTCGTTTTATAATGTATATTATAAAGTGGATTTTGTGTTCTGGGAGAACTTCATCCTGCTTCGCATTTTCTTTCGCTCATAAGAACGGTTTGTACGTACTTGTGAGCGATTTTTTATACCTATTTTTATCAAATTATTAATAACCTTTTTAGCAATACGATAGTTACAAATCAAAGTATATAGCTTATTAAAAAGATAGTTTACTAGAA
This sequence comes from Anaeromicropila herbilytica, assembly GCF_016591975.1. Classification (GTDB taxonomy): domain Bacteria; phylum Bacillota; class Clostridia; order Lachnospirales; family Lachnospiraceae; genus Anaeromicropila; species Anaeromicropila herbilytica. The sequence continues at coordinate 4,482,224 of NZ_AP024169.1, read as the reverse complement.
TATTTCTATTTGTTTTATAACATGTTGTTTTCTTTGTTTCCTGTTGAATATTAGATATTTCTTCATTGCAAACAGAAGCAAACATTGATAATAGGTTTGAAGCAAACATCGCAGCATAAAATTCCTGTTCAATTGCTTCCGGTTTTATGCCCATAAAATTTTCTAGCTTTAATATCGATTTGACTTCACGATATTTCGTTTCAATCCCCCACCTTATAAAATATAGTTCTTTAAACATTTCAACAGTTATATTGGGGTCAAAAAGATTTGTAACAAGTGTCTCTTGTAAGCCTGATGGCAAATCAAACTTTATAACTCTTAGCGGATAGGAACAGTCGTTATGAGAATACTGTATTGAAGTATCACCATAATTACATTGATATACCGCTTTTAACGCACCATGGGACTTTGTTTTATGTCTCATTACAAAGAAACATTGCTTTTCTTGAAGTTGCGCATAGAGTTTTCTAGATGGATAACCTCTATCAAAAATAATAATTGGTGCTTTCTCTCCGTGAACTTGATTTAAATTAAATTCATCGATTAATGTTTGGGCTTGAACTAATTCAGAAGTACGATAATGAACGAGTTTTGTATTAAGTAAGTTATCATTCAAAACATCATACAAAGCCGAAGCAGAAGCCAGAGCGACAGGGTCATATTGATTTTTTTTAGAACCATAATAAGTTTGATTTTCTTTTGTGTTAGGAATCTGCAATGAAGTACCATCAATCGCTAATACAGGGTGACCATTCCAAGTATTAAGGTTTGATCTTGTTTTATTAACATCAGTAGTCATTAGAAAAATTTCACGAAAAGCATCAGGTTTAATTTTAAAGCGAGCTTTTGAAAAAGCCTGTTTTGAAATTGAGTCAATTGCAAGGTTTGAAGAATCTATGTAATCGGAAAGAGCCACAGATAAAGATTTTTGTGGCTGACTTAAAAGGAATAAAATAATATCCTTAAAAGTTAATTTTCGATTACGATTAAAGCTTTTTTGATTAATCCTATGTTTTTCAATAAACTCTTCGCTAGTAATAAGGTTATTAACTGATTTTAATAAAGATGATATTTTTTTAATCATAATATGAAGTCCTCCAAAATTTAATAGTAAAAATGTATCTATTAAAATTTTGGAGCAAACATTTGTTTGTCAATTTGCATTTTAGACAAAATAATGTTTGATTTTTGTTCAGTATTTATTTGTAACTTCTTAAGTTGACGACATTGGCCGGACTACGCCAAAATTAATAATTATACATCGCTATACACAATTAAGATGAGAAAGACTTTTGACACTTGATATTACTGGTTTAATTTGCCCTTGACAAATAAAAGCAGAATGATATAATTGGGTTTAAATAGACAAAAAGTGATATGCGAATACGTTGATGAGACGAGTACTGTGTGAAAGATTTCAGAGAGAGATACATAAGCTGAGAGTATCTTAATTGGAAGCATAGGAAGACTAACTCGGAGTGACTCTAATCCAGTCCGTTGATTACGTTACAATCTGATTATGATTTCATAATCCTAAAGTGGATGTTTTTTAACATCAACAAGGGTGGAACCGCGAGTGAATAGATACTCGTCCCTTTCGATTGACTAGATCGAAAGGGGCGAGTTTTTTTATTCATAGGAAGTTATTCCGAATTTCTTAGAGTTAATAGATTTCATGCAGGATATACAAGTGCGAAGGAAAGCCACTTATGCCTCGGGCTTGATTGGGGGGATGCTTTGTAATCTCTTATTCGTGCTAATCATAGAAAATTCATGGAGCATAGTTTACATAATAATATAAACTATGGAAGACATCTGATTTGACGCACAGCAATCACTATGGCACAAAGAGTTATACATTAGCGCATTCTTTGTTCAGAAGAATTGAGACAATAAAACAAACTCACGATTATGTGAAAGGAAGGAATTATTAATATGAAGATTACATTAAAAGATGGAACAATAAAAGAATATGATAAAGCAATGTCTGTAATTGATATTGCAACAGATATTAGCGAAGGCTTAGCAAGAATGGCCTGTGCTGGTGAAGTAGATGGTAAGGTAGTAGACCTTAGAACGCTACTAGAACATGACTGCGAATTGAGTATCTTAACATTCAATGATGAAAAGGGTAAAGCAGCGTATCGTCATACTACATCACATGTATTAGCTCAAGCGGTAAAACGTTTATATCCAGAAGCAAAATTAGCAATCGGACCATCTATTGATACAGGATTCTATTACGATTTTGATAGTGAATCCTTTGATAGAGCTGCCCTTGATGAAATTGAAAAAGAAATGAAGAAGATTATCAAAGAGGGAGCTGAATTAGAAAGATTCACTCTTCCTAGAGAAGAAGCAATCGCTCTTATGAAAGAGAAAAATGAACCATATAAAGTAGAATTAATCGAAGATTTACCAGAAGGTGAAATTATATCATTCTACCGCCAAGGAGATTTTGTAGACCTTTGTGCTGGCCCACACCTAATGAGTACAAAAACAATCAAAGCCTTCAAATTAATCTCTTCTTCAGGTGCATACTGGAAAGGTTCTGAGAAGAATAAGATGTTAAATCGTATCTACGGTACTGCATTTACAAAGAAAGCAGAATTAGATGAATATCTAGAACACTTAGAAGACGTTAAAAAACGTGACCATAACAAATTAGGTCGTGATATGGAATTATTCACAACAGTAGATGTAATTGGTCAAGGTCTTCCACTTCTTATGCCAAAGGGCGCAAAGATGGTTCAAACACTTCAAAGATGGATTGAAGATGAAGAAGAAAAAAGAGGTTACATGTTAACAAAGACTCCTCTTTTAGCAAAGAGTGATTTATACAAGATATCAGGTCACTGGGATCATTACAGAGATGGTATGTTCGTATTAGGAGATCCTGAAAAAGATGAAGAAGTATTTGCACTTCGTCCAATGACTTGTCCATTCCAATACTATATATATAAGAACAGCCAAAAGAGTTATAGAGATCTACCATGCAGATATGGTGAGACTTCTACATTATTTAGAAATGAAGATTCAGGTGAGATGCATGGACTTATTCGTGTAAGACAGTTCACAATCTCAGAAGCACATATCATCTGTACTCCAGAGCAAGTGGAAGAAGAAATCAGAGGAGTAGTTGATTTAATTCACTACACAATGAGGACATTAGGAATTGAAAATGAAGTATCTTACCGTTTCTCAAAATGGGATCCTAACAATAAAGAAAAATACTTAGGAACAGAAGAAGAATGGGAAAGAAATCAAGGAACATTCCGTTCTATTCTTGAGCATATGAATATTGACTTTACAGAAGCAGAAGGAGAAGCAGCATTCTACGGGCCAAAACTTGATATCCAATTTAGAAATGTTCATGGTAAGGAAGATACTATCATCACAGTTCAATTAGATAACTCAATTGCAGAGAAATTCGATATGTTCTACATCGATAAGAATGGTGAGAAAAAACGTCCATACATCATTCATAGAACATCCATTGGTTGTTATGAAAGAACTCTTGCAATGTTAATTGAAAAATATGCTGGATTATTCCCAACTTGGTTATGCTCTGAACAAGTAAGAGTGTTACCAATCTCTGAAAAATATCATGATTATGCAAACAAAGTAGCAATGGAATTAAAGCAAAATGGAGTAAGAGCTACTGTTGATGAAAGAGCTGAAAAGATTGGTTATAAGATTCGTGAAACAAGACTTGATAAAGTACCATACATGTTAGTAATCGGACAAAAAGAGGAAGAAGAAGGCTTAGTATCTGTAAGAAGCAGATTCAAAGGCGATGAAGGACAAAAATCTCTTGAAACATTTGTTGATGATATTTGCAAAGAAATCAGAACAAAAGAGATTAAAGAGATTGAAGTAGTAGAAGAGAAATAAATATAAGTATCAATTTAACATAGTATAATAATATAATGCTCATAGGTAATAGATTTTCCGGTTTAGAAAATCAGTACTTATGAGCATTTTTTAGAACTTTTTCTTATTCTTTGGATAAGAATATAATTATTTTCATTAATAGAAAATGTTGTATAATTTATAGTAATAAGGTATTAAAAATAGTAAAGGCGGTGTATTATGGCTCTTTTGGATCGTATAAAGTTTGATGGGCTTAAGTCAAGAGATTGGCTTATTTATAAATACCCCAGTGAAGGGCTTAGAACCAGTTCGGTTCTTATTGTTAATGAAGGACAGGTAGCAATATTTGTTAAAGGTGGAGTGGTATGTGATATATTTGAATCAGGGACTTATGTATTAAGTACAGAAAATATACCAATTTTATCAAGCCTTGTTAACCTACCATTTGGAGGAAATACCCCATTTTCAGCAGAGATCTATTTTATTAATATAACTACCAAATTAGATATTACATGGGGAACAACAGATCCTATTCAACTAATTGATCCTAAATATTGTATAAAATTAAGAGCTCGGGCATTTGGTCAGATGGGACTAAAAATAAAGGATTATGAATTATTCTTTAAAGAATTAATTGGAGGAATGGCTCAAGATAATTTAGTTAAGTTTGATACTAAAACTATTCTATCGAGGTTTAGTGGTAATCAAGGTGAAATCAATTATTGCAGATATAATTATTAATAATAAAATATCAGCATTAGAAATTAGTACAAAATTGGAGGAACTCAGTGAGAAGGTACAGAATGACCTTATTAGTGAAATGGGAGAATACGGAATGAGTATTCCTACATTTTTTATAGAGTCAATTAACTTCCCAGATGAAGATTTTGAAAAAATTAATAAGATATTAGAGGACAAAGCAGAATTCGAGATAATGGGTGATCAAAGATATGCAACAAAGAGAAGCTTTGATGTTTATGAAGGTGCTGCCAAAAATCAAGGTGGTGTAGCGGGGGCAATGCTAGCAGGTGGGGTTGCATTAGGAGCTGGAGTAAATATGCTAAATAGTATGAATCAAACAATGGCTACTCCAAATACAGAAAAGACAGTAATATGCCCATCCTGTAATACTACAGTTCCAAAGGAATATAAGTTTTGCAATAATTGTGGAACCTCTTTAGAAATAAAGAGAAAAAAATGTATTAAATGCAATGCTGAAAATGCAATAGGTGCAAAGTTCTGTAATAACTGTGGAGCTAATTTACAAATTAAAATATGTGAATGTGGATATCAATTAGATCCAGGTGCAAAATTCTGCCCAGAATGTGGCAATAAGGTGATATAAGGAAAGAGACTTGCAATTTAGTTGAACATTATATATAGCTATTTGTATAATATGCGATTAAAACAAAAATGAAAGGAAGATGAATATGGCCAATACATGTCCGCAGTGTGGAGCACCCATTGATATTACAGTAGAAGAGTGTAGATATTGTGGTGAAAAAAATATATCGAAAAGCAATTATAAAAGAAAATAATAAAACAAGAGCAAACAGTTTTTTTGATGCTACAGAAGGTTTTAGTAAGCAAAGCGAAGAATTTTTTAATAAAGTTCAAGAAGAGATGCTTAACGGTGATGACGATGAATTCTTCCAAGAAAATTGGAATATAGATGGAGCACCACAAAACGAAGTAAAAGTAACAAAAACTGTAACGGTAATTCATGAAACAAATACAAATATAGATACTTCATCAGAACAATTTAATACGGTAATTCCGAAAAATAGTTATGGACAAGAATCGGCAAATAATATTAATTTGGATTGGCCCAAAAAAAGTAAAAAGGTAGCAGCAGTATTGGGAATATTTTTCGGAGGTATTGGAGCTCATAAATTTTACTTAGGAAAGCCATGGTTAGGGATTTTGTATCTATTATTTTTCGCAACTGGAATACCAGTAATTATTGGTTTGATTGAAGGATTAAGTTATTTGTGTTATAGTGATCGTGACTTTGAAGTCAAATATAAAGTAAGATTAACATAATGAAGTGTTTGAAGATAATTAGTAGTGAATAAAAAGTACTAAATAAAAAATAGAAAAGCACTTGACAAAACTGTATTATCGACTTATAATAAAAGTGTTGTAGTTCTTTGTAAGGTGTTTGCATTGAATTGCAGATTGAAATTTCAATATTATATAAAGAAGAGTATCCGCTCTCACCTTAGCATAGAATCACAACGCAGTTAGGCTAGATGCCAATCATATCAGTTGTGCATTTGATAGATGACTTGGGTTAATATTAATAATACAAATAATATTTGCAAAAGAAGTAAATATTATATTTGAGGTTAATTGTGGATAGTCTTTACTATCCACTTTTTATATGTAAAAGTAAGGTAACTTTAAACTTTGAATCAACCTATGGAGGTGCACTACTATTAGCGATTTAATGATTAATGAGCAGATTAGAGATAAGGAAGTTCGTCTAATTGGAGAAGATGGGGAACAACTTGGCGTTGTGGCAGTAAAAGATGCAATGAAATTAGCAAAAGAAGCTAATCTTGATTTGGTTAAGATTGCCCCAACAGCAAAACCACCAGTATGTAAGATTATTGATTACGGAAAATACAGATATGAATTAGCAAGAAAAGAAAAAGAAGCTAAGAAGAAACAAAAAACAACAGAAGTAAAAGAAGTTCGTTTATCTCCAAATATTGAAGATAATGACCTTAATACGAAAGTAAACCAAGCTAGAAAATTCCTTGAAAAAGGTGATAAAGTTAAAGTTTCACTTCGTTTCCGTGGTAGAGAGATGGCTCATATGGGTACTAGTAAACAAATCTTAGATACTTTTTATGAAAAATTAGAAGATATTGCAGTGGTTGAAAAACCAGCAAAACTAGAAGGAAGAAGTATGATAATGTTTTTAACAGAAAAACGTTAAACATAAAATAAATCAATGTATGATTAGAATAGAAATACTATTTTAGTTTGATACGATTATCAAGGAGGAAATATCATGCCAAAAATTAAAACAAGCAGAGCAGCAGCAAAGCGTTTCAAAAAAACAGGTACAGGAAAACTTAAAAGAATGAAAGCTTATAAGAGCCATATCTTAACTAAAAAATCTACTAAGAGAAAGAGAAATCTTAGAAAAGCAACTACAGTAGATGCAGCAAACATCAAGGCAATGAAGAAAATTTTACCTTATCTATAAGATACGGTTTTTATAAGGAGGGAAATACAAGATGGCAAGAATTAAAGGCGGAATGAACGCTAAAAAAAGACACAATAGAGTATTAAAACTAGCAAAAGGTTATAGAGGAGCTAGATCAAAACAATATAGAGTAG
>NZ_AP024169.1:4457500-4465000 GCF_016591975.1 Anaeromicropila herbilytica | reverse complement strand
GCGAAATGGAAGGAGCCTAAACCAGAGTGCGTGCATTCTGGGGTTATGGACCGCAACAAGTGAGTCGATTTGATAGAAGAGTGGTTTTGGAAAAGCCAGCCAGAGAGAGTGAAAGCCTCGTATTCGAAATCAATAGACAGCGAGCGGTATCCGAAGTACCACGAGACACGAGAAACCTTGTGGGAAGTCGGGGGGACCACCCCCCAAGGCTAAATACTACTTAGTGACCGATAGCGCATAGTACTGTGAAGGAAAGGTGAAAAGAACCCCGGGAGGGGAGTGAAAAAGAACCTGAAACCCTATGTTTACAAGCTGTGGAAGTGCCATACGTGCACAACCGCGTACTTTTTGTAGAACGGTCCGGCGAGTTACATTTACTGGCAAGGTTAAGAACATAAAGTTCGGAGCCGAAGGGAAACCAAGTCTTAATAGGGCAATTAAGTCAGTAAGTGTAGACCCGAAACCGGGTGATCTACCCATGTCCAGGTTGAAGCTGCCGTAAAAGGTGGTGGAGGACCGAACACACATCCGTTGAAAAGGGTGGTGATGAGATGTGGGTAGCGGAGAAATTCCAATCGAACCCGGAGATAGCTGGTTCTCCTCGAAATAGCTTTAGGGCTAGCCTTGTTTATAGTCTAATGGAGGTAGAGCACTGAATATCCTAGGGGGCGTCAAAGCTTACCGAAGATTATCAAACTCCGAATGCCATATAGATGTTTAACAGGAGTCAGACTGCACGAGATAAGTTGGGTAGTCAAAAGGGAAAGAGCCCAGACCACCAGCTAAGGTCCCAAAGTGCGTGTTAAGTGGAAAAGGATGTGAGATTTCGAAGACAACTAGGATGTTGGCTCAGAAGCAGCCACACATTAAAAGAGTGCGTAATAGCTCACTAGTCGAGAGGTCTTGCGCCGAAAATGTCCGGGGCTAAAACACGACACCGAAGCTGTGGAATTGTACTAAGTACAATTGGTAGAGGAGCATTCTTAATGAGACGAAGCAGTACCGTAAGGAGCTGTGGATTGTTAAGAAGAGAGAATGCCGGAATGAGTAGCGAGATGAAAGTGAGAATCTTTCAGGCCGAATATCTAAGGTTTCCAGAGTAAAGCTGATCTGCTCTGGGTAAGTCGGGGCCTAAGGCGAGGTCGAAAGACGTAGTCGATGGATAACAGGTTGAAATTCCTGTACTACAATAAATCAGAACTGTGGGGACGCAGGAAGGAAGTCAGAGCTGGGAATGGAAAAACCAGTGCAAGCGAGGTACCAGTCTGGTAGGCAAATCCGCCAGGCAATGGGAAGACGTGATGCGGACCGAAATATAAGTAGGGAAGCTGATGGACTTACTGCCAAGAAAAGCCGCTATTGTTTTTATTGTACCCGTACCGTAAACCGACACAGGTGGATGAGGAGAGAATCCTAAGGCCGACGGGAGAAGCATTGTTAAGGAACTCGGCAAAATGACCCCGTAACTTCGGGAGAAGGGGTGCCTACGAAAGTAGGCCGCAGAGAATTGGCCCAAGCAACTGTTTAGCAAAAACACAGGTCTATGCAAAACCGCAAGGTGAAGTATATGGGCTGACGCCTGCCCGGTGCTGGAAGGTTAAGGGGAGAGCTTAGGAGTAATCCGAAGGTTTGAACTTAAGCCCCAGTAAACGGCGGCCGTAACTATAACGGTCCTAAGGTAGCGAAATTCCTTGTCGGGTAAGTTCCGACCCGCACGAAAGGCGTAATGATTTGGGCACTGTCTCGACAATGCACCCGGTGAAATTGAAATACCAGTGAAGATGCTGGTTACCTGCGCCAGGACGGAAAGACCCCATGGAGCTTTACTCTAGCTTGATACTGGGATTCGGTACTATCTGTACAGGATAGGTGGGAGACTAAGAAGTGATGACGCCAGTTGTCACGGAGTCGCTGTTGGGATACCACCCTTGTAGTATTGGATTTCTAACTTGTACCCGTGATCCGGGTAGAGGACAATGTCAGGTGGGGAGTTTGACTGGGGCGGTCGCCTCCGAAAGAGTATCGGAGGCGCTCAAAGGTCTTCTCAGAATGGTTGGAAACCATTCGAAGAGTGCAAAGGCAGAAGAAGGCTTGACTGTGACACCGACGGGTGGAGCAGGTACGAAAGTAGGACTTAGTGATCCGGTGGTATAAAGTGGGATTGCCATCGCTCAACGGATAAAAGCTACCCTGGGGATAACAGGCTTATCACTCCCAAGAGTTCACATCGACGGAGTGGTTTGGCACCTCGATGTCGGCTCATCGCATCCTGGGGCTGTAGTAGGTCCCAAGGGTTGGGCTGTTCGCCCATTAAAGCGGTACGCGAGCTGGGTTCAGAACGTCGTGAGACAGTTCGGTCCCTATCCGGCGTAGGCGGAGGATATTTGAGAGGAGCTGACCTTAGTACGAGAGGACCGGGTTGGACGAACCTCTGGTGTATCGGTTGTCATACCAATGGCATGGCCGAGTAGCCAAGTTTGGAAGGGATAAACGCTGAAGGCATCTAAGCGTGAAGCCCCCCTTAAGATAAGATATCCCATTCTTTTAGAAGTAAGACCCCTTGAAGACGACGAGGTAGATAGGTTAAAGGTGGAAGTGTGGTAACACATGTAGCTGATTAATACTAATAGGTCGAGGGCTTGACCAAAAATAAACGGATAAATAATTCATGTGTAGTTTTTAAGGTATAGATTGAAAATCTCTCATATTGTTATGAGAGATTTTTTTATTATAGAAAAATGTTTATATTTAAAGAGAGAGCCAGGATAGATGTATTCTTAATATGTAATAAAGCACATCAAATGATATACTAAAATCTAAATAGAAGCTAATACTATGGAAAATGTTTTTCTATAATGAGCTTGATATAACAAATATATTGCTATTTTTAAGAGTTATCGACATTCCATATATATAAATGTGGATAAAATAAAGAATATTTAAAAGAAATGTGGATAAATTAGTATGATTAATACAGATGTAATGGTTATTATTAATTATGATAATTAGATATTATGTTAGAAACATTAATGTAACACTAAGGAAGATCTATTAATTTCGATAATTAAATAATTAGTATAATGGATTAATAATATTAGTAATAAAAGCAATATTCAATAATAACAAATAAATTAACAAATAAATATAAGAAACATAAAAATAATAATACAAAATAAATCATTAAAAATAGATCAATTAGAAACGAAAAATAAGGAATAAGATATTTAGATATAATTAGCTATAAGAAGATAGTGTACATAACTTAAAATTATTATGTACACTATCTCTAGTTTTAAAAAGAAATGATAGCTATACTTTCTTCAGAACAATTAGGGTATAAAAGCTGATTTTACTACATTAATAATTAAACCAATCAGTAATGAAATCATCAATAGTAAGTGAGAGGTTTTTAAGCGCTAACTCTTTACTAAGTCTAGCTACATGTGGTAACTCTAAATGAGCTTCTTTTAATAAATCAACATTTTGAAAAACTTTTTTGGTTTCATCATCTATTAATACGCTTCCTTTGCATAAAACAATTGTACGTTCAAAGCATTCTGCTACAAAATCCATATCATGAATTATAGTTAGTACTAGTTTTCCTTGAAACTGTAAATATCGAATAATGTTCTTTATTTTTTCTTTTGAAATAAAATCCTGTGCGATTGTTGGCTCGTCAAAAATTATAATAGGGGTATTCATAGATAGTATAGAGGCTATAGCAATAAGCTTTCTTTCAGAAAGGCCTAGATCATATGGATTACTATTTTCATGTTTTGACATACCCACTAAAGAGAGCGCTTCTATAGCGGCATTTTTAGCCTCAACTTCATTTATTCCTATATTTAATGGACCAAACATAACTTCATCAAGAACTGTTTGCTTGAATATTTGATCATCCGGATTCTGAAATACAAGTCCAATTTGTTTTGCCAAAGAAGCAACACTTTGACTAGAAATACTGGTTCCATTAATTTGAATATCGCCTGAAATTGGCTTGATTAATCCTTTCAATAACTTGACTAGAGTTGTCTTACCAGCACCATTTTGTCCAATAATAGCAGTAGTTCTATTATCAAATGTAATATTTATATTAGAAAGAACCAAATCATTTGGAGTATAGCTAAATGATAAGTTTTCAACCTTAATTTTGTTCATATGAGCGCTCCTTCTTAAGTAATTGTAATGTTTCTTCAATAGTTACTGGGTAGTTATTATCATCTTTTCTTAGATTTAATTTTTTACATATACTAGTAAATATCGGAGGATTGATTCCGTAATCACTTAAGTTATCTAATGAAAATACCTCGGATGGAGTATCAAACTTAATCAACTCACCTTTATGCATGAGCATTACTTTATCACAATAGGCTGCAATTTTTTCAATCTTATGTTCCACCATAATTATCGTAATTCCTTCGTTGGATAGTTTGGTGACAGCTTGAAATACCTCTTCACTACCTGCAGGATCTAGTTGAGAAGTTGGTTCATCCAGAATTATTATTTCTGGCTTCATAGCTATGATGCTAGCAATAGCAACTCTTTGCATTTGGCCACCAGATAGGTCAAATGGGTTACGGTCTTTATATTGTTCAATATCTAACAGTTTCATAGAAAAATTTATACGTTCAATCATTTCATCTCTTGGTATGCCTATATTTTCTAGTCCAAAAGCAATTTCTTCAAATACAGTTTCTTTTGATCCAGTTACTTGGTTAAATGGATTCTGAAAGATTAGTCCAACTTTTTTACAAAGGGTTGAAATATCTGATTTATAGACCTCAATATCATCAATTATAACGCTACCACCATAGCCACCCTTATAGAAATGAGGTACAAGTCCAATTATTGATTGACATAAGGTACTTTTTCCAGAGTTATTTTCACCTACTATACCAATAAATTCACCAGGTTGAATTTCAAATGAGATGTTATTAAGTGCGAGATTATCTCTGTGAGGATACTTATATTTTAGATTAGTGACGGTTATTTTAGACATGTAATGATCCTCCAAATAGATGATAGTATAATTAAAAGTAATAATATGATATTAATTATTTTATCTTTTCTTGTTCTTGTTTGCTGATTTAAAAATGTTTTCTTTGTCGTTGAATTAAATCCTCTGACTTCAAGAGCAATTGCTCGTTCTCTTGTATTTATAAGTGAACTTGTAATTACTGGAGAGATAAGAGGAAAGAAAGCTTTTATTCTGGTAAAAAGATTTCCCTCTGATTCCATTCCTCTGCTTTTTTGCGCATCTGATATAGTAGACATTGTTTCAGACATTTGTGGGATTATTTGAAATACCGAACTTAGTACATATCCAAATCGAGGTGAGAAGCCAACTCTTACAAAGGAATCAATAAGATCGGTTGGTTTGGTTGTAAAGATAAGTACTGCAAAACTGAGAAGAATGTTTAAAACATTAAGTGCAATATGATATGCAAATAGTAAACCCTCTTTATAAAATTTAAGTGGTCCTAATTGCAGTATAATATGTTTATTATTAGAGTAAAATAGACCTTGAATTATAATAGCAGTAAGAATAATAATAGCTGAAAAAGTAAAAAGAGGAATTACTTTTTTAAATACTTTATTGCTAATAATTAGGAATATGCTAATTGCTATAAATATAAGCTTTGTGACTGATACTCCCAAAATTAAAGGTATCGAAAGGGCTGCTAGAATATAAAGTAATTTACAAAATGGATCAATGTGGTTTAAAAATGAATTTTTATATTCATATAAAGTAATACTTTTCATAATGACTCCTATCTGTTTCTTTTATCGAGGTTAGGAATAGACTATATAAGTGTATATCAATATTATGTAATACTGCTTTATAGAATCACTTAATATTGATATACTAATGAAAAACTACAAGCAGAATAGACTGCTTGTAGTTTTTTATGAAGATATCTACTGTTACAAATTAATCATTGAGATTTTCAATTTTATCATTACTTTGGTAGAGTGATGTTAAAGTTTTTGGTAAACCTTTATAAATACCAAATACTATGAGAATAGTTGCAATTTTATCAGGAATATCAACAACCATTTCATCAAAAAATGAAGCTATAAACATAGGAAGCTTTTGTGCAACTGCCCAAGCATATACTGCATCGCCCCATGTATTTCCAGTCATACCTCCCCAGAATATTACATTAAGAGGAGTTGAAATAATAACAGCAACTAGTCCAGCAAGAATACTCGTTAAAATAGCTCCTTTTATATGTCGCATCTGCCCTTTGTTAGCCAATATACCAACAACAATACCAATAGCAGCACTTGTTAGTGCGTAAACTAAAGAGATTGGTGATAATGTTAATCCATAAATTAAATTATTTGCAGCTCCGCATATTGCACCAACAATAGGACCAGCCAAACATGCAGCTAGGCAAGTCCCGATGGAATCCAGCCATAATGGAAGATGTAAAGCTTCTGCAAAGCTTTTACCTAAAAAATTAATACCTATACACGCTGGTATTAATACAAGTACAGCAGTACTTAACCATTTTTTTGTGTTCATAATAATTAGTCTCCTTTTGATTTTGTATGAATAGCTTTTATATTAGTAATGTATATTAGACAATATGTTGTTTAATATACAAAAGATCAATTAGATGTATATATATTATTTTTTTGTTCATAAATATAGATAGAATTTAATGCAACATTTATTTCATTAGATTCACCTTGTAACATATGACTTTGTCCTTCTACATAACTATTAATTTCATTTTCTAAGTTCCCTTGATACTCAACAACAGTATTTAATATAGAAGCAGTTTTTATTCCTCTTAAACCTCCAATTGTAAATAAGGCGGCAGTTTCCATATCTGATGCGAGAACACCTTTTGAAGACCAGAAGGATTTGTATTCTTCTTCATTTTCTGTATAAAAACTATCATGACTTCTTGTTTTACCAATCTGATAGGAACAACCTAACTGCTCTGCAGAATTAATTGTATCTATTAATAATAAAGTATCAGGTATCGCAGGATAAATGCTGTCAATATAAGTTTTAGAAGTACCGTCATCTCTAACCGCTCCATTTACTAATACTAAATCTCCAATGTGAGTTCTGGTAGACAAAGAGCCGCAACTTCCAATACGAATCATTACTTCGACACCTATATTATGAAGTTCTTCGATAGCAATACCAGTAGAGGCACCTCCAATTCCCGTAGAGAGAACTAAAAGCTTAATGCCCTTATAGTATCCAGATATACTATAGTACTCACGATTACTAGCTAATTCTTTTGGTTTATCTAATAATTCCATAACGCGTTTTACTCTACCAGGATCGCCTGGTAGCAAAGCATATTTTGCAGTATCCCTATTGCTTATGCGAATATGTGGTTGTAGTTTATTTAATACCATATTATGTCCATGCCTTTCTATTATTATAGTATATTGAAAATCAATATCTTCGATTTATAAAAGCTATTTTACTATCTTTATATACTTTACATATGAAGTGATAGCTGTCTTGTCAGT